>DXLO01000049.1 GCA_019414665.1 Bacteroides sp. | reverse complement strand
GTGTGTTTTATTATAAATATTATGAATTATTTGGAATTGATATGTAATATAGATAATTTTGCAGTCGGGAAATGGTTTCGGGAGGTTTACGCCTTCCGAATGAAAAGGGAACCCGGTGAAAATCCGGGACAGTACCCGCTGCTGTGAGTCCACAAAAACGGACATCGAACTTTTGCCACTGGTGTAATACCGGGAAGGCACGATGACCGGGACGAGTCAGAAGACCTGCCATGACCGGAATGAGATTTACACCTGCGGGATATACGGGTCGTAATCAAATAAGGAATAGCTCATCGGCCATTCAATATTTGAAGACAGACATATTCCCGTTCGTGTAAGTCCGCACGAACGGGAATTTTTTGTGTTTGTTAATAATATGTTTTACATTAAAATGAGTGACCTATGAAAAGAAAATTACGCTTTCTGGCAGGTGCCTGTCTATTTACCGCAACCGCCTTGTTCTCTGGCTGTAGCTCGGACGATGACTTTTTGATGGACCCGGTTGATTCCGGAACTTCGCAAACCCGTGCTGTGACAAATCCGGACGGTACTTTAACTATCACTTTCGATGATTTCGATCCCGGCATGTTAGCAGGACCTACCTCGGCCGGAGAAAATCTTTATTCGTACCAAGGGTATCCTCAAGTAACCACCATTTACGACAATACTCCGGAAGAATATCTCTTCCTTTCAATGTTTAATACTGTAGGTGGAAGCACAGAGTATTCCAGCGGCGGCATCGCACTTTCCAACTGGAACATCCGCTCCAATCAGTCGGGAAATACCGGAGACTGGTGGTATTCTTATCTAAACCAATGTTCTGTCTATAACACTGCGGTGGAAGCGGAAGGACAGAATAAGGAAGCCGGGCACAGCGGTTCCAATTTCGGTGTCGTTTACGGATATGTGGATGCTTACAATCAGGCATGGATGGCTAAACCAGAATTTTATTTCAATGTTCCCCGGAAATTGGTCGGCCTGTGGATCTGCAACACCTCATACACTTATGGTGTCATTACTTATGGTAATCAGTTCGGTTCTACGGGGGTAGCGACTCCTCTGAAAGAGATGAAAGGGTATTTCCAAGTGAATCTGGAATGTTATGATGTGAATGGCGGTCTGATCCGCACTTACAAACGTCTTTTAGCCGATTATCGTAACGGCCAACAACAGGTTGATCCTATCACGACATGGGATTATTGGGAAATCAATGCCGAAGGGGTGCAAAGTGTGAAATTCAACTTCGAGGGTTCGGATTCGGGAGCATACGGTTTGAATACTCCGGCTTATATCTGTATTGATGATATCACCATACAATAAAAAGAATACAAGGATATCCCTTCTGTCGGGGGTATCCCTGTTATTTTTCTAAAATCCACACATCATGCATCGTTTTCACTATTTTATTATTTCTGCCTGTATGCTGTTCACCTCCTGCAACAAGGATGAAGTCATTACCGAAGAAGTAGGAGGACAACCTATAATAGAACTTGACAGCGAGACCGGTATTTACACTGTCAAGGTCGATCACGAATTGACTATCGCCCCGACATACCAGAATGTTGAAGATGCTCTTTTTGCTTGGACGATAGACGGTACGCTGGTTTCTTCGGGTCCGTCTCTTCAACGTACATGGAATGAATGCGGGGATTTTTATGTCAAACTAAGAGTAGACAATGCGGAAGGTTATGCCGAAGAGGAACTGAAAGTAGAAGTGAAAGAACTCACCCCTCCGGTCATCTCACTGGCACTACCTTCGCAGGGGCTAAAAGTCGTCCGGAATACCGATTACACATTTACTCCCGATATTCAGCATTCGGATGTCGAAGGGTTCAAAATCGAATGGGTACGGGAAGGAAAAATCGTTTCCACCGAGAATACTTATACTTTCAATGAAAAAGAACTCGGTGTTTATACGGTGACAATCAACGCTTCCAATATAGATGGGACAACAACGAAAGACGTAAGCGTAGAGGTCGTGGAAACGATGCCCTACGTTGTCAAATTCCCGACCCCGTCTTACCTGCAAACATCCACGGACAGGTACACTTTTGCCGACCGTCCTGTTTTCCTGCGTCCGTTGTTGGAGTATTTCGACAATCCCCGTTTTGAGTGGAGTGTGGACGGTCAGGTCATGGAAGGAGAAGTGGAACGCATGTTCAAGTTCACGCCGTCCGCACCCGGAGAATACACCGTCTCCTGTACTGTGTCGGAAGACACACCGACGGAAAAAATAAGCAGGAATATCGACAAAGGGAAAACGGCTGTCACTGCCACCGTAAAAGTCGTTTGTGTGGACAAAAAGGAACAAGACGGCTTCCGGGCTTCGGGAAGTTCCAAGCTCTGGAATAAAGTCTATGAATATACCCCAGCTCCCGGCCAATTTATCAACGAGACGAGCACGATAGGCGGTATGACCGGCAACGAAACATCCCCTGAAGCGGCTGTCGCATGGGCAACACAGCGTTTGAAAGACAAACTGCACGTCTCTTTAGGTTCTTTCGGGGGTTATATCATCGTCGGCTTCGACCACAGTATTCCCAATTCGGGTAACCAATATGATTTCTGTGTTCAGGGGAACGCCTTTGACGGCAGTTCCGAACCGGGTATCGTATGGGTCATGCAAGATATAAACGGAAACGGATTGCCGGATGACGAGTGGTACGAACTGAAAGGATCTGAAGCAGGCAAGGAAGAAACAATACAGAATTTTGAAGTGACCTATTACCGTCCGGAAGGCAAAAAAATGGATGTCCAATGGATCAGTTCCGACGGTAGAAACGGCTGGGTAGACTATCTGTCCGCTTATCATACACAAGACTATTATTATCCGGCTTGGATTTCGGAAAACAGTTATACCCTGACAGGCACTTGTCTGGCCGCCCGCAACACCCAAGATTCTCAAACCGGTTATTGGGATAATCAGAGTTATGACTGGGGGTACGTGGATAATTTCGGAAACGACCAGATAGAAGGCGGCAGTACGGTGGATGGAAGCGGACAAAGGAACGGTTTCAAAATTTCCAATGCCATCCATGCCGATGGAACGGAAGCCAATCTGCAATATATTGACTTTATCAAAATACAATGCGGTGTTCTGGCCAAAAGCGGCTGGCTGGGCGAAGTTTCTACGGAGGTATTTTCTTTTGAGGATCTAACCAAATAATAAAAATTACAAGTATGAAAATTTATTTTCTTCCCATGCTCCTATCCTTGTTCTTTTTGGGAGCGTGTGACAAAAACGATGAAATTATACCTGAAGATGCAGATGAAAATTTCATCACATCGGTCGTGATGACCGTGGACGGGAAATCGTACACGGCCGACATTACGGACAATACAGTAACAATAACCGTTCCCTATACGGTATCGCTGAACAACGCCGAAGTGGAATTCAAGTACACAACTTCTGCAACAATCATACCTGATCCTGAAACGGTAACGGACTGGGATAACGAACGAACCTTCCGGGTGACATCCTATAACGGAGATGCCCGCGAATATACCTATAAGGTCGTGAAAAGCGAGATAGAATCTGACGGAGATGTGGAGTTGAAGACCACCGAGGAGGTAGCTTCTTTTGCCGCAACCAAAACAACCGTTGTCAAAGGGAACCTGATTATCGGCTCTGATGCGGAAGAGGCAGAAAAAATCACTGACATATCTGCATTGGCATCTTTGAAAGAGGTTACTGGCAACATTGTCATTCGTAACAGTTACAACGGTGCAGACTTGACAGGGTTGGATAATATCGTTTCTGCCGGAGGTTTACAGGTAGGTTCGACCGATGTCGCCTCGAAAGCTACGGAACTTCACATGATTTCCATGAAAGCATTGGAAACGCTCTCCGGAGACATATCGGTATATAACGACCAAGTGACGTATGTCCTATTCGAGAAACTGGCAACTATTGAAGGAAGCGTGATGTTCAATGCGTCGTCGTTACAGAGTTTTGAGTTTCCGGTTCTGACTACTGTAGGTCAGGATCTGAATCTTCAAGGACTCAATGAAGAGAACACAGCAGCCGGTTCGATTGCGTCTTTGGAAATACCGGAACTGACAAGTGTCGGAGGGGTCTTGTCCGTAAACAATCTTGCCAAGCTGACTTCCATGAGCTTCCTTAAGCTGAAAGAGACCGGTGGCCTTGATTTCCATACCGTCCCCGTGATGTTGGAAACCATCAACCTTCCGGAAATCGAAACAGTAAACGGAAGTATTATTATGGAAGCCAATATGGAAGCTCCTCCTACCGGTAGTTTTGTTCCCCAACGAAATGACGTGCTTCAGGCTTTCGGTGGAATGGACAAACTGACAACGATAAAGGGACAGATAAAGATAAAGAATTTCACGGCACTCAAACAACTTCCCGACTGGAGCAAGATCACCACACTTGGAAGCATCACGCTGGATTATCTTGAAGATGTGAGCGGAACACTGCTGTTGCCGAACGCCCGATTTGAAACCTTCGGAGAAACAGCGCCCCAGATTGAAATTATAAACAAGGTGCAGCTCTCCAAAATTGAAACAGCCGAAGATTTGTCAAATGTAAATTTTGTCATCACCAGTCTCACGAATAATAAGTTCCCTGAAATCACGTTCAAGAATATCAAAGACTTCACTTGTAAGCCAACCACCAACAATACCGATTATACCATATCGACAATTCAACATGTATATGGAAATCTAAATGTGACAGGCCAAATGCGAAGCAATGCCAAATTTCCCGACTTGGAAATCATAGATGGATATGGATATATCCAAATACCCATGTTTGCTTCAATCACAATGCCAGTCTTGAAAGAAGTGGGAGGACAGTTCTATTTATCTGGAAATTTTACCAGTTGTAACTTGCCCTTACTATCCAAAGTTTGTTGTTCAGCTTCTCCTGTATATTATAAAGAGGGAGAGGGTTCGTTAGCAATATCTTTACAAAGTAAATCGCTGGATATTCCGGAATTGCTTCACGTAGGAGGTGAAGGGTTGTTCGTTAATAAAGCAACAGGCATTACTTGTGATAAATTACAGACTATAGATGGTACGCTACAGATAAAAAGTGCGACTTCTCTTTCTCAGGAAACACTTTCCATGGAGAAGTTGGAGACCTTGCATGGGGTTGTTTTTGACGGTTTGACGAAATTTACCGACTACACTTTCTTCGGCAAGTTTATAGAAAACGGAATGATTACGGGGGAAAGTTGGAGCGTGACGAAATGTGGGTATAACCCAACCTTCCAAAATATGAAGGACAAACAATATACGCAGCAGGATTAAACCTTATACCTTAACCAGAGTACCCGTAATGATTCGGGTACTCTTTTTTATCCGAATGACAATGAGCAGAACAATACAACGGATTTGCCTTTTTCTTTTCTGCCTGCCAGTTTTCGGCAGTTGCATGAAATGGGATTACGGAGAGATGGAAGATTTCTCTGTATCGGCCTCTGGTCTTTTCATTACCAACGAGGGGAATTTCCAGTACAGCAATGCCACGCTTTCCTACTACGATCCCGCCACGTGCGAAGTGGAGAATGAAGTGTTTTACCGTGCCAACGGGTTCAAGTTGGGCGATGTGGCCCAGTCTATGGTTATCCGGGACGGTATAGGCTGGATCGTGGTGAACAACTCGCATGTGATTTTCGCCATCGACATCAATACTTTCAAGGAAGTGGGCCGTATCACAGGTTTCACCTCACCCCGGTATATCCATTTTCTGTCGGATGAGAAAGCCTATGTGACGCAGATATGGGACTACCGTATCTTCATCATCAACCCCAAGACATACGAGATTACCGGCTATATCGAATGTCCAGACATGGACATGGAATCGGGTTCCACCGAACAAATGGTACAATACGGCAAGTACGTCTATGTGAACTGCTGGTCGTACCAGAACCGCATCCTGAAAATCGACACGGAGACGGACAAGGTCGTGGACGAACTGACCATCGGCATACAACCTACTTCGCTGGTCATGGACAAATACAACAAGATGTGGACCATCACGGATGGCGGTTACGAGGGCAGCCCATACGGTTACGAGGCACCGTCTCTCTATCGTATAGACGCCGAGACTTTCACCGTAGAGAAACAGTTCAAGTTTAAGCTGGGCGACTGGCCTTCGGAAGTCCAGCTCAACGGTACACGGGATACACTTTACTGGATCAACAACGATATTTGGCGAATGCCGGTGGAAGCCGACCGTGTTCCCGTCCGGCCTTTTCTGGAGTTTCGGGACACCAAATACTACGGCCTTACGGTCAATCCCAACAACGGGGAGGTATATGTGGCCGACGCTATTGATTACCAGCAACAAGGTATCGTGTATCGCTATTCGCCGCAAGGCAAGCTGATCGATGAATTTTACGTGGGAATCATTCCGGGAGCTTTCTGCTGGAAATAACGAGGAAGGAGGACAAAAATGAAAAGACATCTTATTCTATTGTTCGTGGGGGTAAGCCTGCCCTTTCTGCTTGCCGCCCAGCAGAAAAATTCCGTCAGCATTACCAAAAGGGTACTACGTATTCCGGAGGTTACGGTGGTGGGCAAACGACCTATGAAGGATATAGGCGTGCAACGAACCCGTTTCGATTCCATCGCCATGAAAGAGAACATCGCCTTGTCTATGGCCGATGTGCTGACATTCAACTCATCCGTTTTTGTCAAGAACTACGGACGCGCCACGTTATCCACCGTGGCTTTCCGGGGTACCTCTCCCTCGCATACCCAAGTGACGTGGAATGGTATGCGCATTAACAACCCGATGCTGGGCATGACGGATTTTTCCACCATCCCTTCTTACTTTATCGATGATGCCTCGCTGCTGCACGGAACGTCATCGGTAAACGAAACGGGCGGCGGCTTGGGTGGTCTGGTCAGGCTCTCCACTTCTCCGGCCAACCATGAAGGGTTCGGGTTGCAGTACGTGCAGGGAGTGGGGGCGTTCAGCACGTTCGACGAGTTTCTCCGCCTGACCTACGGTGACAAACACTGGCAGTCCTCCACCCGTGTGGTGTATTCCTCTTCCCCCAACGACTACAAATACCGAAACCGGGACAAGAAGGAAAACATCTATGACGAGGACAAGAACATCATCGGTTCCTATTACCCGACGGAACGCAACCGCAGCGGGGCTTATAAGGATCTGCACGTCTTGCAGGAAATTTATTATAACACGGGCGAAGGCGACAAGTTCGGGCTAAACGCCTGGTATATCAATTCCAACCGGGAACTGGCGATGCTCAGCACGGATTACGGGAACGACATGGACTTCGAGAACCGCCAAAGGGAGCAGACGTTTCGCGGCGTCCTCTCGTGGGATCGCGTGCGGGAGAAATGGAAGGTCGGTGTAAAAGGCGGCTATATACACACATGGATGGCCTATGATTACAAGCGGGACAAGGGAAACGGCGAAATGGCTTCGATGACCCGCTCACGCAGTAAGATTAACACGTTCTACGGAAGTGCGGACGGGGATTATGCTCCTTCAGAGAAATGGCTGTTCACGGCCGGTGTTTCCGTACACCAGCATTTGGTGGAAAGCGCGGACAAAAATATCATCTCGCAGGAAGGTAACAAGGCTGTTGTCGGGTATGACAAGGGACGTGTCGAGTTTTCCGGTTCCGTTTCTGCGAAATGGCGGCCTGTCGATCGTTTTGCCGCCTCGCTTGTCCTTCGCGAGGATATGTTCGGTACGGAATGGGCCCCGGTTATCCCGGCTTTCTTCATCGACGGGGTACTGTCGAAAAAAGGCAATATCGTGGCGAAAGCATCCATCTCCCGGAACTACCGTTTTCCCACGCTGAACGACCTCTATTTTCTGCCGGGCGGTAATCCCGACCTGAAAAGCGAGCACGGCTTCACATACGACGTGGGGTTGTCGTTCTCGGTGGGGAAAGAAAATGTATATGCTTTGAGCGGTGGTATCAACTGGTTCGATTCGCACATCGACGACTGGATCATCTGGCTACCCACAACCAAGGGATTCTTCTCCCCCAGAAACCTCAAAAAGGTACATGCTTACGGGGCAGAGACCAACGCCCACCTTGATATAATGCTCGGAAAGGACTGGAAACTGGATATGAACGGAACTTTCTCGTGGACTCCCTCGATCAACGAGAGCGAACCGATGAGTCCGGCAGACCAATCCGTCGGCAAACAGTTGCCATACGTGCCGGAGTTTTCCGCAACGGTGACCGGACGTCTGTCATGGCGGACATGGAGCCTGCTTTACAAATGGTGTTATTACAGCCAGCGTTATACCATGTCGAGTAATGACTATACCCTGACGGGCTATCTGCCCCCTTACTTCATGAATAACGTGACACTGGAAAAACAGCTCTCTTTCCGATGGGCCGATCTGTCGCTAAAGGGCAGCATCAACAACCTGTTCGATGAAGAATACCTTTCCGTATTGTCCCGTCCCATGCCGGGCATCAATTTCGAGATATTCATCGGCATAACACCCAAGTTCGGAAAAAACAAAAATAGTAAACGATAATCTGCATCAATATGAACGCATTAAAGAATTTAAGCCTGATTTTGTTGCTTTCTCTGGCATTTACAGGCTGCCACAACAAAAGCTCAAAAATCAATGATTTCAACCTGCTGCTTTATGCTCCCGAATATGCCTCCGGCTTCGACATCAAAGGGGCGGGCGGGAAGGAAAGCGTACTGATAACCGTCAGGAATCCCTGGCAGGGAGCGGACAGTGTAACCACATGGCTGTTTATCGTCCGCAACGGTGAAGAGGTTCCCGAAGGGTTTGCAGGACAGGTACTCAAAGGAGACGCCAAACGCATCGTGGCGATGTCTTCCACTCATATCGCCATGCTTGACGCAATCGGTGAAGTCCGGTGTATAACCGGCGTTTCGGGAATCGACTACATTTCCAACCCAGACATCCAAGCCCGCCGCGACAGTATTGGCGATGTCGGCTATGAAGGGAACATCAACTACGAGTTGCTGCTCTCGCTCGATCCCGACCTCGTTCTGCTCTATGGGGTGAACGGCGCAAGCGCAATGGAAAGCAAACTCGAAGAACTCGACATACCGTTCATGTATGTCGGCGATTATCTTGAAGAGTCGCCTCTCGGCAAGGCCGAATGGATGGTAGTGCTTTCAGAAGTCACAGGAAAACGTGAGAAGGGTGAAAAAGCCTTTGCCGCAATCCCGGTCAGATACAACGCCTTGAAAAAGAAAGTGGCCGACAGTACCCTCGGCACTCCTTCGGTTATGCTTAATGTTCCCTATGGCGACTCGTGGTTCATGCCTTCAACCCAAAGTTATGTAGCCCGCTTGATTACTGATGCGGGAGGCCGCTATATCTACCAGAAGAACACGGGAAACGCTTCTATCCCCATTGACTTAGAAGAAGCATATCTGCTCGCGTCGGATGCGGACATGTGGCTGAACGTGGGAATGGCGAACTCCCTTGACGACTTGAAGGCATCATGTCCGAAATTCACCGATACCCGATGTTTCAAAAATGGAGAGGTGTATAACAACAACGCCCGTACCAACACAGCCGGGGGTAACGACTATTACGAGTCTGCCGTCGTGAATCCTGACATCGTGCTCCGCGACCTCGTGAAGATATTCCATCCTGAACTGGTGCAGGAAGAGTGTGTGTATTACAAGCAACTGAAATAGATGCGTTCCCGTTCGACTATATTATTCTCCATATTGATTACGCTCACGGTCGGTCTTTTTTTACTGGACTTGGCCGTGGGAGCTGTCAACATTCCGATCCGCGATGTATGGGCAGCACTGACCGGGGGAAATTGTTCCCGTGCCACGGAAAAAATCGTACTCAACATACGCCTCATAAAAGCTATAGTGGCACTGTTGGCCGGGGCTGCCTTATCGGTCAGCGGTCTTCAGATGCAGACCCTCTTCCGTAATCCTCTTGCCGGTCCCTATGTCCTTGGCATCAGTTCCGGTGCAAGTCTCGGTGTGGCACTTGTGGTACTTGCCGGGATCGGTTCATCAATAGGCATTGCCGGAGCAGCGTGGGTGGGTGCGGCTGTCGTGTTGCTCGTGATAACTGCCGTCGGACAGCGAATAAAAGACATCATGGTAATCCTGATTCTGGGCATGATGTTCTCATCGGGCGTAGGTGCTGTCGTGCAGATATTGCAGTACCTCAGCAAAGAGGAATCGCTGAAAGCCTTTGTCATTTGGACGATGGGGGCTTTGGGTGACGTCACCTCCGGACAACTTCTGATTCTTGTTCCATCGGTGTTTGCCGGACTGCTGTTGGCGGTACTGACCATCAAACCGCTTAACCTCCTGCTGTTCGGAGAGGAATATGCCGTAACAATGGGACTGAATATTCGGCGTTCACGCAGCCTGTTGTTTCTCTCGACAACGCTGCTCGCCGGAACGATAACCGCTTTTTGCGGTCCGATAGGTTTCATAGGTCTCGCTATGCCTCATGTCACAAGAATGCTTTTCCAAAATAGCGATCATCATGTCCTTCTGCCCGGAACAATTCTTTCGGGAGCATCGATATTGCTTCTTTGCGACATCATTTCTAAAATATTCACCTTGCCGATCAACGCCATTACAGCTCTATTGGGAATCCCAATCGTCGTATGGGTGGTTTTACGCAACAAATCCATCACCGCATGATAGAATTACAGCATTTTTCCATAGGTTACAAAGAAAACTCGTTGCTCCACGAGGTAAATGCCACGATAAAAAAAGGTCAACTGACAGCCCTTATCGGAAGAAACGGGACAGGAAAATCGACGTTGCTCCGCGCCATAGCCGGTCTGAACCGGTGTTATTCCGGAAAAATCATTCTCGACGGGCACGACATCGCCTGCATGAAAACCGAAGATATGGCAAAAACGCTGGCTGTCGTCACGACCGAGCGCACGCGCATCGCCAACCTGCGGTGCAAGGATGTCGTAGCCATAGGCCGTGCTCCTTATACCAACTGGATAGGTAGGATGCAAGAAACAGATAAGGAGATAGTCATGCAATCGCTCATTTCGGTGGGAATGGAGGCTTATGCAAACCGCACGATGGATAAAATGTCGGATGGCGAATGCCAGCGTGTGATGATTGCTCGTGCATTGGCACAGGATACTCCTATCATTCTCCTTGATGAACCGACTTCCTTTCTTGACATGCCTAATCGCTACGAACTTGTGGCGTTGCTTCGTAGGCTTGTCCACGACGAGAAAAAATGTATCATGTTCTCGACACATGAACTTGACATCGCGTTGTCCATGTGCGATTCGATAGCATTGTTAGATACCCCGAATTTAAGTTGCTTGACCGCGTCTGAAATGCAGAAAAGCGGATACATTGACAGACTTTTCCAAAATGAAAACATCCGTTTCGACTCCTTATGCGGTACAATGATTTTGAAACAATGAGTATATACACTGTAGAAAATTTTACTTCAGACATCACTGTTGAAGGATACATCGCCGAATTTCGTGACGAACTACATTTTCTTGAACTTTGCAAACAATGTACCAATTACGGTAAAAGTTGGGGGTGTCCTCCATTTGATTTTGATACGGAATCGTTTCTCCGACAATACAAGTATGCACATCTTATGGCAACGAAGATAATCCCTGAAGACAAAGATATTCCGATTGAATATACACAAAAACTCATTTTACCGGAACGGATACGAATCGAGAGCGAATTATTGGATATGGAACGGAAATATGGAGGGCGTTCATTTGCCTATATAGGTAAATGTCTTCACTGCTCAGATAACGAGTGTACGCGTAACTGCGGCACACCATGCCGACACCCGGAAAAAGTGCGTCCGTCACTCGAAGCCTTCGGATTTGACATAGCCAAAACGCTTTCTGAACTTTTTAACATCGAACTTCTTTGGGGAAAGGATGGCAAATTACCTGAATATCTTGTTCTCGTAAGCGGATTTTTTCATAATGAATACGAACTTTGCAACATAGCATACTAATGATTCGGACATGAAATAAACAGACAAACTAACCACATTCGGTTCAATCTGTTTTGTGATTTCAAATGAATTATAGTTAGATATGTAAAAAGCGACGCTGGAGCTTGAAATAAGTAACGGTTTATCGGTGTATTCTCCGTTAAACCGTCCTGTTTTCGTTAAACGAAAACACAACTTGCTGTCC
>DXLO01000048.1 GCA_019414665.1 Bacteroides sp. | reverse complement strand
TAGTATAAACCTGTCCTACTTTGTGTGTAGGACGCTTAATATTTACGTATGAAAAGGAATTTATTTGGCATTATGCTTCTATCAGGTATTTCCATTTTACCGAAAGCTAACGCACAAACTACCTACGAAGAAATGGAACAACTGACGGTGAACGAACAGATAACAACTGTCATCACGGCATCGGAACCGGTGCGTTTCGTGGATATTTCCACTGACAAGGTGGCGGGCGATCAGCCCATTGACAACATCATTCGCCTAAAGCCCAAGGAAAGCGGACACGAGGATGGTGAAATACTCGCCATCGTCACCATTGTGACGGAACGATACCGCACACAATACGCACTGATTTATACCACAAGGATGAAAGAGGCAGTAACAGATAAGGAGATATTGCTACAAGAGCGTAATGCGTACAACAATCCGGCAGTCTCAATGTCCACTGCCGACATGACACATCATGCACGGCGCATCTGGAACTCACCTGCAAAAATCCGCAACGTAGCTACCAAAGCACACCGCATGGTGATGCGTCTGAACAATATCTATTCGGTGGGTGACTACTTCTTCATAGACTTTTCCATCGAGAACAAGACGAACATCCGTTTTGACATTGATGAGATACGGATAAAGCTGACAGACAAGAAACTCGCCAAGGCAACCAACGCACAGACTATCGAACTGACACCTGCCCTGGTTCTGGAATCGGGCAAGACATTCAGACACGGCTATCGGAATGTGATTGTCGTGAAAAAGATGACCTTTCCCAATAACAAGCTACTGACCATCGAAATGACGGAGAAACAGATTAGTGGCCGTAACATCAGTCTGAACATCGACTATGAGGATATACTGGCGGCAGATTCGTTCCATGCAGATTTATTGGAGGAGGAATGACTATGAAAAAGACAATCATCGTGATAATTACCTGCGTGTGTATCGCTGCAAGTGCAAATGCACAACAAGGTAGCGGACGCCTCTCGCTTGGCACAGGGCTACTCTACAAGAACGGCATGGATATAACGCTCGCCTACGAACACGAAATGAACTATCGCCATACGTGGGAGTTCTTCGTCAACGGCTATCTACAATGGGCAGAGTGCGCTTCGTGCGGGCATATCTGCCCGGAATCATTTTGGCGAAACTACCGCAGCTACGGTTTTGGCGTGGCCTACAAGCCGTGCATGACGCGGGGACGCAACCACTATGGCAGTCTGCGTATCGGAGCTTCAGCCGGAAGCGACATGAATAAGTTCCTCGGTGGCCTGCACTTCGGTTACGAACACAACTATGTGCTACGGGCCGGATGGACACTGTATTGGCAAGTGAAAAGCGATGTGATGATAAAAGGTGCGGACGTGCTGCGAGCAGGTGCCGTGCTGGGTGTGAAACTACCTATAAAATAGGGAAACAAAAAAGAAAGCAATATGATACGAAAGATACATTTGGTGGCAGCGGCAACGGCTGCCGTGCTTTGCGCTGCCTGTGACACGCATATAGACGTACCCGATACAGCAGTTCGTCCAGGACATATCCTCTGCGAGGATGGAACAGCCTTGCCTTACGCACAATATGAACAATCGGGGAAAAAAGCGATAGCGGTGGTCTTCGATACCGAAAAACGCGGAGATACGGAGGGGGACGGTTATGCAGTTTACCTGTGGGACATTGCTCCACAGGCATTCGCCGACAGCCTCGGCATCGCACAAGGCACATCGGCTGACATCATGGCTTATGATGGCAATGAGAATACATTCGCACTGTATGATACACAAGAAACCGCTTCGCCAATGGCAGAAGCGGTTTTCGACCTATGGCGGTACGGGCAGAGTGCCTATGTACCGTCCGTGGCAGAGATGCGGCTGCTCTACACCATGCGAAAGATAATCAACCCTGTCATCGAACAATGTGGCGGTGAGCCGTTACCACTGGATGAAAACGACTGTTGGTACTGGACATCCACAGAAGTCGAAAAGCAACAGACAGCCAAGGCATGGCTCTATTCCATGGGGAGCGGCGCAATGCAGGAAACACCTAAAGTACAGGCGCACAGAGTACGCCCCATAATTACCATAAACGAATAAAAGATAGAAAGATATGAAAGATACGGATATATTTTTCAGCATAGCATTGATGATATTGGGAATTGTCCTCATGTATAAGTCCATGAAAGGTAATTCATGCCGACAAATACTGGCAAAACTCGCAGATTCCATAGCATCGGATAAAGAAGATATTAATTTTCAAATTAAAAGGTTCGGCTACCTTTTGGACGAAATGACTGCCGATAATGAAAAAAATTCAATCTTGAAGCGTCATGCCGACAGACTGGAGGAACTTGTTACGCAATTAGACCGCACACGAAACGAGCTTGAAACAAGTAATCTGTCAATGGCGGATATTAACGGAGAGTTGAAAAGAAGTAATGCCGAACTTGTAAAGAGAGCAACCCAATTACGCAATGAGATACAGCAAGACGAGCTTGTCATCCAAAAGATGCAAGAACGCCTTGATTCTCTCAAAAGAATCAAAGTGGGGCTTGAAATAGCCCTGAATAACATTCAGGCAGAAGAAGTACACTATCTCTCGGAACCGGTATTCAGTTTGGGTATTACCCCATCCATCAAAAGCCATCTTGAATCTCATGGAATATTATATATCGGAGACCTGATTCATCTTAACGAGCAATATCTCATGGAAATCTGGGGTATCGGTCCGGTAACACTTGATAAGATAAAAACAAAACTGAACGAGAATGGTGCATGGTTCGGTATGGATGTAATCAGAGTAGGTAATCATTGGTATCGTAGAAAACAAGGACTAATAACAGACTGACTTATGGAAGAAAGTAAGGAATTGCAAGGGTTCTATAAAATATTCCGCACAGTGGTATATGTGTCCGTGCTGCTGGAGTTCTTTGAATATGCCATTGACCCTGCAATGCTCGACCACTGGGGCGGCATACTGACCGACATTCACGGACGCATCAAACAATGGATGATTTACCACGACGGCAATCTTGTGTACAGCAAAATCGCAACGGTACTGCTTATCTGCATCACTTGTGTCGGAACGCGGAACAAGAAGCATCTGGAGTTCAACGCACGCCGGCAGGTGGTGTATCCATTGACGAGTGGGTTATTGCTGCTCGTACTCTCCGTATGGCTGTTCGGCCATACGATGGAAACAAGGCTTTATACCTTACCTCTGAATATCATTCTCTATATGATTGCCTCCATTGCTGGCGTAGTACTGGTACATATCGCATTAGACAACATTTCAAAGTTCATCAAGGAGGGATTGATGAAAGACCGTTTCAACTTCGAGAATGAAAGTTTTGAACAATGTGAAGAAAAAGTCGAGAATGAATACAGCGTAAATATCCCCATGCGATACTACTATAAGGGTAAATTCCGTAAGGGGTGGATTTCTGTAAGCAACTGCTTTCGAGGAACATGGGTAGTTGGAACACCGGGATCGGGTAAGACTTTCAGTATCATAGAGCCGTTTATCCGACAGCATTCGGCCAAAGGTTTCGCCATGGTGGTGTATGACTACAAGTTTCCTACATTGGCGACCAAGCTCTACTACCATTACAAGAAGAACGAGAAACTGGGCAGAGTACCCCAAGGGTGCAAGTTCAACATGATTAATTTTGTGGATGTGGAGTACAGCCGTCGGGTGAATCCAATTCAGGCAAAGTACATCAACAATCTTGCGGCGGCCAGCGAAACGGCGGAAACATTATTGGAAAGCCTACAAAAGGGTAAGAAAGAGGGAGGCGGCGGAAGCGACCAGTTCTTCCAAACCTCGGCGGTAAACTTCCTTGCCGCTTGTATCTACTTCTTCGTGAATTATGAACGTGAACCCTACGATGCCAACGGCAAGCCTCTATATGCGGAAAGACAGCAAGATCCGCAGACCAAATTCTGGAAACCGACAGGTATCGTGCGCGACCGTGAAGGCGGCAATATCGTGGAACCTGCCTACTGGCTGGGAAAGTATTCGGACATGCCACATATTCTGTCATTCTTGAATGAAAGTTATCAGACGATTTTCGAGGTACTGGAAACTGACAATGAGGTTGCTCCGCTGCTTGGTCCATTCCAGACAGCTTTCAAAAATAAGGCAATGGAACAATTGGAGGGTATGATTGGCACGTTACGTGTTTATACCTCGCGTCTGGCAACCAAAGAGAGCTACTGGATATTCCACCGGGATGGCGATGACTTCGACCTGAAGGTGAGTGACCCGAAGAATCCGAGTTACCTGCTGATTGCAAATGACCCGGAAATGGAATCCATCATCGGTGCATTGAACGCTCTTATCCTAAACCGTCTCGTTACCCGTGTGAATACCGGGCAGGGGAAAAATATTCCTGTGAGTATTATAGTGGACGAGTTACCGACACTTTACTTTCACAAAATAGACCGTCTGATAGGTACGGCGCGAAGCAATAAGGTGAGTGTAACGCTCGGCTTTCAGGAACTACCGCAACTGGAAGCCGATTATGGTAAGGTAGGTATGCAAAAGATCATTACGACGGTAGGTAATGTGGTAAGCGGCTCGGCACGTGCCAAAGAAACGCTGGAATGGTTGTCCAATGACATCTTCGGCAAGGTGGTCCAGGTCAAAAAAGGCGTGACTATTGACCGGGACAAAACAAGTATCAATCTCAATGAGAATATGGATAACCTTGTGCCTGCCTCGAAAATCTCGGATATGGCAACCGGATGGATATGCGGTCAGACGGCACGGGACTTTGTGAAGACGAAAACAGGTATGGGCGGTTCAATGAATATTCAAGAATCGGAAGAGTTCAAGACTACAAAGTTCTTCTGCAAAACAGATTTTGATATGGCAGAAATCAAGAAAGAAGAAGCGGCGTATGTGCCGCTGCCGAAGTTCTACACTTTCAAGTCGAGAGAGGAACGGGAGCGCATCCTATATAAAAACTTCGTACAAGTGGGGCAAGATGTGAAAGAGATGATAAAAGACGTTCAGAATAAGCGCAACGCGAAATAAAAATCCGGCTGTCTGACATATAATGTAAATAAAAACAACAAAAACCGTCAGTACAATCGTACTGGCGGTTTACTACTAACTAATCTCTTCTTCTGGTTTATCAGGAGAGCTACCTGCTTAATAATTGGGTGAGTTGCTGATGGCAATTTTTTCGTATTCCTCTTTGTCAGTACCGCATTCAATTGCCCTGTCAATGACATCCCCTAACTCGTTGTAACAAACTTCTTCATTGACACACTCTGCATCTTTGCCTTTCAACAGATATACCTCATAATAGTCCGACCCATTAAGTGCAATAATGACGTATCCGATGTGTAACAGTCCGTTTACTTTGATACGAAGTGCAGGCAGGTCTTTGAAGATGGTGGCTGCAAACTCTGCGATACCCCATGACATGAGGACGGGCATAGGGGTAAGTCCTATCAACTGCTCTTGAATGGTCTGTGCTATTTGTATTACATACTCTTTTTCCATAACTATGCTATTTTTAAGATGATTATTGTTTTTTTATTCGAACCATTCCGGGTTGTCCTTTTTCAGTTCGGCAACCAATTCTACGTCTGTCAGTCGCAGGTTTGCCATGTCGGTAAAGAAGAAAACCTCGTCATAGATTCTTTCGGCTTCCTTGCTTGCGAAGCCTTCGTTTTCATCGTTGAAACTACCGGGCTGAAGGGCATCAAGCAAGGTAATCGAGCCGATAAGGAGTTCTTCACCCTCGTTGGATTCCACCACACGGCAAGGATAGTTATTGCCGCCAAATTGTACTTCTTGTGTTTTCATACGCTTGTTATTTTAATGGGATATGCTTTCCATTTGTCTTGAGGTATTCCATAAGACACTTTGCTTCTTCATGTGATGCACGATTGCGGTCATCATAGCGACGTGTCTCATCCGCCATCACAATGATGCACTCCTTAAACAATCTATAGAGGCTCTGTTGCAGTGTGGGGTGCATATCAGGTATAGCGGCTGCAAAACGCTTGGGATTGAAACTAAAACTATTCACTGCCATTTCCCATTCTTTGGCAAGTTTGTACTCTTTGCTTTCTTTGATGTTGTCCATTGTCATGAAATTTTGATGATTTATTTTTCTTCCCTCTGTTCGGTTCTATATTCTGTCTGAACCGCTTGGGATTTACAGATGCTTTACAGGACTGACGAACAAGCTATTTCCAACGCTTTTTTGGAAAATTACTCTTTCACAGAAAGGAAGAATTTTATAAAAATGCACTTCAAAGCGATGGAATCAAGCGCGGCAGTCCACCTTCGCGTCTGGAAAACCAACCGGCGAGGACAGGAAGGGACCGGAGAAGGAATAAGATGGAAAAGATAAAAAGGAGGAAACTGATAGGTATAAATGGAGACGGGTGGCGGCGGGGTATCGGGAGGTAGCTATAAATGGGATAGAAAAGGCATAATCGCGCGGATGGCGGGTTTGCCCGGCAGACACGCCGCCCGACAACGGTTTGGAGCAGTTGTCCGTGAACATCTTCACCTTAATCTAATTACAAATTAGGAACGAATAGAGGACAGATTACTCTACCCTCTATTCGTTGGTTACTGATTATGGTTAAGCTGCAATATCTTCCTCTTGTGGCTGTTCTTCGGTCTGCATCCCTACTTCGGATTGCTGTTTGTCAGATTGCTCCGCTTCCTGCTTTGCTTGTTCCTGCACCAAAAGAACGGCTTTTTTCTCTTCGATACGTTGGTGACGCTTCTCATACACTTCATTATGTCCGTTCTTGATGTCTGCCAACAGGTCGGGCATATGTTTTTGTGCGAAGTCAAGCAAGAGGGATGCAATGGCATTGTTGCCGTATGCGTTCTTGAAATTAGCAATTAGAAAATCCCTGCGAATAATCGCTTTCTGCTTGCTCGTGAGGTTGGCAATGATGTTTATCTTTTCTTCATCTGTAAGGTAGGAATAAGGCTTTTTTTCCTCGATACCTACCGCTTCGAAATGCTCTTTGCGGAGGGATGATAGCAAGAAGAAATAAATCATCTTGTCCTCGTCTTGCCCAAACTTGCAATCGGACATATCAACCTCCAAAATCTGTTTTTTTGTGTCCTCTACAGTCTTTTCAAGGGCAATTTCCTTGTTGCGTTTGTCTTGCTTTTCCAACTTCTCTACCGGTGAAAGCGTCTGCTCCTGTTTTGTGTCATTGGTAGTACAGGTAACTTTCGGAACATAACAGAGTACGATGTCCTTGCTCTCAATACGGAAATAAAGGATGATTTCACCTGCTTCACTTCGGGTACGGATTTCTTCGCATTCTTCCGTGTAATCGTTCAAATCCTGTTCGAACTCGCTCTGTGCCTGTTCGTATTCTTCGGTGGTGTCGTACTCATCTTTTCGGGGTGCTTCGGGCTGTTCGGGATATGCCTTTGCATAATAGTTAAGGCTTTCCACTTCGTAACCCATGGCGGTAAGACGTTCTACTACGGCTTCATTGCTGTTGAAACTTTCATAGCAGAGGGATACCTCAGGGCGTTCTTCCATAAGGCGCACGGCTTTCTCCGTGAGATATGCTGCATTCATTTCAGCAAGGCAAGTACGATTGGCGCAATTTCCGCAACCACCCTCGCAAAATAACATCATATTATTTGTATTGTGAGGACACGACAGACAGAGGGTCTTGTCAAATGCGTATCGCTCCAAGTCGGTGGTATATTGCCGTTCGATGTTCCGTGCAACATCAGAGGCTTTCATTCCTCGCCAACTATTGTACTGCACCCCCTCTTTAAGATGCTTGTTGTACACCTCTTTCTGAATATCTTCCCCATAACGGCAAATTTCGCTCGCTACGCTGATTGTGATTTCGTCCTGTTCCAAAAGCTGTGCGATTTCGGGCATTAAGGAAACGAATTTAAGGCGTGTGCGGATATAGCTTTCGTTTTTACCGAACTGCACCGCCAAAGACTGCACATCGTGGCGACCACTATCAATGAGCTTTTGGTAGGCATTTGCTTCCTCTATCGGGGTAACATCCTTGCGCTGGAGGTTTTCAGTTACCGCCATTTCTTCGGCAACTTCGTCTGAAATTTCCATAACGACAGCCGGAATGTCTTCCAATCCTGCCATGAGGGAGGCACGATATCGGCGTTCTCCAAAAACAATCTCAAAGCGGTTGTCTTCTATTGGGCGTACTCCAATAGGCTGTAACACACCCTGCTGACGAATACTCTCGGAAAGTTCTGCAAGGCTCGCTTCGTCAAAATTCTTACGTGGGTTGTAATTGCTCGGCTGCACGTTTGCCAATGCTACCATTGTGATGTTTTTCTCTACTGATTGAATTGCTGTTGCTTCCATAATCATAAAAATTTAATTGGTTTTAATATTTAATTTTTTATTTTCCCTTTGTTCGGTTCTCTTTTCTGCCTGAACCGCTTGGGATTTACAGATGCTTTACAAGGACTGACGAATAAGCGATTTCCGACGCTTTTTCCGGAAAATTACTCTTTCGCAGAAAGGAAGAATTTTATAGGAGATGCACTTCAAAGCGACGGAATCAAGCGCGGCAGTCCACCTTTGCGTCTGGAAAACCAACCGGTGATGGCAGGAATGGACCGGATGAGTGGCATTAAAAGAATATAGAAAAGGAAGAATACGCTGAAAGGCGGATGGTAAAACGGATGGAACTATAAAGGGATGATTAACGATACAACGGGACAAGCGGAAGGACGTAAGACCAGACAGTGTAAAACAGGAATGGAACTTACCAGATAAAAATCCTTTGAGCCATTTCGCTAAATAAATCTGTATCAATTGCCTGTTTTACCAGAAATTTGCATTATTTTTGCAGTAACGAAACAGCCGTTTCGGAAACAGCCGTTTCGGAAATGGCAATAAAAAAGGATAAGGATATGAGATTTTTTGACAGGACAGAAGAAATAGCCTCTCTTCGCAAGATTCGCGAAATGGCCAAAAACAATGCTCAGTTTACAGTGGTAACGGGACGTCGCCGTATCGGTAAGACATCACTCGTGTGGAAGGCATACGAGGACGAACCGATTCTCTATTTCTTTGTTGCCCGGAAAGCCGAAGGCGATTTGTGTGAGGATTACCGGCTTGAAATAGAGAACAAGTTGGGAGTCCCAACCATGGGGCGGGCCGAACACTTCACCGATGTGTTCGAGTACCTGATGAAACTTTCGGCAGAACGTCCCATCACACTCTTTATCGACGAGTTCCAGGAGTTTTTCCGTGTGAACAAATCGGTGTTCAGCGATATGCAGCGCATCTGGGATCTATACAGCCCGAAGTCCCGTATTAACCTGATTGTCTGTGGTTCGATTTATTCCATGATGACAAAGATATTCAAAGATAAGAAAGAGCCGTTGTATAACCGGCAGTCGCGCTTTATGACTGTGCGTCCGTTTACCCCAACTGTTCTGAAAGATATTCTTTCGGAATACAACCCCGGCTACACGGCGGAAGATCTGCTGGCATTGTACGCTTTCACGGGCGGTGTGGCGAAGTATGTACAACTACTCGTGGATGCAGGAGCAACAACCAAAACGACTATGCTCGACCAGATTATAAAGGCCGACTCCATATTTTTGGGCGAGGGTAAAGCGATTCTTATCGAAGAGTTCGGCAAGGATTACGGAATCTATTTCTCCATACTATCGGCCATTGCACGAGGAAAAACATCCCGTTCGGAAATTGAAAACGTGGTAGGCAAGGAAATCGGCGGTTATCTTACCAAGCTGGAAAAAGAATACGAAATCATATCGAAGAAGCAACCGCTGTTCGAGAAGAGTTCCGCCAAGAATGTCCGGTATGTCATCGAGGATAATTTTTTCACGTTCTGGTTCCGCTTCATCTACAAGTACAGCTATATGCTGGAGATAGAGAACTATGGAAGTGTGAAGATGATTATAGGTCGGGATTATGAAACTTTCAGCGGTCTGATGCTTGAACGTTACTTTAAGCGTGTACTGATAGAACGGCAAGTCTATACGCGTATCGGAGGCTGGTGGGACCGCAAGGGTGAGAACGAAATAGACATAGTAGCTGAAAACGAACTGGACGATACGGCGACATTTTTCGAAGTCAAACGCAAGGCCGAAAATATCGACATGGAAAAACTGGAAGCGAAAGCAGCCGCTTTCATGCGTGCAACGGGAGAGTTCAAAGGTTATTCCCTGTCATACAAAGGGTTGTCAATGACTGATATGTAGCAATACATATCGGCATAACGTACTAACAGAAGTCACAGATTTAAAAGAACGGGAAGCGAGGAACATACCCTCACTTACCGTTTTTTTCCAAATACTCCTTCATCGCCTCATTTACAATGTCTCTCAATGACATATTCTTCTCAATAGCAAGGAATTTCATACGCGTATGAACACTCTTGTCGATAACGAAATTGCAATGTACCGCAGGCTCTTTTTCAGTTTTAAGTGGTGTGGCTTCCTTCTTTTGCGGAGATTTCTTCGTGGATGACAGCAATCCGTCCAGTCCGCTTTTCATACTGTCTTTCAATAAATCACTCTTGCCCATATTGTCTTATTTTAATTTCAAAACCTCTTGTGCTAAAGCCATATAATCTTTGGCTCCATTGCAGTTCTTATTGTACTCAAAGACGTTCTTTCCCTTTATAGGAGCTTCGGCCAGTGCCACATTGTCCCGTACAATCGTTTTGAACACTTTGTCACAGAAAGAGTCATTGATAATTTCAGCTACGCTCTTGTTGAGTGTCTTGCGCTTGTCAAACTGGGTAATAACAATGCCACCAATACTCAGGTTCGGGTTCAGGCGTTCCTTGACAATCTCAATTACGCTTGTAATCTTCGCCATTCCGCGCATGGCGAGGAATTGTGCCTGCACCGGAATAATCAGAAGGTCCGCTGTGGTAAGGGCATTGAGTGTCAGCAAGCCCAGTGAAGGTGGACAGTCAATCAGGATGTAGTCAAACTTCCGACTGTCAAGCAATTTCGCAATCAGGCCTTTCAGTATCAACTCACGTCCCGGCTCGTTTATCAGTTCGGATTCTGCCGCCGACAGGTCGAGACAGGACGGCACAACAGCAAGTCCGTTCTCCAGTTCGATAACCGGTAAGGGATATTCACCTCTCATTGCCCCATACACCGTTTGTTCTTCCTCAATGGAGAGACCACACGATTCTGTAAGATTTGCCTGCCCGTCCATGTCGATAGCCAGTACACGCTTTTTCTTCTGTCGCAAAGCAGCGGCAAGATTGATGGTGGTAGTTGTCTTGCCAACCCCACCCTTATGATTCAAAACAGCTATAATTTTTGTCATAATTTGATGTCTTTATATGCGATACAAAGATAATACTATTCTTAGTAAATACTATAATTAGTATATACTATTTTACTAAAAAAAGTATTTTAGTATTTACTACTATACTAAAATACTAATAAACTAAATGTAGTAAGTACTACTTTCAGTAATAGCTAACTTACTAACTTCCTACTTTACTATAATTAGTAAATACTACATTTAGTATTTGTTGTTGTTCAATACTATATGCACATCATCAGAACGGCAAGTCTTCCTTGTCCTCTTGCGGCATAGCTACCGGTGGTACAGGTGCATTGCTTGCGGCATCCGTCGGACTCTCTGCTTCTGAAGTTGTACCCTCACGCTTTCCGGTATTGATGAACTCCAATGCGTCTGCCGTAATGGATAGTTGAATCTGACAGTTTTCATCCTTATCCTTCCACAGTGAAGCCGAAAGTGTCCCTTCAATGAGCAGTAACCGTCCTTTGGTAAGATATTCGGATAGTCGAATATGGTTCTCTTTCTTACTCCGTACCCTTACCCAAGTAGTGATGCTGTTTCCATGTGAATAGTCATCTACCGCAATATCAAATGCAATGAATGAACCGTGTGCTCCAGTAATAACCTGGCAATCCTTGCCAATGCGACCAATTGTGTGAACGTATAACATAATAAATTCTTTTTGTGGCAGGTGGTTAATCCTACCGTTACCTTAGTTTATAAATATTCTTTATTTCCCTCTGTTTGGCCTGTTTGCGACCTCCGGGATGATTTTTTCTGCATCCAAAGGCGGCAGGAACAATCTGGCAAGGCTGAAGAGGAAAAATACGCTCACCAGCGGAGAGGAAGATTTTTGCGCTTCACTTGCGGCTGAATGCCGGCATTGACATGACTGGGACTGGCGATTACCTTTGCGGAAAAATTCAATCCACGGCAGGTTGCACGGCAGCAGAAAAGCGATAAATAGAAGTATATAAAAAAGGAATAGAAAACGCTAAAGCAGGGAATAATAAAACAGGAGAACGGACATGCAGGACTAAGATCCAAAGACTACCTTGAAACTGTGAATAGTGATATAGTTATATCATTCCGCAATTTCAAGTCTGTTCGTGTACCCTTTGAAAAATAACTTGACGCACTTTATGTAACGCGCTACACAAAGCGTGTCAGATTTTTCTTG
The DNA here is from genome assembly GCA_019414665.1 of Bacteroides sp. GTDB lineage: Bacteria > Bacteroidota > Bacteroidia > Bacteroidales > Bacteroidaceae > Phocaeicola. The sequence continues at coordinate 126 of DXLO01000048.1, read as the reverse complement.
TAGCAGGCTATCAGTCCTTATACAAAGGGATATAGAAAAAAATTATAAGTAAGCATTCTATTTTCCGCCATGACAATTTTATCGGCTGTTTTTCAGCCGATAAAATAAAAATATCCGTAAGAAAAT
>DXLO01000047.1 GCA_019414665.1 Bacteroides sp. | reverse complement strand
TGGAGATATTCCGGGCTATAAAACTTGTAAAAAACGTATTTCTTTCAATTTTTGTGCATTTTTTTGTGGCAAAGTATTGCAGGTTCGAAAAATATGTGTACCTTTGCACCCGCAATCGAGAAACATCGATGATGAATCTCTGATGCAGACATAACATGGGTAAGTCCCATACGGCCAGCTCCCTTCGAATCCTCCAGGGCTTGATCGCAGCAAAGGTAGTTGGTTGTAGCGGCGCGATATGGCAAGCTTGCCCACCTGCCTCTTTAGCTCAGTTGGCCAGAGCACGTGATTTGTAATCTCGGGGTCGTTGGTTCGAATCCGACAAGAGGCTCGAAAAGGTTGGAATATGAATCCAACCTTTTTCTTTTTTATTCCCTCCGAAGAATTTATTTAAGTGCAAAAAAAATGTCACCGGTGTTGTAGCGGTGACATTTGTGTACATAAAATTAGTCTAGTCTAATCGTTTTCCTCTTTAATTCTTCTGCATATAAAACAATCTTGTTCTGTTTTTGTTTAAAAAACTTCCAGTTTTTTTATTAAAATTTTTCAGTCAGGCTTTGCCGTAGGTGTACAACCGGATTCCAAAAGAAAGCATAAAGCGATAACGGTTGTCTGTTTGTTAGGAAAAACGGAAGATTATTGACATGGCCTGTATCAAATTTTGTTGTTCGAGAGAAAAATAAGCTAGTGAAAACTGAAAAATTATTCAGATTCCTGCATAAAAGATAAAAGAAAAGTCTGTTTTTATGCGTATTTCTCCCTCATGTTTTTGGAAAAATATTGTGGAAAATTAAAAAAACATCGAGATAAATTAAAAAAATGACTCGATAAGTTGGCTGACTCTTTCGGTAACATGTACAGAACCCTTAAAAAAGGTGCTTTAATGTTTCTGGAAGGAGCTGTTTTGTTCTTCATAAAGTGTTAAAATTTTACTTATCGTGTTGGTTATGAGAAGTATCTCTTCGAGATTGTTCCTTTGAAAATATCGGCTTCGGTGCAGGCTGAAAAGAAACGAATCTCGAAGGGAAAAATATGCAAAATGTCAGTTTGTAAACTAACATTTTAGTCTATGTACTGTTGCAATTCGTTCGCAGGAATTTCCTGATTACCCTGATTCGGCAGAAGGCCAGATGAACCAGTCGGTTCAGTCATTCGTTCTTCATCGCCACATGCGGCAGTCTGCATGCCTCCCCAAAAAAGAAAGTCTAGTGGTAAAATAATCTTTGTCATACTGGTAATGGTTTGGGTTTATAATTGTTTTCTCGGATTTGACTGAAAGTCTTTAATGTCTTTTTCATATAAACGTCAAAGCAACCGAATCCCCCTATGTTTATTTGTTAAAAAACATTATATCAGCAATCATGCCTGTGGTATGATGTATCCTGATAGCGGAAAATGGATTCCGTTATTAGGTTTATTCTTTTTCGGGAATATTGCTTGGTTGTTTCTGCTGTAATAAAGCCTTTATGTTGACTGAGTCGAATACAGATGCTTGGTGTGTATCAAAGTATTTGTGATTCTCGAAACGATTAATCCAGTAATCCGGTTGTCTTGCTCCTGAAAGAGATTTTTTGCTTTCCCTTGAAGCGGTATGGAAGAGATAAGGATACATCCGGTAACTAACGCGGACCTTGTAAGTGAGATCTTTCTCATTTGTTTGATTATTAGAGAGGTTAATAAGCAGGCAATAAAACAAATATACTGAATCTTTAGTCTTCTGTAAAACATTTGAAGTGAAAATTTTCAATATACCGTATTAAGATTTCGCATTGCATTCTTCTGTACTTCTTGTCTTTTGCGTATTTTTGCACTCGAAAATCGAACTATTAATTATAAAATAAAAAAGGAATGGGTGGTTTTTTCGGTACAGTCTCAATGGCTGAATGCGTAACCGATTTATTTTACGGTACGGATTATAACTCACATTTAGGTACGAAACGTGCCGGTATGGCAACATATTCGGAAGGCGAAGGTTTCGTTCGTTCTATTCATAGTCTGGAAAGTTCTTATTTTCGCACCAAGTTTGAATCGGAACTTCCAAAATTCAGAGGCAAGTCGGGTATAGGTGTAATCAGCGATACCGATCCTCAGCCTATCATGATAAATTCTCACCTTGGAAAATTCGCCATTGTAACGGTTGCGAAGATCAACAATGTGGCTGAACTTGAAAAAGATCTGCTCGATGCAAATATGCATTTTGCGGAAATGAGTTTGGGAAAAACAAACCAGACAGAGCTTATTGCATTGCTGATTGTACAGGGAAAAGATTTTGTAGACGGTATTGAAAATGTTTACAAGAAAATCAAAGGTTCCTGCTCGATGCTGATTCTGACAGAAGACGGCATTATCGTGGCACGCGACAAGTGGGGGCGTACTCCGATTGTGATAGGAAAGAAAAATGGTGCTTATGCAGCTACCAGCGAATCAAGCAGTCTGCCCAATCTGGATTACGAAATCGACCGTTATGTAGGTCCGGGAGAAATTATCCGTATGCGTGCTGACGGACTGGAGCAGCTTCGCAAACCGAATGAAGACATGCAGATTTGCTCGTTCCTGTGGGTTTATTATGGTTTCCCGGTATCTTGCTACGAAGGACGTAATGTAGAAGAAGTTCGTTTCATGAGCGGTTACAAAATGGGTAAGACCGATGAGTCGGAAGTGGACTGTGCCTGCGGTATTCCCGATTCAGGTGTAGGTATGGCATTGGGATATGCCGAAGGAAAGGGTATTCCTTATCATCGTGCCATTGCGAAATATACACCAACCTGGCCACGTAGCTTTACTCCCAGCAATCAGGCTATGCGTTCGCTTGTGGCAAAAATGAAACTGATTCCCAACCGTGCCATGTTGCAGGGTAAGCGTATTCTGTTCTGTGATGACTCTATCGTACGCGGTACCCAGCTTCGTGACAATGTGAATGTGTTGTACGATTACGGAGCTAAAGAGGTTCACATGCGTATTGCCTGTCCGCCGCTGATTTACGGTTGTCCGTTTATCGGTTTCACTTCTTCAAAGAGCGATATGGAACTGATTACCCGCCGTATCATTAAGGAAATAGAAGGTGATGAAAATGCTAAGCTGGACAAGTATGCTACTACCGACTCACCTGAATACAAGGAACTGGTAGAACGCATCCGTGCCCGCTTCGGACTTACATCATTAAAGTTCAATACACTGGAAACACTGATAGAGGCTATCGGTCTGCCGAAGTGCAAAGTTTGTACACACTGTTTCGACGGTTCAAGCAAGTTTTAATAACAATAAACTCTTGTAAAAACTCCCTTTGCTTTCCTTTGGGATAAAGCAAGGGGAGTTTTTTTTAGGTATATTCATTAAATCCAATTTGCTGTCATTTTTAATTCTTTCCAAATAATATTTTACGGTCTGTTTCCAGGGCTTTTTTAACCAGAGAGTCTGGAACAAATTTCCAGTCGGACAGAGCAGGGATTTGAAGTGCGCCTTTTGCAGAGCGGAAAAAATCAATTATGTAATAGCGGAATTCATGATCAGAGGTTTCTTTGATGCGGCTCCGGAGTTCTGACATGGAGAGTCCGGTTCCTTCAGTTAGCAATCCGCATCCTCCGCTTCCTACATACGAGTTGACAGCTACTCGGTAAGTTTTCTCCAGGCTGAATGAACTGCCATCTTTCATCTTCAATATGCGTACCCTTTTTCCTACAGGCTGGCTGAGGTCTACTTCATAAGAAATGCCTGCAGCCGACATTAGGCAGAAAGTTGCAGTGCCGAAACGTGGTTTCTTTCCTTCCTGCATATGGATGTTCAGTGCATGATCGTCGGGTGATTTCATTGTATTTACCCATCGTGAATAAGAGTATTCTAATGCGTCACGTACTTCTTTTCCTGTCAATTCGAATACGTTTATCATATTTTCATATTGATAGAGTATGAAAATATCTCTAACAGCCACTTTGCCAGGTTTTACAACATCGTCGTAAACCAAAGGAGTTACCAGCGAAATATCAGCTTTCATTTGCTTGAATTGAACATGATGCATGAGATTTCCCATAGTGGAGTTTCCAAAGAAATAATCTGCACCATAAATAGGCTTGTCGAGTACGCCTACTTCTTCTGATACAAATTTCTGTACTTCATCTTGTTTCTTGCTGAAGTGCTTCATAAATGCTTCGTCGGGTTTTATACCTTTTACAGAAGCTATGTTTCCTTCTATTTTCTTTTGGGTTACTTTACCGTTGCTTACTGTACAAGTCAGTATGGCTTCTGCTACGTTTACTGTTTCTCCACCCGCATTAAGGAGCCACACTTTGTTTCCTGAGACCTTGCTGGTAACTTGCTGGCAATATGCCTGATGATCGTGTCCGTAGAAAACTATATCCATGCCTGGAATATTTAATGCAATTTCTTCAGCAGGGTTTTCATTGTATCCGTTTTGTCCGTGTGATCTTAATCCACAGTGGAACAATCCTACCATGACGTCTGGTTTTTCTTTTTCAAGAATAAGAGGTACCCATTTTCTTGCACTTTTCACCATGTCTTCGAACTGTAGCCCCTGCCAGAGTTTTTCGGGAAGCCACATGGGGATAGCAGGAGTAACCATACCTAAGATTGCTATTTTTACTCCTTCTCGTTCTATTATGCAATATGGCTTTGCATAAGGTTCTCCGGTTGCTTTGGATATGATGTTTGCACCTAGAACAGGGAATTTGCAGTCGGCTACCCAGCGGTTGAATACAGGGTGTCCGGCTTCTATATCGTGGTTTCCAAAAGCTGCGGCATCGTATCCCATGAAGTTCATCGTTTCACTTGTAAGGTGTGGACTGTTGGTATCGATGAAGTTTGTATAATACACACATGGCTGTCCTTGTAAAATATCACCGGCATCGATTAAGATACAGTTTTCTTTGCCTAAACTGTCACGTTGTGAATTGACGTAAGCAGATACTTGGGGAAATCCTCCTTCCAGCGGGTGATTTTCTTTGAAGTTGTATCCAAAGAAGTTACCGTGAACGTCGGTTGTTTCCATAATTTTGATAACCACTTTTCTGCTTTTACCCATTACAGGGACTAGCAGTCCTAAAATAAGCAGAATAGATATAATACGTTTTTTTATCATGTTGAGAAATAAAAAATGGAATACTGCCGGGAGTGCATTTTAAGCACATAGCGGCAATACTCCATGAAAAGTAAAATAATCAGTTGAAAATATATCGTATACCAACCTGAATTTGCCAGCAGTTAGAACTGTTTTTCAGGTAAGAGAATGTTTCAGTAGGAAGTTTGTTTTCCGATTGATACATAGAGAAAGTCGGTACATTGTCAGCTGTTACGCCTTCATACTTCAAGATACGTCCGCTATTTACAGGAACTTTAGTTACTCCCCATGTATCTTTCAACAAGTTTCCTAAGTTGAAAATGTCAAGTGAAACCTGTAATGTGTTTGTTGTTTTTCCAGCTTTTACAATAAAATCTTGCACAACCTTCAAGTCTATCTGGTTAACCCACGGATAACGAGCTGAGTATGCTTTAGCATATTCACCTTTGTGATTTTTCAGATAAGAATCCTGGTTAACATAATTCCAGAAAGCTTCAGCCTGCTGTTCTGCTGTAAATCCGTTTTTATCGACAAATGTCAGTTCGTCTTTGCTCTTAGGTATATAAATCAGGTCATTATTGATGCCATCCTGATTCATATCACCGTCATACATATAAGAGAAGTTTCCTGCATTATATCCAGAGTAGAAAAGGCTTACAGAAGTGGCAAAGTTTTTGGCATAAGGAATGCGGTATGAAAGCGAAGCGATTACCTTGTGCGGAGTCAGATATTGTGAGTTGGTAAGCTCCATATAGTTACCTCCGTTTACAGTCGGTACATTCTGCCAGAGTTCGTTAGGCTGTGCTCCAGGGTTACCCGAAACTTCTTTCGAACCGGTATATGTGTACGACAGCATTGCGTTCAGGTTTTCTATCGGATTCATCCTTAAAGAAGCATTCAAACTATAGCTGTATCCTTTGGTTGTATTTGTCAGTATGTATGCACCCGACATATCTTTGTAGATACGGCTTTCGGTAGATCCCGGATAGAGATAACGATTGTCCGGACCTGCAAATCTTTTCATCTTGGAGTCGCTGAGAGGAATGACGTTTACATTCTGCTGAATTACTGCGTTCAGGTTCTTTGCGTAGATACCTTCTACTGTCATTTCTGTATTAAACGGAAGCGGCAGTTTGAAGTCGGCTGCCAGCGTATTTTTCCAAACCTGTGGCAATTTGAAGTCTGGATCGATTCCGGCTACTGTACCAGGAGCTTTTTCTACAGGAGTTTGCGGAAATTGTTCCAGCAGTCGGGCAATGACTTCGTTTTTGGAAATAACTCCACCTGACAGTTTGGCCAAGATAGTAGGATCAGTAATTGTTACTGTATTCTGAATCATACCACTGTTGGTAGGCATGTTGGTGAAGAAGACGAAAGGAATACGTCCGGTGAAAAGTCCGCTACCACCACGCAGGCGCAGTGTATTGTCTTTCAATACATCCCAGTTGAATCCAATACGTGGAGAAACCATTACTTTTGTCGAAGGCCATTGGCTAGTATTGATTTTAGCTCCTCCTGCAAATGTCATTCCTGATACAACTTTGTTTTCCTGCAAATCGTTTAAGTAAGAAGGTACATCAATACGTATACCACCTGTCACTTTCAGATAAGGAGTGATGCTCCACATATCTTGCAAGTAAGCCGAGAACTGTCCGAAAGAAAGCTCTGCTACCGGTTTGTCTTCACCTCCATAACCGTAGGTCAGAGAGTATACAGTAGGTGCTGATCCATTTCTGAAGTCCTCAAGGCTGTTGTAACGGTAATACCCCAGACCACAAGCCATGAATGAGTTGCCTACATACTGATGTTCGTAAGAAAGACCAGCTGTCAGTACATGCTTGTCGAGGTTCATGGTAAAGTTATCAGTAATGGTCCAAATATCGTTGTGTACTGCATTGTTATAAGTGTAAAGTTCGTAACCGGCAGTCATGAACATATCTCCGTCTTTCAAAATATCTACCATTGGGAATATGGATGAATCAGAGCCACGTTCATCGGCGATTTTTGTATAGGTACCCAAAATTTGGTTCGACATTTTCCCTCCGAAGTTACTGTTTAATTCGGCTGTTAACGAATGAACCAGGTTATTCATATCGTAGCAGCTGTTACGGAAAGGCATAGAAGCAACCCCATAGTGTCCGTGTGATACATTTTTATAAGGCATACTTTGGCTGGTAGGGTTGGTGTATTTGTTTTTTGTGTAGTTGTAACGTATAGTGAACTTGTTGTTCATATTAATGTTCCAGTCTATACGTGCCAGTATTTTGTTTGTAAATGTACCTGCATCATAGTCGGTATACGAACCTGGTTCATAATTATACTGGTTACGCAGAATACTGGCAAATTCTTCCATATCGGCTGCTGTAACTCGTGAAATCATATCAGCGTCACTTCCTACACCGTCCTCAGATAAACGCCATTTGAATATAGGACTTGGAGATTCTTCATATTCACCGTTTACAAAGAAGAACAATTTGTTTTTTACGATAGGACCTCCTAACGTAAAACCGTATGTTCGATGAGCTTCTATTGGACGTTCTCCCAAATCTTCACCGTCAATCTTGTTTCCTCTCATGTTTTCGTTCTTGAAATACGTATAGGCAGTGCCTTTGAAAGTATTAGTACCACTTTTGGTGATAGCATTGATTCCGGCACCGATGAAGTTTGCCTGACGTACGTCAAAAGGAGCTATATTTACCTGAAGTTCTTCGATAGCATCCAGTGAGATTGGGTTGGAACCTCCCGGCATTGGAGCAGATGAAAGTCCGAAGTTATTATTTAAGTTTGCACCGTCAATCGTAATGTTGTTCATACGTGCATCTCTACCGCCAAAAGAGTTTCCACTTCCTGCATAGGGAGAAAGTTTGGTTATGTCGGATAGAGAACGGCTGATTGATGGTAATGTAGTCATATCCCTATTATTGATATTTGTAGAAGCTCCTGTTTTAGTTCCAGAAAGTTTTGAGCGGGTAGCCACTACTACAACTTCGTCGAGTTCTCCGAGATCTTCTTTCAAGTCAACATTCAGTACGAAATTATCACCTAACGAAAGAGTGATATCTTCGTAAACAGAAGTTTTGAATCCTATATAGGAAACATCAATTTTGTAAGGTCCACCGGTACGCATTCCTTGTAAAATAAAACGTCCGTCCATATTGGTTACTGTTCCGTAACTTGTTCCAGATGGAATGTGGACAGCTACGATTGTGGCTCCAATTAATGGTTCATTTCCGCCTTTAACTAAGCCATTCATACCTGAAGTGGTTACTTGTGCTAGTGCATACAAGTGAACCATTAGCATAAGTAAAAGTGTTAAACTAATTCTTTTCATTTAAAACAATCTTTTTATAAGTTAGAAAACTTGTGCAAAACTATGCTTGAAGTGTTGCAAAAGTATAACGATTGTAATAAAAGCTTTTTGCTTGATATTTGTTTTCCAAAATGATTTTCTGAAAAGAACTAGTTTAAAAGTAATAAAAAAGACGTATTCCAGTAATAATGTATTTCTGGTATACGTCTTTGTGTTATGTGTGTTATGCTTCTGATTGTATCAGAATGCTTCTGTCATATTAAAATAGAACAAATTCTGTCGGTTGATGAAATTACGTCCGAAGTCCAGTCGGACATTCATGCGAGGTTGCACCTCTATGCGCAGACCTACTCCGGCGTTAGGCAATACTCCTTCAATTTTTCCGGGAGTTGGTCCCATGAATCCGGCTCCTCCCCAGGCCACGAATCCCAGGTGATGAATAATCTTCTTTATCCAGTTACTTTGATCTGTATTGAACATTTGGCGGTATTCCATCAAAGCGATGTGCGAGCTTTTATCACGGTATTGTCCCATGTAGTAACCGCGCAGGTCGAAAGGTGTACCGCTAAGCACATATTTATTTAAAGGTATGTTGTTTCCAAAAACATTTTTGGTCTGCACCGTCCATGCCAGCACTTTTCGCTGACCAACTGATTTGTACTGCCGGTAGTCGAACTCGAAGCGATAAAAGTTGTCATCACCTCCCAGCCATTTCTGATACATGATTCCACGGAAGTCCAGATAAACTCCCTTGTACGGATTGGCGGGAACATCTCGTGTATCGTAAGTCAGCAAGAATCCCAGTCCGGAGCTGAAATTACTGTATCCGCTTGTACCTCCTCCGGCTCTTTTGTAATCTTCCTGTTCTGTCAGATACTTGGCAGGATCGGTTATCTTGTCGTAGTTCAAGTCGATTTGCGGACCGACGAAGAAATTACTTTCTCCTATACGGAACAGAAACCATGGGTTTATCTGTATACCGTTGTACCGGTATTGACTGGTAGTATCGCTGCGCACATAGTCCTTGTTTGTGCTGTATCCTACTCCGTAGAAATTTTCCTGAGTATTTTTATAGCTGAACTGTCCGAAGATGCGGAACTTGTCATCCTTGAAAAAAAGCTGAGGCTTAACCATGATGTTCAGCCCTCCCTTAAACATGAATGCCATTGCGACGGGCAGTACAGAGCGCCGCATGGTTGTGTCTTGTGGATTCATACGGAATGTCATCAGCGCACTACCTCCCACCAGAAGACCGAAGTCTGGGCTAAAGCTCGGACCTCCCAGAATGTTATAGTGTAAATTGCGTTCTGCTGATTTTTTCTGATGCTTCTTTTTGATGTTTGAAGATGGAGTGGAAAGCGTATCGCTTGCAAAGATGCCTGTGGATTCTTGAGCAAGACAGGCAATGGTAAGCAAGCATGCGGTGCACAGTAGAATTATTTTTTTCATAAATTATAAATTTCGATGACAAAAGTAAGAAAAAAAGCGTTATAGCTCCCGTCTTTTTATAAGACTTTGTGGTATGGTATGTGTTTTTAACTGCTTTATGCTAAAACGGGAGTATCGTTTATAAATAACGGCTAAAAAATGGTAATGCGTTTGGCTGTTCGAAAGCTATTTCCTATTTTTACACAACAGAATTATTAACAACGAAAGAATAATGACAGTAATAGAACGTTTTTTGAAGTATGTAACTTTCGACACACAGTCTGACGAGTCAACCGGTGTAACTCCTAGTACGCCCAAACAAATGGTTTTTGCCAAATATCTGAAAACAGAACTTGAGGCATTGGGACTGGAGGAAATCTCGTTGGATGACAATGGTTATCTGTTTGCCACTCTTCCTGCAAATGTAGATAGAGATATACCTACAATCGGTTTCATAGCTCATATGGATACCAGCCCCGACATGTCGGGAGAAAATGTAAATCCTAATATCGTCCGTAATTATGGAGGCGAGGATATTACACTGTGTAAGGAAGAGGGAATCATTCTTTCTCCCAAGCAGTTTCCAGAACTGCTCGATCATGTAGGAGAGGATCTGATTGTAACCGACGGCCGTACATTGCTGGGAGCTGATGATAAGGCTGGTATTGCCGAAATCATTGCTGCTGTGGCATATCTGAAAGAACATCCTGAAATAGAACACGGAAAAATTCGCATAGGCTTCAATCCAGATGAAGAAATCGGACTGGGAGCACATAAGTTTGATGTAGAAAAATTCGGATGTAAATGGGCATATACAATGGATGGAGGTGAAGTAGGTGAACTGGAGTTTGAAAACTTCAATGCAGCTGCTGCCAAGGTACATGTAAAGGGTAGAAATGTACATCCGGGTTATGCTAAAGGAAAGATGATTAATGCGCTGCTGGTAGCTAACGAGTTTGTAGGTATGCTGCCTGAAAACGAAACACCGGCTACAACCGAAGGATATGAGGGATTCTATCACCTGATCGGTATGGAAGGTGAGGTAGAGCAGGCTACTGTATCTTATATCATCCGCGATCACGACCGCCAGAAGTTTGAGGCACGTAAGATTTTTATGCAGAAATGTGCTGAAAAGGTTAACGAAAAATATGGCGAAGGTACGGTTAGGGTAGATATTAAAGATCAGTATTACAATATGCGCCAGCAGGTAGAGCCGTTGATGCATATCATCGATATTGCTTTTGCCGCCATGCAGGAAGCCGGAGTGGAACCGAAAGTGAAGGCTATCCGTGGAGGAACAGACGGTGCTCAGTTGTCGTTCAAGGGACTGCCTTGTCCGAATATCTTTGCCGGCGGACTGAATTTCCACGGTCGCTACGAATTTGTTCCTATTCAGTCTATCGAAAAGGCTATGAACGTGATTGTCAAGATAGCCGAACTGACTGCCAAGAGATACTAAGAAAGCTGATCCGATAAAGAAATTTATCACAATCTCACCACAGATTGTTGGCTTTTCCAGATGAGCCGTCGGTTTTTACAGAAAAGCGAAGAATCTGTGGTGATTATATAAAATATTAACCTTAAACATTCTATCTGATGAAAACTACTCCTTTTACCGAGAAGCATATTGCTCTCGGTGCCAAAATGCATGAATTTGCTGGTTATAACATGCCTATCGAGTATTCGGGTATTCTTGATGAACACCATACAGTCTGTCAGTCGGTAGGAGTATTCGATGTTTCCCATATGGGAGAATTTTGGGTGAAGGGACCGCATGCACTCGAGTTTATTCAGCAGGTTACATCCAATAATGCGGCTGTACTTACTCCGGGAAAAGTGCAGTACACTTGTTTCCCGAATGAAACCGGAGGTATCGTCGATGACTTGCTTGTCTATTTTTATGAACCCGATAAATATATGCTGGTGGTCAATGCAGCTAATATAGAAAAAGACTGGAACTGGTGTGTGGCTCATAATACGGTAGGGGCGGAACTCGAAAATTCATCCGACCGTATTGCTCAGTTGGCTGTTCAGGGACCAAAGGCTATTGATACTTTACAGAAACTCACTTCTCTTAATCTTTCGGAAATACCTTATTATACCTTCCGTGTAGGTGATTTTGCCGGAGTACCGAATGTGATAATCTCGAATACAGGTTATACCGGTGCGGGTGGTTTTGAATTATATTTTTATCCTCAGGATGCCGATCGTATCTGGGATGCTATATTTGAAGCCGGAGCTGAATATGGCATTAAACCTGTCGGACTGGGAGCACGTGATACGCTTCGTCTGGAAATGGGATTCTGTCTGTATGGCAATGATATAGACGACACAACTTCTCCTTTGGAGGCCGGTTTGGGATGGATTACCAAATTTGTCGGCGGCAAGAATTTTACCAATCGTCAGGCACTGGAGAAACAGAAGGCAGAAGGTGTAACTCGCAGGTTGGTAGGCTTTGAGATGATAGACCGTGGTATTCCTCGTCATGGATATGCACTGACGGACGGCGAGGGAAATGTTATCGGAAATGTAACATCCGGAACGATGTCGCCAACCCGTAAAATCGGAATCGGATTAGGATATGTACAGATTGCATTTGCCAAACCGGATACAGAGATTTATCTGGATAATCGCGGACGTCATCTGAAAGCGAAAGTGGTGAAGCCTCCTTTCCGGAACATGATTTGATACCTCGATGCAATAATCATAGAAAAGTCGTTTCTGCCTGTTTTAATCTAAAAAGGAAGAAACGATTTTTTATTTTTCTGAAATGAGAAGCTTATAATTTATCAGGTTTTGTGGATGTCATTATTTTGTTGTTAAATTAGATCTTTTCATACATAGCTGATTTATAAATATATCGCTTATTGACTTTTGTTTGATTTATTTTCACATACAGATTGTTTGTTATAAAATGACATCTGTTATTTATTATTTTTTTTTGTTTCTTTTGGTGGTTATACACGGCTCTTTCATTTAAGCTTAGATAAAGGCACATAATTCCCCCACCCA
>DXLO01000046.1 GCA_019414665.1 Bacteroides sp. | reverse complement strand
CTCTTTACTGCAATTGAGATTGCCATTGAGATTGCTTGCGGATTTTAGGTTTAATTTTAATTTATCGGTAAAAATTTACCGAAGTATTGCACATTTAAAACAGGCTAAAAATAAAAGATAACCGATATTTTAAAAGATTGAACTATCTTTGCCCGCTAATTACATAAATATAGAAAATGATACTAAAAACGCTGAAATCATACTTCGGATACACTCAATTCAGGCCACTGCAAGAAGAAATCATCACTCAAATTTTACATAAAAAAGATACACTTGTACTCATGCCTACCGGCGGCGGAAAATCTATTTGCTACCAGCTTCCGGCTCTGCTCATGGAAGGAACTGCCATTGTAGTTTCTCCCCTGATATCGCTGATGAAAGACCAGGTGGAAAGCTTGCAGGCAAACGGCATCATTGCCCGTGCCCTGAACAGCACGAACGATGAGACCACAGATGCCAATATCCGTTTCGAATGCCGGCAGGGAAGGGTCAAACTGCTATATATATCACCGGAAAGACTCATGGGCGAGGTCAACTTTCTGCTGAAGGATATCCGCATTTCATTGTTCGCCATCGACGAAGCACACTGTATCTCACAGTGGGGGCATGATTTCCGTCCGGAGTATACACAGTTGAAAATACTTCGCCAGCAGTTTCCGGATGTTCCGGTCGTTGCACTGACTGCTACAGCCGATAAAATTACACGACAAGATATCATCAAGCAGCTGGCAATGAAAGACCCTCAAATTTTCATCTCTTCTTTCGACCGTCCGAATCTGAGTCTGGACGTCAAACGAGGCTTTCAGCAGAAAGAAAAAATGCGTACGATATTCGATTTCATTGCACGACACCGCGGAGAAAGTGGAATCATTTACTGCATGAGCCGCAGCAAAACCGAAAAGGTGGCGGAAATGCTGGAAGAGCATGGTATCGCAACTGCTGTCTATCATGCCGGACTCAGTACTGCTGCACGAGAAGCTGCACAGGATGATTTCATCAATGACCGTGTTCAGGTGGTCTGTGCAACGATTGCTTTCGGCATGGGAATAGACAAATCGAACGTACGATGGGTTATTCACTACAACCTTCCTAAAAGTATCGAAAGTTTTTACCAGGAAATTGGACGTGCCGGACGCGACGGACTTCCCAGCGACACCCTGCTGTTTTACTCTTTCGGCGACATCGTCCTGCTCTCGAAATTTGCAGCCGAAAGCAACCAGCAGGAAATCAATATGGAGAAACTGAACCGCATGCAGCAATATGCTGAAACGGATATCTGCCGGCGGCGAATCTTACTGAACTATTTCGGTGAAACAATGGATCACGATTGCGGTAACTGTGACGTATGCCGTAATCCTCCCGAACGTTTCGATGGGACAATTATTGTACAAAAGGCGTTGAGCGGCATCGCACGTGCCGACCAGCAAGTATCTATCAACACGCTGATAGATATTCTGAGAGGTGCAGCCACACAGGAAATCATCGAACGGGGATACGATAAACTGAAAACTTACGGCGTAGGACGGGATATTCCGGCACGCGACTGGCAGGATTATCTGCTGCAAATGCTGAACCTGGGATATTTTGAGGTTGCCTACAACGAAAAGAACCACCTGAAGATAACCGAAGCTGGAAGAAAAGTACTGTTCGGACATGAGCGAGCCCTGCTGGTAGTTATCAAGCGTGAAGAATATGCTGCCAAAGGAACGAGAAAAAAACAAAAACAGCCCCTTGCAACAGAAGCACTGTTCCCTACCCCTATGGTATTCGACAACGAAGACGAACAGCTGTTCGAAGAACTTCGCCAGTTACGGAAGAAGCTTGCCGACCAACAGGCTATACCGGCTTACATTGTTCTTTCGGACAAGACGCTCCATCTCCTGGCTTCTTCACGTCCTACTACGGTAGAAGCTTTCGGTGAAATAAGTGGTATCGGTGAATATAAAAGAGATAAATACGGAAAAGACTTTATTGAGGTCATCCGGAAGTTTACCAGATAACCCATACAACTATTTGCCAGTATTTTTTACCGACAAAACAACCTGAAAAGTTAATGTCCGAATAAAAATTTTCTCCACCTGACCGCACATCATATCTGACATAAAAAAGACAGGGATGCATTATAATAAAACGTCAGCATATCTTTTCCAAAATATGCTGACGTTTTACCGAAAATCTCTGCATGTTTTTTAAAAATATCATGCAAAATTTTTGCAAACTGACAAATTATTCGTTTTCAACTACTTACACTTTTTCAATTTTTCCATCAGTTCCATACGAGGAACACCTAGCGAAACAGCCTTCTCATAAGCCTCACGTGCCTCGTGTTTCTTCTCCATCTGTAAATAAATATCTCCCATCATCACATGCGTATCAGCATCACGGGCATCCAGTTTCAAGGCTTCTTCCAAATCGAGCAAGGCAGCATCGGGCAAGTTCTGCTCCAGTTCCAGATTAGCTCTCATCTTATATAGGGAAGCATCTTTCGGATAGTCTTCGATAAGCAGGTTCATACCATCGCGTGCCGCGATATACCGTCCTTCTTTCTGATCCAGCATAGCCAGTCCCAGACGGGCAGCCTTATGTTTGGCATCTATTCCCAGTATCACATTATAGTCGATGCGTGCTTCCTTATACTGTCGCCGTTTCATATAGATATAAGCACGAAACAGACGAGCCTCCTTATCGTTCGGCAAGAGATCGATTACATTGCAATAGTCCAAATAGGCTTTTTCCGTCAGATTCTTTTCCATATAAAGTGTGGCACGATTCAGCAGAATGGCAGTTGCATAAGGAGTAATGTTCAGTGCCATCGTATATGAATCTATTGCCTCGTCTATCTTTCCCTGACGTTTCAGCACGGTTCCCAAGTTAGAAAAAAGCAACGCATTCCGGGCATTGTAAGGATCGAGCCGCAAAGCCTCACGAAAGAGTTCCTCAGCTTGTTGCAGACTATCCTTGAAAGTATAGTCCATAGCTTTTTCCACCAGTTCATTATACGATTGTGCCTTACTGCCCAGCAACGAGAAAATACATATCAAACACAGGAGTATTCTTTTCATCCGGATATAATTTTAATTAAATTCGAAAGCAAAGGTAATGGAATAATCTGTGGAGTGGGATGTATATTAAAAAGTTTTTGTAAGTTTGAACAATCATTATAAACAAGAACTATCATGAAACTGGAAAAAGCTATATTTGCCTGCGGATGTTTCTGGGGAGCACAGTATCAGTTTGAACATGCCAAAGGAGTGGTACGCTCCACAGTAGGCTACATAGGCGGACACAAGGAACATCCGGCTTA
This sequence comes from Bacteroides sp., assembly GCA_019414665.1. Taxonomy (GTDB): domain Bacteria; phylum Bacteroidota; class Bacteroidia; order Bacteroidales; family Bacteroidaceae; genus Phocaeicola. Next base: position 9,838 of record DXLO01000046.1, on the reverse strand, counting down.
TGAAGAAGTAAAGGCACACACTACCGGACATGCAGAAGCAACACTGGTAGAATTTGATGCAGAACAAACATCGTTTACAGAACTGTGTAAACTCTTTTTTGAGATTCACGATCCGGCACAGACCGACGGACAAGGTCCTGATATCGGTCCGCAGTATCGCAGCGAGATATTTTATCTGAATGACAAGCAAAAAGAAGAGGCAGAAGCTGTCATCGCCCTGCTAAGGGAAAAAGGATATGAGGTGAATACGAAACTCACTCCCGCCACAACGTTCTGGGAAGGAGAAGAATATCATCAGCACTATTACGATAAGACAGGAGGAGAACCTTACTGCCATATCCGAGTTAAAAAATTCTGACCCGATTCATCAGCAACAAACGTATCCGAACTATAAAAAAACAGAACCCCGAAAGTCAGCATAAAAACTTTCGGGGTTCTGGGTATCAAACAATAGCTGATACGATTCTTACTGTCATGCTTTTTTAATGTAATCGACCACCCATGCACCAACTTCCTTGGTTCCGTATTTAGGCTGTCCCTCTACCTGAATTTCAGGAGTACGCACATAAGCATCGAGTGATGCATCTACTGCCTTGCGGATCAGTGCACCTTCTTCTTTCAGATCGAAATATTCGAAAAGCATTGCCACCGACAGAATCTGTGCCAGCGGATTGGCAATGTTCAACCCCTTAGCCTGCGGCCATGAACCATGGATAGGTTCGAATACCGGAGTGCTTTCGCCTGTAGAAGCTGAAGGAAGCAATCCCATAGAACCACTGATTACTGATCCTTCGTCTGTAAGGATATCTCCGAAAGTATTTTCTGTCACCATTACATCGAAGAACTTTGGTTCCTGAATCATCTTCATAGCTGCATTGTCAACAAACATATAGTCTGTAGTAACTTCCGGATACTGAGGAGCCATTTCCTGAGCAATCTGACGCCACAAGCGAGAAGATGCAAGTACGTTTGCCTTATCGACTACGGTAAGGTGTTTGCGACGCTTCATAGCATATTCAAAACCGACCTTCAATATTCTTTCAATCTCAGGACGTGTATACATGTTTGTATCGTAAGCCTTATCGTTGTCCTGATACTTCTCACCGAAATACATACCTCCTGTCAACTCGCGGATGCAAAGGAAGTCTGCACCGTCAACAAGTTCTGCCTTCAACGGAGATTTGTGTACCAGACATTTGAATGTCTGAACCGGACGGATATTGGCAAACAGTCCCAGTTTCTTACGCATGGCTAACAATCCTTGTTCCGGACGGACCTTTGCTGTCGGGTCATTGTCGAATTTAGGATCACCTACGGCAGAAAACAATACCGCATCTGCATTCTTACATATTTCGTAAGTTGCTTCCGGAAACGGATCGCCTACTTTATCAATTGCATCCGCACCACACAAAGCATATTCGTAACTTACCTTATGACCAAATTTCTCACATACAGCCGACATTACATCTACTCCCTGAACAGAGATTTCAGGACCGATTCCATCGCCAGCCAACACTGCTATCTTAAAATCCATAATTATTGTTTATTCTTTAGTAAATAGTCTATTTATCTTTAAATCTTCTATTATACATATTATACAAATAATGTATAATAATAAAACACCCAGTCAGAAAAGATGCTAATACCAAATTCACCAATAAATTTCCATCTTTTATATCATCACAAGGAATCACCCTGCGTAAAAAAACAATCAAAGTAAACGACAGGATAAACGCCAGGATATACCTTTGCCAAGACTTCATTTTATTCATGATTTAACTTGATAAAAAATCAATTCGAATTGGAATATTCATCTTCAATCATATTAAGCATCTTCATTGTTGCTTTGATAGCTGCTTCTGTCTGGTCAGCATCAAAGCCACGGGTACGGAACTCTCTGTCACCGTAATTCCAGGTAATAACTGTCTGAACAAAGGCATCGGTACGTCCTCCGGGAGGAATTGTTACCGCATAGTTGACCAGCATCGGGAATGTACGTTCCAGTGTTCCTTTGTAAATTTTACGCAACGCCCGTACAAAGGCATCATACTGTCCGTCGCCGGATGAGCTTTCCTGGTAAACCTTTCCGTTGATCTCTATACTCAATGTAGCCATCGGTTTAAGACCTTTTGCCAAGGTTACAAAATAGCTCAAAAGTTTTACCTTATTTTCTGCTGTATCGTGCTTCAGCACATCAGATATAATATAGGGCAAATCTTCTTGTGTGACCTGCTCTTTGCGGTCTCCAAGCTCGATGATACGGTCGGTTACTTTCTTCATCGACTCTTCATCCAGCTCAAGTCCCAGGCTCTCCAGATTTTTCCGGATATTTGCTTTTCCGGAATTTTTACCTAACGCATATTCGCGTATTCTGCCAAAACGCTCGGGAAGCAAGTCATTGCAGTACAAGTTATTTTTATTATCACCATCGGCATGTACACCGGCTACCTGAGTAAAGACACTGTCGCCCACTATCGGTTTATTTGCCGGAATGGTAACTCCTGAATACGATTCGACCAGCCGGCTCACTACATTCAGACGACTTTCATCGATATTGGTGATTGCATGGAAATGGTCTTTCAAGATAGCTTGTACACTGGCAAGCGGTGCATTTCCGGCACGCTCTCCCAAACCGTTGATAGTAGTATGCAAGCCTTTTACTCCACTCAGTACGGCAGCCAGCACATTACTTACAGCCAAATCATAATCATTATGTGCATGAAAATCGAAATGCAAGTCTGGATAGCGTTTTTTCATCTTCCTCATGAACTCGATTACCTGTAACGGATTCAGTACCCCCAAGGTATCGGGAAGCATGAAACGTTTTATTCCGCAATCTTTCAGTCCATCTACCAGGCCAAACACATAATCGGGAGAATCTTTGATTCCGTTGCTCCAGTCTTCCAGATATACATTGACATCCATTCCTTTTCCATGAGCATAACGGACTACACCCAGAATATCTGCCAAATGCTGGTCTAACGTTTTCTTCAACTGAAACGTACAATGTTTTTCAGATCCTTTTGTCAGCAGATTGATAACCCGGCATCCTGCATTGTAAATCCAGTCGACAGACATGTTTCCGTCGACAAAGCCCAACACTTCTACCCGAGATAACATCCCCCGACGAGCTGCCCAGTCGCAAATCATTTTTACTGCCTTCGCCTCTCCTTCGGACACACGTGCCGAAGCTATTTCAATACGGTCGACCTTCAGGTCTTCCAGCAGCAAACGGGCTATCATTAATTTTTCATGTGGTACGAATGACACTCCGCTGGTCTGTTCACCGTCGCGGAGTGTGGTATCCATGATTTCTATTCTCGGATGATTGTTCATTGAATTTATCTAATTAGTTACGAGCTTTTTCGTAAGCCTCTATTTTATCTTTATTCTCTACCAGAAAATCGATGTCATCAAGTCCGTTCATCAGGCAATGTTTCTTGTATGCATTGATCTCAAACTTTTCAGACTTGCCTGTCGCTTTATTGGTTATGGTCTGTTCGGGTAAATTGACTTCGACCTCTGTTTTTGGATCGGAATAAATAGAATCGAACAATTCTTTCAGGAAAGCCTCGCTGACAACTACCGGCAATACGAAATTGTTCAGTTCATTGTTTTTATGAATATCGGCAAAGAAGCTCGATACAACTACGCGAAAGCCATATCCGGCAATAGCCCATGCAGCATGTTCACGACTGGAACCACTACCGAAATTCTTACCGGCAACTAAAATCTGTCCGCTATATGTAGGATTGTTCAGCACAAAATCTTTATTCAGCGAACCGTCCGGATTATAACGCCAGTCGCGGAAGAGGTTATCGCCAAAGAATTTTTCATCGCGGGTAGTTGCTTTCAGGAAACGTGCCGGAATAATCTGGTCTGTATCCACATTCTCCAAAGGCAAAGGAATACAAGTACTTGTTATGATGTTGAATTTCTGTTTCATAATGATGCACAATTTTACGAATTACATAAGTGTTCTGGGGTCGGTTATTACTCCGGTCACAGCAGCAGCGGCTGCAGTCAGCGGACTAGCAAGCAAGGTGCGAGAACCTGGTCCCTGACGTCCTTCAAAATTTCGGTTGCTGGTAGATACGGAATATTTTCCTGCCGGAATCTTGTCATCATTCATGGCAAGACAAGCCGAACATCCTGGCTGACGGATTTCGAAACCGGCTTCTTCCAAAACTTTATCCAAACCTTCCTGACGAATCTGCTCGTCTACCATCCACGAACCCGGAACAAGCCATGCTGTAATATTGTCGGCTTTCTTACGTCCCTTTACGATAGAGGCAAATGCACGGAAGTCTTCGATACGTCCGTTTGTACATGCTCCGAGGAATACATAGTCCACTTTCTTACCAAGCAAAGATTCACCTGCCTGAAAGCCCATATACTGCATGGATTTTTCGAATGAGCCTTTCTCTACATCACTCATACCTTCAGTAGTAGGGATATGATCGGTAACAGCCATTCCCATTCCCGGATTGGTTCCATAAGTAATCATCGGCTGAATATCGGCAGCATCGTAACGAACTTCTTTATCGAACACTGCGTCATCATCGCTCTTCAACGTTTTCCAGTATGCGAGAGCCTTGTCCCATTCAGCCCCCTTCGGCGCATACTCACGTCCCTTGATATATTCAAAAGTTACTTCATCGGGAGCTATCATACCTCCACGTGCTCCCATTTCGATACTCAGGTTACACAAAGTAAGACGTCCTTCCATGGTCAGGCTGCGAATAGCTTCTCCTGCATATTCCACAAAATATCCGGTTGCACCGCTTGTTGTCATTTTCGACATCATATAAAGTGCCACATCCTTGGCTGTCACACCTTTGCCCAGTTTTCCGTCGATGGTAATACGCATGGTCTTGGGGCGAGCCTGAAGAATACATTGAGAAGCCATTACCATTTCTACTTCACTGGTTCCGATACCGAAAGCAACTGCTCCCATCGCTCCGTGAGTAGACGTATGTGAGTCACCACATACGATGGTCATTCCCGGCAAAGTAAGTCCTCTTTCCGGACCTACCACATGAATGATACCATTCTTCTTGTTCATCATACCGAAATGAGTCAGTCCGAAATCGGCAGCATTTTTGGCAAGCGTATCTACCTGCGTACGCGAAACCGGATCTTCGATAGGCTTATCCTGATCGTGTGTCGGAGTATTATGGTCGGGCATGCAGTAAATCTTTTCCGGACGGAAACATTTCAATCCACGGGCACGCATTCCCGCAAAAGCCTGAGGACTGGTCACCTCATGGCAATAAAGACGATCGATATACAACTGGGTAGGTCCTTCGTCCACCTTCTGCACCACGTGTGCATCCCATATCTTGTCGAATAATGTATTAGCCATACTTAAAATCTCATTTAGTTATTTTCTGAATTTATTGATACAATCTATATAAGCTTCTACTGATGCTGCAATGATGTCGGTATTTGCTCCGAAACCATAATACATCTGTCCGTCATATTCCACCTGCATGTGAACTTTACCAACATCGTCACTACCTTTGCTGATAGCCTGAATTGTAAATTCCTTCAAGGTCATCTGACGTTTAATAATCTGTTTTACTGCCTTGATGGCTGCGTCTACCGGACCGTTACCCGTTGCAGCAGCTTCAAAGTGTTCACCGGAGATGTTAAGTCCCAGACTGGCAACCGAACGTACTCCGACACCGCTGGTGACTTGAAGATATTCCAGCTTAATGTGATGGTTTACATTGCGATCGGCTCCGGCAAGTACGAGAATATCATCATCGGTGATATCTTTCTTCTTATCAGCCAGTTTCAGGAAGTCTTCGTACACTTTGTCCAGTTTTTCCTGATTCATTTCTACACCCAATACATGCAAACGGTGTTTCAACGCTGCACGACCGCTGCGGGCTGTCAGTACAATTGCATTATCGTCGATACCAACATCTTTCGGATCGATAATTTCATACGTCTGTACATTCTTCAATACACCATCCTGATGAATACCTGAAGAGTGTGCAAAAGCGTTTCTTCCTACAATAGCCTTATTGGGCTGAACCGGCATATTCATCAGGCTAGAAACCATGCGGCTGGTAGGATAGATTTTCTGAGTATTAATATTTGTGTCAATGTCAATGTCATTGTGACAACGTAAAATCATGGCAACTTCTTCCAGTGAAGTATTTCCGGCACGCTCACCGATACCGTTGATGGTAACTTCTACCTGACGAGCTCCATTCAACACACCGCTGATAGTGTTGGCTGTTGCCATACCTAAATCGTTATGACAGTGGGTAGAAATAATGGCTTTGTCGATACCGTCTACATGGTCAACCAGATATTTGATCTTTGCACCATATTCATCGGGCAAACAATATCCCGTTGTATCCGGAATATTCACTACTGTTGCCCCTGCCTTAATAACAGCTTCTACCACACGAGCCAGATATTCATTGTCTGTACGACCTGCGTCTTCAGCATAAAACTCTACATCGTCTACATATCGGCGAGCATATTTTACGGCAGCAACCGCACGCTCTATAATTTCCTCGCGGGTAGAATTGAATTTATATTTGATATGAGAATCTGAAGTTCCGATTCCTGTATGAATACGTTTGTGTTTGGCATACTTCAAAGCTTCGGCTGCAACGTCGATATCTTTTTGTACGGCACGAGTCAGTGCACAGATAGTAGGCCAGGTTACAGCCTTTGAAATCTCAATTACCGAATTAAAATCTCCCGGACTTGAAATAGGAAATCCTGCCTCAATTACATCCACTCCCAAAGCTTCGAGTTGCTTGGCAACCTGAATTTTCTCGACTGTATTCAACTGACATCCGGGAACTTGTTCTCCGTCGCGCAATGTCGTATCAAAAATAAATAATCTGTCGCTCATAAACGTATATCTTTTATTGTTTCATTTTAAAGAAAAAGCCTTTCGCACCAGAAGTGAGAAAGGCTTTATATCATAAATCTTATACCGTCATGCACACGGCTCACTTCCCACTGGTTTCACCAATAGAATAATAATACCGCCTAGCAAAATATGTATAAGAAATGTATTCATAATTATCTGTTACTTGTTCTAAACGCTTGCAAAGGTAGAGAATATTTCGACAATACAAAATAAAATGAAAGTTTTTCATTCATTTTAGCAACAAATTAGTATTTAGCATACTATTTTAAGCGTAATTCATACAAGCATGCTTCGACTTCAGCGTTACTTCCCATGTGTTTTCCCATATCATCTGACAGTTTAACACATTCTCTCCATTCCTGGTTATGATTCATCTTACAACGGGATAATTTCATAACAATATTTGACGGATGATATCCCGTATCATTTGTAAGATTCGTTCCGATACCGAAAGAACAGTTTATCTTGCCTTTACAATAATCGAAAAGATGCAAAGCCTTCTCAAAGTCAAGTGCATTGCTGAAAATAATTGTTTTCGTCCGCGGATCAATACCCAGTTCTTTATACCTGGCAATCAAGCGGTCAATAAATTCAAATTCATCTCCTGAATCGCATCGCACTCCATCGAAAAGCTTTGCCTGCTTCCGACTAAAGTTCGACAAAAATGAATCGGAAGTATATGTATCCGAAAGAGCTGTTCCCAAATCTCCGTCATATACATTCACCCAGTTTTCCAAAGCCATATAATTGGCATGCTTATAACCGAACTGTGCTCCATGGAACATAAACCATTCATGCGGATGGGTTCCCATCGGACGCATGTCATATTTCATGGCAAGATAGCAGTTTGACGTTCCGGTACAATAACGAGCATGTTCTTTCAGATAAGCGACAACAATATCGTGTACATCAAATGAGAAACGACGACGTGTTCCAAATTCTGAGAACGGCATCTGATGCTCATTGGATAATTCAACTTTCCCAGCCAACTTAGCTATAATTGATTCTTTATCCGGTATCCGGTTCAGGAACTGGTTTTTTATCTCAGAAACAATAGCCAGCAAAGGAACTTCATAAAGTGTCACTTTATAGAGGTAGTCTGTAACTTCGATATGCAAATGGTGTTCTTCGTCCAGATACACTTCTATCTTTTCAGGATCAAAACGGAAAGAAGACAGCCACTCCCAGTAAACATGCGGCAGGAAACGACAATGTGTATACATATACTCCAGTTCCTCTTTACGCAATGCAACCAGTGACAGATTATGAATCTCGTTTTTCAATGCTTCCAGGAAACCTTCTGTATATTCTGTTTCATCTCTATCTTTAAAAGTAAACGTACCTAATGCATAAGGAAAGAGTTTTATATATGCATATGAAGTAGTAAACTTATACAAGTCTGTATCTAAAATTGTTTTTATTACCATAACATCACTTTTATTTCTTTTTGTAAAGATAAACAAGAAAAATCATTTCCTATACATTTTACTTCAACTTAAGTGATATTATGCAGTCTACCGAAGGTTTCAAATTGGCTGTATGCAGAACTATACCTCCCTGAATTTTTTCATATTTTACCTTTTCTCCCGTATCAAACAAGGTAGCAGATATCACCTTTTCGTTCAATGGCAAAGTAACAAATTCAGGCATCTTCTGTGATAAAATATGTATATAGAGTGTGTTTCCTTTTCTGGTAGTAGTTCCCCAAGAAGCTGTAACAACATTGCCGGAAGTAGAACCGTAAATTGTTTCTCCATACTTCGACATCCACTCACCTACTCCTTTCAAACGTTCAACAGCTACTGCAGGTAATTCTCCATTAGGCTGAGGGCCAATATTCATCAATAAATTGGCTCCTTTTCCGGCAGCACGCACCAACAGATGAATCAACTCATTAACAGACTTATAATTCTGATCTTTGATCTTATATCCCCACATACCATTCATTGTTTCACAAGTTTCCAATGGCAAAGTACTGATAGACTGACCAGAAAGTCCAGCTTTATTTTCTCCGGGAAGATCACGTTCAAACATCTGAAAATCTTCTCCTGGGAAAGGAGATTTGTGATGATTGTTTCCGATCAAACAAGCAGGTTGTAATTTATGAATCAAAGCATACTGTTTATCCAGTCCCCAATTAAAATCGTCTGGCTGATCCCATAAACCGTCAAACCAAATAGCTCCTATCGGCCCATAATTGGTCAGTAACTCAGTCAACTGGTTATTCATGAACTGATAGTATGTACTCCATTCGCCATGGGAGGTACGTCCAGTTCCATGGCCAGTTCTACCTAAAGGATAATAATCCTCTCTACTCCAATCCAAGTGTGAATAATACAGATGCAATTTTATTCCCTGTTTCTGACACTCCTCCGCCAATTCTTTAATAATATCCCGCTTAAAAGGTGTAGCATCTACAACATTATAATCAGAATATTTAGTATCAAACATGGAAAATCCGTCATGATGACGAGAGGTGAAGCAAATATATTTAGCTCCAGAAGCCTTTATAGCTGCAACCCAATCGTGTGCATTGAAGCGTGAAGGGTAAAAGCCTGATGCAACCTTAGCATATTCGTGACAATCAATATCGGCATTATGCATATACCACTCTCCTTGCCCAAACATACTGTAAATTCCCCAATGGAGAAATATACCAAACTTACTGTCTTGAAATTCTTTTCTAGCTTGCAGATTCTCTGGAGCAGGTACGTAATCTGCTTCTGAATTCTGCGCATAAAGAGAAGATATCCCCAAAAGGCCACTTAAGCAAATAGCTTGCCAAAAACGAAAAGCACGTGTTTTCATATTCTTCCAATAAATTTATAAATGAGAAATTAGATTTGGTTTTCCAAAGATACAATAAAATTCTGAGTTTACAGAAAAAAAGAAAGCCCCGCGGCACTTGTGATGCTGCAGGGCTTCTCCTAAGACGGC
>DXLO01000045.1 GCA_019414665.1 Bacteroides sp. | reverse complement strand
GGTAGGAAGGAAAAGAGGGGAAAAAAACACGCACGAGGCCGAATGCTTACAGTGATAAAACTTACCCACCTAAGTGAAACAGTAAATTTATCAGAAGGAAGCCACATACTCATCAAACTGAAAACATATATTCTATGGGAAGATGATAACCTACCCAGCAGTCCATACCATAAAAAGACCGCCGCTTCTTCCATCAGAAACAGAAAGAAACGGCGGGTACTCTTAAAAAACAAAAAATCAATCTCTGTATCCCGGATTCTGATAAGCGTCTTTTTCCTCCTCTGTCATTTCCATGCCATCCAACTGTCCTTGTGGGATAGGACGGAGATAATGGAACGCTTCGATGGTACGGCTGTAAGTCTGCGGATTGTGATCACCCTTGCCTCCACAAATCACGTAACTGTCAGCATATTCGTTCCATTTCTGAGTACGAACCAAGTCGAACCAACGATAACCTTCGCCATAAAACTCGCGGCTGCGTTCATCCAGAATATAGTTGATGTCAATGGTTGCCGGAGTGGCGGCTGTCATTTCAGCACTGAAATCACGATCCACTTCCTTGTACTCGGCATTGCTGTAAGTCCAGCGACCGGCACGGGCACGAAGCACGTTCACCAGGTCACGGACAGACTTGCCGGCTTGTGTGGCAGCTCCTTCTACGGCAGCTTCGGCAGCAACCAGATAAAGTTCGGAGAATTTGGCGATGTTATACGGACGGGTACTTCCCGCATTGGGCTGTCCTGCTCCGGAGCCGTTGTCTGTACGATACGGGCCGAGTTTCCAAAGACCGGGATATACATAACGGCCTACCGCATCCAGTCCCAATACCCAGTCGGGACGACCGGGCAACGTACCTGCTCCCAGATTGCTTTTAGAACCTTCTCCTGCATAGTCTATCTTATCCATATCCTGGAATACGAAAGAGAATATAGGTTCACGTTCTTTCACTTTCATTCCGTTGGCATTGGTCACCGATTCCCAGTTCTGTCCGGCTGTAGACCAGTTGCCGCGATAAACAGTAGTAAAAGTACCGTCGTAACGGGAGTCGTTCACCTTGTCGGCAAACGTCTTGGTAAACACACCCAACGGAGGAGCCATACGGGTCCAAGGGCGGCCATAACACTGCTCGGCAATACGGTTGATGACAGCCTGATTATCAGCTGAACGCGCGTCGGTATAGTTCCAGTTCATCATCCATCCGGCAAAGTTATCGGGAGCACCACCGCCACCGTAGCTCAGGCTGCCACCATTATAATACTCGTCTTCCTGCGTATGGTCTGCATAGAGCAGGATTTCCATGTTACGGTCATTGGGTCCGGCATTCACCATCCAGAAGCTTTCCTGCAAGCCGAAAGGACCGGGGTTCTCGATAGCAGTAACCGCCACATCGTATGCCTGCTGGAAGTACCATGCCGCATCGTGTCCGTCGGGGTCCGTACGCTGGCACTCGGGATAAGTAGGAATGTTATTCGGATTCTTCAGCCACCAGGCATAAGTCAGATAAGCCTTTGCCAAGTACAGGCGGGCAACGGTCTTGGTCACTCCACCCGTCACACGAGGATTAGCGGGCAAGTTCTCGATAGCGGTCAGCAAGTCGGGGAAGATGGCCTTGGTGTACACTTCGGGCACGGTATTGCGCACGGAGGTACGTGAAGGAGTGATATTGAACTTCAGTTCGCCGGAACCTAGGTCCAGAGGCACTCCGCCGAAGGTCTGCACCAACAGGAAATAATCGAACGCACGGAAGAAGCGGGCTTCGGAAACCAATGATTCATTGACTCCTACTTCGGCACCGTTCTCTATCACTCCGTTAGCGGTGTTGATGTTCGAGAAAGCGGTTCCCCACAAGGCGTCGGAACGGCAAGTCGTGGCAGTCAGGTTGCCTACTCCGGACAGGTCGGCATCCTTGAAGTTACCATCGGCACTCCATCCCCAGGTTGCCTCGTCGGTTCCCGTCAGACAGGAATTATAATAATAAGCTTGTCCGTAAATATAGCGCAAGTGTGCATACATAGAGGTCACACCGCCTTCCACTCCCTTTTCTGTCTTAAAGAAAGTAGGATCATAACTGCTGCGCGGCTGCTCGTCCAGAATGTCTGAACAGGATGCTGTCAGGAACAAAGCCAGTGCGGCTGTTCCCAAAACTCTTATTTTTGAAAATATAGGTTTCATAGTCATGCTTTCATTTAGAATGTTAAGTTAATACCGAATAAATAGTTACGGGTGGACGGTGAGTTAGTACCTACTGTCAGGAATCGTTTCTGAATACCTTCTGTCACAGCTACATTCTCGTTACCGTAAGAGTTGGTTTCGGGATCCAGTCCGGTTTCTTTATGGAAAGGAGAACAGATAATGAACGGATTCTGCACGGACAGGTAAGCACGCAGGCTCTGTATGCCCATGCGGGTCAGCCAAGCCTGCTTCTCGAAGTTGTAGCCCAGCGTAATGTTGCGTACTTTCCAGTAAGAAGAGTCAAAATAGCCCAATGTGCTTCCGTATTTCGGATTGTCACCACTCTGGATACCACCCGGTTTCGGGTACTTGGCCCCCTTGTTCTCCGGTGTCCAGTAGTCTACATCCACTTGTCCGCGACGACCGGTCAGCATATTCAGGTAACCGTTGCTGTGGTGCAGTGTACTGATCAGCTTGCCTCCGCAACGGAAGGCGGTGATAACGTTCAAGTCAAAGCCTTTATAGGCCACGCGAGTGCTGAAACCTCCTTGGAATTTAGGTTCCAAGCTGATAATCTGACGGTCTTCGGGACCAATGGCGCGGGTCGGCTTGCCGCTGGCATCACGATCACCGGTATATTTCACTTTGATCATACCTTCATTGCCACCCGGCTCCAGAATGTCCAAGTATTGGAAATCGGGATCATCACTGTTCCATAAGCCTACTTTTTCATAGTCGTAGATACAGTCGATGGGATGTCCTACAAACCAGTTGTTCGCTTTATCATCTTTGGAACCCGAAGCCAGTTCGGTAAGTTTGTTACGGTTGGCAGACAGGTTGAGGCTTGCCTCCCATGTCCATCCGTTATGGTTGTCCAGAATCGTTCCGTTCAAGGTAAATTCAAAACCTTTATTTTCCGTCTTTCCCACATTAGCCATATAGCTGCTTACTCCCGAAGTGGAAGGAAGGCTTACGCTTTGCAGCAAGTCGGTGGTTTTCTGAATGTAATACTCAAATGTACCGGACAGGCGTCCTCTTAGCAAGGTGAAGTCCAGACCGAAGTTCCATGTAGAAGAGTATTCCCAACCCAATTCGGCATTAGGCAGTTCGGATACATAGTAACCGGTGACATAGCCAGTAGGACCGAAGTTATAAGGACGGGTTGCCAAGCGTCCCCAGGTCTTATAAGGATCAACAGCCTGGTTGGAGGTCTGTCCGTAACCTACACGCAGTTTCAGGATATCTATCCAGTCCACCTCGTCCATAAACTCTTCCTGACGAATGTTCCATCCTGCCGATACGGCGGGATAAGTGTGCCATTGGTGTCCCTTTGCCAAACGTGAAGAAGCGTCGGCACGTACAGTCGCCATCAACATATAGCGATTGTCGTAAGTGTACATCACACGACCCATCCAAGACATCAGACCGCTCTTCTGATAGTTCCAGTTGTCGGGGTTCACCGTAATGGTGCCTTCCGCACGCCCGATGTTATAGAACTGGAAATATTCGGCAGGAATATCCCGTCCGGCAACGTCCGAACGTGTATAGACAGTCTGTTCGGCAGAGTACATACCGACAACATTCAGCTGGTGCTTTCCAAAAGTACGGTCGTAAGTCAGCAGGTTCTCCACAGTCCAATTAGTCGTTTCCGAGTGGTTCAGCGAAGCGGTGGACGGAGTGTCTGCCGTAGTGCTGTTGATGCCTTCGCCAGTGAACGATCCACCTTTAGTAGAACGATAGTTCAAACCCAGGTTGACACGGTATTTCAAACCTTCCATCCACGGGCATTTCACTTCGGCAAACAGGTTATTGTACGTACCGAAGCCTTCGGTCTTGCTCAGCCAACTGTCTTCCAATTCTTCCACAACGCCTCTGGTCAGTACAAATGACTCATCCTGACTGTTGTATTTCACGGTACGTTTCAATGTGCCGTCCGCATTATAGGGGTCGGCGATAGGAGACATGGAAAGTACACCATACAGTCCGATATTGGAACCTTTGGTGACGTTATAGTTGATATTGTTCACCAGTCCGAAGCGGAAATATTTTCCCACACCCTGATCGAAAGAACCACGCAGAGAGTAACGGGTATAGTTCTGAGTAGGAATGACACCTTGATCCTTATAGTAAGCCGCGCCAAAGCTATAGCCTCCACCGTTGGTACCACCGGACACGCTGACATCGTGGCTGTTTACATAACCGTCTCGTAACATCAAGTCCTGCCAGTCAGTATCCACATCGTCCGACTCGTCCACCGAATTCTCGAACTTGCCTGCTAGTTTACGCATTTCGGCAAACTTGCTACCGTTCATCATGGGATATTTGGAAAATACCTTCTTCATACCTGCATACCCATTGTAAGTAAACCGGGCGGGACTACCCTGTGCCCCTTTGTGTGTAGTGATCAGGATAACACCATTGGCACCACGCGAACCGTAGATAGCAGTAGAGGATGCATCCTTCAAAATATCCATGCTCTTGATGTCACCGGGGTTGATATCGGACAAATTACCCATAAAGGGGATTCCGTCCAATACCACCAACGGGTCGTTACTGGCGTTCAACGAACGGGTACCACGGATACGGATCTGCATGGAAGCACCCGGTGCGGAAGAAGTCTGCGACATATCCACACCTGCCACGCGGTTCTGCAAAGCGTATGTAATATTGGTGGCAGGCATCTCACGCAGCTTCTCTCCGCCTACCGATGCAATAGATCCGGTCACATCACTCTTGCGGGCGCTACCGTAACCAATCACCACCACTTCTTCCAAAGCTTTGGAATCTTCCTTCAATGTAATCTTTAAAGAACTTTTTCCCGCTACCGAGATTTCCTCGTTCTTGTAACCGACAAAACTCACCACCAACACGGCGTTTTTCGATACATTCAATGCAAAGTTACCATCAAAATCGGTAATCGTACCGTTGGTAGTGCCTTTTTCCAAGACACTGGCTCCGATGATGGCTTCACCACTTGTGTCCTTTACTACACCTTTTACCATCACGCTCTGTGCAAATGCCCACAAAGGAATGAGACAGAATAGAAGCATCAGCCCCACCGGCCTAAAATTCATAGCATTTTTCATTAATACATTAATTTAAGTTATACAAAAAATCAAACAGTCATTTATTTTAAGGTAGCATACATGCCTATCGTTGTTCCAGTAAAGCCTCCGGCAGTGGCCGTTGACAGATACCCAGCGTCCACATTCCTGCACAACACGTACCACACACCTTCCTGGCGAGCATAGTAGAAATCATAATGTGTTCCGCGCGAAACCACCTTCAGGTCGGTAAGCACTCCTCCGTCGTCCAAGCGAACGGAAGCCAGCACCTTACTTTCCCCATCGCCTATCTGCCTGAGGGAAATACATTCACCTTGATCATCCCTGCCTACAGCTAGGAAATATTGATGCTTTTCGTCCTTGAACAACAATATGCCCGCTTGCTCCGCCTTGCTCTGCGGACAGAACAACATACGTGTGCTGCATTCGAACTTATGATGCTGCAACCGGCGGCATATAAAAGCCGGCACCTTCTTTTCGGAAGCACTGACTGAATCACATTTCAAAGTGAGATAACCCGGAGTCTGGGAAAGCGAGTAAAGTCCGGTAGCAGGAGCACGCAAAGTCATCCATTCCATACCCAATGTTTGTCCGTCGAAACCGTCATTCATTTCAAAGTTTCCGAAGGTGGCAGATTCGTCACGCTTCACTCCTTCGCGGCGAACAATGACTGGCACCAGATCATCCCCCTGCGTCATATAGGGGAAACCATCCTCACTCCACTTAACGGGCATCATAAAAGTCTCACGTCCTAAATTCTCGAACGTGTTGTTTATGGGACGGCAAGCCAGAAAGACTGCCCACCAATCCCCTTCCCGGGTTTGAACCAAGTCGGCATGTCCAGCGCACGTCACCGGATTAGGACGCTCCGCATCCAACTGACGCTGGGTCAGAATAGGGTTGTTCTTCCACGGTGTGAATTTGCCCGTCGGAGAATCACCACGGAAAATCACTTCCGAATGCCATCCGGCTGTTCCACCCTCGGCAGACATCAAGAAGTAGTTCCCGTTTATTTTATAAAGGTGCGGACCTTCAATCCAGATGGGCTTGTCCTCCGGACGAGCTCCCTTGTTCACCAGAATCTTGCGCGGCCCCACCGTCTTGTCCGCATTCACATCAAATTCCTGCACACGGATGGTACGATGTCCGCTGTATTCAGGCTTGTTGTCCGGCGCGTCATCATTATTGACAAGGTAGGCCTTCCCATCTTCATCGAAAAAGAAAGAGGGATCAATGCCTGTCACTTCGGGCAACATAATAGGATCAGACCATTCGCCAAAAGGATCTTGTGTCTTCACAAAGAAGTTTCCAACCCCTACATTGGTAGTAACCATATAATAAGTCTTGTTATGCGGGTTGTAGGATATGGCCGGGGCAAAAATCCCTCCACTTACGTGTTGCCCCTCCATGTTGACTAATTGAGAAGGACGATTCAAGATATGCCCCACCTGCTTCCAGTTCACCAAGTCCTTGCTGTGGAAAAGAGGCACACCCGGATAATAAGTAAAGGTGGAAACAGCCAGAAAATAATCACCTTCACCATTGGTGCAAATGCTGGGATCGGAATACCATCCCGGCAGAATGGGATTATAAAAATAATCATCTCCCGGAAGCGGATTGGAAATATAGACATCATCCTCACCTTTATAATTAAAGTAATCGAAAAGAGCGACAGACTTTCCTACAACTGGCAAATCATTTCCTTTCTTGATCGAACTACATGAGGTAAAAGAGGAGCCCAGCACCCCTAAAGCGATCAGCACGCCCGACCATCTTTTCAGCTTTTGTTTTTGTTTCATTGTCTTTCTAGTATTATAATTGACCAATTCCTTTACGGATTTCAGACGCAAATATAGAAAGTGTCGCCGAATATAAATTCTCTGCATGATACACGCATCTTTCGTAGAGTTACATCTTGCTTCAAACGTGTTACATGAATCTTTACTTGCGTTACAATACACACATAACACATTATATTACAACAAATTACATTCACACCACCAGACATTATATTTGAAGAGCACAGATATAAACAGACCGTTTGCAAGTTCCGGACAATGAACATAATTTCTGCAAACGGTCTGTTTGGACAATGCCCGGCAAAGTAACCGGTCCAATCTGTCCGAATGATGTATCACTGATTTATTTTCAGACAGATTCTATGGTCTTTATTTTCCCTTCCGCATCATACTCCAATTCGCATACCTTTAGGCTACGCAACCAAGTGGTTCCCCCCGAAGGGACACAATCGTGATGAAACAGATACCATTTTCCTTTGTATTCTACAATGGCATGATGAGTAGTCCAACCTACCACAGGCTGCAAAATAACCCCTTGATAAGTGAACGGACCATACGGATTATCTCCTGTGGCATAGCAAAGCAGATGAGTGTCTCCCGTAGAATAAGAAAAATAATATTTCCCGTTGTACTTGTGCATCCATGAAGCCTCGAAAAAGCGACGCGCATTGTCACCGGCACTCAACGGATGTCCGTGTTCATCCAGAATAACCAAAGGCCGCGGCTCTTCGGCAAACTGAAGCATATCGTCCGAAAGTTTTACCACACGTGAAGGCAAAGCCGGTTCACCATCAGCCGGAAAAGCCGCCCACTCCAATGCCTTGTTGTTGCGATAACGCTGAAGCTGTCCACCCCATAAACCGCCGAAATACATATAATAGTTCCCATTACCATCATCAAATACCGCCGGATCTATACTGTAGCTTCCACGCATGGGATCGGGCTGGGGAATGAACGGCCCTTCGGGGCAATCGCTCACCGCCACGCCGATACGGAAGATGTCGTTCCGGTCTTTCAATGGAAAATACATATAATAGTTCCCGTTTTTACAGGCCACATCACAATCCCACAACTGACGCCCGGCCCAAGGGACATCCGAAACTTTCAGTACGACTCCGTGATCAGTCACTGTTCCGTTCATCACATCTTCTGTAGAAAAGACATGATAGTCACACATGTCAAAATGATCACCATTGTCATTCTCCTCCACTCCGCTCTCGCGATCATGAGAAGGATAAATGTAAAGCTTTCCGTCAAAAACATGTACAGCAGGATCTGCCATATAGTCTCCGGGCACCAAGTATCTGAATTTCTTTTCCATATCGTTACGTTATTAAATGTTATGTTTTCCTATCAGTTCTTCCACAAAAGGTTTCGGCTGGCAATCACGGTCGAACAATAAAGGGTAATCCACACGTCCGGGCACAGGGAAATTATTCTTCCATGAGTCACCGTCCGTCACCCCCCACACTGTCACACGGGTAATGATATCCGAATGTTTCAGGAAAAGACCGAAAAATTCCTTCATCCGGTTATTCCATGCCACAGACACAGAGTCGGGCAAACCGTCGGGATAGGGATTCAAGGATTGTTTATAAGACACCGTATCCGAAATATTGGCTCCCATCCGTGCCGTGGGCAATGCACTCATATCCCATTCGGTTACCATCACCTTTACTCCGGTAGCTGCAAATGCCAGTATACTGGCTTCAAATTCGGACACTGACGGATAATCCATTCCCATGTGTCCCTGCATACCTACCGCGTCGATGCGCAGTCCACGGTCTTTCAGCATCTTTACCAATTCGACTACTTTGTCACGCTTAGCCTTCCCGTCCATGCCATAATCATTATAGTAAAGTTCGGCTTCCGGATCCGCTTCATGAGCATACTGAAAAATAAGCGGGATGTACTCTTCGCCTAATATCTCGTAAAAAGGAGATTTACGCCAGGAGCCGTCCGATTCAATGGCTTCATTCAATACATCCCAGCCCTTTATACGCCCTTTATAGTGCGTCACAATAGTCTGGATATGTTTTTTTATACGCTCCTTCAAGATGTCGGCACTTACTGTTTTTCCTTGTTCGTCCACACAGAACCAAGGTGCCAGCTGTGAATGCCAGATAAGGCAATGCCCGATAACAGCCATATCGTTCTCCTCGCCAAAACGAACCAACCGGTCCGCTTCCGTAAAATCAAAACGGTCTTCCTCCGGATGAATCACTTCGCATTTCATGCAATTCTCGGCCACAATGGAATTAAAATGACGTTTTACCACTTTCGAGGCGTAAGTATCCTGACCTGCTGCCTGACGTACATTCAACGCTACCCCCATCAGAAACTTGCCCGAAGCTGCTTCCTTCAGCGAAGGACCCGGCTCGACCTTCCGGTCATTGCCGCAAGCGGCCATTAATCCGGCAATGGCAGCCAATAATGTCACATATCTTATTTTCATTGTATAATTTTTAATTATTATATTTTTGCATAAACATTCAACATCAAAGTGTGGAATAAGGCTGAGTTTTCATTAGTCAAAAAGACCGTGTAGTATGTTTTACCCCACACTTTATACATCAGAAACCGGATAGTTCAATGGGCTTTTGAGACCCCGCATTCGCAATGATGGCTCACGATGTACAGATGTTGTTTTAATAAATCATTCAGACTATGACTTACGTTGGTATTGATGTCAGCAAGGTGACTTTCGTTGTTGCCTATTCGTCTGTAAAGACAAACAAGACGAGAACATTCAAGAATACCGTAAATGGCGTTCACGAGTTCGTCCAAACTATTTCAGCATCCGAACATAATTGCGTGCTGGAAGCTACGGGCAATTACAGCGCGTTACTCGTTTACCTGCTTTCAGAGGCAGGCATTACCATCAGCCTTGAAAATCCGTTGAAGATAAAGAACTTCGCCCGTGTCATGCTCACCGTTACCAAAACGGATGAGATTGATGCACGCCTGATAGCACTTTACGGAGAGAAGATGCAACCTGCGCCATACAAACTTCGCAGTGATGCAATCCTTGTCCTCAAGCAGAAACGGACGGTGCTGCGCCAACTCAAGAAGCAACTTGTAGCCACACGCAACCTCAAAGGCTCGATGGAGGTCCTTCCATTCTTTGACCCCAAATGCAAGAAAACCATCGAAAAGACGATTACATTTCTTGAAAAGCAAATCAAAGAGATGGAAGAGGAACTCGCTTCATTGGCACAAGGTGAATACAAGAAACAGATGGACCTGCTCACCTCCATCAAAGGCATCGGTGTCACGCTGGCAGCTCCGCTTATTGTAGCCACCGGCAGATTCTCTTACTTTGATAATGCCAAGCAACTGACCCGCTACTTGGGCTTGTCACCTACTTACCAACAATCCGGTACGTCAGTCAATGTCAAAGGCCACATCAACCGAAACGGGGATTCAAGCCTCAGAAGCCAACTTTATGTAGCCGCATTCTCATCGCTCAGGTGCAATACCGAGTGTAAGGCATGTTTCGACCGTCTCAGATCTAACGGCAAGCCCGGCAAGGTGGTGGTTATTGCGGTCGCCAACAAACTTGTGAGGCAAGCCTTCGCTGTCGTCACGCAAGGGAAACCCTATGTCGATGGATTCAAATCCGAAAAGCCATAACAGCTCCTGCGGAGGGAACGCCATGCGGCAAGGGACTGAGCACACAGCCCCGACGAGCTTTTCATGCACGATAACTTGCATGATTATGCTAATTATCGTTAACCGTATTCAGTTTTTATATTATAGTTCATATTACAAAGTTTTTAAGGTAAATAACTTGTTCTTTTTCATTAATAACCGGCCTTACTGCGACGGTCAGCAAGTTCCGCCTGCATCTGTTCGTTGTATTTTTTTGTAATAGGATAGAAGCATAAGGCAGCTACTCCCATTCCAAATATCATAGCCGGAATCAGACTGGAGGAAAGTACAATCCCCCTTATAGCCGTACCGCTTTGCTCTGCCCCGATACCGGACACATACCCAAATCCTGAAAGCAGAAACCCTAGGATGGCCCCACCGATACCCAGCCCGGCCTTCAAGGCAAAAACTACACCAGCAAACACAAAACCTGTGGCGCGACGGTAATTTTTATATTCTGAATAGTCGGCTACATCGGCAATCATCGCCCACAACAAAGGTACAGTCGGCGCGTATGCCAGACTCTTCAGGAAATTCAATACAAACATCGTTTCCACATCCGCTTTTCCCGGAAAATAGAACAAAGCTGTAAAAATGGCAGTAAGTGAGAGGCAAACAATAAAAACGCGTTTCTTACCATAACGGTTTGCCAAAAAGCCGGACAAGAAAATCACCCCAAAGAACTGGACAAGTGCTCCCAACATATTAAATACTCCAAATCCTACCTCGTATGCCTTATCGGAAGAATTGACTACCAGCCCGAAAGCATTCAACACAGCATACCCCGCGCTGCCATCTGTTTCCATTGCCACTAATCCCAGACGGTCAAGAAAGGCATACAATGCTCCGGCATCCACATAATTCTCAAAATAATAGTTCATGGCACTACCCCACATGGCAAGCGTAATAAAAATGAAAAGCGTAAGTATGAACATAGCCCGCCAAGGAGCACTTCCAAATACATCCTTTATATCCTGAAGCGTATCTGTCTTTTGACTGGCAGGCGGCTCTATGCGCTCACGAGTTGAAAAGAAAGTAATGACCAGAAAAACGAACCCGATACAAGCGAACAAAGAGATAGTACATAACCAGCCATGCGCTTTGTCTCCACCATCCGAAAACTTGCTTACCAAAGGGAGCGTAAGTCCCTGCACCACAAACTGGGCAATGGTAGCCGCCACAAAACGAATGGAAGTGATACTGGTACGTTCCTTTATATCACCGGACATCACTCCGCCCAAAGAAGCATACGGCGTATTGTTAAAAGAATAAAGGCTCATCAGCAAGGTATAAGACAACGTAGCATACAATGCTACCAGCCCTTTATCTTCAATGCCCGGATTATAGAAAGCCAACACATAGAAAACCATGAAAGGCAACGCAGTCCAAAGCACCCACGGACGATATTTCCCGAAACGTGTCTTGGTGCGGTCACTCAATAATCCCACTGTAGGATCGACAAAGGCATCCGTGATACGCGCCACCAACATCACCGTACCGGCAATGGCACCTTCCAGACCGAATATGTCCGTATAAAACTTTGTCTGATAAATCATCATCATCTGGAAGACCAGATTAGCCGAGCAATCCCCCAGGCTGTAACCGATTTTCTCGGCCATCGAAACTTTTTGACTTTGTGTATTCATGGTTATTACATTAAAATATCTTCCATAAAAAGTAATTCCATCCATTGGCTAGAATTACTTTACGCCTATTGAAAACAAAAATGAGCTAAACAAAATGTTGTCCCTGCTCCAATCTTTAGAATCTTATTCCAGACGAAACAAAAGTACACAAAGCTTTATGATTCCTGTAATCACAATGATACACGCATCTTTACAGGCAGAACAGACGTGCTCCGCCTGTAACATTTTTCTTTGATGATGTTACATCAAGGTCTATTTACCTGATAATTAAACAGAACGGGGGGCTGCCCAACATTGAACAGCCCCCCGTTTCCCGACAAACAGCATTCAGCGTTTCTCGTAATACTTCACCCAGTCCACCCACATTTCCACAGGCAACTCTTTCGGATCCACAGCACCAACCCATGAGCCACCCAACTGCATATCTATCAATAAATAGTAAGGTTGATAGAAAGGGAACTGCCCTTCCTTGTCCGTATCAATGCGCGGATAAGTATAGGTATGACGATGATTGACAGCAAACACCAGACTATCCGGATAAATATCTACCGAATAGATATTGTATTCCTCAGGATTTATCTTATTGATGCCTCCGTGAGGCGGATTATCCTTTATACCTAATATATGCGTATAATATGAATGAGTAGTCTGATAAGCAATACGATCATGGTTCAACCGTTCCATAATATCAATCTCTCCTCCTTTGGGCCACTCCGCTTTTTCGGGAAGCATCCATATAGCCGGCCATGCCCCCTTAGCGGCTTGCAATCTGGCACATACTTCTACTCTTCCGCCCGTAAACAGTTTCTTTCCTTTGGTATATACACCACCGGTCAGATAAGGAGCCGTATCATTTTTCTGAGTATGATTGGCTATTCCACGAAGTATCAGATTCCCATCCTGCATAGCATAACATGAATCATAATAAGACATATAGTTGTTCCAATCGGATGTTCCGCGAGGTATCTTAGTCCATACCGATTCGTCAAAACTGTTTTTTTGATCAAAGTCCTCCACCCATACCAGCTTCCATTCTTTACTTTTAACCGATGTCTTACAAGCACTCATCAAACAAACCAGCCCCATGCAGGCCCAAACAAATAAAAGGCTTTTTCTCATAGTATTTAACGTGAGTTCGAAATAAGAATAAATATATTTCACTTATAATTAGAAAC
>DXLO01000044.1 GCA_019414665.1 Bacteroides sp. | reverse complement strand
ATTTTTATAATAAATCTTCCATGATTTCGGAATGCTGCAACTGCCCCAAGGAGTGTCATCAAACCAATAAACAGTCGAAGTGGAAACCTGCACTTCTTCCGGAAATTCATAAGAAATCCATTCGGTCGTACCAGTTTTAGGATACCAGTGGTAATAAGGAATTGTACGGTCATTTTCATCCTGAGGTATTAGTCCATCGGCAACAGAAAATAATGTCGGTATTTTATGTGATGCATCTATCTTACTTTTTGAAGCCAAAGCAGGAATAGCTTTCGGACGAGTTGCATTGACTTCATCCGGTAACCACACTGCCATATTCCCAGTTCCACGATGCGCCCATGCATAATAAGGAATCAGTGTCAGTATACGGTCTTTTACCAGCAACCGTCCTGCCTTATCATATTCCAGCGACTGTGCCTGTGTCTGAATCTGATTAATGCCACAAAGCAAATCTTTCCTCTCGATTACTTTAAACTCCGAACGAGGATTCAAGAGTACACTTAATACATCAAAATCATTATCTGCCCACTCAGCACAATAAACGACAGGTCCACGTTCTATAGCTACACGTCCCCGATCGGCTTCTACTTTATTATTGGCTGTAACTGTACGCACATTCATATCAAAATGTATTTCCACTGAATCTCCTTTCTTCCATTGGCGGTTAATAGAAAAATAGCCATCTTGCAAATCGGCATAAACTTCTTCACCGTTCACCATCACACGACATGAAGGATCAAACTCATCCGTGTATGTATACAAATTACTTGGGACAACCTGATTTCGTACCCAACCAGGAATACGGATTTTCAGTGTAAAATCCTTTGCAGAGTTATGAGTAATCCTAAGCTGGATATCTCCATTCCACGGATACGAAGTTGTCTGCGAGAGAGAAACCTTCTTACCTCTTACATTCAGTGTAACATCATTCGACATGAACAGATTAACATATACATCCTTGTCTTTCACAGCATATATATAGCCGGGGACAGAAGGTATAAAACGACAGATATTGGAAGGACAGCATGCACATCCGAACCAAGGCTGACGTTGATGTTGCCCCATAGACTCCAGTGGATTAGGATAAAAGAATTTACCACCATCAAGAGAAACTCCCGAAATCAATCCATTATATAATGTACGTTCAAGTACATCATAATATTTTGCATCTCCATGCAATAAAAACAGCCGGTAATTGACATACACATTTCCAATAGCCGCACAAGTTTCACAATAAGCCGACATATTAGGAAGTTCATAGTTCTTGCCAAAAGCCTCTCCGTTGCTTGTCGCTCCGATACCTCCTGTAATATATAATTTCTTTGATACTATATTTTCCCAAATCCGGTCTATAGCATGCACATAAGCAGTATCTCCTGTAAGTGCCGCAACATCTGCCATGCCGGCATACATATATGCAGCACGCACTGCATGTCCGACAGCTTCATCTTGTTCTACAACTGGCTTATGCGCCTGACTATATGCATCCCTTCGGGAAGTATATCCGCGCTTATCCAGAAAGAATTTCGCCATATCAAGATATCTCTGTTCACCCGTTACAAGATAAAGTTTAGCCAAAGCCATTTCCGCAATCTGATGTCCGGGTACACGTACCAGTTTTCCCGGTCCTTCCCCTATCTCCCTACAGACACAATCTGCATAGCGAATTGCAATATCAAGAAAATTAAGTTGTCCCGTAGCCTGATAATGAGCTATGGCCCCTTCAATCATATGTCCCAAGTTATAAAATTCATGACTTAGCTCTTCCACTTTTTCCCAACGCCGACTGCCAGCCCATTGATGTGGATGTGCCGGATTCATAGTGCGTGAAGTATATAGATAGCCGTCAGGCTCCTGTGCACCGGCAACAATGATCAGCACACTGTCTATGTATTTCTTTAGCCGTTTATCCGGATAAGTCTGAAGCAGATAACTTGCCCCTTCAATGGTTTTATATACATCAGTGTCATCGAAAGAATATCCCGTCACTTTATTACTGTCACTGGGGTGGGCAGCCATTTCAAAATTTTTATAACGTCCTGTTTCTTCACATTTACTAAAAGCCAGTGGAATGGTAACTTCACGACTTGCCTGTAAACGTTGTCCCCAAAATGAATCCGTCAATTTCACAGATGTAAAAGGTACTGGAGTTATAGGATAACCGTGAGATATCACCTTTTCACGAGCATAAATTCCACCTCCTGTTATTCCCAAAAGCAATGCAGAAATTATCAGTTTTTTCATAGGTTTATTTTTGTGTTTTCCATATTGATTCAAAATCTCAATCGTATAATACAAATGTAAAAAAGACATATTTGCAAACTGGTATAAATTTGTTTCTTTATATGGTACATTTTGTTTTTCTCTGCATCAAAAAGACAGTATTTTCCCTGTTTCAGAAGAGGTGAAAACATTTTATACCCTTTTGTGAAACATTTTTCATTCCATTAAAAAACGCTTTCCATTAGTTTTGTATCAGTCTTTAATAACATCACATTATGAAAACACATAGGAAACTTTTTTTCACCTTGCTCATAGCAAGTACTACAGGAATCATACATGCCCAAAATGTATTTAACGATCCGGCAGTAAACGAAGAACAACGGCTTGACGATTTGATTGCGCGAATGACTCTCGACGAAAAAGTGGATGCTTTGGGAAACAATACTCAAGTCCCCCGCCTGGGAATACAAGCCTCAGGAAGTGTAGAAGGCCTGCACGGAGTCGTACTGGGAGGACCAACATACGGCGACAGAGCCAATACTCCAACAACAGGCTTTCCGCAAGCTTACGGACTAGGAGAAACTTGGGATACCGACTTACTACATCGAGTAGCAACTTACATCAGTACAGAAAACCGTTATCTCTTTCAAAATGCAAAATACCGGAAAAGCGGACTTATCATGTGGACTCCCAATGTAGACTTGGGCAGAGATCCTCGCTGGGGACGAACTGAAGAATGTTATGGTGAAGATGCATTTCTTACTTCACGGCTTGCTGTAGCTTTCATCAAAGGCATACAGGGAGATCATCCTAAATACTGGAGAAATGCTTCACTTATGAAACACTTCTTATCGAACAGTAATGAATACGGACGTACATTTTCTTCTTCCAACTATTCCGATAAACTGTTCCACGAATATTATGCTTATCCTTTTTATAAAGGAGTAACCGAAGGAGGATCACAGGCCTTGATGACTGCTTATAACGCCTACAACGGAATTCCGTGTATCATGCACCCCGTATTGCGAAACATCGTCATGAAAGAATGGGGACTGAACGGTACGCTACTGACCGACGGAGGAGCATTCCGACTGCTGTTGAGTGACCATAAACGTTTTGACAACGACCGGGCAGCTGCGGCAGCTGCATGCATCAAAGCAGGTATTACGAAGTTTCTGGATGAATATAAGGATGCCGTATACGAAGCACTGCACCGAAAACTCATTAGTGTGGAAGATATAGAAAAAGCAATCCGGGGAAACCTCAGAATATCTCTCAAACTTGGTTTGCTGGACCATGCAGAAGACAATCCTTATGCAGCCATCGGTGTCACTGATACCATTGCCCCATGGAGCAAACCGGAAACCAAAGCACTGGTACGCGAAGCTACGCTTAAATCGGTCGTCTTACTCAAAAATCAAGACCATTTGCTTCCACTTGACAGACATAAGATAAAAAAGATAGCAGTCATCGGACAACGTGCGACTGAGGTCCTGCAAGACTGGTACGCCGGTAAACCTTTTTATACAGTAAATGTACTTGATGCTATTCGCGAGGAAGCAGGTAACGATATTGAAGTACGATATGTAAAAACCAACCGAATGGACAGCGCACGCACGGTTGCGGCATGGGCAGATGTCGCTATTGTATGTGTCGGCAACCATCCTACCTGCAATGCCGGCTGGGAACAAGCTCCCGTCATAAGTGAAGGAAAAGAAGCCGTCGACCGCCAGTCGCTACAACTGGATCAAGAAGATTTGCTTCTACAAGTTGCTCAAACTAATCCCAATACAATTGGAGTATTGATCAGCAGCTTTCCTTATGCCATCAATCGAGCCAACCAGACAGTACCCGCTCTGCTTCATCTCACCCAATGCAGTCAGGAGTTGGGACATGCTGTAAGCGATGTTATATTCGGACATTATAATCCGGCAGGCAGACTAACCCAAACCTGGGTAAAAAACATCACCGACCTTCCTCACATGATGGATTACGATATTACTCACGGCCGGACATATATGTATTTTAAAGAAAAGCCATTATATCCCTTTGGTTATGGACTAAGCTATACCCGCTTTAATTACTCTGGAACAGCTCTCAATGACCGTGTTATTGAACGTGGCGATACCTTAAGGGTATGCTTCAACCTGAAAAATTCTGGCGATATGGATGGTGATGAGGTTGTACAACTTTACGTTTCCGCACGAAAACATACGGACAAAGATCCTATCAAGCAACTGAAAGCATTCCAGCGCATCAGTCTACGTAAAGGAGAAATGAAAAAAGTAGAGTTAACTGTCCCTTATACAGAGTTACAAGTATGGGATGAAAAGCAGAACCGTTTCATTCTTCCTGACAAAGAAATGACACTGGAAATAGGAGCCTCATCATCGGACATCCGTTTACGGACAACATTCCGGACAGAAGAATAAAACTCCAGCCAATTAATAACAGAAAGGAGTTGTACCGCTACCACGATACAACTCCTTTTTTGATAGTTCAAAATTAAAAAACTCCAAGCTATACAGCCCAAATTAGCATATTTAAATCGTTTTACTAGAGTGAAACGGTCGCTTCACCTAAATGGAAATAACGTTTCACAGTAATGAAACGATAGACTCAGCCTAGTCAAACGTTATTTAGATATTCAATTCAGTCATTGTTATACCACACACAATTATCAGAAAGCCCCGATGCACATACTGTTACCTGATTCTCTCCCGACTGTAAAGGAACATTGTTCCATGTAGCCACACAGACCTCATCAGGCGTACATTTTCCCATACTTTTTCCATTCACAAATAACTCTGCATCACCACAATTACTAAACACCTGAATGTCCACCGATGAATTCGACCTATTCTGACAACGCTTCGATGCGATATACAGCACTTTTTCTTTCTTGTTCCAATTTGCTTTATAAAAATAAAAAGCATCTTTCTTAATCCTCCGATCGTATGTCACCAATCCCTTATCGTTTCGGCCAAAAGTCGTACCTTCTTTTCGACCGGCCGCCGAGAAATCAAACATACACCAAACAAATTTACACCACAAAAACGGACGTGAAGCAAGCTGTTTCCAGTTTTCTATATGGTAATAAGTCTGCCAGTTTTCTGGATGCCATTGTCCCCACGGCTCTGGATGAATCAAGGAATCCGCCTGTTGAAACACATCCGCACCAGCACCGTATTCACTTATGCCCATACATCGCTGAGGATATGCCCGATGCTCCTTATCGATCCACTCACCCATCTCTTTACAATCGTCCCCATACCATCCGAAATAACGGTTGAATGCAATCAAGTCAGGTATTCCGTTCAAAGGATCTTCCTGGTTACTTGCCCCCGTTGTCGGTCGTGATATATCCCATTTCTTAGCCAACTTGTTCAGTTCTTCTGCCATAGGGTTTGGATTTTCCAGCCATCCCGGGTTGATTTCATTAAAAAGTCCCCATGTCAAAATACAAGGATGATTATAATACTGACAAATCAGTTCCACTAATTGTTGCT
Organism: Bacteroides sp.; assembly: GCA_019414665.1. GTDB lineage: Bacteria > Bacteroidota > Bacteroidia > Bacteroidales > Bacteroidaceae > Phocaeicola. Next base: position 7,796 of record DXLO01000044.1, on the reverse strand, counting down.
TTAAATTTTCTCTATACAGAGGATGGCTGACAAATACATTTACAAAAGGAATTTCAGCCCAAGCAATCAGTCCTCTCCTATCCATCAAATTATGCAACTGTTGTGCATGCGGATAATGCGCCAGTCGAACAGCAGTACATCCCATTTCCTGTATCAAGTTCAAATCCGATTCAAAATCTTCAGGACGAAAAGCCGATGCTCTTTCTGCACGGTCCTCATGATAATTGACTCCATGTATCGAATAGGGCTTACCATTTAAGAAAAAGCCTTTATCCGGATCTGCTGAATAAAACCGGAAGCCAACATGTTCTTCCCGACGATCAATCTCTTTACCACCTCTTTTCAGAACGACAACTCCGGTATATAAATATGGATCATTAACTCCATCCCATAAATGCGGGTTATTAAGTTCCATCTTCACCAGGGCTTCCTTACCAGACACACTTGTTTCCTTACACCAAACAACTTTATGTTTCGCATCCAACAAAGAAAACTCAATAGAGCAATCATTCAATGCCATTTCAGTTCCCGATAGCAATGCTTTCATTTCCAGTCCGGCATACTTTTCTGAGACATTATATTGAGTAAAGAAAACTCCAAATGAGCCATAAAATGTCGGATCAATACAAGCATCATCCGTATACAAAAGCTCCACGCCACGATTCAGCCCACCCCATATATTAAAATCGCCGCATATCGGAGCTATTTCCATAGTTTGAGCGTTACTCACCCTGATATCCAGTTTCTGCTTTTCCCCTCTCCGAATCAGATGAGTCAGCTCTACGGTAAAAGAGGTATATCCACCTTTATGCTGAGCTACAAAATGATTATCCAAATACACATCAGCTACAGTCTGTGCAGCCTTTACGCGCAAGAAAACACGCTTAAAGTTCTCCGATGAAGGTACAACGATAAAACGTGAATAAGTTGACATTCCCCGATAATAATTCACATTACCAAACATCGCATCAGCAGCATTCCACGTATGCGGAAGATCAACCGTTACCTTATCCGCAGCCTGAGATTCATACCCGCGATTAAAAAACCATCCCCTATCTAATGACTCAACTTTCATTGCAGCCAGCTTCACCCCCGTAACACACCATAAAACAAGCAATATGCTCCACCTGATATTCCATCTGCCCATCTGTTTATCCTCCTTTATTACAATATATGATATTTTTCTATTTGTTCTATCCACAAGTCTGCCATCCGCTTATGTCCGGCAGGTGTCGGATGAATTCCGTCCCAAATCCAATAAGTATCCGGCAATTCCGGGTTTTCTTCCAGCAAACGGTGAAACATCGAAGCATATGGGATGAATACAGCTCCATAATCGGCTGCTATCTGTAAGGTTATTTTTCCCAGACGCTGTATCAGACTATCACGTAAAGCAAAATCTTCAGTCTTTTTCATATTTCCCGTACAAGCTGTAAATGGCTCACCCAATACAATCTTCACCTGCGGATTATCCTGACGCAGACTATCCAGCAAACTCCGATAAGTCTGTTCCCACGAAACAAAATCGAAAGCTTCACTGTCTTTTTTACCTAAATATTCATTCACATCGTTCGTTCCTATCAAGACAGAAACTACATCAGCATGTATCGCAAGAGCATCTTCCTTCCACCGGTTCTTCAAATCGTTCAATGTATTTCCGCTGATACCCCGGTTGAAGAACTGATATTCTTGCTCAGGATAATTACTTTGATAGTAAGAAGCACACAGATACATGTACCCACTTCCATAGATATGATTCATATCCCAATGATTGCGGACAGAAGAAGGTTGGGCACTTCCATCACTATTTCCCCAGTTACCATCAGTAATGGAATCACCGATAAACAATATTTTAGGTCCTGCGGCCCAAACATTAACCCCGCCAATTAACAGAAAAAATAACCAGACAAAAAATTTCATAGTAAAATAAGATTATAGATTTTATTATTAGATACCTACTTTATTCAACAAAAATAATGTTTTCTATGTACGTTAAATCATAAAAGAACAGGGAAATAAACAGGTTTGAAACATTTGAATACCCTATTGGAAACATTTTAGCTCGTGACAGGAAACAAAAGAACGGATACAGAAAATCAAAATCATGTATCTTTGTAATCGAAGTCAGGTAAAGACTTAGTAACTTTTTAACTTTAATGAATTATGCGAAACATTGGTATCTTACTTTGCGCCTTAGCTTGTTCTCTATGCGAAACATTTGCTCAGGGTTATAAAAACCCGGTAATTCCCGGATTTCATCCCGACCCTAGCGTATGTAAAGCTGGCGATGACTATTATCTGGTAAACAGCAGTTTTCAATATTTTCCGGGAGTACCTCTCTTCCATAGTAAAGATTTGGTAAACTGGGAGCAGATAGGCAATTGCCTGACACGGGAATCACAACTTAACCTGAAAGGAGCCAATGGAGGAAGCGGTATCTTTGCTCCTACCATACGTTATCACGAAGGAGTATTCTACATGATTACAACCAATGTATCAGGCAAAGGTAATTTTCTGGTTCACACAACCGATCCCAAAGGAGAATGGTCGGAACCCGTATGGCTGGAACAAGGAGGAATCGACCCTTCCTTGTATTTCGAAAACGGTAAATGCTACATGGTAAGCAATCCGGACGGTTACATCAATCTGTGCGAAATAGATCCGATGACCGGAAAGCAGCTCACACCTTCCAAAAAGATATGGAACGGAACCGGAGGACGTTATCCGGAAGGACCACATATTTATAAGAAAGACGGCTGGTATTACCTGCTCATTTCAGAAGGAGGAACAGAAGTAGCACATAGCATCACCATCGCACGCAGCCGTTACATTGACGGACCGTACGTAGGAAATCCGGCAAATCCGATTCTGACTCATGCTTGTCAGGCTGGAGAAACTAACCCTATCCAGGGTACAGGTCATGCCGATCTGGTAGAAGGTACAGACGGTTCATGGTGGATGGTTTGTCTTGCTTACCGTATTATGCCGGGATTCCATCATACCCTGGGACGTGAAACTTATCTGGCTCCCGTACGCTGGGACAAAGATGCATGGCCCGTCGTAAACGGAAATGGTACAATCCAGCTGGACATGAATGTTCCTACCCTTCCACTTCAGACAGTAAAGCAAAAACCCGAAACCATCACTTTCGAGAACAAACAATTATCCCCCGAATGGATGTACCTGCAAAATCCCAATATGCAGAACTATGAATTCAAGAACGGAAATCTCCGTCTGAAAGCAACTCCGGTTTCTTTGAATGAGCAAAAGAGCCCGACTTTTGTTGCTATCCGGCAAGAGCACTTCAATATGGAAGCCGCTATTTCTTTAGAATTAAAAGATGCACAAGCAAATGATGAAGCTGGTATCAGTGTATATATGGAATACCACTCACACTACGATTTGTTCGTCCGTCAGAACAAGGATAAAAGCCGTTCGGTTGTCCTTCGCTACAAACTGGGAGAATTGGAACATATCGAAAAGGAGATGCCACTAAACAGTAAAGGAAACATAGAACTGAATATTAAATCGGACATAAACTTCTATTACTTCGGCTATACAGAAAACGGTATTTATCATGAGCTGGGAAAAATGAATACCCGTTACCTCAGCAGTGAAACAGCTGGAGGATTTACCGGAGTCGTACTCGGACTATATAGTGTATCTGCTTCCACACAATCGAAAGCGTATGCCGACTTCCGATACATGAAATATAAAGGAGAATAAACATGAGAAAACTATACCTGTATATATTAGGAATATTCCTGATTCTTCCTCTTGCCATACAGGCACAAACGGAAAAGAGAATCAAGATAGCTTGTGTAGGTAACAGCATTACCGAAGGGTTTCTGTTGAAGAATCCTTCGGAAGAAAGTTATCCGGCTGCCCTTCAGAAATTACTGGGAAACAATTACGAAGTAGGCAACTTTGGCGTGACTGCTCATACATTGAGCCTGAAAGGAGATCTGCCTTATATGAAAACCACACGTTTTCAGGAAGCGCTGGATTTTCTGCCCAATATCGTAACCATCAAACTCGGAACCAATGATTCCAAGCCGCAGAACTGGCAGCATCATGCAACATTCAAGGACGATCTGAACCTGTTGATCGATAAATTCCAGGCACTTGCATCACATCCTCGCATCTACCTTTGTCTGCCTATTCCTTCTAACCGTAAAGAATGGGGCATCAACGACAGTATCATTGTAAACGGAATCATTCCATATATTCGGGAAGTTGCAGCCGAAAGAAGCTTACCCGTGATCGACCTCCATACAGCAATGCTTCCTTATTACCCACAACTCTACGTCGACGGAGTGCATCCCGACAAGTACGGAGCTGCTATTATTGCTGAAACATTGTATAAATGTATTACCGGAGAAGAACCTCATCCAACTCCAGGATGCAGTGACCAGACATTGTGGTACGACGAACCTGCTGCACAGTGGGAGGAAACTCTTCCGTTAGGCAACGGCAGACTGGGTATGATGCCCGACGGAGGAATCGGCAAAGAGCATATTGTTCTGAATGAAATCAGCATGTGGAGTGGGTCGGAAGCCAATTATCTGAATCCCGACGCTTCCAAAAGCCTGCCCGAAATACGTCGGCTATTGTTCAAAGGAAAGAACAAAGAAGCACAAGAACTGATGTATACCAGCTTTGTTCCTAAGAAACCGGAAAAAGGAGGAACGTATGGAGCCTTTCAGATGTTGGGCGATTTATTTTTGGAGCATCAGTACGGAGTACATGAAAAGGATGTTCCTGCTGATTACCACCGCTGGCTGGATTTAAGTAAGGGAATCGCATACACAACTTTCTCCCGCGGGAATGTAAATTATGTGCGCGAATACGTCGTTTCACGTGATAAAGATGTCATGCTGATACACCTGAAAGCAAACGTTCCTGGTTCCATCAATTTCAAAATGAATTTGAGCCGTCCGGAAAGAGGAAGCGTACGCAAACTGGCTGAAGGAAAACTGGAACTGTACGGCAGTCTGGACAGTGGTTCCTCGCAAGCGGAGGTCCGTTATGCTGCCATTGCCGGAATAACATGCAAGGGCAGGCAGACAAACCAGTCGACTGACGAACAGTCTATCACTGTACAAAATGCGGACGAAGCATGGATTGTAGTATCGGCAAAGACCTCCTTTCTGGCAGGAGAAATTTATGAAACGGAAGCAGACCGAATACTCAACGATGCATTGAAAAGCAATCTCTGCGAAACTGTATCGGAAGCAATCCTAAGTTACCAGGCTCTGTTCAACCGTGCAGGAATCCGTCTGCCCGAAAATGAAGTCGTTTCACATTTGACTACCGATCAGAGAATTGAAAGATTCCAGCAGCAGGACGATCCTTCGCTGGCAGCTCTTTACTATAATTACGGACGTTATTTGCTGATAAGCAGTACACGTCCGGGAAGCCTGCCTCCCAACTTGCAAGGACTTTGGGCTAACGAGCCGGGAACTCCCTGGAATGGCGACTATCATACGAACATCAATGTACAAATGAACCACTGGCCGGTAGAACAAGCTAATCTATCGGAACTATATTTACCACTGGTTGACTTAGTGAAACGCTTGGTCCCCAGCGGAGAAGAAAGTGCAAAAGCCTTTTACGGTCCGCAAGCAAAAGGCTGGGTACTCCACATGATGACCAATGTATGGAACTATACCGCTCCCGGAGAACATCCGTCATGGGGAGCAACGAATACCGGAGGAGCATGGCTTTGCGCACACTTGTGGGAACATTATCTTTTCAGTGGCGACCGGAACTATCTGGCAGATATTTACCCGATTATGAAAGGAGCTTCAGAGTTTTTCTACTCTACCATGGTACGCGAACCCAAACACGGATGGCTCGTTACAGCTCCCACTTCTTCACCCGAAAATGCTTTTTATCTACCGGGAAAAGACCGTACGCCTATCAGTGTATGTATGGGTCCAACAATGGATATCCAACTGGTACGTGAACTTTACACCAACGTGATAGAAGCTTCACATATTCTGCATACAGATACTGCTTATGCTGAAGCTTTGCAAGAGGCCATCGGGTTATTGCCACCTCACCAGATAAGCAAGAAAGGATACCTGATGGAATGGCTGGAAGATTACGAAGAAACGGATATTCATCATCGTCATGTATCTCACCTGTATGGTCTGCATCCGGGAAATCAGATTTCGATTCTTAAAACTCCCGAGCTGGCAGAAGCTTGCCGGAAAACCTTAAACCGACGAGGGGACGAAGGTACAGGATGGAGCCGTGCATGGAAAATCAACTTCTGGGCACGACTGGGCGACGGCAACCGCGCATATAAGCTGTTCCGCAGCCTGCTTTACCCGGCATATACGGCTCAGAACCCCACACAACACGGAAGTGGAACATTCCCTAATCTCTTTTGCTCACACCCACCCTTTCAAATGGATGGCAACTGGGGGGGGACTTCAGGTACCAGCGAAATGCTGTTGCAAAGTCAGGATGGCTTCATCCACCTGCTTCCCGCCCTGCCTGATTCCTGGAAAGACGGAAGTTTTTACGGACTAAAAGTAAGAGGAGGCGCCACAGTCGATCTTGTATGGAAAGATGGAAAGCCAGTACAGGCAACCATCACCGGAGGATGGCAGAACAATCTGAAGATGAAATGGCCCAAAGGAGTCAAAAAAGTACTCCTCAACGATACAGCCTGTCGCACAGACTCTTTCATCCCGTTCACTATAAAACAAGGAGAATGTATTACGTTCATATTCGAATAACTGATAAACAAACTATAACAACTAAAAAATAATTGACCATGAAAAACTTCAAGAAACTGGCACTGGCATCTGTGTTATGTACTGGTGTCTGCCTGACAGTAGGAGGACAAAAGCCGGCTCCGGCTATTCCCTCCGATCCGGTTATCGAGGCACATATTCAGGAATGGCTGAAGAAAATGACACTCGAAGAAAAAATCGGCCAGATGTGTGAAATCACCATCGACGTAGTGAGTGACTTCGAAGCTAGCAAGAAAAACGGATTTACACTGAATCCTGCCATGCTCGACACTGTAATTGGTAAATATAAGGTAGGTTCATTGCTGAATGTTCCGCTGAGTGTCGCACAGAAAAAGGAAAAATGGGCTGAAGCAATCAAACAGATTCAGGATTTGTCCATGAAAGAAATCGGCATACCTTGTATCTATGGTGTCGACCAGATTCACGGAACTACCTATACACTCGATGGAACCATGTTCCCGCAAGGCATCAATATGGGAGCAGCTTTCAATCGTGAACTGACAGAAAAGGCAGCAGCAATTTCTGCATATGAAACTAAAGCCGGCTGCATCCCCTGGACCTATGCTCCGGTAGTCGACCTAGGACGTGATCCACGCTGGTCGCGTATGTGGGAGAACTACGGTGAAGACTGTTACGTAAACGCAGAAATGGGTAAGGCTTCTGTCAGAGGTTTTCAGGGAAGTGATCCGAATCATATCGGCGAATATAATGTGGCAGCCTGCATGAAACATTACATGGGATATGGTGTTCCTGTTTCGGGTAAGGACCGTACACCTTCTTCTATCTCACGTAGTGATATGCGCGAAAAGCACTTCGCCCCGTTCCTTGCAGCTATCCGTCAGGGAGCACTGAGTGTAATGGTTAACTCAGGTGTAGACAATGGTGTACCTTTCCACGCTAACCGTGAATTGCTTACCGAATGGCTGAAGGAAGATTTGAACTGGGACGGTATGATTGTAACCGACTGGGCAGACATCAACAATCTGTGTACACGCGACCACATTGCAGCAACCAAGAAAGAAGCTGTCA
>DXLO01000043.1 GCA_019414665.1 Bacteroides sp. | reverse complement strand
CTTTTGACTTTATTATAACTTGGAGAGAAACACGCACGAGGCCGAATGCTTACGGAAGAATACGTCATTCCGACTGCCGGTTATTCCAACCCTTCCAGCATTCTTTTTAAAACAACTGTAGCAGAAATTTCCCGGTTAGCCGCTTCAGGAATAACCAACGAAGTAGGCGCTTCAATCACCTCATCGGTCACAATCATGTTTCTTCTCACCGGCAGACAATGCATAAAGAAAGCATCGTTTGTCACTGCCATGTGCGCCGCATCTACCGTCCAGTTCATATCCTTGCTCAGGATCTTTCCATAGTCGGCAGGACGGGTGACACCGGGACATGCCCAGTTCTTGGCATAGATAAAGTCAGCCCCTTCAAAGGCTTTCATCTGGTTGTATTCCACCTTCGCACCACGGACAAACTTCGGGTCCAGCTCATAGCCTTCGGGATGAGTGATGACAAAATCCACATCGGCCTCGTTCATCCAGTCGGCAAACGAGTTGGGAACGGCCTGAGGCAATGCACGCGGATGCGGCGCCCAAGTCAAGACCACCTTGGGACGGTCTTTCTTCTTATACTCCTCGATGGTAATCAGGTCGGCGAAAGCCTGCAACGGATGACCGGTAGCGGCTTCCATGGAGAATACAGGCTTGCCGGAATACTTGATGAACTGATTCAGAATCTTTTCGGTATAATCATCCTCGCGGTTCTCAAAATGAGCGAACGAACGCACACCGATGATATCACAATAAGAAGCCATCACCGGAATAGCCTCCAGTAAATGTTCACTCTTGTCGCCATCCATAATGACACCGCGCTCGGTCTCCAGCTTCCATGCACCTTGATTCACATCGAGCACAATCACATCCATGCCCAAGTTACGGGCTGCCTTCTGGGTGCTCAAACGGGTACGCAGACTATTGTTGAAGAAAATCAGCAGGCAAGTCTTATGCTTTCCCAGGGTTTCATATTTGTAGCGGTCTTTCTTGATTTCGAAAGCTTCGGCAAGGGCACTCTTCAAGTCGCCCAAATCGTGTACGTTTGTAAAGTATCTCATAATTTTTTCATTTATAGTATTATTGTCTTATTTGTCCATCCCCCTGAATAATCCACTTGTATGTGTTCAGTTCCTCCAGTCCCATCGGACCACGGGCGTGAAGCTTCTGCGTGCTGATACCTATTTCCGCTCCCAGTCCGAACTCACCTCCATCGGTGAACGAAGTAGGCACATTCACATAGACACAAGCCGCATCCACCATTTTCATAAAATAATCGGCCGCCCGGTCATTCTCCGTCACAATACATTCACTATGTCCCGAACCATAAATAGAAATGTGGGCCACAGCCGCCTGTATGGTCATAGTCGCCGTCACTGCCATTTTGTAGTCCAGAAACTCTGTTCCGAAAGTATCTGTAGAAGCATGTTTCAGCAAGTGGGAAGGGTAAGAAGTCTTCAGATAATTATAACACAAGTCATCGGCATAGATTTCCACGTTGTCCTGCTGCAAGCCGCTACAAAGAGTGGAAAGGTCGGTCAGCCGGTTCACATCTATAATCAGACAGTCCAAGGCATTGCACACGCTGACACGGCGTGTCTTGGCGTTGCGGATAATGGCGGCTCCTTTCGCCACATCACCCTCCTTGTCAAAATAAACGTGACACACACCGGCTCCTGTCTCGATAACGGGAATCGTGGCGTTCTGCCGCACATAGTCTATCAGCCCCTTACCGCCCCGGGGGATAATCAGATCCACATAGCCGCGGGCATGGAGCAGCGCGTCGGCCGAATCATGTCCTGCCGGCAACAATGCCACCAGATAAGGAGACAAGTGGGCTACATCCAGCAAGGTATTCCGGATAATCTCCACCAGGATACGGTTGGAGAAATCGGCATCGCTCCCCCCCTTTAATATACAGGCGTTGCCGGATTTGAAACAAAGTGCAAACACATCCAAAGTCACATTAGGACGAGCTTCATAAATAATGCCTATCACCCCGAAAGGCACACTTACCTTGGTCAGCTTCATGCCATTGGGACGCACGGCCTCACTCAGTATTCTCCCCGACGGAGAAGGCAGCGTGGCTACCTGCCGTATGCCTTGGGCTATGGCGTGAATGCGTTCCGCTGTCAGTTTGAGACGGTCATATTTGGGATTCGACGGATCCATCGCCGCCAGATCCTTGGCGTTCTCTTCCAGAATCCGGTCCGTAGCAGCCTCCACCCTGTCGGCCAATGCATACAAGGTGTCATTGATGATCTCCTCCTTGCAGAAAGCAAGAGATCCTTTTGCCTGCCGCACCTGTTTAAAAATATCTTTTATCTGTTCCATAGTCACTTCATTTTATCTAAATCATTACCACACCGCATCAGTCCAAATACAAATAATCATAGTGTACCATAGGTTTCTGTCCATGTTTCCCCTGCAATGCACGCGCTTCTGCCGAATCAAATCCGATGCGTCCCACTCCTATCTGCCTGCCCCGGTGGTCTATGATTTTCACTATATCATCTTTTTCAAATTCCCCTTCTATGCGGACCACTCCCACAGGAAGCAGGCTTACCGCCTTCTGTCCTTTCAACACTTTCACGGCCTGTTCGTTCAAATGCAACTCGCCTTTGGCAAAGCCTTCGCTGTGGGCAATCCACTTTTTCACGCTGGATACTCCGCCTTCTGCCGGAATAAAGCGTGTACAAACCGTCTCTGCCGGATGTTGCAGCAAATCGACCAGAATATGGTCTTTCTTGCCGTTGGCTATAATGACGGTAATGCCCTCATCGGCCACCTTGCGGGCAATGGTAGTCTTTGTCAGCATACCGCCCCGGCCGAATCCCGATTTCTCCGTCTGTATATAGTCCGAAAGATCCTTTCCCTGCTCTACCTCCCGTATCACCTGCGTACCGGGGGTAGAAGGAGAACCATTGTATATGCCGTCAATATTGCTCAGTATGATTAACGCCTGCATATCCATCATGGAAGCGATCATTCCCGAAAGCTCGTCATTGTCTGTAAACATCAGTTCGGTGACCGAAATGGTATCATTCTCATTTACGATAGGTATGACACCGTTCTCCAGCATCACCATCATGCAGTTGCGCTGGTTCAGGTAATGACGGCGCGTGCCGAAACTTTCTTTCGTAGTCAGCACCTGCCCGACGGGAATACCGTGTTCGCGAAACAGCTCATAGTACCGGTTGATCAGTTTTGCCTGGCCCACCGCCGAGAAAAGCTGCCTTTGCTCCACGCTATCCAATTTCTTGGAAGGCTTGATCTCGCTGCGTCCCGAAGCTACCGCCCCGGATGAAATCAGAATGACTTCCACCCCGGCTTTGCGCAATTCCGCCACCTGGTCTACCAATGCCGACATACGCGTCACATCCAGCGTACCGTCTTTACGCGCCAACACATTACTACCGATCTTTACTGCTATTCTTGTAAACTGAACTGCCATTTCTCTTGTTATTTTAGAAACACAAATATAGATATTAAAATCAATCTGTAAAGTCAAATAAGCCAAAAATTAACCTTTATCGTATTTGTGTGCATGTATTTTAATTCTCATCTTTGCAAAATGAAAATATATAACGATAATATTCAATAGGCAAACGTATGGTTAAAGCTATTTTTTTCGATATTGACGGTACACTGGTTTCTTTTGAAACACATAAGATTCCTGCTTCGACCCAAGAAGCATTAAAGACACTCCGTGATAAAGGCATTAAAATCTTTATTGCTACCGGACGCCCACAATGTTTAATAAACAACCTGGGTGACTTAGAGTTTGACGGGTATATCACCGTAAACGGAAGCTATTGTTTTACCGCCGGCCACCAGCCCATTTATAAAGGTTGCATCCCGCAAGAAGACATTGAACGGCTTATCACTTTCCAACAGAGCCATCCGGTACCTTTCGTTTTTGCATACGGCAATGAAATGTTCGTCACAGAAGTGAATGACAGAGTACAGGCTGTTTCCGATCTGATTGAAATTCCTGTTCCCCCTGTCGCCTCCATAGAAGAAGCCCGTGGAAAAGACATCCTGCAAATAATGGGGTATTTTACGGCCGAAGAGGAAAAAGAAACAGATATATTCGGCAAAGTGCTGACCCATTGCGAGCCAATGCGCTGGTATCCATTGTTTGCCGACATCATTGCACGGGGAAACAGTAAAAGTACGGGAATAGACAAGGTGCTGGCATATTTTGACATTGACCTGAAAGACACCATGGCTTTCGGTGACGGCGGCAATGATATTCCCATGCTGAAACACGTAGCCACAGGGATAGCTATGGGAAACGCCGAACCTCATGTAAAAGCTGTAGCCGACTATGTGACCACCTCCGTAGATGAAGACGGAATAGCCAATGCGTTGAAACATTTCGGATTAATCTAAAGAAGGTTCGATAAAAGGAAAATGAATGCAGAGAGTATCCTCATGAGAGATCCCAAACTAAGGTTTTTCATGTCGTTTATTAATTTAAGAGATGCAAAGATATTCATTTACTTCTTATTAATTCGTTTCTTGTTTTGATTTCTTGACCCATTTTTCCAGAAAACTCTTTATCTTTACGCAAAATATTTATTAATTGCGAATCTATGAAGAAAACCAATTCTATCCTTTGCGCATTTGTATTGGCAGGCTCGCTCTTCGGCTGTTCCACAACACAGCAGAAGACAGGCGAAACTGACTACACGCAGTATGTTAACACGTTCATCGGAGCAGCAGACAACGGACATACCTTTCCCGGTGCCTGCCGTCCTTTCGGCATGATCCAGACAAGCCCCGTAACCGGAGCTGTCGGCTGGAGATATTGCTCGGAATATGTGTACACCGACTCCCTGATATGGGGATTTACCCAGACACACCTTAATGGAACAGGGTGTATGGACCTGGGAGACATCCTGGTGATGCCGGTTACCGGAACACGCGCCCGTGCCTGGGACGCTTATCGCAGCCACTTCCCCAAAGACAAGGAAGCAGCGACTCCCGGATACTACACCGTAGAGCTGGCCGACCCCGGCGTGAAGGCCGAACTGACCGCCTCTCCCCATGCCGCCCTGCACCGTTATACCTATCATAACGCCGACTCGGCATCTGTATTGATTGACCTTCAGCACGGACCTGCGTGGAACGAAAACCAATACCATTCGCAAGTACAAAGTTGCGAAACCAATTGGGAAGATGTACAAACCTTGACCGGACATGTACGCAACAGCGTATGGGTGAACCAGGATTACTTTTTTGTTATGAAGTTCAATCGTCCCGTCATAGATACCCTGTATCTGCCCATGGCCGAAACTGAAAAAGGGAAACGCATCATCGCTACTTTTGACATGAAGCCGGGAGAGGAACTGCTGATGAAAGTAGCCATGTCCACCACCGGCGTGGATGGAGCCAAGAAGAATATGGAAGCGGAAATAGCCGACTGGAATTTTGAAGGAGTGAAGCAAGCAGCCCACAACGAATGGAACAATTATCTGAGCCGCATTGAAGTAACCGGTACGGATGACGAGAAGACCAACTTCTATACCAGCTTCTACCATGCCCTGATACAGCCCAACCAAATCTCGGACGTAGACGGATGGTACCGTAATGCAGCCGATTCCATCGTTAAAGCCGGTAACGGAGCTTTTTATTCCACTTTCTCCTTATGGGACACTTATCGCGCCGCCCACCCGTTTTACACCTTAATGGTTCCTGAAAAAGTAGACGGATTCGTCAATTCATTGGTAGAACAGGCTGAAGTACAGGGCTTCCTACCTATCTGGGGACTTTGGGGAAAAGAGACATATACCATGATTGGCAACCACGGTGTTTCAGTTATCGCCGAAGCGTACCGCAAAGGGTTCCGGGGTTTTGACGCCGAACGTGCCTTCAATGCTATCAAAAATACCCAGACCGTATCTCATAAACTGAAATCCGATTGGGAAACTTATATGAAATACGGTTATTTCCCTACAGACTTGATTAAGACAGAATCAGTATCCTCCACACTGGAATCGGTATATGACGATTATGCCGCAGCCGATATAGCCCAACGTATGGGTAAAGAGGAAGATGCCGCTTATTTTGCCAAACGTGCCGATTTTTATAAGAACCTGTTTGATAAAGAAACGCAGTTCATGCGTCCCCGTAATGCTGACGGAAGTTGGAAATCTCCCTTCAACCCTAGTCAGGTTGCCCACATGGAAAGTACCGGTGGAGACTATACCGAAGGTAATGCATGGCAGTACACCTGGCATGTGCAACATGATGTGCCGGGGCTTATTGAGCTATTCGGCGGAGAACAGGCATTCTTAAACAAATTGGATTCTTTGTTCACCTTGAAACTGGAAACCACCCAGGCAGATGTTACCGGCTTGATCGGTCAATATGCACACGGCAACGAACCCAGCCATCACATTACTTATTTATATACGTTGGCAGGCCGCCCCGAACGTACCCAGGAACTGATCCGTGAAATCTTTGATACGCAATATCGTCCCGAACCCGACGGACTCTGTGGCAATGACGACTGCGGACAGATGTCAGCATGGTATATGTTCTCGGCTATGGGGTTCTATCCGGTAGATCCGGTAAGTGGCAATTATGTCTTCGGCGCTCCGCAGCTGCCTGAAATCGTTTTGAATCTGGCCGACGGAAAGACTTTCACGATCATTGCCGAAGGATTGTCAAAGGAACACAAGTACATTGACTGCATCACACTGAACGGTGAACCCTATACAAAGAATTATATCTCGCATGAAGATATTTTGAAGGGTGGGACTTTGGTGTATAAGATGAAATAAGGAATCTACCTCATTACAGGAAGAGGGTATAACAGCCGGCTCCGGCTATATACCCTCTTCCTGTTTTCTGCTCCTGATGCTTTCCAAAGGATCATAATGCTCCAGGTATCATGTCCTTATCCATGAAACATGATCATTATCTGCATAACTTCTGCTTTAGATATCTTGTAACTGCCACATTAAATTATTGCCATGAACCATGTCAAGTCAGAGCATGGTACAATGGGCAACACAAAAATACAACTCTCATATTTGCTCAATCCAAACTTTATTGCGTTACATGTTTTATGTAACATAAAAACTGCAATGAAGAATATTCCTACTAATCCATTTTTAATAACCGGTTACCAAGGCCCCGACTATTTCTGTGACCGCGAAAAAGAAACAGCTTCTTTAATGTCAGCATTAAAGAATGGCAGAAATATTACATTAATCAGTCCACGCCGTATGGGAAAGACAGGACTAATAAAGAATGTATTTTACTATATTCAAAAAGAAAATAAATCTGCCGCCTGTTTTTATCTGGATATATTTTCAACCCAGAATCTTCAGGAGTTTGTATCTCTACTGGGACGAAGTGTGTTGGGAAAATCAGATACCTTATCACAGAGTACCTTAAAATCGCTATTCTCATTCTTTAAGAGTTGCCGTCCGGTCATCAGTACCGATGAAATTACAGGGATGCCATCTGTAACACTCGATTTTATTCCGGAACGTTCAGAAGAAACCTTGAAAGAGATTTTCACCTACCTAAACCAATCGGGAGTAGAATGTTACATAGCCATTGATGAATTCCAGCAAATAATGGAATATCCGGAGAAAGGAGTGGAAGGCCTGTTGAAATCGTATATCCAGTTCACCCCGAATATGCATTTCATCTTTTCGGGCAGCAAAAAGCATTTGATGGAGTCTATCTTCTTTTCCATCAAAAGGCCTTTTTACCAATCTACGCAGAAACTTTTCCCGGCCCCTATTCCCTATACCCCTTACCGGGAGTTTGCCAAGAAACTGTTTGATGGAAGAAAGAAAACTTTGCAGGAAGATATCTTCCATGAAATTTATCAATCGGTAAAAGGGCATACGTGGTATATGCAATATCTTTTAAACAGATTGTATTCATTGCCACAGCAGACTCCGACGATAGAACTGTTGCATACACTCATGCAGGAAATCATACAGGAGGAAGAATATACTTATCAAACCTATTTCCAGTTTTTAACTTCCAATCAGATTCAGTTGCTGAAAGCTATAGCCAAAGAGGAAATTGTAAGTGAGATTAACAGTGCCACATTCATAAAGAAATATGATTTAAAAGGAGCCAGCAGCATAAATGTAGCATTAAAGTCTTCAATTAATAAGGAGTCTGTCTTAAAAGAGCAGCAAGGATATATAGTATACGATCGTTTTTTTGCAATTTGGCTCAAAGGACTAGTATGAATAATTGAAATCTCCATCACTATGAACTATGAATACAAAAGGAATTCTTATTGCAATTCTGGCATTGGGAAGCATAACGTTTACCAATGCCCAACAGCCTGCCGGCTATTTCTTCAAGGAATTTACTTCAGGAAAAGTTTCATTGAAATTCACTTCTGAAATTATATTCAAAAGATAAGCAACAACCTGTCAAAGAGTTCATTGAAACAAAAAAGGTCAAGATACCCCAAAAAAGATATACTAAAAGTCTTGAAACGGTTTCAATAAAAAGAGGCGTCCGAAAAGTTGAATCTAGTTTCTTCAGGTTCTTATAAAAAGCAGAGCAAGCCCCCACTATTCAGTGAAAGACTTGCTCACAGCTTAAAGTTTACTCCTTATTATTTTCTATCAAAGCATCTTATTACTCTTTATTATCCGTCGTATAGCCTGGAGTCTGTTTCAATTCTTTGTTATTGGTCAAAGTATTAGCATCAATCGGCCATAACAATCGGCTGGAATTTGCAGTAGAATACTTCTCTGTATACCCTAAAGTACGGATATCATACCACCGTTTTCCTTCATACATTAATTCACGGAGCCGTTCTTTCAAAACAGCTTCCACCGGATTTTCATCACCGGCTACAAAAGGATTATTGGTGTAAAAATCACCTTTGTCATTAGGATAAGCTACAGTAGCCTTATTAGCCTCAAAATACTCTTTACCATAAGCACGTTCACGCACCGCATTGATTTCCGCTGCAATATCTTCCCCCAACAATGCCTTGGCCTCCGCCAATAACAACAAACAATCTGCATAGCGGTAGATAGGATAGTCATCCAACCAGCTACGTGTAGAGCTACCAGCTATCATCGTTCCTTGGAATTTATAAGGAATAGGAGCTACATATACCAAATTACCATCAGCATCCTTCTGATAAACAGCCTTTATAGAGCCTGCCTTGCGTGTATCCCCCTTCAAGAATACTTTATTATAGAAATCTTTCTTAATCTGAAGTCTAATCAAACCATTCATTTCAGCATCTTTAGTATCAGCATACGAAACCCCATCTTCATTAAAATAAATGCCTGAAGTCATGTAAGCCTGTTGAGGAACCAAAGTCATTCTATAAGAATCCTTCCACATATCATATTCATCTTGTCCGTTATGGATGGTGAAAATGATTTCTTCGTTCTTCTTATTATTATAAGCAAAAACATCGGTAAAATTGCTTTCCAAACCTATTCCCGGACAGTTTTTAACTTCCTGCAAAGCCGATTTTGCCATGTTATAATCAGTTGCTCCACCGTCCATCTGCTTACCGCTCCACAAATAAACTTCACCTTTCAACATTTTAGTTGCCCCTAATGACCAATAATGCTTCCCATATTTATAAGAATAATCATTGCCAAATGCTGCTTCTGAAGCAGATATATCATTCTTGATTTGTTCCATTACAGCACTTGCAGGAGAAGCCGGTTTCAGGATGTTAGCCAAATCAATGGTAGAACCACTGGTATAATCCAAATGTAAAATTACATCTCCCCATGAACGGAGCAGATGAAAATACAAGAAAGCACGCATACCATAAGCCTCACCCAAATAATAGTTCTTCGACACCTCTGGCAACAGTTGGGTTTCTGTTGTTTTGGCAATCATCAAGTTTATCTGATTAATAACCCCATACAAGTCAGCAAAGTTACTTAGTCCCACATTTTCCGCATTCAGCGAATTATAAGGAAATCTTTCCATTCCTTGAGTCGCTTCACCACCAAATGGATCATCACCATAAATATCCGCACGAGGTTCACCTAAAATAAAGAGATTATATGTCCGTTCCCTAAGTTGAGCATGCAAACCTACATTAAATGCACTGAAATGAGTGTCACTTTTCCAGTAATTGGGATCAGTAATAGTACTTTCTGATTCCAAATCCAAAGAATTGCATCCTGTTGCCATCGGCAACAGGGTCATACCAGCTAATACATATATAAATATCTTTTTCATAATTATCTTCCTATTTTAATCTTAATTTATTTAGAATGTTACAGATAATCCGAACAATACAGTTCTAGGAGTAGGATAACGTCCGTTATCAATACCGCGACCATAGGTAGTACTTACCACCGGTTCGGGAGAAACGCCTTCATAACCGGTAATATAGAATAAGTTCTGTCCGGTTACATAGACAGAGGCATCGGTCATGTGTACTTTGCTAATCAGTGATTTGGGCAATTGATAACTCAACGTAATTTCACGTAAAGCCAAATAATCTCCTTTCTCATAAAAACGTGAGCTATTACTATCAGCCGCAGTATTACTATCGTTGGAACGGGTTATGTTCTTTTTGCTTAACTGATCTGCATAATAGAACTTGGGCAAATCCGAATTAGGGTTTGCTTCGCTCCAAGTATCTTTCACCTTATCGATAACATTGAAACTACCCTGATATTGTCCCAATGAACGAGCAGCCAAATCATTGTATAATGTATGACCTAAAGCATAGTCAAAACGAGCATACAATGAAATACCTTTATAACCAAACGTTGTAGAGAAACCACCTGTAATATTCGGGAAAATATTACCAACCACGTAGCGATCATACCCATTGATGACATCATCACCATTCATATCTTCCCAACATACATCACCCGGTTCAATGGGTTGCCATCCTGTTGATTCTTTGTAAGGTTTATTAGTTAACGGATTAATTTGATCGGCCAAGCCCGGACCATAAAGATTCGCAACTTCATCAATACGCATATTAGCATGCTGTTTCACATCATCCCAATCTTTGAAAATATGTTGCTGTTTATAGGCTACCAATTCACCCAACTTACCTCCTTCTTGACGACCTGCAATCCATTTTGTCGGGAATTTACCATCTGCACCTACTTTTCCAGCAGCGACTTCGTATCCACCAACCCGATTTTTGTCTACACCATTATAAGGCAGGCTAATTATCTTATTAGCTACAGAAGAAATATTGGCATTCATATCCCAAGTAAAGCCACCTTTATTAATGATGTTAGCCCTGACTTCCGCCTCAAAACCATAGTTACGCAACGTTCCTTGATTAGTTACAATATCAGAAAATCCGGTATATCCCGGCAATGCTTGTTTCGTCAGCAAATCTTTTGTATCACGGCTGTAATAATCCAAAATAAAAGATAACCTATTCTGCAAGAAGCCAATATCCAAACCCACCTCAAATGTCTGACTCTGTTCCCAACGGAGATTAGTATTTAACAGTTTGGAATTGTAAAGTCCAGTTGCGCCACCATAGTTTTTAGATTCCACTTGTGCATACTCCCCATACACTTCATAGTTACCAATACCGTTTACATTACCATTCACACCATAACTTACACGAGGCTTTAGGTTAGAAATAACTCCTGATACTTTTGAGTCTTTCCAAAAGTCCTCTTCCATAACATTCCAACCGACAGACACGCCTGGGAAAAATCCCCAACGATTATCTTTCAAACGAGAAATACCATCATAACGCGCTGTAAAAGACAACAGATATTTCATGTTATAGTTATAATTAATACGACCAAATCCAGACAATATGCGATAAGCTGTTTTCTCAGTTCTAGTAAAAGTACGATTAGAACCAACATTCAATGTCGGCACATCATCTGTAGGAGAGCCCTGTGTCTTAGCTTCAAAGTCAAACTGATTGTAGGTATAGTATTCACCACCAATCATCGCTTCCAAGTTATGTTTTTCTGCAAAAGTACCAGTATAAGTCAAAGAAGCATTCAATTGAACCTGCTGATATTTTTGCACCCACGCTTCTGCCTGACGGGTTGTTTCCGGTGTAGTAGTGGTCTGGGTCTGATAAGCTTTATTGAATTTTTCACGCTGGTAATCATAATTCAATAAAGAAGCATTTCCATTCAATACCAATTGTTTGGGAAGAATATCCAAAGTAAAACCGATATTATAAGTAGCGCGTGTAGTACTGTTCTTCTGGGTAAGTTTATCTCTGTAATAAGCAGGGTTACCATCACCTGTTCCAAATCCGGCTGCCGGAGTACCATCTTCATTCCAAGGATTCCAAGTAGGGCGCTGAGAACGAGTACGGTAGAAGAATTCGTAAGAACCAATCCACAGTTCCGGACGAGTAGACCAAACATAAGAAACACCAGCTTTCACATTCAAAATAGGCAATATTTTATATGAGGCGTTGAATGAGCCGCTGAATCGTTGAAAACCTGTTCCCTTAATCATACCATCTTCATTATAGTATCCCAAACTACTGGCAAAAGTACTTTTATCATTACCGCCTGTAATATTAAGATAATGATCTTGTGTAATGGCACTACTACTGAACACCTCATCATCCAGTTGGCCTGAATAATCTTTGAATAAAATTTGCTTTCCTTCATAAAATGGATCGTCCATCACAGACCATCCCTCATTTTTCAAATGAGCATTATCATCTGTCAAATACTGGATATCAAACAAGCTGTTTCCAATGCCATATCCTTGCTGAGTATCCACATTAGTACGTCCGGTTCTCAAATATCCCAAACGGTTATAATAGATATAATCCTCTGCATTACAGAATTCATACCCTTTGCGAGTAAAGTTCTTACCTATTTTAAATTTATAGTTAATCGAAGTTTTACCTTCCTTTCCACTCTTGGTTTCTATCAAAATAACACCACCATTTGCACGAGCTCCGTAAATAGCTGTAGAAGCAGCATCTTTTAATATCTGAATAGATTCGATATCAGATGGATTAACATCCGACATACTATTACGCACAATACCATCAACAACCACTAAAGCATTACTATTTTCGCCAGTAATTGTCGCCCCACCACGAAGAGTTATATCAGGATTAGTACCTGGTTGACCAGTCGTATTTACAACACGCAACCCTGTTACTGAACCTTGTAAAGACTGACCTGCATTACTGTAAGCCGCATTCTTCAATACACTATTGTCCAATTTCGAAATTGCTGTAGTCAAAGCAGCGCGTTTCTGCGAACCGCCGTAACCGGTAATCACCACTTCATCCAATACTTCCGTATCATCTTTCAAAATGATATTCAACGACTGTCCTACATACTTAATCTCCTGAGTTTTGTAACCGACGAATGAAATCTGAATTACATCTCCATTCTTTACATTGGTTAAAGTGAAATTGCCATCAAAATCAGTAATAGTACCATTGGTCGTTCCCTTTACTATTACAGATGCACCAATAACAGTTTCACCTGTACCATCTTTCACCACACCGGTACAAGTTTCACTCTGCTGTGTGATTTCTACATCGGTTATGCCTGAGACAGGCACTGCATAAGCTGCTCCAGTTGTTGTTCCCATCAGGAATAGCAGCATACTGACTGACTTTAGCCGTTTTAACATAGCTGTGATTTTTTTTAATTATTTATTGAAAATCATATAATCCTTTTTGGCAAAGTTCTTTTGGAACTATG
>DXLO01000042.1 GCA_019414665.1 Bacteroides sp. | reverse complement strand
TGAGGTTCCTGGCGGATTCGAACCGCCGTACACGGTTTTGCAGACCGCTGACTAAGCCACTCATCCAAGGAACCATTTCCTAAAAGTAACCGTTTTTCCCCGATTGCACTGCAAAGGTATAACTAATTTTCGAATCTGCAATACTTAAGGGCTATTTTTTTGCTTTTCCCATGTCTTTACAACTTTGCTTATTCGACATAGCACAGCCCGAACAGCCACAACCGCAGCCACTTACCCCAGTTCTTCTTTTTCTGAAAAATTTAAAGAAGTGTTTCCCTGTGTACATCACACAGAGAAGCACTATGATATAAACTATAATATCCTGTACACTCATATTTCTTATTTTATAAAAATATACCTCCTACCTGATGAACCAGGAAAGCAACAATCCATGCCAGCAAAGTAGTATAACAGATTGTAAACGCAGCCCATTTCCAGCTGCCTGATTCATTTTTAATTGCTGCCACTGTTGCGATACATGGGAAATAAATCAAAACAAACAGCATATAACCATAGGCAACCAGCGGAGTAATCGGAATACGATCAGCAAGGTCGACCGATTCGATACCATCATCATTCGTATAAAGCACTCCCAAAGTACTTACAACAAGCTCTTTCGCACCTATTCCCGACAGAATACCAACACCCATCTTCCAGTCGAATCCCAATGGCTCTATTACAGGTTCAATAGCTTTTCCTATTTGTCCGATATACGAATTTTCCTGCTGTTCTGCCGTCGTAGAATAAGCATCATGATTAGGATAATACCCCAGGAACCAGATAATGACAGAAGCAATCATAATAATACCTCCCATTTTCTTCAAATATTGTGCTCCTTTTTCCCATGTATGTCGAAGTACAGATTTAGCAGTCGGCATGCGATAAGGAGGAAGTTCCATAACAAAAGGAGCATCATCTCCCCTCACAATAAAGCGGCTGAAGATACGTGCCATCAACACCGCCAGCAAAATACCTGTTACATAAATCGACAAAAGTACCAGACTAGCCTTTGAAGGGAAGAATGCTCCGATCATCACCAGATAAATAGGCAGACGTGCGCTACACGAAATAAGCGGATTTATCAGAATTGTAACCAGACGAGATTTACGACTTTCGATAATACGCGAAGCCATAATAGCAGGAACATTACATCCAAAACCCATAATCAGCGGAATGAACGATTTTCCATGCAGCCCCATTTTGTGCATAATCTTATCCATGATAAAAGCTGCACGCGCCATGTATCCGGAGTCTTCCATGAACGAAATAAAAATATAGAGAAACAAAATATTAGGCAAGAACACGATAACCCCTCCTACTCCTCCTATTATACCATCTACAATCAGATCTTTCAGCGGACCTGCCGGCATAAATGTTTCAGCCAACGATGCTATCTGCTCAACCAGCCACTCTATCCATCCTTTCGGATATTCTCCAAATACAAAAGTACATTCAAACATCAGATAAAGAAAGACAAAGAAAATAGGGAATCCCCATATTTTATGTGTCACAATACTGTCTACGATACGCGTAAACATTTCCGTATTCTGATTCTTCTCTGTATATGTTTCCTTTAAAGCCCCGGTTATAAATCCATATTTAGCATCAGTAATAGCCTGTTCGCTGTCTTCGTTCATCGATAAACGTATTCTCTCAGCTTCCTTATCGCGAACTCTTATCACCTCCTCACCATTGGGCAAAGTAGAAATGACACGCTGCTCAATATCTTTATCGTTTTCCAACAACTTAATGGCTAGAAAACGTGTAGAGTACTTGTAACGGATATTTTCGTTCTTACATATCACCTCCTTTACCACATCGATACTCCGCTCCAGTTCAGGCCCGTGATTAATGTGAATATGACGAATATAACTCTTTCCATCAAAATCATGAGTTTCCTCATCATGACTGCCATATTTATGATCGGGAACATACTTATCATGCCATTCACGATACTCGCGCATAGCCTCATCTTGTATTTCTTCCTTCTGGCCAATAAAATCAGCGCCTTCATAAAGACCGATAATTACATGAAACAAGTTATCAATACCCTTTCCTGTACGGCTTACTGTTGGAACAATAGGCACTCCAAACAACTGTCCCAGTTTTTTATGGTCAAGCGTATTTCCGCTATGAAGAAGCGCATCATACATATTCAGCGCCACAACCATACGGACGTTCATATCAATAAGCTGAGCAGTCAAGTATAAATTACGTTCCAGGTTTCCTGCGTCCACCACATTGATTATCACATCAGGAGTTTCGTCAATGATATGCTTGCGCACATAGAGTTCTTCAGGGCTGTAAGCCGAAAGTGAGTAGGTACCCGGTAAATCAACCAGACGGAAATGATAACCTTGAAAATCGAAGTGTCCTTCCTTGGCATCAACTGTCACTCCACTGTAATTACCTACATGTTCATGCGAACCGGAAGCGACATTAAAAAGTGATGTCTTTCCACAGTTCGGATTTCCCACCAAGGCCACATTGATAGTACGCCGTTTCCCGCTGGCAATTTCCTTCAGTTTTGCTTCAGACACAGGAATATCTTCCGCTATCGGATCATGGAAGTGGGTTTCCTGCATGGATTCACGTGCTTCTTCTTCACTCATCACTTCTATCATGGCAGCCTCCTGCCGGCGAAGTGATATTTCATATCCCATAATTTTGTATTTGATAGGGTCTTTCAATGGAGCGTTTAAAAGGACCTCAACTGTCTTACCCTTTATAAAGCCCATTTCAATAATGCGCCGGCGAAATCCTCCATGACCCATTACCTTTATTATCACACCCTTCTCTCCTGTTTGTAGTTCCGATAATCTCATGTTTGTTTTTATTTTGCGGCAAAGATAAATCATTGAATCATGTTGTGCAAGTTATTTAGATTGTTTTTAAATAAAAGATAAAAAAGAGTTTTTCATGGTCATATAAATGCCCAAATATGAGATATGAAAAGAGCTCATAACTTTTCGTCTGCACACTCATCAAATAATACGAATGCTTTTCAAAAGTTATCGATTCTGCTTCAAGCAGTAACAATCCTTCACTTTTCCCTGGGAATGATATTCAACAATACAAGTTTTTTCATACTTTTGCTTTCAAACAGTTTTGACAAGTAAACTTAAAAATTCAAAATCATGCTACGGAAAATCAGAACGATACTGGCAACGATATGTATCCTGCTTATTACACTACTGTTCGTCGATTTCACGGGAATGTTGCACACCTGGCTGGGCTGGCTCGCCAAAATACAGTTTCTTCCCGCAGTGCTGGCACTTAACGCCGGAGTTATCTTATTTTTAGTTGTGCTTACTCTTGTAAGCGGCCGTATCTATTGCTCGGTCATATGCCCTTTAGGTATATTTCAGGACATCGTGGCACGAATAGGCAGAAGAAAGAAAAAAAATGCCTTACTCCTATTCCAAACCTAAAAGCTGGTTACGGTATACCATGCTGATTTTGCTCGTCGTAGCTTTCGTCGCCGGCATACATGCATTTGTAGCACTGCTCGACCCTTATGGAATCTATGGACGCATGGCAAACAATCTATTCCAACCCGTATGGATGTGGGGGAATAATCTGCTGGCTAGTATTGCAGAACGGACAGACAGTTATGCATTCTACCAGACTGAAGTATGGCTCAAAAGCCTGCCAACCTTTATAGTTGCAATAGCAATGGCTGTATTGGTCGTCGTATTATCGTGGAGAAACGGCAGAACTTACTGTAATACAATATGTCCTGTAGGTACGATATTGGGCTTCTTATCACGTTACTCACTGTTCCGTATCTGCATTGACAAAGAAAAATGTAACCAGTGTACACTCTGTGCACGCAACTGTAAGGCTTCATGTATTGATACCACAAACTATCAGGTAGACAGCAGCCGCTGTGTTGTCTGCATGAATTGCATCGAGAAATGCAAGAAGAACGCTATTCATTATCGGTTTGCCTATGCCAAACAAGACAAAAAACAACCAGTCAGCCAGCCGAAGGGCGAAAACAGAAGAGAGTTTCTCGCTAGTTCTCTGCTTCTGGTAACCTCCTCCCTTCAGGCACAAGTAATAGAAAAAGCGGAAAAAATCAAGATGGATGGAGGTTTGGCAGATATCATCGAAAAAAAAGCTCCTAAACGCCAAACACCGATAACTCCTCCGGGATCACAGAGCGCACGCAATATGCAGCAACACTGTACAGCTTGCCAGCTATGTGTTTCTGCATGTCCGAATGACGTTTTACGTCCTTCTCAGTCACTTGACACATTCATGCAGCCTACGCTATCATACGAACGTGGTTACTGCCGTCCGGAATGTACAAAATGCTCGGAAGTTTGTCCTGCCGGTGCAATCCTGAAGATAGACAAAGCAGAAAAATCATCCATACAAATCGGTCATGCTGTATGGGTTAAGGAAAACTGTATTCCACTTACAGACAAACAAGAATGCGGCAACTGCGCCCGTCACTGTCCGGCAGAAGCCATATCCATGATACCCTCTGAAGCCGGAAATCCTGAATCACTCAAGATTCCTGCTATCAATACAGAGAAATGTATCGGATGTGGAGCATGTGAAAATCTCTGTCCGGCACGTCCGTTCAGTGCCATTTATGTAGAAGGGCACGAACATCATCGTATGATTTAATCTTTCTTCAAACAACTCTTTTCAAAAATTACAGAAAATGGACAAGCAACATAATATAAACCGTAGAGATTTCCTAAAGATAGTAGGTATCAGCACGTTAGGAGCAACCGCCTCTCTCTACGGATGTTCCCCAAAAAAAGATTCGGAAAAAGAAGGAAATACCACTGTACCTGTAGGTAAAATGACTTACCGTAATTTTCCTCCATACGAAGACAAGGTATCATTGCTGGGATACGGATGTATGCGCCGGCCAACCCTTCCTGCTCCTGACGGAACAGGAAATGTCATCGACCAGGAAGAGGTGAACCGACTGGTAGATTACGCTATCGAACATGGCGTAAACTATTTCGACACTGCTCCGGTTTATGTACAAGGATGGTCGGAAACATCGACAGGTATTGCCCTGAAACGCCATCCACGGGAAAAGTTTTTTGTAGCCACCAAGATGTCAAACTTTTCAAACTCCGATTATGATTTCGGAGTAAAGATGTACCATAACTCACTGAAGAAACTACAAGTAGATTACATCGATTACTATTTGCTTCACATGTTAGGCGCTCCGGGAAAGAAAGGACTGGAAGGACGTTTTCTCGACAATGGTTTGCTTGATTTCTTGTTAAAAGAGCGAGAAGCCGGAAGAATCCGTCATTTAGGATGGTCGTTCCACGGCATTAAGGAAGAATTCGACAAGGCACTTGCCCTGCACGACAAGTATCATTGGGATTTTATCCAAATACAGTTGAACTATTCGGACTGGAAGCATGCTTCTGGAAATAACATAAATGCTGATTATCTGTATAGTGAGATAGCTAAAAAAGATATTCCGGTAGTAGTAATGGAACCTTTGCTGGGAGGAAGACTTTCGAATATACCGGAACATATTTTCACACGCCTGAAAGAACGGAATCCGGAAGGGAGTGTAGCTTCGTGGGCTTTCCGGTTCGCCGGTTCACCCGAAAAGGTTCTGACGGTATTGAGCGGAATGACTTACATGGAGCACTTGCAAGATAACATACGTACTTATTCTCCACTTGTACCACTGACTCAGGAAGAAAAAGACTTCCTTGAAGAAACAGCACAGCTGATGCTACGTTATCCGACCGTTCCGTGTAATGACTGTAAGTATTGTATGCCTTGCCCTTATGGGATTGATATACCGGGTATCCTTGTACACTACAACAAATGCGTAAACGAAGGATATATGCCTAAAAGCAGACAAGACGAGAATTACGCCAAAGCACGACGTGCTTTTCTGGTTGGTTACGACCGAAGCGTTCCCAAATTACGTCAGGCAAGCCATTGCATCGGATGCGGGCAATGCAACCCTCATTGTCCACAATCAATCGATATACCGAAGGAGTTGCACCGGATAGACCGATATGTAGAACAACTTAAACAGGAAACACTCTAAGTATAGTATGAAACGCCTCATTGAGTTATTACATTCGGAAGGTTGCTCATGTGTAATAGAAAGCCAAGGTGAAATCAGGGCATTCAGACAGCGTGGAGTTGCTGATTTATACGACTTGTACCAAAACGAAAGAGATTTTATGCAGAACGCTCAGTTGGCTGATAAAGTTATAGGAAAAGGAGCTGCTGCACTCATCGTATTGGGAAAGATGAAAGAAGTATATGCTGATATCATCAGTACTCCAGCTCTCTCTTTGTTACGAGCAGCAGGAATCAAAACCTCGTTCGGAAAAGAAGTGCCATTTATCATCAATCGTGCCCAGACAGGAAGATGTCCGCTGGAATCACTTTGTGCAGAAGCAGACACGGCAGAAGAAATCTATCCGATAATAGAAAAATTTGTAGCACAAATAAGAACTACCAACAATCTAGAAAAATAAAAACATAATTATGGAATCGACTGTAAAACTTTACTCATTAAACTATAGCGAAACACGGACATATCTTACTGCATTGATTTTTGTAGCAGGAAATGTAGTTCTGCCTCAACTGTTCCACCTTTTTCCATCAGGAGGAACAACATGGCTTCCTATTTACTTCTTTACTCTCATCGGAGCCTACAAATACGGATGGAAAGCCGGACTGCTCACAGCTATAGCCTCTCCCCTCGTCAACTCCTGGCTGTTCGGGATGCCTGCTCCTGCCGTTCTTCCTGCCATTTTAATGAAATCTCTCCTTCTTGCTGCTGGAGCCGGATATGTGGCACACCGCAGTAAACATGTTTCTATACTTCTCTTGCTGGCAGTAGTTGCCTTTTATCAGCTGGCAGGAACATTGGGAGAATGGACTTTAAGTGGAAGTCTGCATACAGCACTTCAGGATTTCCGAATCGGATTACCTGGTATGGCACTCCAGGTCTTCGGAGGATATTTCTTTATCAAATATCTGATATATAAATAAACAAGCGTATAGCGGATTTTTTAAGAGAACATCAACTATACAACATCCATTTAATTATATAAGGCCGTTTCAAACAAGCAGTTCAGTTGTTTGAAACGGCTTTCTTTATGTTACATCCATATTACACATTTGTTTCATTTATCCCCGATTGAACAATCTTACTATAACATAAGCATAACTATGTACAGAAAGCCTCTATTTTTGCACGCTGAACAAAAACGAAAAGACAAATGAAACAAACAGTTATTTCTATGCTACTTGCTGGAATCGTATCTCTGCCAGCAATTGCCCAAAGTGCATTCGAGGAAATAAATGCCAATCCGGCACTTTCCGCAGGCAAGTATTATGCCTACCAGGCACCAGAGGCAAAACTTACCCCAGTTCCTGAGGGATATACTCCATTCTATATTTCCACATTTGCACGTCACGGTTCACGATATCTCACAAAGAAAAAGAAATACGATAGCCCGTTGAGTATATTAAAGGAAGCAGCACGCCAACATAAACTCACCACCGACGGACAGCGTGCCTTGAACATAATCGAAAAGCTGGCTGAAGAAGCAGCAGGCAGATATGGCGAACTGACCCCTAAAGGGGCACAGCAACATAAAGATTTAATCCGCCGTATGTATACAAACTACCCGCAAGTATTCACTGACGGAACACATGTCGATGCACGTTCTACTTACAAAACCCGTGCCTTCCTGTCGATGGCAGCTGCTTGTGTCGAATTAAAAGGATTAAATCCCCGGTTAGTAATCACAACCGATGTCAGCGAACATGATGCCTATTACATAAAATATAAAAATCCGACATACGAAGAAGCACATCTAGCTAATGCCGACAGTGTATATCAGGCTGCCGACAGTGTATACATTCACCCGGAACGCCTGATGAAACAATTGTTCATCAATGCAGATATCGTAAAAGACTCCAGACAGCTCATGACCGACTTATTTGAGCTTCACGGTATCAGCCAGAGCAGTTACCATCAGGAAGACTTATCTTTCCTGTTTACCTCACAAGAACGTTACGACCTCTGGCAGAGAAACAACTTCGAATGGTATTATGAGAAAGGAGCTTCTCCACTAAGTGGCTCATGCATGTATAAGCTGGAACGTAACCTGTTGCGCAACTTTATAGAAACAGCTGATACAGTTATCAGTTCGAAGAAAAACTGTGTGACCTTGCGTTACGGACATGATACTAACCTGGCTCCGCTTGCAGCTCTGATGGGGATTGACAAACTGTCTTTCGCAACTGCCGACTGGCAGAAAATAGCCGATACCTACCGAACCTACCGTATCATTCCGATGTGCGGAAACATCCAGCTCATCTTCTTTCATAAGCTTGACAACGATGATATTCTGGTTAAACTACTACTCAACGAACATGAAGTCACACTTCCACTACCTACCGATACAGCTCCCTATTATCACTGGAAGGATGTCAGAAATTACTGGCAAAAAATAGTTGATGCAATAGAGCTTCCTGCTGTTGACAGTAATACAACCGACTAGTCAGCAACATTATACTGAAGCTTTTAAACGACATACTTGGATCGTAAAAAAAAGAAGCTCTTCTTTTTTTATTTTTTGTACAATATTTCAATAAAAGATGCTGAAGTTTTCAATAAAACATGCTGAAGTTTTTCTGAAGACTTCAGCATCTTTTTATTTCGATCAGCTCATATCGTATCCTATAAGATAAGTAACATACATTTCCGGCCTTTGTATTACATTTGAAACATCTTCGAAACTACCATGAAAAACACAAAGAATACATTTGCAGCGTCAAAATAAAAAAACATAATGAAATCAAGTTTGGTATTAAGTCTGCTACTTCTTGCAACTGCAAATATAAATGCAAGAGATATAAAAGGTAAAGTAAAGGATGCACAAACCGGAGAAGAGATAATAGGAGCTTCTATTCTTATAAAGGAAGAACCGGGAAAAGGTGCTGTTTCAGGTATGGATGGAAGTTTTAACCTGTCGGTTGCGCGTCCTAAATATACACTAGTCTGCTCTTACGTCGGCTACAAGAAATGCGAGGTAGAGATTGGGAATAAGGATACAGAAATAGTCATTCCGCTAAAAAGTGATGATGTAGTGCTAGAAGGTGTCACGGTTATAGCCAATAATCCGGGACGGACAGAAGCTGGTGCCCGTGGCATCGAACGCGCTGCGATGAATGTGGTAAACGTAATGAGTGCTAAAGCTATAGAACTTTCTCCGGATATCACAGTGGCAAATGTTATTCAGCGAATGTCTGGAGTAACAATCGAACGAAACAGCAGCGGCGAAGGTCAGTATGCCATTTTACGAGGAATGGACAAGCGTTATAATTATACATTGATAAACGGGGTAAAAATTCCTAGCCCAGATAATAAAAACCGTTTTGTCCCGTTAGACATCTTCCCGTCAGAAATGCTGGACCGTCTGGAAGTTACCAAATCACTGACCGCCAACATGGAAGGCGACGGTATCGGAGGTGCAGTCAACCTGATTATGAAGGATGCTCCTTCAGAAAGACAATTTACAGTAAACTTGTCTACAGGTTACAACGCCATGTATTTCGACCGCGATTTTCAATCGTTCAATCACGGAGCAATCGTAAAACAATCACCTTACGAACAAATGGGCAAGCCCGAAGACAACCGGGTAACAATGGATAATTTCACCACCGATAATTTACGGATGACATGGAAAAAGCCATTGCCCGACTTGACAGCCGGATTGTCTTACGGCGACCGCTTCTTCGATGATAAATTGGGTGTTATGCTTGCCGGCAGTTTTCTGAATACTTACCGAGGAAAAGAAAGCGAACTATATTATCAGCCGGGAACAACCCACGACGGTATTGAATATCGTAATTATTCTTCACAGCAAACACGCATCGGAGCACACGCTAAACTGGACTACCACATCAATGCCAACCATAAGTTGACATGGTACAATGGATACATGGATATGCGTGAAGCAGAAGTACGCGACGGGCATGATGACAAAGAAGGTTCTGTACGAATGAAATGGAACCGTCAGTATATCGTCAACTCTACCCTGAAAGGTGAACATGCTTTTCTGGATGACGGAGCTCTGCGTCTGAACTGGTCGGCTGTTATTTCAAAAGCATACAGCGAAACTCCAGACAATGCAGAAATATTCATGCAAGGTAGCCACGTACAAACATCAGAAGCGGCCAGACGCCGGTGGGAACATAACTCCGACAATGATAAGTCTGGATATGTTGACTTGATGTATAAACTGAAACTGGACGGAGGTTCTATATTCGACTTCTCTGTAGGAGGTATGTACCGCGATAAAAAACGTGACAGTTTCTTCAATGAATATAAATTCAATTCGGCTACAGGAGTGGAAGATCCTCAATATCAAGGTGAGGAGTGGAATAACTATGATGAAATTCTGTTTACTGCACAAAAATATGGCAACATCAGTGACCCGTTAAACTACGACGCTTCCGAAAAAATAGGTGCTGCCTACGGAATGGCTAAATATACCTATCTCAACTGGGAGTTTATCGCTGGAGTACGTGTTGAACATACAAATCAGGGATATGTTTTGGAATTTCCAACAGAAAACGCAGATCCAGAAGGAAATCAGAAATATACAGATGTACTTCCCAGCTTTCATGTAAAATATGGAGTACATAAAAACGCCAACCTCCGCTTCTCGTATGCACGTTCTATAAACCGCCCAAGCTTCTTTGAGATTGTACCTTACAGCATTATCAATGAAGACTACAAGGAAAAAGGTAATCCGGATTTGAAACATACAGTGGCCGACAACATCGACCTGCGATATGA
Organism: Bacteroides sp.; assembly: GCA_019414665.1. GTDB lineage: Bacteria > Bacteroidota > Bacteroidia > Bacteroidales > Bacteroidaceae > Phocaeicola. The sequence continues at coordinate 3,188 of DXLO01000042.1, read as the reverse complement.
ATTCTTCCCTAAATCATCCGAGCAGTTCATGGTAGGTATGTTCTACAAAAGATTGCAGAACCCGATAGAATACGGTTTGCTGAATGAAGGTCAAGATACATACTACAAACCGATGAACTTCGGTAATGCTACCAACTTGGGAGTTGAAGTAGATATAATGAAGTACTTCAACTGGTTCGGAATCAAAGCCAACTATACCTATACTCACTCTTCTATTACTACCGACAAGCGTATCATGGAAGGCAATGATGTGAAGAGTGTATCACAGACACGTCCGCTATTCGGACAGGCAGCTCATGTAGCCAATTTATCATTACTCTTCAAGAGTACCAAATATGGCTGGGAAAGCCAGCTCGCCGGAAGCTATACCGGAAAACGTCTAAGCGATATTTCCAACTGGTATAATGATGATATCTGGGAAGACGGCTACATACAACTGGATGCTTCTGTTGAAAAAAGCTTTAAAAACGGTATCAGTATTTTTGCTAAAGCATCCAATCTGCTGGATACTCCGTTGCTGAGATTTATACAGAATGGTCCTCATACGGAAAGTGTAAATTCTGAACGCAAAGACGGAAATGTAATTGAACGCAAGGAATGGCACGGACAGTCATTCATGCTGGGAATCAGATACAAACTATAATCAATTATAAATTAGACACTAATAACAATTTTTTTACAAGATGAAACTGAAAAATTATTTGCTGGCTGGTACAGCCTTAGTAGCATTATCTTTTATGGCTGCTTGCTCTGAAGATGAAACTATTCAAAACGAGAACAATACTGAAAATCCTGGAGGCAACGATGGTGGTGATGAAACAAACGAAGACGTCATCATATGGCCTGGTGATACAATAGCTAATCTGACTAACCATTACACTGTTCCTGAAGGGAAAACTCTGATTATTAAAGCTGGTGCAAAGGTTATTGTAAGCACTGCTGGTGTAGGAGCCAACCATGCCCCAATCGAATTTACAGTAAAAGGAAATTTGTATTGTGAAGGTACAGCCGAAAAACCTGTTTTATTCTCTGTTCCTGAAGATGAACGTACTGAAGAAAATGCTTTGGCAGGTCTGTGGGGAGGTATTGTTGCAACTTCTACCTGTGGAGAAATGCTGATCGATCATACTATCATCGAATATACAGGTGGTCAGGTTATTGAAGGTTCTCCTGCTGCTAGTGCTGGTATCTATACTGCCGGTGATGATGCTTATCCACAAATTACAACCAATAACATCAACGGCCGCTATGTTATCACAAACTCTGTTTTGCGTAACGGATGGTCAGACGGTATCTACCTGATGGGAGGAAATGCCATTATTGCCAACAACATTTTTGCTGCCAACGGATATGACGGAGCTGAAGCAGTAAATGTAAAAGCAGGCTGTGTAGTCGATGTAGCAGGCAATGTAATGTTCAGCCCGAATACCAACGGTTTGAAATTATCTAGCTCAGGCCAGAGTGAAGATCGTGGAATGGCAAAAATACAGGCATACAACAATACAATCATCAATGCCGGATGGCGTCGTGACGGAGCAAAAGGCGGATGTGTTTATGTAGAAAAAAATGCTTTTGCAAACGTATTCAACAACCTGATGGTAAACTGTAAGTTCAGAGCCATGACTCCTAGCTACGATCTTCCAAACAATCCGGATGAAGGATATTGCAGCGAATCTGTTATTGATTACAACTATTATGCTTCTGGTACTCAGAAAAGTAATGTTGTCTTTGAAGATGAATCAGGCGTAGCATATTCATGGGAAGGATATGCTTATGCACACAAAAACTATTACGAAGGCGTAGTAGACGCAAACAGTATCATCACAAAAACAGCATCAGACTGTGCTGCCAACGATCCGAAATTTGTCAACTTCCCAATCAACGACGTAGCTTTGACAGATTACATCTATCAGGACGCATGGGATTTCCACGTACAGGCAGGATCTCCGGTTCTGGCAGGTGCTTATGACGGAACAGATACCAAAATGGCTCCTTACTTCGATACCGAAGGATTGCAGGTAAACGGACAAACCTATACTTCTCCAAAAGTAGAAGCTCGTTTCGGTGCCTATGGAACTAAATAAACATTTCTAATTTCTAGAAACTTTGTCAAAGAAAGGTTCGGACTGCACATCGGTTTCGAACCTTTTCTTTTTCAAAAAAAATAATTTATCTCATTAGAAAATTCATATTTTTTTCAGATTCAGTATCGAACTTTGCACTGAACAAAAAACAAACCATTATGATTTCAATTAAAAAAACATTTATCACACTATGTGTTGCATTGGCCGCAATAAGCGGATTTGCCCAGAACACAACCGAATGGACAAAACTAGAAAAACCTATCAATTTTATCTTAGCAAATGACCTGGGACGAAATGGCTATTATGACCAGAAGCCAATCGCTGAACTGATGGGTAAAATGGCTGAGAATGTAGACATCGAATTTGTAGTAGCTGCTGGAGATGTTCACCATTTCGAAGGTGTACGCAGCACAACTGATCCTTTGTGGATGACCAATTATGAGCTGATCTATAGTCACCCCGATTTGATGATTCCCTGGTATCCTGTTTTGGGAAACCACGAATATCGTGGCAATACACAGGCGGTTATCGACTATAGCAATGTAAGTGCACGCTGGAGAATGCCCGACCGCTACTATACACGTGTAGAAGAAAATGACGGAGTAACAGTTCGCATGGTCATGATTGATACAGCGCCACTGCTCGACAAATACAGAAAGGATACAGAAAAATATCCTGACGCATGCAAACAAAACATGGATAAACAACTGGCATGGCTCGACTCTGTACTCACTACAGCAAAAGAAGACTGGGTACTGGTAATCGGACATCATCCCATCTATGCAGATACAGACAAGAGTGAATCAGAACGTACCGACTTGCAAAAACGTCTGGATACAATTCTGCGCAAACATAAAAATGTAGACATGTATTTATGTGGACACATTCATAATTTCCAGCACGTACGCAAGGCCGGCAGCAACATCGACTATGTAGTAAATACCTCCGGTTCACTCAGCCGCGACGTAAAGCCTGTCGACGGAACAAAATTCTGTAGCAGTGAAACTGGATTTTCTCTGATAACAGCCGACAAAAAGGTACTTAACCTGCATATGATCAATAAAGACGGTAAAGTGATTTATACAGTTACACGAAACAAATAAT
>DXLO01000041.1 GCA_019414665.1 Bacteroides sp. | reverse complement strand
GCGAATGGCGGTGTGTCGAATGCGAATGCGAATAACGATGCTTCGAATACGAATGCGAATGTCGGCTCGCGTCTGGAAATCTAACAAATCGGCGTACAGCAGCGGGGACGTGTCCCCGAAGCGGTGCCGAGGGGAGCAAGCCACAGCAACAGCACCAGAAAAGGTGGAAAGCTGAAAAATCACGCGTCGGGTGGAGTTTGGTAGGCTGTTATCAGTTCGAAGAAGTCAGACCCGGGGAAAGGAAGGCCCTCATCTTCCATGTTTATTAACCAATAGCTTATGCGCAGGGAAGGATATATTATCGAGGAAATCATCGAATACTCCAATATGTCGGAGGCATTCGATTCGGTACTTCGCGGAACCGATCGTAAGAGGTCAAGGCAGGGACGATTCCTGCTTGCCCATAGGGAGAAGATTATCACCGAACTGACGGCTTCCATTGCGGACGGCTCATTCCGGCTGGGCGGCTACCATGAGAGGGAAATTGAAGAATACGGTAAAAAACGTATTTTGCAGATCCTGTCCATGAAAGACCGCATCGCTGTGTTTGCCATCATGAATGTGGTGGACCGCCACCTGCAAAAACGTTATATCCGGACAACCGGTGCAAGCATCAAAAGGCGCGGTACTCATGACCTGATGAACTGCATACGTACCGATTTGCAAAAAAATCCGGAAGGCACGCTTTACGCATACAAATTTGACATCCGGAGGTTTTATGACAATGCGCGGCAGGACTTTGTTATGTGGTGCTTCCGGAGGGTGTTCAAGGACAAAAGGCTGTTGGTCTTGTTGGAGCGGTTTGTTAAGCTGCTGCCGGAAGGTATCAGTTTCGGACTGCGCAGTTCACAAGGGGCAGGAAATCTGCTTCTGTCTGTATTTTTAGACCACTATCTGAAGGATAAGTACGGGGTTCGTTATTACTATCGCTATTGCGATGACGGACTGGTACTCGGTAAAACGAAAGCGGAATTGTGGAAGATTCGTGATGCTGTTCACGGGCAAATGGGAAAAATAGACTTGGAAATAAAGCCGAATGAACGGGTGTTCCCTGTGGAAGAAGGCATTGATTTCCTTGGCTATGTTATCCGTCCCGACTATGTAAGATTGCGGAAACGCATCAAACAGAAGTTTGCCCGGAAGATGCACGAGGTAAAATCGAGAAAAAGACGGCGGGAACTGATTGCCAGTTTCTACGGCATGACGAAGCACGCCGACTGTAATAAGTTGTTTAAAAAATTAACAGGCAAAGAAATGAGAAGTTTTAAAGACTTGAATGTCGCTTACAAGCCGGAAGACGGTAAAAAGCGATTCCCCGGAGTGGTGGTAAGCATCCGGGAACTGGTAAACTTACCCATTGTAGTGAAGGACTTTGAGACCGGTATCAAAACCGAGCAGGGAGAAGACCGCTGTATTGTGGCCATCGAAGTGAACGGCGAGGCAAAGAAGTTCTTCACCAACAGCGAGGAAATGAAGAATATTCTCGCACAAGTAAAGGAAATGCCGGATGGTTTCCCGTTTGAAACGACCATCAAGACAGAGACATTCGGCAAAGGTAGAACCAAATACGTGTTTACATGAGAAGAGTTGAAGGAAGTTCCGGGGTTTCGCTGATGGAATGCACGAACCCGGTTAAAGACAAATGGCGCATCCGATGGGATGTGCAGGAAAAAGAGAACGGCTCTGCCTCCTACATGGAAGAGGAGTTCGGACACAAGCCTACTGATGAGGAAATCCGCACATTGGTTATGTCATGGTATAACAGCCAGACTGATGCAGCTATCCTATCCGGATTCGCCTATAATGGCGCCCCTGTATGGCTTTCTACGGAGAACCAATACAACTATAAGGCAGCATACGATTTGGCCGTTCAGACGGGCGGAGAGACCCTTCCGGTTACATTCAAATTCGGTTCGGATGAACAGCCCGAATACCATACCTTTGAAAAGTTGGATAATCTGAAGGACTTCTACATTCAAGCGGTCAGACACATCCAAAACACACTGGCTGAAGGATGGAAAAGGAAAGATGTATTCAACTTGGATTTATATCGGATTGAATGATTGACAATCCCTTCGGGGGAAGGATAAAAAAAAGCCCCCGGCCTGTTAAATAGTCGTCTCACTTACCATTTAAACATAAAGCACCTCTTACCGGCACGACCGGGGGCAGATACCCTCGTTCGCCAGTAAGAGGCTTTTTTATGTAAGCGCTATTCTGCGCAATGATAAGTGAGACAATGCAAATGTACGAAATTTAACTGGATATGAAAGTAATTGAGATACTAAAATTGAACAGAGAGCTTTTAAAAACGTGCCATTACATGGGCATACGACCCGATGACGTGCAATATATAGAACTATATAATGAATATAACAAGTTGCAGACCAATGGTGAAAAAGTGTCTTATATCGTAGCTACGCTTTCCCTACGATATGGCATCAGTGAGCGAAAGGTGTATGACCTGATCAAGCGTTTTAAAACCGACTGCAATTTGTGTGCAGTGTAATCAGGACTTCCTCCCACTAAAGGCAAACTCCCCTACCCTACCTTTGTATCGCAATAAATAACATTCATATCATGGACAAGTATTATCAAATCTTAGGCAAGGTGCTTTCGTCCGGAAAGATGCAAAGCAATAAAAAAGGGAATATCCGCTACCTACTGAATGAACAGCTGACGCTGCTTCCTGCCGACCTTCTTGATATATTCGAGGGGCATACCATAGCGCGGAAGAAGTTAAAAAACGAGTTACAACTGTTTATGAGGGGCGAACGAAACGTGGAAAAATACAGGGAGGCCGGAATCAACTGGTGGGACTACTGCGGCTCTATCCTTGTGAACAGCTACCCAACCTATTTTGAAAAACTGCCGCCACTCATCGAACGCATAAACAGGGAAAAAAGGAACAGCAAAAACTATATATTGTTTCTCGGATCTACAGGAACAGAAAGCAACCAGGCTCCATGCCTTAGTCTTGTTCAGTTCCAGATAGAGCAAGGAGAACTGGTCATGACCGCCTATCAGCGAAGCAGCGATGCGAATTTAGGACTGCCGGCAGATATTTATCATTTGTATCTAATATCAAGACAGATTGAGTTGCCACTAAAATCCATCACCCTGAATCTGGGGAATGTGCATATTTACGAAAACAACATCGACAAAACAGAACAGCTGCTTGCCGGCAATGAAAATGTAAAATTTGAATTGAACGTATGAGAAAGATGTATCTGTCAGCCCCTCTCCCATTTGTCGGGCAAAAGCGTATGTTAGCCAAGGAATTCATGAAAGTGCTGGAGCAATATCCGGATGGAACATTGTTTGTTGACCTGTTCGGTGGCTCCGGATTGTTGTCTCACATTACCAAATCCCTCAAGCCCCACTCTACTGTTATCTATAATGACTTTGATAACTACCGCTTCCGCATGAAGCACATTCCGCAAACGAATCAGCTGCTTGCTGACATTCGCGAAATGGTAGGGAATTCCGTACCACGTCATAAAATCATTAAAGGAGAACTGCGTGAACGAATATTCAGCCGCATCGAGCAGGAAGAGAATAGCACCGGATATGTGGATTTCATTACCCTCTCCTCCTCTATCTTGTTTTCCATGAAATACAAACTGTCTGTTCAGGATATGCGGAAGGAAGCTTTATACAACAATATACGCAAGACCGGCTACCCGGAATGTACGGACTATCTCGAAGGGCTGGAAATCGTATCTTGCGATTACAAGGAAGTATTCAACCGGTATAAAGATATTCCTGGAGTAGTATTTCTTGTTGATCCGCCCTATCTGTCCACTGACGTAGGGACCTATAACATGTACTGGAATATGGCAGACTATCTGGATGTGCTGAATGTACTGAAGGGGCATTCATACGTATATTTCACATCCAACAAATCTTCAATTCTGGAGCTGTGCGAATGGATAGGTAAAAATAGGGATTTAGGTAATCCTTTTGAAAACTGCACAAAGGTGGAATTCAATGCTCACATGAATTACAACTCTTCTTACACAGATATGATGCTTTACAAGAAAGAGGCTGCCTGATTGCGTTTACTTTGCCTGTATTGAACAAAAAAGCCGCAGACGGTAATTTGTACGTCCGCGGCTTTTTCTGTCTAATAAAGACGGCTATTGCAGCCGCTTGATGGCCACACACTGATATACCTCGATACTTTCCACAATATCCTCATGGTTGTGATTGGTATCACTCTCCACCAGATCCAGCTCCAAAAAGGTCTCCCCGCTCAATCCGGCAAGCTGTGCATGAAGCAGTCCGGACAGGTCAAACACCTTCAGCGCATCCTCCTGCAGCTCGCTGCCCTCAGCACTCGAACCTTCCCAGTCCGTCACGATGTGCAGTTTAATCAAAGGTTCTGCCCGGTATTCCACACCGGGAACAATCGCATTCCACTGTATAGGGCAGAATTCCACAAAGACAGCCGGACGCTCCCAGTTTTCTTCCTGTTCGATGAATTCCACATTATGGTTCCACAAGTCTATGTGCTTGATAAGGTCAATGGCCTTCAGCTCCCGGCAAAGCATCCGGTAAAGTTCTTTTCTCATTTTCTTATGATATTATATTCAATGGTAAAATACTCTGTTAGGTTCTCTTCTACAATCTCACGGACGGCTTTTTCCACTTCAGGCGATGTGCCGAGGAAACGGCGTCGGGGAATCCTGATGGTGCTTCCTGCTTTCTTTAAAGCCATGAACATCCAAAAATCGGCTTCTGTATCAAGCCGGACATTTCGTTTGTCTTTTCGAAGTTTGCCGTCTTTTCTTCTACCGAACGCTCCGGTTGCCTCATAATACTTATGCCAGAAGAAACGCTTCATCCGCTTGGTCACCACTATTTCACCGCCATCATTATGAATGGCCGCATAGGGCAGAGAGGTAAAGAAGGTAATGCTGTTTTCCGTTGTCCGACTTCCGATACTTTTCCGAAGCGCCCCGGTATCTGTTAGTATGGCTCTACCTTCATTCCGGATGGGGCTTTTCCGTCGCTGCCATTTCTCACTGAAAAAAGCCTGCCGTTCAAAGTTCTTGTCAAACTCATCACTCATTTCCACCTGAATGTCTTTCAGTATCCGGGCCACTACTTTTTTTACGTTTTCATTCATTCCCAGTCAAAGTTAAATTTCAATTGTACCGTATCGTCCGGCAAATCATTTTTAGGGTCTGCGGACGCTTTAAGCATATTGTAGAATGTACGCTCACTAATAGCATACACAGGATATATGTACCGCCGCCATATTTCACGGTTCGGTACACCGTGACTGGCATAATGGTCATATATCCTGTTTACTTCTACTACACGCTTCTGATAACTGACTCCGTGCCGCTTTCCCATATAGGTTTAATCGTTCATAGACGGTTCTACTTTAGGTTTATAGGGACGGATGTCAAGCGTCATTTTTGCGCTTACCGTTACCCGGCCACTTCCTTCACACTGTCTGCAGACTTCCTCAACGGTTTCGCTTCGCTTCTTTCCAAAGATCCGAGAGGGATATTCTACAACTTTCTTTACTTTACCTGTACCGTAGCAAGCACGGCACAGGGCTACTTTCGGAGATTTCTCCACTTCTTGTATCATAGTTCTATTATTTATGATTCTGTCATTCCCAGAGGGATAGGTTTCCACATTCCGTTTTCGTTTTTGATTTCAGCACGGATAAACTGTTTGCTCACTTCCGGCTGGTAGGCTTCCTCAATGATACGCACACCTTCAATGAAACGGTCATCTCCGGTTTCCATGGCCACTTTGCGAAGCTGCACGATGCGTGAAGCCTTCAGCGTTCCCTTGGCATCACGGGCCAACAGACGAAGCACCATGCTCACCAGTGCCTTGGTCTTTTCATCTTTGGCCAGACCTTCGATGTATTCCTTCACAATGGCTATACCGTCTTCCACCGTGTCACGGTAACCGTCGGTCACATACACACCCAGCGTGATTCGTTTGTCGCCTTCACTGTTAGTAAAGGTATGGCTGCGCTGGTCATCCTTCACCTTGGTCTTGAAAAGGTCTGCCTTCATTTCCAGAATGGTTTTGAAGTTGTCCATCACAGTCTGCTTGCTTGCCTTGATCTGCTCACTGATGCCCAGCAGTACCGGAATGGAGTTTGCTATCTCCTCATCCACCATCTGTTTGTACATTTCGCGGTCATTCTTGGCTTTTTCCTCTGCCGCTTTCTTTGCTTTTTCTCTCTGGAAGGCTTCAAATTCCGCCTTTTCCTCTGCCGTCATTACCACGGTCGTTTGTTTCATTTCTTCCATGATTCTTGTTTTTTGGGGTTATTGGTTTTCATAATCCTGCATTTCAGGTTCGTCTTCCATCAGCATAGCCTCTCCGTTGGCGTATGCCCAGTCAGCCAGTTCACTATAAAACTCGGCTGCATCTTGCTTCTCCATATCAGAGGCAAGCAGGTTGATTTCCTTTTTCAGATTCTCTAAAATCTTTGTGTTTCTATTTTCCATATCCTATCAGTTTGCCGGAGCATCAGGGTCAATCTGAATGAGTGATACCATGCTCACGGGGTTAATCGTTTGCTTTTCTTTCCTGGGCTTCAAGCCGCCTTTCCGTTGTATGGACCGAAGCTTTACCGCCAGTTCATCCAGTTCGTCCACCGTAATCTGTCTGAACGCTTTGCCGACTATTCGGGGATTACTGCAGAAGTCATTGATTCGTGCCCAGTCGGATGTATCTATGCCCAGCTTCTGCATCAGGTTCAGACAGAGACTCCGTTTCCGCCGCAGCTCCTCACGCAGCTTCTGTCGCCATTCGTCTTGTCCGCTCAGCTTCTCCAGAGCCGTACAGCAGGCTTCATACTCCTTGGCTGTCATTTCCTTCAGACTGTCCGTCCGGTTCCACGTGTACTGCAGCACAATGCTTTTCTTGAATTCTTCCCGGTCTCCTGTACAGGGAAGCTTGTTGAACAATGTGTAGAACCGGGCGAAATTGGTTACTTCCTGTGCCATGTCATTTACCATTAAGAATCATTTCACATTCCGTTGATTTGGTACTGACACGATAAATTATCTTATCCGGCTTCACTGATTTACCTTTGTATTCAGCCTCAATTTGCTTAGCAAATATCTTTTTGAACTCATCACCCATTTTAGAAAGTATTTCTTTATTGTACTCCCCGCAAAAACCTATGCGTGAGGATTGGATTTCACGAATTGTTCCTCTATATACCGTAGCGGTCAACTTCATCACCACAACACCGGTTTCCATTTTTATTTTTCCCATATCGACTAATTTTATTCAAACAACACTTTAATGCCACACGAACTGGCCACGTCAAGTTCCAGTTTGGCTCCCTTGCTCAGTTCCCAGTCCTTCAGCATATAGATATAGTCACAAGCCAGCAACAGGGCAATGTCGGCCCGCATGTGGGCTCTCCAATGAGCTTCATCCGGCAATCCGTTCCTGAAAGGGTTTACAGGATCATAGCCTTGTGCCATCAGTTTCTCCTCGGCACGGCTGAAGGCTTCCTTGCGCTCATTCATATCATAGTGCGCGATGGCTCCGCTGATGTACACTTTCCCGGCACCGGTCGCTTCACCACGTTGAAAAGCCTTGTGTCGTTCCCACCGTTCCGGAACCACCACACTGTAGTTGCACGATTGGCAGCAGCAGCCTTCTTCTTTCACCGGGAACGGATTGTATCCGTAGCCCTCATACTCTTTGCCGCAGATGCAGCACACTTTCTTTTCTTCTTTCTTTTCCATCACTTCAAATCTTTTTAATGTTTACTTTACAACTTGGATTCCATATCAGCACATTACGTGCAAACAAGACATCACCCGTTTCTATTACGACATGACCGGGCATTTTCGCTCTTCTCACTTTTAAGTCGCTTTGGATGTTTCGCTCCAGCCAGTCATCCAATACGGACCGGCTGGAATTTCCGTCCAGCAGTATCTGGAACACTTCAGTTCCGGTGTAGCTTTCAAAAGCCTTCTCGTTATTATCCATAATCATTTTGGTAAATTATTACTTGTTTGAATGATTCCGTCTTCCCATACCACATAATAGCTTCCCGGGTCTCCAATGGCGCGTCCTTGACAATAAGCTTTATAACCGACCACCCGAATCTTCATATCACAGATATATTTCAATCTTACTGCACCGCCACCCATCGGCTGGCTTTTCTTTTCCTGGCTGATCCAGATGAAACATTTCTTCGGAAAGGTTTCCATCAGTTCCACAGCCTGCGGATAATCCCATCCGGCCACCTGAAAGGAATCGATGATGATAAACTTCGGGCTTTTCGGTTTTTTCAGTCTGGCAATCACTTCCTCCAGACTGCCTTCTGTCACCACACGAAATTTACCCTGCACCTCATTCATCTTCAGATAACCCATACGCCGTTGGAAGCTTTGGTTGATTTTCTCTTCGTAACTCATGTACAGCACCGTCCCATAGTTGCACAGTTCCTTTCCAAGTTGCATCACAAAGCTGCTTTTCCCACTGGCACTGGCACCGCTGATGAACCACGAAGCGTTCTCTGCCGGGAACCCGAAAGGTTTGCTCCATTTCTCATCCCACGGCAGAGTAACCCATTTCTTGGCGGCTATTTCCTTCGGACTGTACGCACGCTTCATTATTCCGCTGTCATTTTAAGTTTCTCAATCTCGGTATAGACTCTTCTCAAACCACCGCATGTCTTCCGTACAATCTGGGCTATATCAGCCCCCGCAGGAGCATTTACCTTGGCTACAATACGTGCCTGGTTGTTCAAGAACTGTTCGCGCTCCTTTCCATCATCCGGAGTCACCTTGCTGTACCGGTCACCATAACGGCTCAACATTTCGGTATAGCCCACCTTCTTACATTCTATGGACCGGTTGATTTTCTCTTTCAATCCGTCTGCCCCCATCATATACCAGGCGCAGCAGCGCTCAGTGGCATTCCATAAGGCCTTCAGTTCCAGGAAAGCTTCATACTGCAGGTCGCCTGCTTCATCGAGGATGATAAGCGGGGTTTCCATCGAACGGAGGTAATATACCAGGTCTTCATACACATCAGAATACTTCCCCTTGCTGTCCACACCAAACTCTGCAGCAATCTTGCGTACCAACTTCAATTTTGTCTTTACCTGCGAGCAGTCGATATAAACGGCATTCTTGTGGCTTTGCACATAATAACGTGCCGTGAAAGTCTTGCCGATATTGGGCATGTCGCACAAGATGCCCGACAGACTGGACTGCTGTGAGAACTCCAGCTGGGCAGTTATATATTCAAAGGTCGGGGTCTTGGCTGCTTTCCATTCCATTTCACCACGGAGGTTCACCCCTAATTTGCGGGCAATGCTTATCCAGTTGGCATCGCTCAGGGCTTTGTCTGTCTGTCCGTTCTTGATTGCACTGTACACAGATGTACTGATGGCTAAAGAGGCAGCATGCTTGGCATCACTGGGATAGTTCGCACGGTTGGCGGCTATCGCTGCTAAAATCTTCTGTTTTTGCGCTTCTGTAATCATAATTCTAACGCTGTTTTAATGTTGTTCTAATTCTATTCTTACATGTCACTGATGGCCCTCATTGCCTCGCTTATTCCGGAGTGCCATTCATAATCTGATTCCGGATCTGCCGACAATTCGGCTGGCAAATCATCGGATAGTTCCACCGGGGGAAGTTCCAGTTCCTCTTCCGGGTCATCCGTTGGCTGATCCGGTGTACCGGTTCCCACCTTTCCGATGGCGTGGTCATTGAGGTATTTGCTGAAATGACTCAGAACTTTGTTTTGCTCTGTATAGGCTACCCAGTCTTCTTCGGTCTGTTCTGCCATCACCCGGTTGTAAGTCACTACCGGACGAACCTTGTCAAGGTAGCGGTCGTTCTGGTACAGGAAGACATCCGTAGGCTTGCCCTCTTCATCCGGCAGATAGTAAGCCGTCACCTTGCGGTTGTTTGGTTCCAGCTGCTCCAGCACTTCCGGACCGCTCAGCCACCAGTCCGCATTTGCCACACGTACTGTGGAATTTCTACGAATACTGGTATCTACCTTTTCTCCGATATATCTGCTCAAGGTCAGTTTATCAAGCGGTCGAAGGGTCGGATTGATTTTGGCTACGAGCACATCCCAACGGGTCATTCCGGGATATTTCTTTTGATTGGGGTGAAGCGTATTGTTCCATTCTTCACAATCGCGCCGGTCGTCCGCCACAAGCTCTTCAAACGTATAATACTTTCTGTCTTCCCAGGTGTGGTTGCTGCTGTCACTCACTTTCTTCTGGTCCACCCGCCGTGCACCTTTGTTATGCCAGCGGCCAATGGCTTCATGGTTCTTATGTGCTATGGTTGTCTTGAACGCACCGTTCAGAGCTTCAGCATATTTCTCCTGTGAGTTCTGTGGGGCACAGAAATGCACAAACTTAAATACCTCACCTGCCTTCAGGAATCCTTCTTTATACTTGCTCATCAAGTGCTGCTCCACCTCAATACCGGCTGGAATACCCCATCCGTTGCGTTCGATGAGCCGGAACATATCACGAAAACAGTCCACTACCAAGGCATCATCCTTATCCCGCCCGTAGGCCAGCCCGATACGGCACTGGCTCACCACATCATAAGCATAATAGGCATGCACATACTCGCCGCCTTTCATCCGACGCGGCAAATCCACGTCATCCATCGTTATTTGTGACAGGGAGAACTTACCACCATGGCGGTGCATGTGCGGCATTTGCTCATGATAGAATTCCATACGTCCACGCAAGGCTTTTTCTATCAGCAGCTGGCTTGCCGGGTTGTTCAGTATGTTCCGGATAGTGCTTTCGCTCAGTTCTTTCGGTTCCCCGTTCTTATCCGTAAAGTTTTCCGGATTGAATATCTCTCCTGTTTCCAGATCCCATACTTCCAGTTCACCGCATACAAACGACAGATACATTTCATGCACATCACTGCCGTATGGTTGGTTGGGAAGTACTTTCAAACTCATCACCAGGCGTTCGTCCATGTGAGTTACCTTCCGTTTGTTCTGGTTGCCGAATTTTCCGGTTATCAAACATTCATAACCGTATTGCTTATATTCGTTCACTTTCTTGCGGAAACGAAGGGTACTGGCAGGAAGATCATGACCAAAGTCTTCGCGTAGGGTCTCGATGGTGGTGGCCATCATGTCCCAGTTATATTTTTCACCCATCAGTTTTCGGTAATCATTGCTTCTGTTATAAAGCTTGATACAAGTATTCAACACGGAAGCATTCACCGCATATTTCCGGGCAAGTTCGTCTGTTGCTCTGTTGCTGGAAGAATGGGAAGCCCAATCCAAAAAATAGGCTACTGCAGCCTGATCCAGCACATAGTTTGAGAGTATCCAGTGGCGAAGTGCCTGCTCTGTTCCACCGGGGTTGTCTTCCTTCACCCGTTCCAGACACTCGGTAGGCAGGCTATTGAGGGCGACCAACGCGCAATTTCCAGCAGCACCTCCACCACGACGCACCACCTTGATACGGCCACGGTTCACCCAGTTCCTGTAGCAGGATTCGGTGATATAGCCGCCATCTATGAGCTCACGTGCAGAAATACACTGTATGTTACCGTAATACACCAACATAGCCGCCTCCTATCTCAATGCCGATGCAAACGCTTGGATTTGGTTAATATCGGCAACCATCACATGCTCGTAAGTCTTCACCGTTTCTCCCTTGAATATTACCTGACCGCTACCATCATTACGGTCAAGCTCTATCAAGGCACCGTTCGGACAGTACTGACGCATCACATTGTCATAATCATGGAAAGTTTCTATTTCCGGAATAACAACCATCACAATACCGCCACGATCCATGGCCAACTTACGGATCTTTGCAGAAAGTTCGGAGTTGCCACGACGGTCATCAAACCGGATAGCGTTATAAACAGTCTTCTCTGTCACGTTGAGTGCCTTTGCGATAAAGTCGCGGTCGGCTTTCGTAATGTGAATGTACCTCTTGTTCATATCTCACTTGTTTTAATGATTAATATTGGGGGGAGTCCGGGGAATCGAACCCCGGCACAAGAACCATGCACTCCCGTGTGTCTTTCCACACCGTCACCCGTCTCTTAACGCCTTCCGGGTTGTCACGCTGGGTTTACTGTTGTCCCTCAACCTTTTCACCTTTTTCAATAATCCCAAGAAGTATAGTGAATTTCTCACGTATCTTCTGGTTCACTTCCAGTTCCAACGTATGCGCCAAATTTGAAGCCGCACTGGTGCTGTTCTTGCGGATGCTTCCGGTAAGAAGACTATCAGTCAGACTGTTTATCTTGCTTTCCATGTATAACTTTACATCATCATGGCTACCGGCAGATAAAACCACCTTCAAGGCACGGTAACAGGAAAGTTCACGTTGCGTCTTGTACATATCCTCGGCATACCAGCAGAAGAAATGTTCAAAATCCTCATTCATGTCTTTGGTGTACTTGTCAGCCTGTCTTACCAAATCATCTATATGGGTCTTTACAGAACTGAATACAAAATCCCAGCAACTCATTTTCTTGTTTTCCATAATCTCACTTATTTAAATTCGTTTATAATCGGTTTCAAACTCACGCCGTAACAACTCATCAGGCGGCGGATAAGGTTCTTCACATAAAAATCAGGTGCGGAAAACACAATCCCGGTCTCTTCGGTATATCTGAAGCTGATACCGTCCATCATCAACACGTAAGCCACCTTGTGCTTCACGCTCTGTGTCTGCCATTCTTTTATTTCTTCGTTCATTTTCTTTAATCCTTAAAATTCGCTAATCACATGCCTTTTTCGTATATTTGGCGCGGTGTTCCTTTTTGAACACGCTGCAAATATATAGAATATTTTCGACACTAAAAAGTTTTATGTAGATAATTTACGACTTATGACGAATATTTCCGACAGGATTGCAATCCTAATTAAAGAAAAAGGTATCAGTACAAGGGCACTTGAACAAGCTATTGGGTGCTCGAATGGAGTAATTTCAAGATGCATTAGCAAAGGAACAGATATATCAAGTTTATGGGTGTCGAAAATTATCGAAATACATAATGATATAAACCCTACCTGGTTACTTACTGGGAAAGGTGATATTTACTATAATACATCATCTACAACAACACAAACAACCGAACTATCCTCTCTCCTTGCCTTAATTAGAGAAAAAGAAGAAATCATCAGGGAACAAGATAGAGAAATCGGACGCTTAGAGGAACGAATCCGGCAAATGACAATCGAAAAGGAAAAACATGTATCGGATGCGCCCATTTCCGGTACTGCAAATGTCGGGTAGGCGGATTTACTATTACCATACACCGGTGATGGAAAACGAAGCGTACCCCCTATCATCCCCCATGATGTCCCCCTCCCAAGCAATCCCCCTCCCCTACCATTATATAAGGGCATAAAGGCACTGATATTGGGGAATTTAAAAAGTAAAACGTGAAAAATGATAGGTTTTTAGGGGGGGGCTATCAAATAAAAAACAAGGGGTATTTTTAAAATTGTGGTATTTTAGCATGTCTGTATCGCACACCGCCAAAACCCTATTTTGAATATCCAGTTCTATAAAAGTGAATATCCACTTTGAATATCCACCTGAATATCCAGCGTCAAAAAAGACCGATTTCAAGCACAAAAAAGGGGAGGTATAACCACCTCCCCACACCGGATCATTCTAAAGCCGTTTTTATTGCCTTTTTAGCCGCTTATTATTCGTCTGATACATTTCCACTACGCCCGCAAGAAATGAGCGTAGATTGCTTTATTATAGCCTTTTTGGTGCATACAGTCCCGTTACCAGATAATCCTGCATGAAGCAGATAATTCTTCGTTGCGCCCACCTGTTCTGCCGTCAAAACAGTATAAATGGCCGTTATACTACTAAAATACCAGTCTTTCCGCTTTGTTCCTTCTATTCCGTGTGTCAAATGTATATGTATTACCTTTGCCATAACTAATAATATTTTGTCGCAAATATACCAAATAACTATTATATGGAATAATTTAAGCAGCATTATATCAAATAATCAGGCACAAAAAAAGCAGCCGCAGCTGCCACTCACTCCCCCACCAGAATCAACCATGTAAGCCTTATGTAAACCCAATTAAACCTATCTGCAAATCTGTATGCCTAAAAAGCACCTAAATGTAGCTGCAAATTAAACCCACGTAAACGTTTCGTTTTGCAGAGCCATCCACTCATATTTTGCATAACATTTTGTATATCAATAGGTTTGATATTCTTTCCGCTCAATCCTCAATATACGTTTCGTTCTGTGCCCCATA
>DXLO01000040.1 GCA_019414665.1 Bacteroides sp. | reverse complement strand
AAAGCTCAAAAAGCCTGCCAGAAAAATAAGTAATGACAGTTTTTTCATGGCTTATTTATGATTTTATTGTTGTACTCCCCATTTAGTAGGTTGATTGGTTGAGGTTATTTCAAGTGTTCCACCGGCAGCTATATCCTTATGTTCAAGGAATGGGATATTCAATTCCTGACCATTCAGCATAGCTGACTCGATATATTTGTTGTCTTTCGAATTATTCTTTGTAATAATTGTAAACGTTTTTGCTTCCGGCAGATTAATTGTAACCTTATCGAATAAAGGACGGCCGATTGAATACACTGGTTTACCCGGGCAAACCTGGTAGAATCCCATTGCATTCAGAATATACCATGCCGACATTTGTCCACAGTCTTCATTGCCTGAAAGTCCGTCGGGAGCATTGCGGTACTGCTCTTTCAACACACGGTCAATCAGTTCCTGTGTCTTCCATGGCTGGTTTACATAGTTATACATATGTATGATATGATGGCTCGGTTCATTACCGTGAGCATATTGTCCGATCAGTCCGCTTATGTCAGCCGAAACAGCATCACCCTCCAAACTAGAATCTGCAGTGAACAGCGAATCCAGTTTTCCGACAAATGCCTGCTCACCTCCCATTAATTTTACCAATCCTTCTATATCATGTGGAGTAAACCAAGTCCATTGCCATGCATTTCCTTCACAATAATCATCACTTCGGTGGTTGGAAGCTCTCGGGCTGAACGGACTGCGCCATTCTCCCTTTGAGTCAAGTCCGCGCATGAAGCGTGTAGACGGATCAAAGTATAGTTCGTAAGCTTTAGCAAAGCGTGTATATTTTTCCTGATTCTTATAATCTCCTACTGCTTCGGCAAGTACCGAGATGCAATAGTCGTCGTAAGCATATTCCAGCGCCTTGGCAACTGATTCGTTTTCACGGTCACATGGGATGTATCCCAGTGTGTTTTTGTAATATTTAGCCATCGGCATCAGATGCGGCAACACCAATGCCGGACATTTTATACCGGTTGTATCATATTCGGCAGCACGCAGACAGGCATTGTATGCTTCTTGTAAGTCGAAATCAGCATAACCTTTGGTATACGCGTCGGCAATCAAAGATGCAGCATGATAGCCAATCATAGTTCCTGTATAGTTTGATGCCAGATCCCACATCGGGAATATACCACCTTCCTGATGTTTCTGCAGAAGTGAACGGATAAAGTCGTTGTTCAGTTGCGGGTCGATGATAGACAATAACGGATGCAGCGCACGGAAAGTATCCCATAAAGAGAATACCGTATAAATCGGTTTGTCGGCATTGCCCTGATGTACCTTCAGATCCATTCCCCAGTAACGTCCGTCTACGTCTGTAAAGAGGTTCGGGCTGATTGCAGTATGATACATTGCTGTATAGAAAATACTGCGGTCTGTTTCATCTTGTGTGGTAATATCTATTTTAGACAGATAATTATTCCATGCCTGACGTGCATTACTGCGTACCTGTTCGAATTCCCATGAAGGGATTTCAGCTTCCAGATTCTTTTTAGCTCCTTCTGTATCGACGGCAGAAATACCCATTTTGACCATGACCTGCTCGTCCTTCTGGGTCTTGAAGCTCAACAAGACTTTGCAGCGGGGCTGTAGTCTTCCGTTCTGATCGGTCAATGTATCTCTTACTATCTGATAGGTAAACGGTTTGGAGAATTTTGCATAAAAGCTGATTTGCTGGTCGAAAGCCCAGTATTCTGTCAGTTTATATCCTTTGATTTCAGTATCACTGACAATGTCTACCTGCATATCCATATTTTTCTGATGCTGGATTGAGTAGTCCATATCAAGAATAAAGCCAGCTTCATTACTTGCAGGGAACGTATACCGGTGCAATGCGGCACGTTTGGTAGCAGTCAGTTCGGCCTTTACCTTATATCTGTCAAGAAAGACAGAATAGTATCCGGGTTCTGCAGTTTCATTCTTATGAGAGAATTCCGATGCATAAGGCAAAGTCTGACTGGAATAATCCTGAGGATCATAGGTCTGTTTTCCCACAGTCGGCATCAATAAGATGTCACCATAATCCGCACAGCCTGTTCCACTGACATGCGTATGCGAGAAACCGTTTATTGTCGAATCTTCGTAATAATATCCGGAAGAAGCATCCCAACCGTCGATACGAGTATCAGGACTAGGCTGAATCATACCGTTAGGAACTACGGGTCCGGGGAATGTATGACCATGTCCTCCCGTTCCGATAAACGGATTGACGTATGCGGCATAGTCTTTTTCCATGTTCTTCGTGGTACATGAAGTGATAGTCACTGCCATTCCCATGAAACATGCTATCGCACAGATCTTGATTTTCATAATATTAAATGATAAGAGTTAGTGATGATTTTTATTTTGAAGCTGATGATATAAATATGGTTTCCTGATGAATCTTATATTGCAGATGGATTGTATTTTGCAATATTCTTAAAACATCCTCTATGGAATCCTTTCTTTTTAACACTCCTGAATATGTAGTCGATGGACTGATGTCAGGCGACAAGATAATCTTAACTCCATAAACTTTCTCCAATACTTTAGCAATATCGAAAATATCCGCATTTTTGAAAGGTATCAGATTATTGTGCCATATAGCATCCAGAGCAGCATTGGTTTCCGAAACTTTCATCTGTTTGGTAACCGTGTTCAGTTCTACCTTCTGACCGGGTGACAACGTTATTGCTCCCTCATTGTTATTTCCACTGACTTTAATTTCTCCTTCTATAAGGGAAGTTTCTGCAATGCGACCGTTACTGGGGGTTTTAAAATTAAATTTTGTACCCAACACCTGTACGTTCATGGCAGAACTTTGTACAGTAAACGGTTTATGCTTGTTTTTGGTTACTTCGAAATAAGCTTCTCCTGTGAGATGCAGTTCACGTTTCTCCTTGGTGAAGTGTTCGGGATATTTCAATATAGAATTTTCATTCAGCCATACCTTACTGTTATCCGGCAGCGTTATTTCCAATGTTTCTCCGTTAGTTGTCGAAGCAGTAATCCATTTTTCCTGTGAGTCGGCAACAAAATACCATAATGTGAGTCCGGATATAGCCAGAATACTGGTGATTACCGCTGCATATTTCACCCAACGGTTGATTGTAGAGAAGAACCACTGATGGCTCTTCTCTATTTCAATCCGTTCGTATAGTTTTTTCTCAGCTTTTCTGATTGCTAAGTCATTTTCCTTTTCAGAGTTGTTTCCCAAGTGATACAATTCTTCCCATCTGAAAAATTGTTCGGCATGTTCCTGCGACTCATTCACCCACTTTATGATGAGTAAGCGTTCTTCTTCCGAGCACTCGTTTTTAAAGAAGCGTATTATTGTATTATAGTTTACTTTGTTCATCTCTTTACCTTACTTCCTGTTCAAAGATAATAACAATTAGCGAAATAAAAACACTTACTCTTGTCGTAAAAAACATTTTGATGTTTAAAAATATTATTTGTACCAGATATATCCCGGTTTGTTGCCCATTTTTATTTCTAAAGTGGCTCCTTCCATGATTTGCTGATGAGTGATATAACTCTTGTCATAAGCCACTCCATTCAACTTTATCGATTGGATATAGCAGTTTTCACGACTGGCATTTTCTGCGATGACTGTAAAAGTCTTTCCGTTATTCAGGTGCAACTGTACTTTCGGGAATGCCGGGCTTCCTATTTCATACATGCCCGATACCGGATTAACCGGATAGAATCCCATTGCGCTGAATACATACCATGCCGACATCTGTCCGCAGTCCTCGTTACCGCAGAGTCCTGCCGGTGTATTGGTGTACAGTTCGTGAGTTATCTGGCTGATGTATTGCTGTCCCTTCCACGGCTGTCCGGCTGCATTATATAAATAAGCAACATGGTGACTCGGTTCGTTGCCGTGTGCATACTGTCCTATCATTCCTGTACTGAAAATCGGAAGTTCGTCCTTGTCGGTAGGATGGAACGTAAACATGCTGTCCAGTTTCTGGGCAAAACGATCTTTTCCTCCGGTCAGTTCAATCAGACCGTTCACATCATGCTGTACCGACCAGAAATACTGCCATCCGTTACTTTCACAGATATGCGGCGTATATTCGTCAGCCTTGAAGTTCTCGATGAAGTTACCTTTCATGTCGCGCGGCTGCATAAATGAAGTAGCCGGATTATATACATTCTTATAGTTCGCTGCACGAGTATAAAACTGCTTGGCGATATCTTCCTTGCCCATCTTCTTTGCCATTTCGGCTATACAATAGTCGTCGAAAGCATATTCAAGTGTTTTAGAAAGCGACCAGTTCTCATTATTATACTGATCGTGCAGGTCGTAAGGAATATAGCCTTTTTCCTTGTACACTCCTATGCCACGATATTCATCGATGTTAGCCGTTGCCACACAGGCAGCCAGTGCTTTTTCAGCGTCAAAGTCGCCGATACCTTTCAGGTAAGCATCTACGATCACCGGTACGGCATGGTAACCAATCATCATGTCCGTTTCACTACCATAGAAATTCCATACCGGCAAGCGTCCGTGCTGTTCGTAAAATGCAAGGAACGATTTAACCATATCGTTGGTGCGCTCAGGCTGCGTATAAGTAAACAACGGATGCGATGCACGGTAAGTATCCCATAACGAGAATGTACTATAGTTTGTCCATCCGTCGGCATGATGCACCTGTTTGTCTGGGCCATAATAAGAGCCGTCTACATCACTATATATAGTAGGAGCCAGCATACTGTGATACAAAGCCGTGTAGAAAACAGTCTTTTCATCCTTGTCGGGAGTATCTATCTGTATCTTGGCAAGTTCCTTGCTCCACATATCTTTAGCCTTTTCCAGATATGTATCGAAGTTATTGTCGGGTGCTTCAGCCTGCAAGTTCTTGGCAGCTCCTTCCATGCTTACTCCCGAGATAGCAGTTGCCAGTGTGATCTGCTCATTTTCTTCAGTTGTGTAATCGAAGCGGGCGATAACTCCAGTTCCGATGCGCTTGCCGTCTTTCTCGATAGCCGTAGAGTCAATTGTCATTGCATTGAACGGACGCGAGAAACGGGTACAGAAATAAATCTTCTGTCCGCGTGCCCAGCCGTCTGAATAGCGATATCCCCTGATAGTAACCGAGTCGACAGCTTCGATATGAGAATCTTGTGTCGCATCCCAGTTCATAGCCTTTGACAGGTTCAGGAAGATAGCTGCTTCGGCTTTCGGGAATGTATAACGCTGGATGCCGCAACGCTCTGTAGCAGTCAGTTCCACATTGATATTATAATCGTCCAACTTTACCTGATAATATCCGGCATAAGCACTTTCGTTGGCATGTGAAAATTTAGAATGAATACCCAGCGGAGCTTCAGCTTCTTTATACGGAAGCGTAACCGGCATGAACGAAACGTCGTAAAGATCGCCCGCGCCTGTACCCGAGAGATGCGTATGGCTGAATCCGGCAATCGTACTGTCCGGATAGAAATATCCGGAAATTCTGTCCCATCCAGGCAATCCATTGTCAGGACTGAGCTGCACCATTCCAAAGGGAACCTGAGCACCCGGATAAGTATTTCCTGTAAAGTCAGTTCCGATAAACGGATTGACGTATTGAGTGTAATCTTCTGTCATGTTCGAAGATTGGTTCGGTGATGTACATGCGGCAAATGCCAGAACTGCGTAAAGTGGAATTGTCTTCAATCTCATAATATTAGTATTTGATTTGTAAATATAACAAGAAATAAGAGAAAAACACTTATTTCGTTGGTTCATTTCTCTCAAATCGTTACATTTGCCCACAGATTAGCCTTGAAATACTAGATGAGAGGAAATTTTGAAGATACATATAAAGCTTTATTTCGACGCTACTATGCCGGACTTCTGTTTTATGCAACTCGCCTTGTAGGAGAGGATGATGCAGAAGATATAGTTCAAGATGTATTTGTCGAAATATGGAGAAGGCAGGATTCTGTAGAATTTGGCGAGCAGATTCAGGCCTTTCTTTACAGGTCTATCTATACCAAGGCAATCAATCTGTTGAAACATAAGGCCGTAGCCGAAAACTACAGTGCTGCCGAAATAGAGTTCTATCAGAAAAGAACTGAATACTATCAGCCCGATCATTCGGAAGTTATCAAGCGGATAGAGAACCGCGAACTGCGTTCGGAAATCAGGCAGGCAATAGACGAACTTCCTGATAAGTGTAAAGAAGTATTTAAGCTCAGCTACCTGCACGACATGAAGAATAAGGATATAGCCGATGTGATGGGTATTTCCTTGCGTACGGTAGAAGCACATATGTATAAGGCATTGAAAATTTTACGCGAGAAATTGAGTTATCTGCGCATGATTCTTTTGTTTTGGTTGTAAAAAAGGCTCGCAAGAATATTGTGGATAGCCACTCTAATTGTTTACAAAGCATTATAAGTATTACGTGCTATCTTTATGACGCGACGGAGAGATATGTCGTACGCTGTATAAGATAGATGAACTCCCTATAGGTCTTATGTTTGAATTTAATCTATAAAATTGACATTGCAATAACTCTATATAAGTTAAAACTTGCTTGGAAATCAGATGATAAAAGCGTTATACTCTTCACTGAACGAATGCGAGCCGTTTTCGTGTGTGAAATCAGTTCCGAGGAAATGATCGGATAACGTACAGAGAGCGTGTTTGCAGTCACTCTGCCGGATGGCTATCGATACGCAATGATTGTCATTCCCGTACGAAATCATCAGGATAGGTATGTCGTGCAGCAATTCGATGATATGGCTGCTTGCATCCGAATCTCCCCAGTTCAGTTTTCCGAGTATGCTGATAGTGGCAATATTGTTTTCCGTGATTAATTCGGCAAATCCTGACAGCTCACGGCGGAGCAGGCTCAGGGTTTCTGTATCTGTTTCTATCGCCATCGAAATGTTGGTGCTGGATGATGTCATCAGATAAATGGATACCTTGTACTTCGCAAAGACAGTAAGTGTTTTCTCCAGAAAGCGGAAGGAAGAAACACTTCCCGATGAATGCAGTCGGATGTAGGTTATGTGTTTCCGGGCTGTGATGGCTTTTACGGTATGCGTTTCTTCTTGTATCTCACTGACGAGGCGGATGATGCGACCTTGTCCGTTTATCAGCCGGATACTAATCTGATATTGATGGGCAAGCGAGAGGCTGCGGGGTGACACCAGAAGACCGCCGGCATTGATGAGGCTCTCGGCTTCTTCGAAGGAGAACATCGTGTCGTTGCTTTCTTCCGGCTTTTGATTGTCGTTCGGGATGTATATTTCTTTTGCCTGTATCCGTTGTACGAGTTCTTGAGCACGGAAAGCGATGGCCAGATACATGGCATAAGCGCAACTGTCACCTTTGGCGATATATT
Organism: Bacteroides sp.; assembly: GCA_019414665.1. Classification (GTDB taxonomy): domain Bacteria; phylum Bacteroidota; class Bacteroidia; order Bacteroidales; family Bacteroidaceae; genus Phocaeicola. The sequence continues at coordinate 7,060 of DXLO01000040.1, read as the reverse complement.
CTACTTCACCGTAAGCATTCTGGCATACAAGCGACTGGGTGACATAGACTGCGGCTTGTGCTGTTTGCGCAAAAGCTTGTGCCTGCTGGCAGATTGTTTCTAAATCAGGTTTTCCGTCAGCATCCAGGTGCATCAGTGTGGCAGCATCTGCTACAGTGGCATCGATGTGTCGGCTTTTTAAATAGGCGGCTACCAGTGCCGAAGAAATGTATTCTCCCGAAATGAGTAATCTGCGTTCGTCGGACTGGCTGAACGTGCTGTTTGCCAGTTGCCGGATATGCTGGAAATTGGATGTGATCTGTGTTTGGGCAAACTCAAAGGCAGAACCATGATCGGGCAGGAATCCGGAAACAGTTTCCATGCAGTGCTTTTCCAGATGCAGGATGGCTTGTGAAGCCTTTTCCTGTTCGGCACGGAACAAATGAATGGAAATTTCTTGAAGACTGCGTTTGATTCGGTCGAAAGCAGGAACGATTATAAGTAAGGGAGCTTCTGTACAGATGTAATCAGACATCTGCATGATGTCTTCAAGATGGGTTATTGTTCCTAAATTACAAACTTTCATTTTTCTCTTTTTGAGTTAAGTGTTTGGTTATTACGCCGTTTTGTTAGCCTTTTTATCTCGTTTTTTTAAGAAAGCCTTTTTACAAAGTGTAAAGATACATATTTTTATGAAACCGTATTCTTTTATGAAACTTTTGTGATGAAAGATAATTAAAATAAGAAAAACGGTTTGAAGAAGGCTTAAAAATGTCCTGTCGCAATGAGTTTATCCGATTTTTTAAGCCGGCTTTCGGTTTTTTCTCTATATTTGCAGCCGTCTGAATAAAACCATATGCACGAAAACACATTACATAACCAGAGAAGATCGATCCGTTTCCGCCGTTGGAGCCGGAAAAATTATGCTGTGTTCGGAAGTCTGCACCGGCATGTGACGATTGGAAGGGTGTGTAAGGGTATTGCCGATTCATCGTTGGATAAGGCAAGACATATCGTGTCGGTAGAAGGTAACGGGCAGTGTGTATATGCTATGGGCGGCGTCAGGGAACAGGATGCTTCACCGTACGATATAGGAATCCCGCTGGGATGTGTCATCCTGCTTTTGATGGGACTGCCTGTGGCTGTTGAACCGGCGGGCAGTGAGGTTGCTTGTATTAGAAAAACTCAGAATAATTGTCATTTACCGAAACGGAATGGCGAAAGGATTCGTGTGGCATCTTGTTGTAGGTGTACACGGGTACTTTCGCCATTCCGCTTTTTTATGCCTATAAATATATATGATAGAAACATTAGAAAAAAAAGTTGACGACGGTCTTGAACTGACGCCGGAAGAGGCGCTTTGGCTGGCGGAGGAGGCTCCTCTGGAGGAATTGTGTGAAGCCGCTCATCGCATTACGCTGAAGTATGCTTCGCATAAGTTTGATATGTGTTCCATTATCAATGCCAAGTCGGGACGGTGTTCCGAAGATTGCAAATGGTGTGCTCAGTCGGCACATTATGCAACGGGTGTTGAGGTGTACGGACTGGTTTCGCAGGAGGAATGTCTGCGCCATGCAAAGGCGAACGAAGAACAGGGAGTTGCTCGCTTCTCACTGGTAACGAGTGGACGGAAACCTTCCAATAAGGAGGTAGAGGCTTTGTGCCGGCATTTTGCATATTTGAAAGAGCACTCAGATATACAGCTTTGCGCTTCGCTGGGGCTGGCTACTGAGGAACAGCTCGCGTTGCTTCATGAAGCAGGAGTAGTCCGCTATCATTGTAACCTGGAAACGGCGCCTTCTCATTTCGCCAATCTCTGTTCTACTCATACACAGGAAGAGAAACTGGCTACCATACAGGCTGCCCGTCGTACGGGAATGGATGTGTGTTGCGGAGGAATTATCGGAATGGGGGAAACCATGCGGCAGCGTGTGGAGTTTGCCTTTACTTTAAAATCGCTGGATATTCAGTCTATTCCGCTCAACTTGTTGCAGCCGATCAAGGGTACTCCGCTCGAAACGGAGCCTGCGCTCTCGGAAGAAGAGGTCTTGCGTACAGTGGCTATGTTCCGTTTTGTCAATCCTTCGGCTTATCTTCGTTTTGCGGGAGGACGTTCGCAACTGAGTGACGAGGCGGTACGTAAGGCGATGTATATCGGTGTGAACTCGGCTATCGTGGGAGATTTGCTGACGACGCTGGGTTCGAAAGTGGCAGAAGATAAAAAACGAATAAAGGAGGTGGGTTATGACTTATGAACAATGTGTTGATAACTTCGACAGGGAGCATTTGTGGCATCCCTATACGTCGACCATTAACCCGTTGCCTACGTATAAGGTGAAACGGGCAAAAGGGTGTATCATTACGCTGGAAGACGGTACGGAACTGGTAGACGGTATGTCGTCGTGGTGGTGTGCCGTACATGGATATAATCATCCGGTATTGAATCGGGCGATTGAAGAGCAGTTGAAAAACATGTCGCATGTGATGTTTGGAGGACTTACGCATGAGCCTGCCATCGCATTGGGAAAATTGCTTTTGAAGATTGTTCCGCCTTCCATGCAGAAGATTTTTTATGCCGACAGTGGTTCGGTGGCTGTGGAGGTCGCACTGAAGATGGCGGTACAGTATCAGTTTGCTGCGGGAAAGCCTGAAAAGAACAATTTTGTGACAATCCGTTCCGGCTATCATGGAGATACATGGAATGCGATGTCGGTATGCGATCCGGTGACGGGCATGCATAGTTTGTTTGGTTCGGCGCTTCCGGTACGTTATTTTGTGCCTGCGTCTCAGTGCCGTTTCGATGCCGAATGGGACGAGAAGGATATTCTTCCACTGAAGGAAACAATCGAAAAGCATCATCAGACGCTTGCCGGACTGATACTGGAGCCGATAGTTCAGGGAGCCGGCGGTATGCGTTTTTATCATCCGCAGTATCTGCGTGAGGCGGCCAGGTTGTGCCGTGAATATGGTTTGCTGCTTATCTTCGACGAGATTGCTACGGGCTTCGGACGTACCGGAAAACTGTTTGCCTGGGAACATGCCGGAGTGGAACCCGATATCATGTGTATCGGTAAGGCGCTGACCGGAGGGTATATGACTTTCTCGGCCGTGCTGACTTCCGATAAAGTGGCGGACTGTATTTCTTCACACGAGCCGCATGCTTTTATGCACGGACCTACTTTTATGGGAAATCCGCTTGCTTGTGCGGTGGCTTGCGCTTCTGTCAACCTGCTCTTGTCTAGTGGATGGGAAGAGAAGGTGAAACGCATTGAGTCGCAACTGCGGGAGGAACTGCTACCGGCTGCCGGATTGCCTCAGGTGGCAGATGTACGTGTACTGGGGGCTATCGGAGTCATCGAAATGAAGAATCCGGTGGATATGGCATGGATGCAGCGCCGGTTTGTGGAAGAAGGTATCTGGGTACGTCCGTTCGGACGACTGGTATATATCATGCCTCCGTTTATTATCAGCAAGGAGGAACTGACAAAGCTGACTTCCGGCTTGCTGAAGATTGTAAGAGAAATAACTTGTTAAAGAAAGAAAGGAATGGAAACGATGGTTTCATCGGATAATTTATATAGCCGGACGCTCGATGCGCTGGATGAGGCTGGCAATCTGCGTACACTGTCGCAGGCGGAACATCAGGGGAAATGGATCTGGAAGGAAGGCAAGCGTATGCTGAATCTTTCTTCGAATGACTATCTGGGACTGGCTGCCGACACTGCGCTGCGTGACGAGTTTATGCGCACGCTTTCGGAACGTGATTTTCTGTTCTCGTCGTCGTCGTCGCGCCTGCTGACCGGTAACTTTACCGTATACGATGAATTGGAACGGATGCTTGCCGAGATGTTCGGAGCAAGCGGTGCACTGGTCTTTTCAAGTGGTTATCACATGAATACAGGAATACTTCCCGCTGTGGCTGATGCGCATACGCTGATTCTGGCAGACAAGCTGGTACATGCCAGTCTGATTGACGGAATCCGGCTGTCGGCTGCACGGTGCATCCGTTATCGTCATCAGGATTACGGGCAACTGGAGGCTTTGCTTGCCAAGAGTTATAAAGACCACGAACAGATCATTATCGTGACGGAGAGTATTTTCAGTATGGATGGAGATGTGGCTCCTCTCGACCGGTTGGTGGACTTGAAAAAGCGTTATCCCGGTGTGATGCTGTATGTGGATGAGGCGCACGGGATTGGCGTACGTGGCAGAAGCGGACTGGGTGTGGCCGAGGAACAAGGATGTATGAAGGATATTGACTTTCTGTGCGGTACGTTCGGTAAGGCGTTGGCTTCGGTCGGAGCGTATGTGGTGTGCAGTGAGGTAATGCGCTCGTTTCTGGTTAACCGGATGCGGACATTTATCTTTACGACAGCACTTCCTCCGCTGAATGTGGCATGGACAAAGTTTATCCTGTCGCGTCTGGGAGGCTGGAACGACCGTCGGGAACGACTGGCTGAGGCGGCTCTTCGGGTGCAGGCAGCTGTCCGGGGGGCAGGTCGTGAGTGTCCTTCCTCAAGTCATATTGTCCCTTTTATTGTGGGTGAGAGCAACCAGACCATCCTGAAAGCGGAAGACATGCAGCGGAAAGGATTTTATGTGCTGCCGGTTCGTCCGCCTACGGTTCCCGAAGGAACTTCCCGATTGCGTATCTCGCTGACGGCAGCTGTCACAGAAGAGGAAGTGGACAGTTTATGCCGTGAGTTGTAAAGATTATGAACGTTTAAAAAACACCGGTACGAATGCATGAAAAAACTTCAGCATGTTTTAAGAAAAACATCAGCATATTTTTCCGAAAACATCAGCATATTTTTTTAAAATATCAGCATGTTTTTTGCATGTCTGCCGAATGACTGAAAATGAAGCAATTATTTATAAAAAAAGAAAATAGTCCGCGCCTGCTTCTCTTCTTTGCAGGATGGGGAAGCGACGAGAATCTGTTCCGCCGTACGGTGGCGGAGGGGTACGACTGTCTGCTCTGCTTCGATTACCGTACGTTGGAGTTCGATTATTCTTTGTTGGATGGTTATCGTGAAATCAGACTGCTTGCCTGGTCGATGGGAGTATGGGTAGCCGGACAGATTCTTTCGGGGCATACTTATCCCTGGGAGATGAAACTGGCTGTCAACGGTACACCTTTTCCGATAGATGACCGGCGGGGAATAGCGGAAGCGGTTTTTCACGGTACACTGGAGAATTTTTCGGATACTGCGCTGGCGCGTTTCCGCCGGAGAATATGTGGCGGTGCGGGACAGGTGAAGGAGTTTCTTTCGCATCAGCCTTACCGTACGACGGAAGAGCTGGGAGCGGAACTGGCTGCTTTGGAGCATGAGGCCGGGAAGGTTCAGCCTGCGGCTTTTGTGTGGGACAAGGCAATCATCGGTTTGTGTGACAAGATTTTTATTCCGGCAAATCAGCGTGCCGCATGGACTGGCACAGAGGTGATGGAGATGGAAGCAGAACATTATGATACAGTGTTGTTCGACCGCCTGCTGGAAGGAAAGGGGGAAGAATGGACAAGACGTTGATTCGCCGCCGTTTTGCCAAGGCTGTGGGCAGTTATTCCATACGGGCGGATGTACAGCGGCAGATTGCTTATCACATGGCTGATGCGATAGGCAAGTATATCCCATCGGGGGGATGGCGTAACGTGCTGGAGATTGGTTGTGGAACAGGCATGTTTACCCGTGCCTTTCTGCATCGTGCTACTCCCGAACGCTTGCTGCTGAACGACTTGTGTCCCGAAGTGGAACCGTATCTTACCGATTTGCTTGCCAATAAGAGGATTCATTTTGCTGCATCCGATGCAGAGGCGCTGAATTTCCCGTCGGGGCAGAATCTGATTGTGTCGTGCTCTGCCATTCAGTGGTTCGACCAGCCGGAGACGTTTCTGGCAGGCTGTCGCAAGCTCCTGACGGCCGATGGTTATCTGGCTTTCAGTACGTTTGGCCCTCAGAATGTAAAAGAGGTGGTATCGCTTACTTCGGATACGCTTCCTTACCGTTCGCTGAAGGAGCTGACAGATGTATTGTCGGCCGAATATCAGATTGTATATAGCCGGGAGGAAAAACTGAAGTTGTCGTTCGCTTCGCCGCTGGGGGTACTGAAGCATCTGAAGGAAACGGGAGTGACGGGCATACGTCGCCAGAGCTGGACGAGGGGAGAACTGGATGATTTCTGCCGCCGCTATAAGGAACAGTTCACAGCTCCCGACGGAACCGTTCCGCTGACTTATCATCCTATTTATATGATTTGTAAAAAATAAAATGTAATAATATGAAAGACAATGTTTTTTTTGTGAGCGGCATTGATACCAATGTCGGAAAGAGTTATGCTACCGGTTATCTGGCAAAGACATGGAACGAACAAGGTGTGCGTACCATTACTCAGAAGTTTATTCAGACGGGAAATGTCGGTATGTCGGAAGATATCGAACTGCACCGTAAGATTATGGGAACCGGTTTGCTACCGGAAGATGAAAGCGGACTGACCATGCCCGAGATATTTACTTATCCCTGCTCGCCTCACTTGGCTGCTGAAATAGATCATCGTCCGATTGATTTTGACAAGATAGAAAAGGCTACCCGTCAGTTGAGTGAAACCTATGATGCGGTCTTGCTGGAAGGAGCAGGCGGTCTGATGGTTCCGCTTACCCGCGATTTGCTGACAATCGATTATGTGGCGCAGAAAAACTATCCGTTGATTTTTGTGACTTCGGGAAAATTGGGAAGCATCAACCATACTTTGCTGAGTCTGGAGGCTGTAACCCGTCGGGGTATTCGCCTGCATACCGTGGCTTATAATCTTTTCCCGGAAGAAGATGATGATATTATCCGTCGGGATACAGAAGCTTATATCCGTGACTTGCTGGCAAAGGAATATCCGGAAACTCATTTCGTGATTGTTCCGAAACTATAAGAATAAAGGCTTAAAATGAGAAAATCTCCTGTCTTAGCCGCATCGTTGGGATGAAGCAGGACAGGAGATTATTTTATTATATAACTTACAGATATAAGTAAGGCTGTTTCATTTTTCAGTTTGAAACAGCCTTTCTCATATTTCCTGGGTGGACCTGGAGGGA
>DXLO01000004.1 GCA_019414665.1 Bacteroides sp. | reverse complement strand
CAAAGGTAGGAAGGAAAAGAGGGGAAAAAAACACGCACGAGGCCGAATGCTTACCATAAATTTTTCAAAATGCTGGTTGTCGTATGGTTTTATTCCATCGTTTCTTATCTGATCGAAACAATATGGCTTCACACTCCGCATACCTGGACAGGGCTGGCCTCCTCATTGCTACCGATACTTAGCAAAAAATACTGGTTTATGACCTGCTATGTAGTACTTTATTGTTTCTCGCCCTATTTAAACCGGCTGGTTCATAACCTCTCACAAAAAAGTTATAAACAACTACTGTTACTATGGGGATTCTTTTTTGTATTTGCCCCGACAATCCTGTTTTTTGAAATTCAGAATGACACGGGCAAGGGAATTATCAATGTCACACTAGCTTATCTCATAGGACAATATCTGAAGACCTATGGTCTTCCGGAAAACATGAAACGACATAGCCGGGAAATCTTGTCAGGCAGCCTTGCCGGTATTTTTATACTGAATACCCTGCTTACAGCAATGAGTGGAAATATCATACTGAGATTCGCCCGAGATAATAATCTACTGATTATCATCGCCTCTATCATGATTTTCTACCAGTTTACCCGGTGGCATTTTTCATCCCGCATCATCAATTACCTAGCAGGATACGTTTTTGCCTTATATATGCTTCAAGGACTTCTTATCCACTGTTTACAACCCTGGTATACCCCTTATGCAGACAGCAACCTACTTGTTCTGTATTTTATGGGAACACTTGTTTCTATCTGTCTGACGACGCTTGTTATAGAATGGAGCAGACGGCTGCTATTAGGAAAAATAGAAAACAAATTGGCAAATGCCATAGAAAGAAGAGGAGCAAAAATAAAAATGTTTGCAGATAATCATTAAAACAATGATTTATTTCCGTAACTCATAATTTCAAAATCTCCAATGGAACCCCTCCTATCTGAGCTGCCATATCCGAAAATGAACTCTGAAAAGAACCATATATTTTTTGTGTACGAGCCAATGTGTACATATCCGTGATACCCTCCCTTATTCCCTCCAAAGATCCACGGTCTGCCTTTTTTCCGGAACAGAATATCCGGTCACCATAACGCTCTTTCATTTCCCGCTTCACCTCTTCCGAATCTGTAGCCAAATAGATAGCCACCTTGCCGTCCTCTTTTATCTTCTCATCTAATTTCTGATAGAACAACTCGATAGGGCTTTGCCTGATAGAAGCCAGATTATCTGTACGACGGATATGCACACCAATCATAGCATCCGAAAAATTCCGACAACGGTTTTCTACCTCTTCCATAATCTCGTCTACCGGAACAAACAACCGACTGATCCACGCATAATCATAAAGTTGGAAAGCGGTGTATGATGCCATATAAACACAGCCACCTTCTTTAACCCACCGTTCAAAATCAAAATGCCGGTTACATAAAGGAGTAATGGAACGCTCGTACAGACAAGACTTGAAAAGCAGTTTCTGAAACAAAAGCGGGAAATGAAAATTCTTGGAACGAGGTCTGTCTAATAATGCATAATCCAACCGCGAAGCATCCCGTAAACAAGCCACTTCCCTGTCTACAGGCTTAAACAACTGATAAAACGGTGCATTCAGTGCCCAATCCCGAAACCAAATGATGCTTAATTCACTTTTCGTCTTTCCTGCCAGCATTACCGCCGAAGCCACTGCACGCATACGGTTGGCCAATCCTCCTACCGGTACAAATGTTATTTTACCCATTCCTGTTTAAAATTTGAGGCAAATATAAATAACATCGCTTATAAATGCTAATTAATTACTACTTTTGCAATATATATACCTAAATTTATTATGCAAGCAATCATTCTAGCCGCCGGCATGGGCAAGCGCTTGGGAGATCTTACCAAAGATAACACCAAGTGTATGATTAAAGTAAACGGGACCTATCTGATAGACCGTCTGCTCTCACAGTTAGATTCATTAAATCTGGAACGCATCATTTTAGTCATAGGCTACCAGGGAGAGAAATTACGTACCCACATAGAGAAACAAAGTAGAAATACTCCGATAGAATATATTTACAATCCTGTCTACAATAAGACCAATAATATCTATTCTCTCTATCTTGCTAAAGAGGAATTGCAAAAGCAAGATACTTTATTAATTGAATCCGATTTGATTTTTGAGGATACACTTTTCCACAAAATTTTAAATAACCCCTATCCCAATCTGGCACTTGTAGCTAAATATGAGCCATGGATGGACGGCACGATGGTACGGCTCAATACTGAAAATGACATCATTGATTTTATCTCAAAAAAAACGTTCCGCTACGCAGATATTGACGATTACTACAAAACCGTCAATATCTATAAATTCAGTAAAGAGTTTCTCCGCAACAGTTATGTGCCATTTCTTGAAGCCTACAGCAAAGCCCTGGGTAATAACGAATATTACGAACAGGTATTACGGGTAATCACCCTGCTGGAGAGATGTGAACTGAAAGGACTCCCTTTGGAAGGAGAACGCTGGTATGAGATTGATGATATACAAGATCTTGACATCGCTGAAACCATTTTTGCCGAACAGGACCAGCTACAACGCTACCAAAAAAGATATGGCGGATACTGGCGTTTCCCAAAGCTGAAAGATTTCTGCTATTTAGTAAACCCCTATTTTCCACCACAAAAAATGTGTGAAGAACTACAGGCTAATTTTAATGTGCTTCTCCGTGAATACCCTTCCGGCATGGGAGTGAATACACTTGTCATGGCAAAAAACTTCGGTATCCGGCAAGATTATGTGGTTGTTGGCAACGGAGCCGCCGAAATCATCAAAGCGCTGATGGAACATTCAGATGGCAAAATGGGAGTAATTTATCCCACTTTTGAAGAATATCCCAACCGACAATCAGAAGAAATCATTGCATTCTATCCACAGAATGCCGATTTTCATTATACGGCAAAAGAACTGATGCTTTTTTATGCGGACAAAGATATCCGCCATTTACTCTTGATCAATCCGGATAACCCATCAGGTAACTTCATCCCCCTCAACGAACTTATGGATTTGCTGGCATGGACGCAGCAGCGAAATATCCACTTAATACTGGATGAATCTTTTGTTGACTTCAGCGAAAAAAGTGTCGAAAATACGCTGCTTAAGAATGAAGTTCTGGAAACATACCCACACCTCACAGTCATTAAAAGTATTTCCAAATCTTATGGAGTTCCGGGATTACGCTTGGGGATAGCCGCATCTTCCGACAAAGAGATAATATCCTATTTACGAAAAAACATGGCTATATGGAATATAAACTCCTTCGCCGAATTCTATTTACAGATATACAGCAAGTATAATAATGATTATCAAAATGCCTGTAAAAAATTCATAGCCGAGCGCCAACGCTTTTTCGAGGTATTGCAACAGGTTGACTTCCTACGTGTCATACCTTCACAAGCCAATTATTTCCTGTGCGAAGTAACTTCCCGCTTCAGTTCCACCAAACTCGTTTCTTTATTGCTGGAGCATAATCTCTTGTTAAAAGATTGTAGTACCAAGACAGGATTCGATGGCAGGAATTACATCCGTATCGCCATACGCGACACTGAAGACAACAATTATCTGGCTGAAAACTTAAAAAAACTGCAAGCATGAGTATCAATATCTGTATTTGTGGCGGTGGCGGTCTGGGGCACGTCATTGCAGGAGTAGCTGCACATAAAGGCTTTAATGTTTCCATCCTCACCCGGCATCCCGACCAATGGAATCCATCATTACTCATTGAAGATTGCCGGGGAAATACATTCTCCGGCTCATTAGCCTGCGTTACGGCTAACCCGGCAGAAGTCATTCCACACTCTGATATCGTATTGCTTTGTCTCCCCGGATTTGCCATTGAGGAAGAACTTCTCCACATACAACCGTTCTTGCAGGAAAAAACTTGCATAGGAAGTGTAGTCAGTTGTACCGGTTTTTTCTTTACCGCTTATAGAATATTAGGCAAAACAGCTTCACTCTTCGGATTCCAGCGTGCTCCATTCATTGCCCGTGTGCAAACCTATGGCCAGAAAGCACTCTTGTTGGGATACAAAAAGGAATTACAAATAGCTACCGTAAACATATCAAAATCCGATATTTTACTACGAACTCTTCAAGAAATGTTAGATACGCCGGTGCGTATGCTTCATCATTTTCTAGAAGCCAGTCTGACCAATAGCAATCCATTGCTTCATCCAGCCCGTCTTTATTCACTTTTCCATACCTGGAGTAGAGGAAAAACATATCATGAGATTCCCGGGTTCTATAATAGTTGGGACGAAGAAAGTTCGGAGCTCCTCATTGCTTGTGACAATGAATTCCAACAAATTCTGAAAGCACTGCCGGTCCGAATAGAGCCAATTCCTACTTTATTGGAATATTATGACAGTTATGATGCAAGGTCACTTACCCGCAAGATACGCTCCATCATTGCCTTCAAACATATTCCAGCTCCTATGGAAAAAACAGAAAAAGGATTTCTGCCTGATTTCAAAAGCCGGTATTTCACTGAGGATTTTCCATTTGGATTATTGATAATCAAATCAATAGCAGAGGTATTAAATATTTGTACCCCAAACATTGATAAAATATTGCTATGGGGGCAAGATGTATTAAACAAAGAATATATCCATGAAGGAGAATTAAAAGGAAAAGACCTGTCAGAAACAGGTTACATCAACGCTGATTTGTTTTATAAACTACTAAAAAATTAATGTATGGATAGTGAACTAAGAAAGCGATTTAACCCCGATGGTTCCCTTCTCCGTCGCCAGCAACTACGTATGTTAGAGCTTCTGGAGGTTATTGATGTGATTTGTCGCAAGCACCAAATACCCTATTGGCTCAGTTCCGGAACTCTAATAGGTGCAGCACGTCACAAAGGTTTCATTCCCTGGGATGATGATCTGGACATAGAAATGCTTCGCTCAGATTACCTGCGTCTGCTGAAAGTTCTTCCTCAAGAACTTCCGGACAATCTTGCATTGCAAACTAATGAAACAGATCCCAATTACATCTTTATATACGGCAAATTACGTGATAAGGATTCTCATTTGGAAGAAACAAATTCATATGACCGTATTTTCCATTATACCGGTATCTACATTGATATTTTTCCTTTAGAAAAGATCCCTTATTGTCTAGCTTGGATAGGAGGCCACATGCAAGGGCAGATATACAATCAGTTGAATAATAAAAATATAAAAGAAAGCACATTATACAAACGGATTCGTAGGATTTATCATTTTAATACCCGCATCGGTTTTCCCATCCTAAGGTTCATTGCCAAGTTATTCCCCGGAAAAGAATTACGCCATTCTTTTGGCACCGCCTATTTCAAACCGCGCTATACAGACGATATTTTTCCACTGACAGAAATGGAATTTGAAGGAAAAATGTTCCCCGTACCACGCCAAACAGATGCTGTGCTAAGGAAGATATACGGTGACTATATGCAATTACCAGATTTAGAGAATATACATCCGCATTACAACAAACTCGAATTTTACAAATAAAGGAGATTGAACTATGAAACCGTTCCTTGTAGATGTACCCGTACTCATTTTGTTCTTCAACCGCCCGCAACAGCTGTCGCAAGTGTTTGAACAAGTCAGGAATGCCCGTCCCTCCAAGCTTTTCCTCTATCAGGACGGACCACGCAGCGAACACGACCTGCCCGGTATAAAAGCATGTCGTGAAGTGACAGATCAGATAGACTGGGACTGCGAAGTCCACCGTATGTATCAGGAAAAAAACTACGGTTGCGACCCTTCGGAATACATTTCACAAAAATGGGCTTTTTCTATGGTTGACAAATGTATCGTATTGGAAGATGACGATGTGCCTTCCGTTTCTTTTTTCACATTCTGTAAAGAAATGTTAGACAAATACGAGCAAGACCCCCGTATCACCATGATTGCGGGTTTCAATAACGAAGAGATTACTCCGGGTGTACCATACGATTATTTCTTTGCCTCCACTTTCTCTATCTGGGGATGGGCCAGTTGGAAAAGAGTCATTGACCAATGGGACGAACATTATACTTTTCTAGAAGACAAGTTCAATATGCAACAACTGGAACAGCTCATTAAAGAACGGAAATTCCGTAAAGACTTTATCTATATGTGCCATCGCCATAAAGAAAACAACAAAGCCTATTATGAAACCATCTTCCACGCTTCCATGCTTTTCAACTCGGGACTGGCTATCGTGCCCACCCGCAACATGATTAACAACTTGGGAGCCACGGCAGATTCCACCCATTTTGCCGGTTCTGTGCATACACTGCCTAAAGGATACCGCCGCATCTTCACCATGAAACGGTATGAAGTAGAATTTCCTCTCAAGCATCCTCGTTATGTCATTGAGAATGTAGCTTATAAAAAAGCTGTCTACCGCATTATGGGGTGGGGACATCCCTGGATTAAGATAGGACGTTCTTTTGAAGAACTATTTCTGAACCTGCGATACGGCAATTTTTCCATCATCACTAAAGCAATAAAAAACAGAATTAACAAATGGCTGAAAAGAGACCAACACCGGTAAAACCACTCACTATTTATTTTTATCACACCCGATTAACCCGTGAAAGTTACGAGGAATGGAAAGATTATAAGTTTCCGGGACATATCCTCTACGGACTTCCTTTGCTGGAAAAATATGGAATCCGGTCGGTGATGCATAAATACAAAGCTTTCCCCAGCCGTCTGAAACTAATGCTCTATGCCACTAAAGAGATTCTGTGCTGCAAAGAGCCATACGAAGTGCTCTACGGTACATCTTTCCGTGGGTTGGAACTTATCATCCTACTCAGAGCATTAGGCCTCTACCGCAAGCCCATTGTCATTTGGCATCACACTGCTTTAAAAACCTCATCCAGAAAAATAAGAGAACGCATCTCACGTTTCTTTTATAAGGGCATTGATCATATGTTCCTGTTCAGTAAAAAATTGATTAAAGACTCATTAGCAACCGGAAAAGCTCCCGAAGAAAAGCTTCAGCTTATCCATTGGGGGCCGGACCTCGCTTTCTATGACCATCTTCTACAAACAATGCCGGATCGGAAACCGGAAGGTTTTATCTCCACCGGGAAAGAAAACCGGGATGTAGACACAATGCTGCAAGCTTTCTGCGCCACCGATCAACAACTGGACTTGTACATAGCCCCCACCAATGGAAGTGTAAACTACCAACAGATTATTGAACGCTTCTGTCTGCCCGATTCTGTACGAGTACATTATACGGACGGTGTCATCCCATACTTGTTGGCACAGAAAGTGGCACGAAAAAGCTGTGTTGTCATCTGCTGCATGGATTTTCCTTATACCGTAGGTCTTACCACACTGGTAGAGGCCTTTGCATTAGGCATCCCTGTCATTTGCTCACGTAATCCTAATTTTGAAATGGATATAGACAAAGAAGAAATAGGAATTACCGTAGCCTATGATGACGTGGAAGGGTGGATCAATGCCATTCATCGCATAGCCGACCATCCCGAAGAAGCCCAAAAAATGGGCGCCAACGCCCGAAAGCTGGCAGAAAAACGTTTCAATTTGGAAATCTTTTCCCGTGAAATAGCAGAAAGCTTACTGGAAATATCCAAGATGTCCCCTAAAAAGCGTACATTTGCATAAACTTTTATGCACATGAGAGTACTTATCATCAATACGTCTGAGCGAATAGGTGGAGCCGCCATTGCAGCCAACCGCCTCATGGAGGCTTTAAAAAACAACGGAATAAAGACAAAAATGCTTGTACGCGACAAGCAGACCGACCAGATAAGTGTCGTTGAACTAAAGAAATCATGGTGGAAAGTATGGCAATTCATCTGGGAGCGTGTCGTTATCTGGCAAGCCAACCACTTCAAGAAACATAACTTGTTTGCCGTTGACATAGCGAATACCGGCACCAATATCACAGCATTGCCCGAATTTACCCAAGCCGATGTCATTCATCTGCATTGGATTAACCAAGGTATGTTGTCACTGACAGATATCCGGCGTATCATCCAATCCGGCAAGCCCATCGTTTGGACAATGCATGATATGTGGCCTTTTACCGGTATCTGCCACTATGCAGGAGATTGCGATAAATATGCCACACAATGCCACAACTGTCCGCAACTTTACAAAGGAAGCAGGAAAGACATAGCCTACCGTACTTTCCAGAAAAAGAAAAAACTGTTTGAAGGAGCACAAATCACCTTTGTAGCTTGTAGCCGCTGGTTAGAATCATTGGCTAAGAAAAGTGATCTGATTAAAGGTCAGACCATTACCAATATTCCCAATGCAATCAACACCAACCTGTTCAAACCTCGTGATAAAAAACAGGCCAGAGAAAAATGCCACCTCCCGCAAGACAAGAAGTTATTGCTTTTCGGCTCCGTAAAAATTACAGACAAGAGAAAAGGAATAGACTATTTGGTATCAGCTTGCAAACAAATAGCTTCCTCGTATCCTGATTTTAGTAAAGAGTTAGGTGTAGTGGTTTTTGGCAACCAAGCCGAACAATACGCTTCCCTGTTTCCTTTCCCTATCTATCCGATGAATTATGTCAGCAACGAGAAGGAACTGGTAGATATTTACAACGCAGTCGACTTATACGTCACACCTTCTTTACAAGACAACCTACCCAATACCATCGTAGAGGCAATGGCCTGTGGTATTCCGTGCATAGGGTTCAATGTAGGAGGTATTCCACAAATGATTGACCACCTGCACAACGGCTATGTTGCCGAATATCAGTCTTCCAAGGATCTGGCAAACGGAATTCACTGGGCATTGACCGAAGGAGAATATGAAAGTCTGAGCGAAGAAGCCTGCCGTAAGGCAGTATCCAGCTATTCGGAAAGTACCATCGCCAAGAAATATGTTGAAATCTATAACAAGATTACAGGGAATCATGCATAACCATCATCCTCATCCCAAGTTTTCTATTATTACTGTCACCTACAACGCCGCAAAAGTATTGGAGGATACTATACAAAGTATTGTTACACAAACTTATAAGAATCTGGAGTATATTATTGTAGATGGGGGATCAACAGATGAAACACTGGATATCATTCACAAATACCAGGAACATATCACCACTGTTATCAGTGAACCCGACCAAGGTTTATACGATGCCATGAACAAAGGAATAAAACTGGCAACCGGAGATTATCTTTGTTTCTTGAATGCCGGTGACGGCCTGCACGAGGATGATACTTTGCTGCAAATGGTACATTCCATCAATGGAACAGCTCTGCCGGGAGTACTATATGGAGAAACAGAAATTGTGGACAGTCAAGGGCATTTTTTATATATGCGCCGCCTGTCCGCACCCGCAACGCTTACCTGGAAAAGCTTCAAGCAAGGAATGCTAGTCTGCCATCAAGCCTTTTTCGCCCGCCGTGATCTGGTGGAACCATATGACCTGAGATATCGGTTCTCGGCAGATTTTGACTGGTGTATCCGTATCATGAAGAAAGCGGATGTACTCCATAACACCCATCTTACTCTTATTGATTACCTGAATGAAGGAATGACCACCCGTAACCATAAAGCCTCCTTGAAAGAACGCTTCCGTATTATGAGCCGTCACTATGGATGGGCAAGCACAGTGACACACCACTTATGGTTCGTTCTGCGCCTGCTTTACAAATAATCCGGAGTCTGGCTTACGACGGGCCTTAATCAATTTTCCTACGGGCTCTTCTGACCTGCAAGAATAAGAACAAGACCAGCACACAGGTCAATACACCCAACGCCACAAAAGCCACCGTTTCCGTAACATGCAGCGATTTCGGATCGAACTTAAATTCCACTACATGCTTTCCGGCCGGCACATTCATCGCCCGAAGAATATAATCCGCTCTTCCGTGCGGTGCTTCCACACCATCAATATATGCCTGCCAGCCAGGATAGTAAATTTCCGAAAAAACCACTGTTCCTCCTGTCTTCGAATTAACCTCATATTTCAAGTCATTAGGTTCGTACGCAGTCAGTTTGATTGTACCCAGTGTATCTGTTTCAGCCGCCGATTTTACCTCCGCACTGAATTTTTTATCTACGACAGCCGTTTTTGCCGGATCTATCCGATGCAAAGCATCTATCTCTTCATTGGCATTATCCACATACTGCACCTCGTTTACAAACCAAGCATTGCCCAGCGTATAAGGATTCTGTATCGGGACAGTCTTTCCACCTTGCAGCGGAAAAATAAAGTAACGGGTATTCAGCATATTCAACACAGGAAAACCGGACGGAGCCACCTTCTGCATATCGCCTCCCGCCTCCGAAACAGCCTTGAACACGCCATTCATCTCGGTGCTGATATGCTCCTCTATCATTTCCTGATAGCGGCGCAGCTTGGCGGCATGATATCCACCGATGCTCTTATGCCAATAAGAAGTCGTATTTTCATTAAACGTATTGCCGGCTAGGTTCAGTACCCGGAAATCCAACGTTTTATCGGCCAATATTGCCTTATCCGTTTCGGTCGGTTTAAAGGAATTATCCTGCTGCACCTTCTCCACAAATTGTTCATCATACAAATAACGTTTGTTCACACTCCACATATCTGCCAGACAGAGGACAGCCAATGCCAGAATCGTCACCTTCGCCTTTAGTTTGCCCATGCCATATAACCAAAGAACTGCCGTACCTATCATAATAACAAAGAAACTGCGCCATGCATCCGAAGTAAAGATACTCTGACGGATTTCTTCCAGATTAGCAAGTAACGGAGCCAGCTGATCTGCCGGAATACCCTGCAATGCCTGCATTTCCATACTTGAAACATACGACGGGAAAAAGAAACCGGGAGCTAATGCAAACAATAAAGCGATGCCACCTGTCAATCCCAGGCTGATATAAAACGACCGGACCTGTTCCTTAACCAACTGAGGGCGTGCCATTACCTCCTTTAAAGCAAGGACTGCCAACAAAGGTATGGTAAACTCAGCAATGACCAAAATAGAAGAAACCGCACGGAATTTATCGTACATCGGGATATAATCCAAAAAGAAATCGGTGAATCCCATAAAATTCTTTCCCCATGACAGCAGGACAGACAAAACTGTAGCACTCAAAAGCGCCCATTTCATAGGACCTTTCACTATAAACAGCCCAAGAACAAACAGAAACATCACAAACGCCCCCACGTATACAGGACCGGATGTACCGGGTTGCTCACCCCAATACTGACCTATCTGGCTATAGATACTATTATACATAGGATTCGCCTTTTCCATCGCCTTTTCGTTAGCCGCCAAAGGTACGGAAGCACCACCTTTCACATTAGGGACAAGCAAAGAGAAAGTCTCACCGATACCGTAGCTCCACTGAGTGATATAATCTCGTTCCAGACCACTTTTTGTCTGATTATGACTATCCGGTTTCACCAGCTCACTCTTTCCACGCATCGTTTCCTTACTATACTCATACGTATGATATAAGTTAGATAGATTTATACAAACTCCCAAAATACCGGCCATCAACAACACACCAGTTGCTTTCAGAAATTGCGGCATTTCCTTCTTCTGCCAAGCATCCACTCCGAACGCAACCGCCATAAAGAGCATGACAAAAAGAAAATAATAACTCATCTGCACATGGTTCGACACTATTTGCAAAGCAACAAAAACCGCTGTCAGCAAACCACCTGACAAGTATTTCCCTCTATAAGCCAATACCATACCGGCTATAGTGGGTGGAATATAAGCCAAGGTTACAAATTTCCAGATGTGTCCGGCAGCTATAATGATGAAAAAATAAGAAGAAAACGCCCACAACACAGCCCCCAATGAAGCCAGCCAGACCGAGAAATCGAATGCACGCAATAATATATAAAAGCCCAACAGCATGACAAATACATACCACACATAATTCGGGAGATACAAATGATATAACTTCTCCACTCCCTTCAGGGTATCCGTAGAATCATAACTGGGTGCCATCTGATAAGTAGGCATACCACCAAAAATCGAATTAGTCCAGCGCGTACGCTCTCCCGTACGTTCCAGATATTCTTTCGCTTCTTCACCGGCACCAATGCCCGCCACAGAGTCATGTTGTGAAAGGATACGCCCTTCTGTCACTGCCGGGAAAAAATAGGCGAATGAGATGACAGCAAAAAGGATAATCACTACTATATCAGGTAGTATTCTTTTAAATAAGTTCATAAGTATATCTGTTTATTAACGTTGCAAAGATACGATATACTCTGATAAAATGCGTACATTTGCAGCCATAAATAAAGTTGAATTATGAAAATAGGAATTATAACAGCCATGAGTTCCGAGCAGAAACAAGTAGCGCAACTGCTCGAAAACAAGAAAGAATACACCGAAGGTCCTTTCCAATATACTGAAGGCAGCATTAGAAATAATACCATTATCCTGATGAAATGCGGAATAGGTAAAGTGAACGCTGCTGCCGGTACTGTAGAACTGATCCGTACCTTCCAACCCGACTGTGTCATCAGCACCGGTGTAGCAGGAGGCATAGACAGCTGCCTGAAAATAATGGATGTTGTGGTGAGCCGACAAGTTGTATATCATGATGTATGGTGTGGAGAAGGCAATATGTACGGACAGATACAAGGACTTCCCGCCCGATTCGAAGGTAATGCCACATTGTTTGATTGCGCCATGTCACTGGATACTCCGACCGCCATTCATGGAGGTCTGATATGCAGCGGAGACAAATTCATCACCGACCGTTCCGAACTGAACGACATTAAAGAAAAGTTCCACGAAGGGCTGGCAGTAGATATGGAATCGGGAGCCATCGCCCAAATCTGTTATATATATAAGGTACCGTTCATCAGTTTCCGTATCATCAGCGATACGCCGGGATCCGACAACCATTGGGAACAATACACAAATTTTTGGGAGACTATAGCCGACCGTTCCTTCGAGGTCACTCATACCTTCCTTTCCTCATTACCAGCTAATTTATAAAAACGAATAATATGAAGACAATACCCAGTTTTACCATTGACCATATCCGCTTGCTTCGCGGTATCTATGTATCCAGAAAAGACGAAGTGGGCGGTGAAACGGTCACCACCTTTGACATCCGCATGAAAGAACCCAACCGGGAACCTGCTTTGGGACAAGGAGCCTTGCATACCATAGAGCATCTAGCCGCTACCTACCTGCGTAACCACCCTATATGGTCTGACAAAATTGTCTACTGGGGACCGATGGGATGCCTCACCGGTAACTACCTGTTAATGAAAGGCGATTTAAAATCGGAAGATATTGTAGAACTGATGCAGGAAACGTTCCGCTTTGTAGCCGATTTTGAAGGCGAAGTTCCGGGAGCCGCCCCTAAAGATTGCGGTAACTACTTGCTTCACGACCTACCTATGGCCAAATGGGAGTCGGCCAAATATCTGCATGAAGTATTGGAGCACATGACAAAAGATAATCTGTATTATCCTACTAAAGAGTAATTCTCAACAACAGAACAGTAGAAACGTAATAACAGAAAATAGAAAAGCCGCTTTCTTTTCAGAGAGCGGCTTTTCTTTAAGTCCTTTTCAATAGAGATTGAATTACTTACGTAATCCTAGTGCTTTAACAATAGCACGATATCTTTCGATATCACGGTTCTTCAGGTAGTTCAACAACGCACGGCGTTTACCTACCAAAGTTGTCAAAGCTCTTTCAGTGCTATAATCTTTTCTGTTGAGCTTCAGGTGCTCAGTCAGGTGAGAAATACGGTATGAAAACAAAGCTATCTGCGCTTCAGCTGAGCCAGTATCAGTGTTAGACTTTCCGTACTTTTCAAAGATTTCTTGTTTTTTAGCTGCATCTAAATACATAATTCTTAGATTTTTTGATATATAAAATTTTCATTTAGCGGGTGCAAAGATAGACATTATCTTTTATATCACAATGAATTAGAGCGATTTATTTTAAAAATAATCTTCTATCTCTTTTACTGTCGCATCTTTCAGCATATCTTCGAACATCATAGCAAAGGCTGCCCAACTGACATTGAATGAAATTGTAAACCCGATTTCTTTTCATCCGATGAATAAAAGTGCCCAGTCCGAAACCGTTTCTTCATGAATTTCGGACTGGACACTTTTTAAACTATCGCTATTTTATTTCAACCAGCCACTCATGGAACCCATCATAAGGGGTATAGTGCAATACATATTCGGATTGGCTATGACTGATAACTTTATCCCAAGGAATCCGGTTTACATCAATTTCCGCCCTTGCCAGCCACAAAGCATTTTCCATCACATAACGGTCTAAAGAAAGCTCAAGCATCATCCGGCTCAAATAAAAAGCAGACTGTTCATAGGCATACCATTTACCGTCACTTTCCCGGTAGATATATATCAAGCCATCATTGCTTAATTCTCTTTCCAACATCATTATTATCTCGCGCATAATTTTATAGATTACTCGTTTTTAATCAGTATCATCTCATTGTCCGAGCACAGAACCACAATCCAAGGACCGTTCAGTAACTTATTCAAATCGACTTCCACCTTATCCAGCATAACACCTCTCAATACCGTTTCATTAAGTTTCTTCAACAAATGAGCAGAACGGTAGCAAGCGTACCAACGTCCGTCTTCTTCAGATATATAAATTTCCGATTTACCGCATGATTTCTTGTCCATGATTTCTAACAGGTTGCTCATAACATCCTCCTTTATACTTAATAATAGCCTAAGCTATTATATCGCCATACCAGCCTGAAACGATGCGACTCATTTCTTGACCTGTTTTCTGACACTCCCTGCCCCGGAATATATACTTTTGACTGAGTTCCCTCCGTCGTAGCTGTCCAATAAGGCACACCTGACCAATTATTATACTTAATACCGGAACTGGTAATCACCCCATTTATTTGCTGCCACTCTGCTTCTGCGGGCAAAGAGAAATGATAAAAAACCATATAGCTATTACCCGATGTGACAGGAGTAGAACTACCACTGGAATTAACCGCCACACCTATCGCATTATCCATTACACTTCTTTCATCATTGTCACTGGAATAATGTTCTTTATTTATCTTCTTATAATACTCCTTTATTATTTTCTGTCCGTCCGTCAGGTTCGTTGTGTACCCATTGTCTCCCCAGGGCAGACCGCCAACAGCAAAACGGTCTATTCTGTCAACATACAATTGTTCTGTAATCTGGATAGGATACCATTGTTTGATAGGATATTTCATTTCGCTGCCCGCAACAGGCTTGTTTTGCGCATCCAGTTTACGCACATAAATATTGCACGAACGATACGGCTTCTCTGAGTTCCATTCTTTCTCCCAAATCGTTTTTTGATCAGCGTATCCCTTTAAATACATTCTAAGCTCTGCCGTTCCCTCCTTTTGTATCACATTGTATTCATCATATCTAGGAGTAATCCAACTCATATCAGACTCAAACATCACCCAATAGTCTCCAGAAACGCCATCAAAATCATCCACTTTGATTTGCCATTTCTGCCTATCGGTACTCACCACTTTGATTTTCACCAAATGTCCGTCAATATTATAATCTTGCCCTTCATTGAACTGAATAAACAAGTCAGACAATTCGCTGTCTACCCTCCATTGAGCATCCTTCGTGTTTCCCGAGATGTTGATCACACCGTTCTCATCCATGCAGCCCGATTCTTTCACACCTCCCGCTCCGCGCAAATGAAGCGTAACATTATAAATGATATTTCTGTTCACATCAAAATCATACGATATGTTCTTACCTAAAAACAGTCGGTAACTAATAGTTCCCTTTACATGTGCACTGCTCGATTTATATTCATAATCCGCCGTAACAAGGATGTATGAACATCTGCGACCCAAGTTCTCATTGTCTGTATAGTCGGTAAATGCAGCATACACTTCTTTACCTGCCTCCATCGTATTTTTGATACGATTCGGGGTTTTGACTTTTTCATTACCATTTTGGGCATCCGTACAGTTTTGGGCATGAACCGTCTGTTTATTCTCAAACTGATAAAGACGCTCGGACATCACTTGAGTTTCGCCATTTCCACTTGGTCCCGTAAGCAACGAACCGGATGGGAAGTCATACTTCTGTCCTTCCTTGTCAAAAGAAGTAAAATCCGTTATACTATTATCCGAGGCCAAGGTACAAGTCTTAGGCACATTACATAATTGTACTGATCGGGGCGTCAAGGTCACTTCGTTGTCCAGCCCGGAAGTATTGATATTTACTTTAATCATAGCATACGGGCGTTTCAAAGAAACTTTAGCCAAATAGCAACCTTTATTACCACCTTGAGCTCCCTCATGCGGATTCTCGGTATAGATAAACTGCTCGGATGCACCGTAAAGGAGACAAACGGATGTTTCATCAAAATCCACCGGCCACTGAATCAAACTCTCTTTAACACTCTGCCACAATGACAAAGTAATCTTTCGTCCATAATTAGCGATAACCTCTACTCTTACAGCCTGGTTACCTTGTTTGGCATTGATGTGGATATATACTTTTCCATCTGCTGTTTTAGAAGAAACGACCTCTGCACTACCATTCTCCACACTACCGGAAACTTCGAACGAATCCCCATTCTTAACCAGATAGACGATTACCGTATTTCCTCCATAATTCACTTTTACATTCACATCATCAATAACGGAGAATATGGAGTTATCTCCGGCAGCCCTGCTGTTCATGTTCACAGAAGTAATATCGGCTGGTGATATTGCTATGACCACAGGAGCATCGTCCTCCACTCCGGACTCCGGACCGGCTAACTCCTCTGCCGTACAAGCACCCAACATACAAATGATGAAAAACATCATTATCAGTCTTATTGTCTTCATTTTTCCTCCTTTTGTTTATTCATAGCCCGGGCTAAGCAATATTTCATCCCAATCTGCCACATAAGTTTCCACATCCGTCTTCAAACCGCCTCCAGCAGGAGTCTCGGTCACTTT
This sequence comes from Bacteroides sp., assembly GCA_019414665.1. Taxonomy (GTDB): domain Bacteria; phylum Bacteroidota; class Bacteroidia; order Bacteroidales; family Bacteroidaceae; genus Phocaeicola. Next base: position 88,815 of record DXLO01000004.1, on the reverse strand, counting down.
TATATTAAATATATACACATGGTTACGCACCACCTCAAACCGATCTCCAACCCCATCTTTTCTGAACTCGATCGTTTTTGTCTTGGTTTCACCTCCATACGTGTAAGTCACATCCAAGGATACTGCCCGGCTGTCGTTATTTTCTTGTTCCGGCAAATAAATCAAATCCTCATAAGCCATTGTCACATTCAGTCCCGTATAAACAAAGTTCTGCGGCTTCATCGACAACCCTGTTACGTAAGGACTTTGGTACTGAATTGTTTCATCGGGGCTCAACGTAGCTTGTGACACACAATACCCTTTATCATTAGCGTTATTCACCGTGATGCCGGTAATAATAAAATCGCCTTTTGTATCTTGAAGCCCTTGTTTCCCGTTCACCCAAAGGCTCACCTTAGCCACTGCCCTATACAGTTTGCACTCTAAGCTTGGTCCTGCAGGAGGGACACCGGTAGCGGGACTGATCCCCCACATCGGCAGACGCCTTTCGGCCAGATTCCACGGGGTCGGACCAGTGTAATTATAAACCAATTTATTATAGATTTCAACGGCAGTATTGCCTACCATCGTATTAAGATATGCCTGCATTCCCTCACTGACTCCCTGAATTTGGTTCTGATTCAAATTGGCGAGAACCACCAACCGTACCTGTTCATTACCTATCGTCCTCTGCATAGTCCCTTCCAGTATCTTTTGGTCGGCATAATCATTAATCACTCTCAAATCCTCTACCAAATATTTCAGTCTTTGAGTAACCGCATCAATCACTAGTACATACACATCGCCTTCCACAATAGTCCCCTGTTCCGGAGTGGTAAAATCCCAATTACCATCTGCTGTGGGCGCGTCAACCGTTCTGGAAGAATTCCCCGAAAGAGACAATGCAAGACGTACCGGCGCTCTTCCGTCCCCCCCAGCCTTCGCCGCCAACTCGTCCTTCGCACACGACGAGAAGCACAGTCCGCAGAACACCGCCATCACTATATAGGATAAACCTCTTTTCATAGATTGCTTTTTTAGTTTCGTTATTACATGTCCAGTTCGTTGAAGCGTACCACCCAATCATTGATAATGATGCTAGTATTAATCCACTTCATGCTCTCGTCCAAAAAGAAAGTCATATTGTATTCGTCCTGGCGATCCAGATACTCCTGATTGGTCATCTCATGTCCTTCTGCTTCAGTAAGCAGCAAGTATTTCACTAATGGTATGGAAAGTACAGGCTCCCCTGTTTCCTTGTTGGTTATGGTGAGGCGGGGATTATTTTCAACCACCAGACGCCCTACGGTAATCTGTGCAATAGCTACGCTGATATTGCTGTCCTCTGCATCTCCATCGGCACGTATTCCCATATCCGTGCCACCCTGCATACGGTAATAGGGATAATATGTTAATGTTTCGTCCTCCAGCAGCTTATTATCATAGTTCATCAAACCGTTGTCGTCTGTAATCGTAAATTCAAATTTATCTACCTCCACAGTCACTCCGTCCATTTGCTGGAGAATGATGCGTATGGTGTTGGTGTTCTTCACCAGTGGCACAGTCACTACCTGCGAGCTTGCTGCCCGCGAGAAAGATTGCTTGGTCACTTCACCGTGCCACAACGCAGAAAGTTTACTGTTCACAACAGCCGTTCCATCAGCCGCACGACTGTACAGACGATCCATCCTGCATTGCAGTTCATCTAGCGAGGATTCCCCTGCCGTAACCAAAGGCACTGAGAATGAAGCCTCATCATTCAGTCCCGCCCAAGTGACAAGATGATAGTCACCCGGTTCCAAATCCACTTTCATGGTATATCCTTCTTCTCCCAGCACATCGCCTTCTTCTGTCTTCTGATATACCAACTTGCCGTTATCGTCAAAAGCATAAAGTGTCACAGTCCCCACCTCGCGCGAGAAAGCATCGGCATACTTCATGTTATAATCATACTTGAATTTCACTCTGTACTCTACAGAGCAATCTACCTCTTCTTCACCGAGTATGCTGTCGCACGACACAACGGCACTTCCCAATGTCATGGCCATCATCAGGCTGAAGGAGAATTGTCGGGCGAATGTATTTACTGTTTTCATGCTTTTGGTCATTTTATAATGTTAGAATATAGAAAGGTATAAAGGGGAGGGAGATGAATCCTCCCCTGTCTGTCATAGTGTTTGTTAGAACTCAATGTTATTGAAACGTACAATCCAAGGAATAATCTTAGCATTCAATTGCAAATAGAAATTATTATCACTCTCTTCACCGCTAGGATCTATTGTTATTGTTGCACCACCGATATTCTCGAATCCAGTAACTTTCAGTACATAGATATTATTTCTCATGATTGCCTTATCCATATACTGATCTCCTTTATTGTGGCAAATTTCAGATGAATAATAATAGCAATGTCCATTTTCATAAGTATCATAAGATGCATCTGCACCATTATCAGCTTTTACAGCATCAATAGATGTATAAAATTTATTATTGCATTTATAAATGGTACCAACAGGCTCACCCGTTTCATCGCCAATCTGACCACGGAAAATAATACCAGTCACTAAAGCTGGTACTTGCTTTTCTTTTTTCACAATATTTTCTAAACAATAAGCCAAACGATGACCTACCTGTTCATTATCGTTAATATTAGCAGTGGGAAGATCTTGGAAATAAACTTGGCTATCATCGCTGGCCTCATCAACTTTATCCGCATTTACATTTTTCAATGCGTTATAGAAATATGATCCAAAAACTTGGTCGTAATCTGTTACATTATTCTTATTCTTTGAATTAGGATCAACCATATAGGCCATATTGTCTACACCTAACAAGCCTAAAGTCCTGAAGTTTTCCCAGCTCGCATCCGTCAAATGTCTTGCCGTATACACAGAATTTGAAAGATTCACCAACGCGTATTTATCCAGTTTCACTGTCCAGTCAAGCTCACCATCAGTAGATGTAGTATAATATTCAAATTTGGGGAACGGCTCAAGAAGAGTAAAAATATGTTCACCTGTCTGACCATAAGTTTTTTCTGTCTTTATAAAAGCTCTTCTATCAGTTCCATCTGTTCCCTCATGTATCCAAACATCAGAATTATCATTATCCAAATTCTTTGCCTTATGCAAACCTGTCAAACGAACGGCTTTATTATCGGGATATATATAGTAACCACTTGTAGTTTCCGCAATGGCATAATCAGTAGTTTGTACTGTAAGAGGATATAAGTTATTTGGTTTAGCAATTACATAATTTATCTTTGAAACAACACGTTCCACCTCTACCTCTTTTATTGTTGGATCTTCATAGTTGTTGGATAAAACGTCTACCTTTATCTCTTTTTTGTTCACCATCATAAATTGACCGGCAGCAGCTATTGTTATATCACCAGTTGTTGTATAAGAACTTTCTGCAATTTGTTCATACTTAGACTTATCAGTCGATTGTTGGCTGTTGGCAATAGCTTCTATTGACTCAGTCGGATTTAACACAACAAGCACTTTATACCATCCAGAATTTGCCAATGTAAAGAAAGGATTATAAATGGTCTCTCCACTAGCCGTAGTTTCATTCAATTGTGCCTTTGTTAAATAACCACCGAATTCTTCTTTAGTAAGATTTCCATTTTCATCTAGTCTATTTAAAATTATAACGGCATCTGTTACAGTTGATTCACCTTCGATACCTGGATCCGTTACACCGCTTTCTTCATTATCAGCTGCGCGTGATGAGTTTGATGTAGAACTTATCACTAATGAAAGGTTACCCTTCACTTTCTCTGGTTGATTCACATTGTTTTTCACAATGTCCTCATTCGTACATGCTACCATGGCAGCATATGCCAACATTCCTAATAATAATCCCTTAATCTTCATAATCCTAAGTTTTTAAATTATAAACTATTTTTGTAATTTCCATTCTTGTTTGTCAACACAGCAAAGGTAAGTGGTTAATCGTATAAACCTTAATCGGTATTTTCGACAAAATAGATTGGTATCTTTGACAAAATGACTTTATATCGTCTTTTACAGGGCATTTCCATCATACGTGAATAAAATACCCTACACGTTGAAAGAATCACCTCTTACATTTTTCCATTAAAAAAGAAGAGAAAAAAAACAAGGATAACATGTACTTTTTTTTCACTACATCAAACAGATCGGACAGTGTGGCATTTCAGCAAAATATCCCTCCATAAAAGCCGCCCTCATCAACATATGCGGAAGCCAAATCTAAAGTGGGAATCACCCGTAAAAACATAAAAATGTAGTGAGCAAGTGTTTCTCTCATCAAGAAGTACACATTCCTTCACATACGTACATATCCATAGACCTATACAATTATATAGGCTTATGCGTACGTATATAAATACTACATGTTCAAAGACAAGGGTATTTCTTAAAAAGATCAAGTCGTTTTCAAAAAAGACGGCGAGCTTTTTTAAAAAGATGGCGAGCTTTTTAAAAAACGTCTTGATCTTTTTTGCCACTGCCGGAACTTCGACTTCCGACATATTCCATAAAGCCCCCAACCGACAGATTATGTAAAATTCAACTTAAAAACACTGTGAGGACACTAATGCGCTGAACTTTAATTCAAAATCCGGGAATAGACTCCACTACCCCGGATTTTACCTTGCGCTTTTCGCAAAGAACAAGTTTCTTCTAACATCTTTTATTGTACTGTTTGTCTATATGTCTTATTTTACAAAGATTGCTTCATCCTTACGTTTATTGGTCACTTCTTCCAAATTGGCTCCGGCTTCGACGGAATCCTTGGCCTGTGCCTGTTTGAAATAATTCTCAGCAGAGTCGAGGTCCCCTTGCAACAGTTTCAGTACGCCTCTGTTGTTCAGCGTCGCACTCGCCTGTGCATCGGCCTTGTCCAAATAACGTACCGCCTGTTGCAAGTCACCCCGTTGGAGTTCGATAGCGGCAGCGTTTATATTCGCTGTTGGGTCATCAGGAAACATGCGCACTGCCACATCGAACACTTCGTTAAACTCGTCACTCCCCTTTTCGTATGTTTGGGCAACCAGAAACATTTCCTGCAAGCTCAACTGCTGGGGACGGAGCTTTATAATCTGTTTTGCCTCTTCCACATCAAATCCGCGAACTACATAACGTACAGTGTAATCAGAGTGACGCAAAGCCGGATAACAATCCTGTAGTAATGCGGCATATACCTTTCCACCATCCAAGGCCTTAATGCGTTCCTCCTTCACGTCAAAATCGCTCTCATTCTTATCTATTATGGACAAAATCTCTTCTTTCAGCGGTAAATCATTCTTAGCCACATACGCACGCAGTCCGGCCCAGTCCTCGGGTACAGAATTCACCTTGAACAAATCCGCTTTAAAGCCATACTCATTCATTACATAACTCTTCAATGCCTCAGCACGCCCCTGAGCCAAACGCGCATTGGCCGCATATCTGCCCTCAGGAGAAGCATAACCCACAATAGCTATTTCAGTAATGGTAGTATTGACATCATTTTTCACTACATCCACCGTATGTTTGATAGCAGCCAGTTCGGATGGATTACGACGATAATCAGGATAAATATTCATCTGATTTACCGGAAAATCCAAATAAGCACGTCCTTCCTCGGCACGATTCTTCACAGCCTCGACAGCAGGAGAAACGAATGCCACGACAGGTTTTACCACATAGCGTTCCAAATTGGCACGAGTTATAAAGGCACTGTTTTCTTCTTTCTGACAATCGGCACAGCCACGTATAGCAGCCTGCAGTTCCAGTTCTGCACCATTCATCCATTTCTCGTATGGAATACGGGCTGAATAATTTACAGTCTGTTCCGTTCCATTCTTACGACGAAGAATGGTATATGCATCCGACGGAATACTGCGTTCACGCTGTTGCACGATGGAACGGATACGCCCATATACCCAAATAGCAGGCAAAATCCTGTTATAACTGTTATCCTGTGTCTTCAAAACCGGAGTCAGAGTTGCCACACAGTTGGAAGAAAGCTCCATTGCAGCCGGCAACGTGATATCCATTCCTATCATCACCTGTCCATTATCACTAATCAGGATTGACTGATTGCTGACTTGTACCTGACCACCTGATAATGTCTGTGCACCTACCGGAATAGCCGGTATCAATAATATAAGAAGTATATAACATATAAGTTTCATAATCCGTAATTTTTAGAATATATAAATAAGATTCAGAGCAGCCTTAGTAGGACCCCAATAATTCTTGTTGGATTTCTCCAACATATCTCCACATTCTTCACACTCATATTTCTTATAACGCACATAAGCATAACCCAAACCGATGGTGGCGCCCAGATTCCAATGGCGTCCCAGCACAAACTGATAACCGTAACTGACACCGCCGCCATAAAAATGTCCCTTATAACGGAAGTCTTTCAAATCATCGAAAGGAGAAAACGGCAAATCAATACCGGTAGTATTGTATGCTCCTCCCATTAAATGGAAACCGAAAAAATGACCATTGAACTTATCACAAAGCCAATAACGCAACTCGGGCTGTACCATCACCAGTTTCAACATTTTATTATCGCTGTATTTCCAAGGATTATAATAAAACGGAATATCCACTGTAAGCTTCTTGCTCAACCCTACTTCCACTCCTAAGTTTGGTATGGCGACGGCATCTATCGCCACATTAGTCTTAACAGCCACCTGTCCATACATAAATAAGGAAGAAGCCAGCAGACACACCCATGAAAATAAAAATCTTCGTATTACCATATTCAATTCTCTCTAGCTAAGTTATTTTTTACATCACAAAGGTAGAGGCTATTCTTTTAACAGGATATTGGCAAATTAATCTTTATTAAGAGGTGGTTTCGGCAAAATACAGAATGAACAAAAAACAATCTTAGTTCCTATTTCCGTCAAAAACAGAACATCCATTCAATGAGAAACATTTCAACTATCAAATGGAACACCAACGGAGTTTTCTCCATCCATAAATGAAAATCCTTTCATCATGATAAAAACGCCCCCTTATATAGCCAAACAACTCCTTCTTTCCAACATAGCAGGTATTTTCATCAAAAAGAGGGTGTTTTCATCAAAAAAGCTTGAAAATAATTTGGATACATGAAAAGAATACCTACTTTTGTATCGGATGATAATGGGTCAATCATTCACATAATCAAAAAAAACAATAAAAAATTATAGTTCTATGAAGGCAATGCATTTAATAATTGCCATGCTCGTCATGATGAGTTTGGCATCCTGCTCTGCAGATGGTAATGACCCCGTTGAAAACTCAGTTTCAACGTATCTCCTGGAAAAAACGTATGGAGCCAGAAGCGTTACATACGAGGAAAACAATTCTGACAAGTTAAAATTAAGTGAGTTACCGGCTATCAGCCTTTCTGAAGCCGACCATATTCTATCTGTCCTACGAAAACATACTGATGCTCAAGAAGAACTTGATATTCAAACTGCCACCAAAGGAGAACAAACATGGCTTAGAATTGTAATGAAGCAAACAATAGATCATAAATATGCTTTCACTATCCAGTTAAATATGAACTGTTACAATGACGGAAGCCTCTACTATGGCGGATATCAGGCGGAATGTTCTTCTTCTTTGATTAAATGGTATCTTAAAGGTTTCAGCCTGGCTACCGATAATGCCACAAAAAATTATAAATTCGAATCCCAAAGCTATATTTATATGAAAGTAATAGATAATGGAATCAAATATATGCAGATTCCTGTCACTATAAATGGCAACTATAATCCCCGAAACCATGATGCTGCATTTTCCTACAATTTATGATATATAATACAATAATCACTTTATAATATATACCATCATTCCCCCCTTGTTTCTAGCTTGGTATACATACCTTAATAAAATAGCAAGAGACAAGGGGTGTATTTCATTCAAATACAATCGTCTAATAATCAAGACAAGACAAAACTGTGTGAACGGAATACCTACTATCCTTTCTTTTCACCGAACCTGTTGATACTAAAAACAGAATATATTCCTATGACTTTTAGTTGGTTATGAAAATATAGTTTGCTATATTTGTAGGAATTCCTAAAATAGATTAAGGAATAATATCAAGCAGATTGTACGTGACCAATCTGATTACAGGGGAATAAAAGTGAAACAATTTATTATGATGAAATCTTTAATAATCACCTTATTATGTAGTTTTTGTCTATCAACTACTAATGCGCAAAGTTATTTCCGCCAGTGTGGTATCCAACTACTTACCAAACAAAACGGATTGAGCAACAATACATTGACTGGAATTTATCAGGATAAAGCCGGCTTTTTATGGTTAGGAACCGATGTTGGACTAAGTCGCTATGACGGAATACATTTTCATAATTACAATCTGATTGATAAAGAGCCACGTGCCTTAACTCATTTATATGAAACATCAAACAATCTGCTATGGTCTCATATCGCCAATTTAAACCAAATAGCCTGTTTTGACAAGATGCGTGGAATCTATATGCCACTTATCTCACCTACTCCTGAGGTATTGCAAGATATACAGGATATATGTGTACTGCAAGACAAATTATATGCCTTGACCTCCAATGCCATAGTAGAGTTAAATATGGAGAAAAATGCAGATGAAATAAGACTGACTGCCCAACCGCTTATAGATATAAAAACAAAAGTCCTAGGACTTTATAATAACGAAGATATTTTATGCGCACTGACAGCAGAGAATCAAATCTTGCTTTATAACGTTTCCGATAAAAGTAGCGAGCATATAAATGGAACCGATCTAGGTATTGTGAAAGCCGACAACATTGAAAAAATACATATATATAATGATAATGTGTGGATTTGTGACCAAACCGAAGGAATCATCTGTTATAATACAAACACTAAAACATCACGCACACTGAATGATAACAGCCAGTCATCCTTCATTCAAAAAGATATACGCGATATTATCCAAATAGATAAGACCACATTCATTATAGCCACATGGAGTTCACTGTCAGCCATAAGATTTGAAACGGACAACTACCTCCAGTCGCCATTCCACATTGTAGATCTGACCCAACATGATTCTTACTATGCCCCCATCCTCAAAAACAGAATTACCGACATTCATTTTGACAAGTCCAACAATGTGCTTTGGGTAGGAACTTTCGGCAGAGGATTGCTGAAACTGAATCTCAAAGGAAACGATATCAACCGTATCCCGTTGAACGATGAAATAAGATATGTGAATAGTATAGCACAAGATGCCGACGGATACATCTGGCTGGTCACCGAAAAAGATGGCATATATAAAAGTACAGAAAATAATATCTCTCCTAATCTGCACTTTTCCTTATGGGAGAAAAGTCACAAGAATAATCATTATTGCCTGCACAAAGATCGCAATGGAGGATTATGGTTCGGCGATGACAAAGGAAACATCCTTTGGGTAAATCCTACTACCGGTGAAACGGTGATTCACCAACTAAACCCCGAAACAGCAGACTCTGCTGTAACTGCTTCTATCTTGAAACTATATCTAAACTCACAAAACCATTTATGGATTGCCACCGAAAAAGGAATAATGGTCTATAACCATCAGACACACGAATGCATAGCAGCACAACCTTATACGAAAGAATTCAAAAAAATAACCGCTATATGTGAAGATGGAGATGGAACCATGTGGCTAGGTACTGAAAAAGGAATACACCGTGCCAGCCGTAAAGGAAAACAAATAAAATTCACCGGTGGTTATGAAAAGGCAAGAAACCTGACACCCGGAAAAGTATTGGCACTTTATCTGAACAACTATAACCAATTGCTTATCTCATACACTGATAAAATTATCCAAATAGACGGAAAAGAGAAAACCATATCCTCTATCATGATCTTACAAAAAGACTTGCCTAACGGACACATAAGCTGTATGATAGATGATAAGAACGGAAATACCTGGCTGGGAAGCAATGCTGGTTTTATCACATTGAATAACAAGAACAATGCATCATATACCTACGCATTACCGGAAAGTTATTACGATGTATGTCGGCTGAATGACGGGAAATTGCTATGGGCGAACTCTACAGGATTACTCTATTTTGAACCGCGCACTTTAAAAGAAAGTTCAAGTAACTGCCAATTCCATATCTCCGATATAGATATTAATTACAATAAAGTAGAAATAGGAGAAAAAATAAACGGACAAGTCATTCTGGACAAACCTGCGTACCTGATAGAACATTTATCTTTAGACTACAATAACAACAACCTGATTCTCTATTTAAGTGATCTGAAATACGGAACCTCGCCCAACACAGTGAAATATCGCCTGTTACCCACAGAAGAAAAATGGAATACGAATTATGACGATCATATAAAACTCAGCAATATCCCTCCTGGGAAATATGTACTGGAAATACGCTCGTCTTATCCGTTGGAAGAAAATAAACAAATAACCCGGTTATCTATCAATGTAAATAGATATTGGGCTGCAACCGGATGGGCCATCGCCGCATACATCCTGGCTATTATCATTATTTCTTTGCTTACATGGATGTATTTTAACCGGAAATTACAGAAACGGCAAGTTTACAAGGCCAAAGAAGTGAAACTGAAAGAAAAGCTGGAAGAAGAAACGGAAATAAGAAAAGAAGAAGAGAAAAACCATCAATTGCGTGACCAAATCAGATATATGCTGGCACAGGAATTACGCACCCCGTTATCACTCATCACCGCTCCGTTAAAAGAAATGATTACTAATACGGCCTTCCCGGAATCATTCCTGCAAAAAGCAAAAATGGCCTATCGGAATTCAATCAGCCTGCAAGACATTTGTAACCAGCTATTGAATATTCATCAGCAAGAAAGTTACAGTCCTAAATTGAATGTGGCCCCTTATCCTGCCAGCGTGATAGCCGACACTGTAGTCCGTGCATCTCACGAACTACTGAACGTCAGTCCCATTAACCTGCATTATGACAAAGACAACAAAATAAATACGGAAATATGGATTGACCGGAAAAAGATAATCTTTATTCTAAGCAATATATTATCCAATGCCTACCGGCATATCTCGTATTCCGGTTCCATCCACTTTACTGTAAACACCAGTACTATCAACGGAAAAGATTTCTGCCTTTTTACTATAGAGGATGACGGGAAAGAAATGATAGAAGAGTCCTCTGTCATCTTCCTTGGATCGGACAATTACAATCCTCCAAGCAACCGGCTACATCCCGAATTAGGCATTGAAATTATGAAAACGACAATACTAGCCCACCACGGCGATATCCAAATCACTCAAGAAAAAAACAAAGGAACCCGAGTTGTTCTTTATATCCCTCTAGGTAAACAACATTTGAACAATGATGAAAACGTATGTTTCATCGAACCCGAAACAATAATGGAAGATTCAGATAAAGCAATGATTACTGCAGAGGATAAAAGACAACAGGAAATAGCAAACAGTATAACCGCCAAACCTATTGACAACCCCGAAACCAAATACAAACTACTGGTTGTTGAGGACCATGCAGATATCCGCCTCTATCTGAGAGTATTATTTTCTGCCACCTATAATATTATTATGGCGGAAAATGGGGAAGAAGGAGTAAGAATGGCACGTAAAGAAATACCGGATCTTGTAATAACGGATGTCATGATGCCTGTCATGAACGGTTTTGAATGTTGCCGTATCCTGAAAGAAGATCTAAAAACTTGCCATATCCCTATTATTCTGCTGACAGCTTTGACAGATGATGAAAATATAGTGAAAGGAATAGAATTAGGAGCTGATGACTATATTCTGAAGCCGTTCAATCCGGAGATTCTCCGCACTAAAGTAAAACGTTTAATAAAAAGCCGGACTGAACTGAAACGGATTTATACCAAACTACTAATGCCTTCCATCACCGTCAACGGCTCGCAAGAAGAGAATACGGAAACAATCATCATAGAAGACCCGTTCATCACACAAATTCTGAATATTGTAAATGAGAACCTGCAAAACCCGGAATTCAATGTGAAAAAACTGGCCGAAATGCTGAACATGAGTCAACCTACCCTTTACAGAAAAGTAAAACAACTCACTAATTTCACTATCATAGAATTAGTAAGAGGAGTCCGGTTAAAACGTTCTGCCGAATTACTGAGAAGCCGCAAATACAATGTTCAGGAGGTAGCCGAAATGGTTGGTTATAATGACATCCCCACCTTCAGAAAGCATTTTGTCGATTTCTATGGCACCACTCCCTCTACATTTAATAGTAAAGAAGATACGGAAGATAAAAAATAATCGTTAACAGCCAAATATTTTTTGAATTAAAAATCGTACCTTTGCAGCCAAATATATAGGTATAGTATGCAAGACATTAGAAACATTGCGATCATCGCCCACGTAGACCACGGAAAAACGACTTTGGTGGACAAGATGATGCTGGCGGGACATTTGTTCCGCAACGACCAGACAAATGGTGAACTGGTATTGGATAATAATGACTTGGAACGCGAAAGAGGGATAACTATCCTTTCAAAGAACGTTTCAATTAACTACAAAGGAACAAAAATCAATATTATTGATACTCCGGGACACGCCGACTTCGGTGGCGAAGTAGAACGTGTACTCAATATGGCTGATGGATGTATCTTATTGGTAGACGCATTCGAAGGCCCGATGCCGCAGACACGCTTCGTATTGCAAAAGGCATTACAGATCGGTTTGAAACCTGTAGTTGTAGTGAACAAGGTGGATAAACCCAACTGCCGTCCGGAAGAAGTATACGAAATGGTATTCGACTTGATGTTCAGCCTGAATGCTACAGAAGATCAGTTGGATTTCCCCGTTATCTATGGTTCTGCCAAAAATAATTGGATGAGTACTGATTGGAAGACCCCGACAGAAAACCTGGTTCCGTTGTTGGACGCTATTATTGAGCATATTCCGGCACCGAAGCAGTTGGAGGGAACTCCTCAAATGTTAATCACCTCTTTAGACTATTCAGCATATACAGGTCGTATTGCTGTAGGACGTGTACATCGTGGTACGCTGAAAGAAGGTATGAATATTACACTAGCAAAGCGTGATGGTAGTCTGATAAAGTCTAAAATCAAAGAGCTACATACTTTTGAAGGCTTAGGACGTAAAAAGACAAATGCCGTTTCATCGGGAGACATCTGTGCTGTAGTAGGTGTAGAAGGCTTCGAAATTGGTGATACTATCTGCGATTTCGAAAATCCGGAACCATTGCCCCCCATCGCCATTGACGAACCGACCATGAGTATGTTATTCACTATCAACGATTCTCCTTTCTTCGGCAAAGAAGGTAAGTTTGTGACTTCACGCCACATCCAAGACCGCTTGACCAAAGAATTGGATAAGAACCTGGCATTGCGTGTACGCAAAAGCGAACTGGAGGACGGTAAATGGATTGTTTCAGGACGTGGTGTGCTTCATCTTTCTGTCCTGATTGAAACCATGCGCCGCGAAGGATACGAATTACAAGTGGGCCAGCCTCAGGTTATCTTCAAAGAAATAGACGGAGTAAAATGCGAACCTATCGAAGAATTAACGATCAGCGTACCCGAAGAATATTCCAGTAAAATGATCGATATGGTAACCCGCCGTAAAGGTGATTTAGTTTCTATGGAAACACAGGGTGACCGTGTAAACATTGAGTTTGATATGCCTTCGCGCGGTATTATCGGTCTTCGTACCAATGTACTGACAGCATCGGCCGGAGAAGCGATCATGGCTCACCGTTTTAAATGCTACCAACCATACAAGGGCGAGATAGAACGTCGCAGCAACGGTTCTATGATTGCTATGGAAAGCGGAACAGCTTTTGCATACGCTATTGACAAATTACAGGATCGTGGCAAATTTTTCATTTATCCGCAAGACGAAGTATATGCCGGCCAAGTAGTAGGTGAACATGTTCATGAAAACGACTTGGTTATCAATGTAACTAAATCGAAGAAGCTTACCAATATGCGCGCATCAGGTTCTGATGACAAGGCACGCATCATTCCTCCGGTAGTATTTTCGTTGGAAGAAGCATTGGAATACATTAAGGAAGATGAATATGTAGAAGTTACTCCAAAGAGTATGCGTATGCGTAAAGTGATTCTTGACGAAACAGAACGTAAGAGAGCTAACAAAAGCTAATCAATCTACCTTTAATATAAAAAATCCCGGAGACCATATTATCTTCGGGATTTTTTATATTTAATCTACAAACTTTACTTTACTAACTTCTCTAGGTTTAGCAGCCGGCATTTCATCGGGATAACCGAAAGCAATCGCATAAAGCAACTCATACCCTTCACTGAATCCCAACTGTTTCATATATTCGGCAGCTGCAGGTGATTTCATGAAACGCACAGGCCCTCCCAAACAGCAGGAACCTATTCCCATTGACCAAGCAGACAAAATCATATTCTCACCCAACAGACCACAATCTATCTGTGACATATCATATGCAGGATCGTTAGCAATAAACACTACTGTAGGAGCATTATTGAACATATTCTGAAATCCCGGACGTTCTGCCGCTTTGGGATTTTCTTTTTTGAAAATTTCAGTCAAACCATTGATAAATTCCGGATTATCTACTACACGAACCTCCCATGACTGTTTATTCATTCCATTAGGTGCATTGATTCCACATTCCACAATAGTCTGCATTTTTTCACGTTCCACAGCCTTGGGCTTATACTTCCGTATACTACGGCGGCTCATAATAGTTTCTATTACAGGGTCTACCTGACTCACGGAAACACTATCCGTAACAACTTCCTTCTGTTGAGAACCTTGCGATGTACAGCTGCATAATACGAACATACCTGCACCAACTAACATTAATCTAAATAATTTCATTTGCTATCATATTTGGTTTGCAACAAATCTAGGCATTTTCAAGCATAAAAAAAAGTGGTTCCCGATAGGAACCACTTTTTATATGTTAAATCTGTAAAATTCAGATTACAATTTCGGACCGGCAGCAACCAATTTCTTACCTGCTTCGTTACCAGTGAACTTAGCGAAGTTCTTGATGAAACGACCAGCCAAGTCTTTTGCTTTTTCATCCCACTGAGCAGCGTCAGCGTAAGTGTCACGAGGATCAAGGATCTTCGGATCAACACCCGGCAATTCTGTAGGAACAACGAAATCGAAGTAAGGAATAACCTTAGTAGGAGCCTTATCAATAGAGCCATCCAAAATAGCATCGATGATACCACGAGTATCGCGGATAGAGATACGTTTACCAGTACCGTTCCAACCAGTGTTAACCAAATATGCTTTAGCACCAGTCTTTTCCATCTTCTTAACCAATTCTTCAGCATACTTAGTAGGATGCAATGACAAGAAAGCAGCACCGAAGCAAGCAGAGAATGTCGGAGTCGGTTCAGTAATACCACGTTCTGTACCAGCCAATTTAGCTGTAAATCCAGACAAGAAGTAATACTGAGCTTGTTCAGGGTTCAAGATAGATACCGGAGGCAATACACCGAATGCATCAGCTGACAAGAAAATAACTTGTTGAGCGTGAGGACCTTTAGAGATAGGTTTAACGATGTTTTCGATATGATAGATAGGATAAGAAACACGAGTGTTTTCTGTTACGCTCTTATCAGCGAAATCAATCTTACCGTTAGCATCAACTGTTACGTTTTCCAGCAAAGCGTCACGTTTGATAGCAGCGTAGATATCGGGTTCACTTTCCTTATCCAAGTTGATAACTTTAGCATAGCAACCACCTTCGTAGTTGAATACACCTTCGTCATCCCATCCGTGTTCGTCGTCACCGATCAACTTACGTTTCGGGTCAGTAGACAAAGTAGTCTTACCTGTACCAGACAAACCGAAGAAGATAGCCGAACTAGTTCCTTCCATATTTGTATTAGCAGAGCAGTGCATGGAAGCGATACCACGAAGCGGGTTCATGTAGTTCATGATAGAGAACATACCTTTCTTCATTTCACCACCGTACCAAGTGTTCAGGATAACTTGTTCTTTAGTCTTCAAGTTGAAAACAGTAGCTGTTTCAGAGTTCAAGCCCAGTTCTTTATAGTTATCAACTTTTGCTTTAGATGCATTGAAACATACAAAATCAGGTTCTCCGTAAGCTTCCAGTTCTTCAGCAGTCGGGCGGATGAACATGTTAGTTACGAAATGAGCCTGCCAAGCTACTTCCATGATGAAACGTACTTTCATACGAGTTGCAGCATTAGCACCGCAGAATGTATCAACAACGAACAAACGCTTGCCGCTCAATTGTTTTACAGCTTTAGACTTCAAGTCAGCCCAAGCTTCTTCAGTACAAGGTTTGTTATCGTTTTTATATTCGTCAGAAGTCCACCATACTGAATTTTCAGAAGCTTCATTCTTAACGAAGAATTTATCTTTAGGAGAACGACCTGTGTAAACACCAGTCATTACGTTTACAGCACCCAGTTCAGTAACCTGTCCTTTTTCGAAACCTTCCAATCCCGGTTTAGTTTCTTCAGCGAAAAGCACATCATAAGAAGGATTGTGGAGAACTTCCTTCACGTCGGTAATACCGTACTTGCTTAAATCTAAATTTGCCATTTTTTAATGATTTAATTTGGTTATTGTATAATGTTATTTTTACTCTTTATTTTCTGAAAGAAGATGTTTTTCAACACCCCCTTGTCTAAGGCGCTACAAAATTAGTGCTTTATTTTAAAAAAAAGAAGTTATTAGAGAAAAATTTCCGTAATAATCAAATATTTATATTTGTGTAACAAAAATGCAATTCGTACTTTACAAATCTAGAAATTATTTGTTTCTTTGCAGGTCAAAGTCAACAATATAACAAAAGCATAGATATGAAAATCATCAATCTCAGTGAAGGCAATTCTCTCCTAAACCAATATGTAGCGGAATTGCGCGATGTACATATTCAAAATGATCGTATGCGTTTCCGCAGAAATATTGAAAGAATAGGAGAAATCATGGCATACGAGATGAGTAAAGCACTAACCTATTCCGTAAAGCAAGTACAGACACCCTTGGGAACTGCCACGGCCAGCACACACGATGACAAAATAGTGATCGCAACGGTATTCCGTGCCGGACTGCCGCTGCACACCGGTTTTCTGAACATGTTCGACCATGCCGACAACGCTTTCGTTTCCGCATTCCGTTTTTACAAAGATGATGAACACCGTATTGTAGATGTACACATTGAATACATCGCCGCTCCTTCATTGAATGACAGAACCTTGCTTCTCGTTGATCCCATGCTTGCCACCGGTGAAAGCATGGAACTTGCCTGGAAAGCGTTCCTTACCAAAGGCAAACCAGCTAAATTGCAGATGGCCTGTGTCATTGCCAGCCAACAAGGGGTAGCGCATATGGCAGAACTTTTTCCCGGCGATGATGTCACATTATGGTGTGCCGCCATAGACCCTGTCTTGGACGAGCACAAATACATTGTTCCGGGGTTAGGGGATGCCGGTGATTTATCATTCGGCGAGAAACTCTAAAGCTCAAACTATAAGGACAGTTTCAGGTGTGTTCTCTTACACACTAAAATTCTAAATTAAATGGTTAGTAACCGGCAATTATTCACTGCCTATTACTAACCATTTAATTTTTAGAACAACTCTGTAGATCCGGTTCCTACAGGGAAAATGAAAATATTATTTCACTTCCCAAATATCATTTGTCATCAGTAATTCCTGGAAATTATGATATTTTTTCTTTGCGGCCACTTCTTCAATCTGTGCATTAACGGCGTCATCATAAGTAGGCGCTTCCACATCACGGATCACCCCTAATGCAACCGGAAAATCCGGTCCTTCCATCAATGCCAGTTTCAACTGCAAAGTATTATCCATACAATGAGCATCGTGCACTAAAATGTCTTTTTCCGTCACACCATTCTCGCCAATCTTTACCACTTTCAGCCCGAAACCTTCCTGCATCAGCCCGTATTCTTTATCTACCCCAAACAACATCGGTTTACCGTGTTCCAAATAAATGGCATTCTTTGAACGACCTTCTTTCGTATATACTGATTCGTGTGTTCCATCATTAAAAATGACGCAGTTCTGAAGAATTTCACATACAGCCGCACCTTTATGATTGGCAGCAGCTTTCAGAATCTCCACTGTACCAGGACCATCCGTAGCTACCGCACGGGCAAAGAAACGCCCACGCGCACCAAAACATAATTCAGCCGGATGAAACGGATCTTCCACAGTGCCGTAAGGAGATGATTTGCTAACAAATCCACGGGGAGAGGTCGGAGAATACTGTCCTTTGGTCAAACCATATATACGGTTGTTCAACAAAATCATATTCAAGTCGATATTACGACGAACGGCGTGTATAAAATGATTTCCACCAATAGCCAGCCCATCACCATCCCCTGAAATCTGCCAGACAGTAATCTTCGGATTAGCCACCTTGCAGCCTGTAGAAATAGCAGCCGCACGACCGTGCACAGTCTGCATGGCATATGTATTCATGTAATAAGGCAGACGGCTGGAACATCCGATACCCGAAATAACGGCAGTATCATGAGGAGCCACTCCCAATTCAGCCATCGCTTTGTGCAGCGAAGCCAAGAAAAAATGGTCACCGCAACCCGGACACCAGCGAGGTTGTCCCTTTTTGAAATCTTTTGCTGTATATTCGTTCATAGTCTTTACTTTCTTTACGGTTATTATTTATTTAAAATCTCAGTGAAAGCATCAACTAACTCGCTGACTACGAACGGCTGGCCTTTTACCTCATTAAACTGATAAGGAACAAATCCGTCCACTTTCATACGGAGATATCCGGCAAACTGACCAAGATTCTGCTCAGCCACGACTACCTTCTTATATTTCTTCAGCACTTCTGCCGTATTGTGAGGCAGCGGGTTCAAATGAACAAAATGTGCCAAAGCAACCTTCTTGCCCGCATGGTTCATTTCCTCCATTGCTGAATATAAATGACCGTAAGTTCCACCGAAACCTACTATCAGCAAATCTGCATCCTCTACGCAGCCTTGCACCTTAACATCAGGCACTGGAATTTTAGCAACCTTCTCGGCACGCAAACGGCACATCAAATTATGGTTTTCAGGCTCGGTAGAAATAGCACCTGTATCACTGTCTTTTTCCAAGCCTCCCAAAATATGCATATAACCTTCCTGTCCCGGCAATGCCCAATAACGGACACCTGTTTCGGCGTTACGCTTGTAAGGAGTATAATTATCCTTCATTTCCGGAGTAACATAGGGTGGGTTAATAGCCGGATAGTTCGCCAGATCAGGCAACTTCCATGCACCGGAACCATTTGCTACAAAACCATCAGTCAGCAACACCACCGGGGTCATGTGTTCCAAGGCAATCTTACAAGCATCATAAGCAGCATCAAAACAATGAGTTGGAGAAGCTGCGGCAATGACCGGCATAGGAGATTCACCGTTACGGCCAAACAAAGCCTGCAATAAATCTGTTTGCTCAGACTTAGTAGGCAAACCAGTAGAAGGACCGCCGCGCTGTACATTAATAACCACCAATGGTAATTCTGTAATAACAGCCAGATTCATAGCCTCTGATTTCAGACAAACACCCGGTCCCGAAGTAGAAGTAGCTGCCAACGCACCTGCAAACGAGGCACCGATAGCCGTAGCGCAACCTGAAATTTCATCTTCACATTGAACCGTAGTCACTCCCAATGATTTATGTTTAGAAAGTTCATGCAAGATATCTGTTGCCGGAGTAATGGGATAAGATCCCAGGAACAAACGCAGACCTGCTTTCTCGGCAGCAGCAATTAAGCCATAAGCCGTAGCCTTGTTTCCGCTGATATCCATGTACTTTCCAGGTACTTTAGACTTAGTTTCCACCTTATAAGTATGATCCACAGACGCATGCGTATTGTGACCATAATCATATCCGGCGTGTATCACTTTAATATTCGCTTCAGCTATTTGCGGCTTCTTTGCAAATTTCTCGCGCAAGAAATTTTCAGCAACCGCCAAGTCACGATTAAACAACCAGCAGACCAATCCCAAAGCAAACATATTACGACATTTCAACATTGACTTGTTGTCCATGCCTGTATCTGCCAGACAATCTTTCACCATCTGCGAAATAGGAGCAGCAATTACATCCTGCTTAATACCCATTTCTTCAATCGGATTGTCTGTTTTGAAAGCCGCCTTGTCCAGATCTGATTTCTGAAAACAATCTGTATCAATAATGATACAAGCTGTGGACTTCGCAAATTTGTATTGTGTTTTCAATGCAGCGGCATTCATTGCGACCAGCACGTCGCATTTGTCACCAGGGGTAAAAACTTTACCCGCACCGATATGCACCTGGAAACCTGACACACCGGTCAACGAACCTTGCGGGGCACGTATATCCGCCGGGTAATCGGGGAATGTACTGATATCATTTCCCACTGTAGCCGAAATATTAGAAAAGATATTTCCGGCCAGCTGCATACCATCGCCTGAGTCGCCTGAGAAACGGACCACCACTTGGTCCAACTCCTTGACTATCATTTCATCTGCCATAACTTATTATTTAGGGTTACAAAATTTCACTGTTTGCAAAGTTCGGAAAGTTCTGTCAAAGGACAAAATATTCCGCTATCAAACTACGTTTGAATATCAAAATGTACAAAATTAAAGGTTTATTTGTTTCCAAGCTAAGAAAAAGCAGAGATAATTACCTGTTTAAAAGCATAAATCCCTATCATTATGACAGCATCAAAAACGATTCATTTTTACAATTTATTATTTTTATCCATGTTTTATGAACAACATGAAAGTTTATAGCAGAATAACAACATTATTAGATTATAAAAAACAGACAAAAAACAACAAAACAACAAAGAAAGGATTATTTTCTTCCCACTTAAGACATTTTTCAATCTTTCATATTGCCATTTTAACAAAAAGAAGTACCTTTGTACCCATAAAGGGGCCTTGTAGTTCAACGGATAGAATAGAAGTTTCCTAAACTTTAGATAGGGGTTCGATTCCCCTCGGGGCTACAAAGAGCAGTAAACAATTGTTATACAACCGTTTACTGCTCTTATTTTACTGGATAGCTTTCAAATCTGCTTATTTAATCACCCCAAGTTCTTTGCCCACTTTAATAAATGCAGCAATTGCCTTATCCAAATGTGCCTTTTCATGCCCGGCAGACAACTGGACACGGATACGTGCCTGTCCTTTCGGTACAACCGGATAATAGAAACCGGTTACATATATGCCCTCTTTCTGCATCTTGGCGGCAAAATCCTGAGACAGTTTCGCATCATAAAGCATCACAGCACAAATCGCGCTCTGAGTTGGTTTGATGTCAAAACCGGCAGCCAGCATCCTGTCACGGAAATAATTCACATTATCCATCAGCTTAGTATGCAAAGCATCACTTTCTTTCAATATCTTAAACATTTCCAGACTAGCACCGATAATGGCAGGAGCTACAGAATTAGAGAATAAATAA
Organism: Bacteroides sp.; assembly: GCA_019414665.1. Lineage (GTDB taxonomy): Bacteria > Bacteroidota > Bacteroidia > Bacteroidales > Bacteroidaceae > Phocaeicola. The sequence continues at coordinate 67,387 of DXLO01000004.1, read as the reverse complement.
GGACGGGAACGCTGGCGCAACATATCAATAATTTCTTTCTTACCGGTGGTAAATCCTCCCATTGCCCCACCAAATGCTTTACCTAATGTACCAGTAAAGATATCCACACGCCCGTATGCATTAAACTGTTCTGCCACGCCATGCCCTGTAGGACCTACTACACCGGCCGAATGAGATTCATCCACCATAACCAACGCGTCATACTTTTCCGCCAGTTCACAAATCTTATCCAATGGAGCCACATTACCATCCATCGAGAATACACCATCTGTAGCAATAATACGATGACGCTGTGCCTGCGCTTCCTGCAAACAACGTTCCAGGTCAGCCATATCAGCATTGGCATAACGATAGCGTTTTGCCTTACACAAGCGTACACCATCTATAATAGATGCATGATTCAACGCATCTGAAATAATAGCGTCTTCTTCTGTAAACAGCGGTTCGAACAAACCACCGTTAGCATCAAAACAAGCTGCATAAAGTATAGTATCTTCTGTTTTAAAATAATCAGAAATGGCAGCTTCCAGCTGTTTGTGCAAATCCTGAGTTCCACAGATAAAGCGTACGGAAGACATACCGAAGCCATGTGTGTCCATCGCCTCTTTGGCAGCATTGATCAAGCGTTGATTATCTGACAAACCTAAATAATTGTTGGCACAAAAGTTCAACACATCTTCTCCGTCATTCACCTTGATGTCCGCACGCTGAGGTGTGGTAATTATACGTTCATTTTTATACAATCCGGCTGCCTTAATATCAGCCAGTTCCTTCGCAAGGAACTCCTTCATTTTACCATACATAGCTTTGTTTTTTTATTAAGTATATAGTTTAAGTTTAAAAATCAGTCTGGCTTGACAAAGTTCTTATTTTTTTTTGATATCCGATTAAATTATAGAGAAAATTTTGATAAAATATGCAGTTTTCTATCTATCTTTGCTTCCAAAAGAAAACTTAAAGCAAATAGCAAACTATGAAAAATGTATTAATTATCGGCTCCACCGGTCAGATCGGTTCGGAACTAACCATGAAATTGAGAAGTATTTACAATGGTAATATCGTAGCCGGATATATTCCCGGTGCCGAGCCTAAAGGGGAATTAAAAGAATCAGGCCCTTCTGCCATCGTAGATATCACCAACGAACAACAAATTGCCGAAACTGTATCAAAGTACAACATCGACACTATTTACAACCTGGCAGCCTTACTATCGGCTGTAGCAGAAGCCAAACCTCAACTAGCATGGAAAATAGGCATGGGAGGCCTGTTCAACGTATTGGAAGTAGCACGCGAAATGGGTTGCGCCGTATTTACCCCAAGTTCTATCGGTGTCTTCGGCAACAACACCCCTAAAGACAAGACCCCGCAAGACACTATCCGTAATCCGCGTACCATGTATGGCGTTACAAAAGTATCAGGAGAATTACTGAGCGATTATTACCATATCCGTTTTGGCGTAGATACCCGCTCCGTTCGTTTCCCCGGATTAATTTCGTATGTCACACCTCCGGGTGGCGGGACTACCGATTATGCTGTAGACATCTATTATTCGGCTGTAAAAGGTGAAAAATTTGAATGTCCTATTGCAGCCGGTACATTCATGGATATGATGTATATGCCTGACGGTTTACGTGCAGCCATTGAAATCATGGAGGCGAATCCCGATAAACTAATTCATCGCAATTCGTTCAACATTGCTTCAATGAGTTTTGATCCGGAAATTATTTGTAACAATATAAAGAAGTATATGCCCGACTTCCATATGGAGTACAAAGTAGATCCGCTACGTCAAGCTATCGCCGAATCATGGCCGAACTCACTGGACGACACTTGTGCCCGTGAGGAATGGGGATGGAAACCGGAATATGATCTAGACAGCATGACACAGGATATGCTTGCCAAACTAAAAATACGATTCAATAAATAAACCACTAATATTGAATAAATAAAATAGCCTTCTCTATTCTATATGGAAAAGATAGAGAAGGCTATTTTTATACATTTCTTGCACTTATATAAAATTTTGATCGTATCTTCGTGCAAATTAACATACTGATTAAAAACATACTATGAATACAAGAGCTATTACCCAGAACAAGAAAGTCGTTACATTCGGAGAAGTAATGCTAAGGCTGACCGCCCCCAAATTCCAGCGCTTTTCCCAAACAAACGAGTTTATTGCTACTTATGGAGGAAGTGAAGCGAATGTAGCCATATCACTGGTCAACTTCGGCATCCCCACAGAATTCGTTACCAGACTTCCCGAGAATGCAATGGCACAAGCCTGCGTAAACTCACTCCAAGCTTACGGATTAGGTACAGACGGCATTATTTATGGTGGGAAACGCATGGGATTATACTTTCTGGAAAGCGGTGCAGCATTTCGTAACTCCAATGTAGTATATGACCGTGAAGGCTCTTCCTTTGCCACTTTACGTCCCGGCATGATAGACTGGGAAAAGATTCTTTCCGATGCAGGCTGGTTCCACTGGTCGGGTATAGCAGCGTCCCTGTCACAGGAAGGAGCAGATGCCTGCCTGGAAGCACTGCAAACAGCAGACCGCCTGGGATTAACAATCTCATGCGACTTAAATTTCCGCAAAAAATTATGGAATTACGGTAAATCCGCATCAGAGGTAATGCTCCCCCTTGTTCAATATAGTGATGTCATTTTTGGTGCAGAACCCGAATACAAAGAAATTTTCGGCATTCCCCCGGTAGGTTTTAAAGCTGTAGACACCTCATATCCATTAGATTTGTCCGGTTTCAAAGTATTCGGTCAAAAAGTATCAGAACAAGCTCCCCGATGCCAGAAAATGTTTCTGGAGTTGCGTAATACCATCACTTCCAATCACAATCTGCTGGCAGCCATACTTTATTCTAAAGGAACATTAAGGCATACCGGCATTTACGATATTGTCCATGAAGTAGACCGTGTGGGTGCAGGAGATGCATTTGTAGGCGGCATGATTTATGGTTTGCTGACCTACCCCGACAATGACCAAAAAACATTGGAATTCGCCCTTGCCGCATCTGCATTGAAAAATACCATATATGGAGATTTCAATCAAGTAACAGTAGAAGAAGTGGAAGAGTTAATGCAAGGAAACACTTCAGGAAGAGTAGTCAGATAACTATTTTCACGATTATAGCCAAACAGAATTGATCTGCAAGATACAGCGTAAAAAAGCAAGTTAACTTCATGGGACAAGCAAGTTAAGTTGAAATGCCAAGTAAGCTAAGTTACTTACCCAATGTACTTAAGTTAATTTTTGAAGCCACAGAAGATTCATCTACCCTTTTTCCACAAACCAATTCCAATCGACCATTATAAAAAGAGGAGGATGCTCATGAATGAGCATCCTCCTCTTTTTATTTATTTCTTAAAAGAAACCTTCTTATGCCTTTGTTTCTTCCGGCATCTTGTTACCCATAGTCAGGTAAGCGATAGGAGCAGCAATGAAGATAGAAGACAATGTACCGATCACAACGCCCAAAATCATTGCAAAGGCGAAGCTGCGGATACTGTCACCACCCAGCACGAAGATACACAACAATACGATCAATGTACTTAATGAAGTATTGATGGTACGAGCCAAAGTAGTATTCAATGAATCATTAAACAACTGCATACGGTTACGTTTCGGATACAGACCGAAGAACTCACGGATACGGTCAAAGATAACCACCTTGTCATTGATAGAATAACCGATAGCGGTCAAAATAGCGCCAATAAAAGTCTGGTCAATTTCCAATGAGAACGGAACCCATCCATAACATAACGAGTATGCACCGATGATCAAAATAGTATCGACAGCCAATGCAACAGTCGCACCCACACTATAAGCTACATTGCGGAAACGCAGCAAGATATACAAACCGATAGCCACCAATGCAAACAATACAGACCAGACAGCCGAAGTCTTGATATCATCAGCGATACTAGGACCTACTTTCTGAGAACTGATGATAGAACCACCGACACGATTATCACGGTCAATAAAGATTTCCAATGTAGTGCCTTCGCCCAGCAAGTTACCATCTTTCAAAGACTGATACAAGAACTCTTCAATTTCAGAGTCGATAGTAGGAGAATCTTCATTAATACGGTAATTGGTTGTAATACGGATTGTCTTCTTGTCTGTACCCAAAGCAATAGCCTGTACATTATCTTCTGTGATTTTCTTCTTCAACAGGTCACGCACTGTTTCAGGTTCAACCTGCTGTTCAAACTGAACTACGAAGTTACGTCCACCGGTAAAGTCAATACTCTGCGCCAAACCACGGATAAAGAATGAAATGATACAGATAACGATAATCGCTCCGAATACCGTGAATGAACGTTTCATCATTCCCATAAAGTTGTAATTCACGTTCTGCATCAGATTCTTGGAGATCCCTGTAGTGAATGTCAAGTTCAGCCACTTGTCTTTATTCATGAAGTGCTCATAAACAATACGGGTCAAGAATACTGCTGTAAAGAATGAGCAGAGGATACCGATAATCAACGTAGTGGCAAAACCACGAATCGGACCCGTACCGAAATAGAACAGAATGATACCAGTGATAATTGATGTCAAGTTTGAGTCAAAAATAGCAGAGAATGCGTTAGAATAACCGTCTGCTAAAGCAGCCTTAACAGTTTTACCGGCTCTCAATTCTTCTTTTGTACGTTCATAAATCAACACGTTAGCATCTACAGCCATACCCAATGACAACACCATACCGGCAATACCAGACATGGTCAGTGCAGCTTGGAACGAGGTAAGGATTCCTAATGTGAAGAAGAAGTTAACAACCAATGCGCAGTTGGCAACCATACCCGGAATCAATCCGTACATAGCGCACATATAGATCATCAACAGAATCAACGCAACAACAAATGAAATAATACCTTGATTGATAGATTCCTGACCCAATGACGGACCAACAATATCCTCCTGAACGATACGTGCAGGAGCAGGCATCTTACCAGACTTCAATACGTTAGCCAAGTCTTTTGTCACCTCCGGAGTAAAGTTACCGGTAATCTGAGAGTGTCCCCCCGTAATTTCACCGTTTACATTCGGAGCGCTGTATACGTAACCATCCAGTACGATAGCGATAGCCTTGCCTACATTGTTCTTTGTCAGAACAGCCCAGCGGCGTGCGCCGTCAGTGTTCATAGACATACTGACACAAGGCTTGTTGAACTGGTCATATTCATCTTTAGCATCAGTGATCACATCACCTTCCAACGGAGCACGTCCGTTACGTTCAGTAGACTTGATAGCATACAATTCAAAGATACGTCCCTGCTTGTCAAAGTCAGCAGCCTTTACACCCCATTTCAAACGAAGATCTTTCGGCAACATTTCTTTCACTTCTTTCATAGCAAGGTACTGGTTTACCTGAGCAGTATCTTTATAATCGGCATAACCTACCACCGACCCGTAACCATTCGGATTTAATTGAAGAACAGAAGCCAACGGATGTTCTTTCTTCATCTGCTCCATTGCGGCAGAGTTACTTGCCGTTTCGCCTTTCAATGCGGCTGCAAGACTGTCGGCAGCAGAAATTGCAGAAGCCTGTGCAACAGCAACAGTATCAGTAGCTACAGAATCAGCAGAAGCAGCACCACTTTCAACGGCAAGAATATCACGCAGTCTGTTATCTACAGAAGAAAGATAAGGAACTATTTCTTTTGCGTCGAAAGTTTCCCAGAATTCCAAGTTAGCAGATCCCTGCAACAGTTTTCTGACACGTTCCGGTTCTTTGATACCCGGCAGTTCCACCATGATACGGCCCATCTTTCCTTCCAACGCCTGAATGTTAGGCTGTGCCACACCAAAGCGGTCAATACGTGTACGTAATACATTATAAGAGTTGTCGATAGCAGCCTTTACCTCTTCGCGCAATACTTTTTCAACTTCACTGTCGGAACTGCGGGTGGTTACTTTGTCTTTCAACTGCTGAGTAGCAAATAATTCAGCCAATTTGCCATTGGGAGCTTGTTTCTTATACTCTTTTACAAAAAGAGTGATAAAGTCATCCTGACTAGTGATAGATTGTTTTGATGCTTCTGCAACCGCTTTGTTAAAAGCTTCATCAGTCTTGTTGTCAGCCAAAGCCTTCACTACATCCGGTACAGAAACTTCAAGGATAACGTTCATACCACCTTTCAGGTCCAGACCCAGACCAATCTCCATCTCGCGACACTGTTTCAGCGTATAACTACCCAAATAAACTTTTTCATTCTGCATAGAATCAAGGTAATGTGCTTCACCTTTCGGGTCTTGTGCCGCTTTGTCCATGTGATAGCGGGTCACAAAAGAGAAAGAAAGATAAAACACACATACAAGGGTGAGTAATACCGCAAAAACCTTTACAAATCCTTTGTTTTGCATGTTACTTTGAAATTTATTATTTTTACTTTTTGATTAATTCTTAGTTTATACAAGGTTGCAAATATAGTTTTTTTTTCACATTCCCACGGTATCAAACACAAATATTTAGATTCCAAAAGAGAAAAAAGGCTGCAAAAGCATTTTTTGCAGCCTAAATTATTCTATCTCACAGTCTATTTTATTTCAAACCCCTGTTTTTAAGCAAGGGTTCCAAGCTGGGATCAGCCCCACGAAAACCTCTGTAAAGGGTCATAGGATCTTCCGTTCCACCTTTCTCTAGAATATTTTTACGGAAAGAGTCTGCGGTATTTTTATCGAACACTCCATGTTCTTTAAACGCTTCAAAAGCATCCGTGTCAAGAACTTCTGCCCATAGATAGCTGTAATACCCAGCAGCATATCCACCTATAATATGACTAAAATAAGTGGCGCGATACCGAGGAGCTATTTCAGGAATCAGCCCCAGCTTGTCCATCGTTTCTTTTTCAAAAGCAACGACATTCAGGTTGTCTGTATCAGTCAGGTTATGCAGTTCCATATCAAGCAAAGCGGCTGCCAATAATTCCGTAGTCATAAAACCTTGATTAAAAGTACCCTGATTTTGGATTTTCGTAATCAGCTCATCCGGAATCACTTCTCTTGTTTCATAATGCTTGGCATAGAGTTTCAGCACTTCAGGTTCTACAGCCCAGTGTTCCATAATCTGTGAAGGAAGTTCTACAAAATCCTGCGCCACACTGGTACCGGACACTCCTTTGTAGTTACACTTGGTCAGCATACCGTGCAATGCATGTCCAAACTCATGAAACATGGTTTCCACCTCATCCAAAGTCAGTAAAGAAGGCATATTTCCTGCAGGTTTAGTAAAACTTGCCACATTATAAATTAAAGGACGTACTTCACCGGCCTGTTCACGAAAATTACTCATCCATGCGCCACCACGCTTACCTGCGCGTGGAAAGTAATCCGCATAGAACAATCCCAAAAATGAGCCATCGGCATCCTTTACTTCATACACTTTCACATCCGGCTCATATACGGGCACATCATTCAGTTCAGTCAATGTAATGCCATACAGTTTGTTGGCCACGGTATACAATCCGCTACGCACATCTTCCAAACTGAAATAGGGCTTGATTTCATCTTCATTCAAATCATACTTTTCCTGACGCAATTTTTCGGCATAATACCACCAGTCCCATGCAGCCAGCTTCTCTCCCTTACCTTCCTTATCCATTATTTTCTGCAACTCGGCGGCCTCTTTCTTTGCATTTTCCAGTGAGTATCCCCACAGGTTGTTCAAGAAATCCATGACTGTCTGCGAATTCTTAGCCATGTTCTCATCCAGTACAAAATTGGAATAACAATCGAATCCTAATAATTTTGCCTGTTCCAAACGCAATGCCATGATCTTTCCCAATATCTCTTTATTGTCATTCGCATCATCATGATTCCCCCGGTTGATATAAGCTTCATAAATATTTTTTCTTAGCTCACGGTTTTCAGCATATTGCAAAAAAGGCAAGCGACTGGAGTTTTGCAAAGTGAATAGCCATTTCCCTTCTTTTCCAGCAGCTTTCGCTTCCTCTGCGGCCCCCGCTTTCACCCATTCGGGTAACCCGGCCAAATCAGCCTCATTCTCGATAACCAACTGATAAGCGTTATTCTCATTTAAGATATGATTGTCGAAAGCAATCCCCAAAGTCGACAATTCTTTATTGATCTCCCTCAAACGGGATTGTTTTCCGGCATCCAGTCCGGCACCCGAACGGACAAAAGCTTTATAATACTTGTCCAACAGCCGGTGTTGCTCAGTCGTAAGAGTTATCTTACCTTCCTGTTCCTGTTGATGCACATCAGCCACCCGTTTATACAAATCCTGATTCAAATAAATATTATCACTATGTTCTGAAAGTACAGGAGCCATCTTTTCATTCAAGGCCGTCAACGAATCATTTGTATCCGCTTCGGTCAATGCAAAAAACACCCCACTTACTCTCGCCAGAATCCCGCCACTTTTATCCAGCGCCACAATGGTATTTTCAAAAGTAGGTTCCTCGGGATTATCAACTATTGCCTTAATTTCCGCATTCTGCTCCTCTATTCCTTTCAAGAAAGCAGGCTCATAATGCTCCAGTCTGATCTTAGTAAAATCGGGAGCACCGTACTCGGTCTGGAATTCCGTAAAGAACGGATTCATTTCTGTTTTCTGTTCACATGCACACATTACACAACACGTCGCTAACGTAAATAATAGTCTTTTCATAATCTGTCAATTAAAGGTATGTAAAATCACTTCTCCGCCACATAACACCAAATGGGGTAATGATCCGAACTCTTTATCGTATTATCCACCGTACAACGGTAAGATTTTAAATTCTTGCTCAATAAAATATTGTCTATTCTGAAATAAAAATGATTTTGATTATAAGATATGCCAAAGCCGTTTCCCGACTCCACAAAAGCATCATTCAGACCTTCCCCTACCACCCTGTGAGTGTATGATATAGGAGAATCATTGAAGTCACCGCATACAATTATGCCTCCCCCTTTGTAACCGGCCACCAAACGAGCTATGGAATCAGCCTGAACGGCACGTATAGCCGATGCTTCCGCCAGTTTTCCGATCAGCAAACGAGACCCTTGCGATACCTTTTGCTTATCAGGATCCTTCATCATTTCGCGATAGACTTCTTTATCCTTCTCAGTCAGCTTATTGGATTCCAGATGATTATTAACAACCAGCAAGGTATCACCATTCACTTTGATTTTATAAGCGATGGAACCATTGTTAAGGCTGGCATATTTCACCGGATGTGCCGACAAAATAGGAAAACGGGAATAACAACCCAAACCGTTGGCCCCCGATATCTTATGATAATTTTTATAAGGATAATCTCTTAAAGCATAATCCACCTCTTTCTTGGTTAACCGTCCGCCTACAATATATTCCTGCAGGCAGATTATATCCGCATTGCTGTTTCTTAAATATTCCAGCACAGGATTCGGATTATCCTTGGTGTTCGCACGGTTTTTTTCAAAGGCCATCGTATTGTAGGATAAGAATTTGATTGCCCCTTCCGGTACATCAGATACAAATACATTGACTGGGAAATAAGTACGGATAGCACCAATGGAACATACCAGGCCTAAAAATGAAAGCAACGCATATTTACGATAAATCACCAACCAAAAGACCAGAAACAAAAGATTAACAATCAAAAAAGCGGGAAAAGCCAAACCGGCACATGACCATACCGGATGAGCCACAGGATCAATATAAGGGCTGTAAGCACATACCAGTAACAATACCACCATACACAAGTTTATGCCCAGTAGTATCCATCCCAAAAAACGACCAATATATTTCATATATCACTTTTTGCTCGCATCAAACAAGCTTTTCTTCTCTTCGGTAGTCAGACTGTTATAACCGGATTTCTTTAATTTATCCAATATACGGTCTATCTCCTCGCTTTGCTGTTTTTTACGGGCATTATAATCGTAATCTTTTGCCTTATCACCATAATGAACTTTCATCTTCGGTCTTTTCGATTGACGACGAAACGAAAGACCTTCCGAGAAGCAATCCAAGCATCGGTTTATCCATGACGTAGCATCATGTCCGCGGGACAATCCGGAAGCAAACCACCATCCGGCCAAAGCACCTCCTAAATGAGCGATATGGCCACCGGCATTGCCCGATGTCATAAACAGCAAATCGGTCACAACCATAAACAGAGCCACATACTTCAACCTAACAGTCCCAATAAACATAAAGTTTACTCTATATTCCGGTGCACGTACCGCAGTGGCCACAACGATAGCAAGTACGGAAGCTGATGCTCCCAACAAATAAGAATAATACAAAGAATCACTGAAATAAGGGAAAACATTGTAAGCGATCATATACAACAAACCGCCACAAATACCTCCCAACAGATAGAGCCCGCGGAAATGCTTTGCCGAGAAAAGAGACAGAAACATCTGCCCGAACCAATAAAGCCACAGCATGTTAAACAGCAAATGCAAAATACCTGCGTGCATGAACATATAAGTCAGCAAAGACCAAGGCTGCTTGACAAACTGCAACGTCCAGGCCGGCAGTTCCAAATATTGAAGCACAAATGCTCCATTCCGGTTGAACAGCATCCATAAAATTCCCAATAAGGAAGTTACAATGAATACCCCTACATTAATATATATAAACTGGATATATATGTTCCCTTTGTTGAAACTATTTTTCAAATCAGTAATAAAACTGCCCATTGTTATTCTTTTTTCTCCAATACATTATCAATATAAAGCCAAAAATCATACCTCCCAAGTGTGCAAAGTGGGCAACGCCATCGGTCGAAGCACCCAAGCCCAAAAATATCTCCAAAGCAGCATATCCCATCACAAAATATTTAGCCTTGACAGGAAATGGGATAGGGAATACAAACATCTGACTATTGGGGAACAGCATACCGAATGCCAATAAAATACCATATATCGCTCCCGAAGCGCCAACTGTAGTCATCAGATTCAAGTACTCCGCCATCGGGATCACGGCAATCCCCGTATTCACACTGTCATACTGCGATAATTCAGTCACATATTGTATATATTGCACCAGCTCCTGCACCAGTCCCGCACCTATACCACATACCATATAATAGGATAAGAAACGTTTCGGTCCCCAGACCTGTTCAAGCGTACGGCCAAACATCCACAAAGCAAACATGTTAAAAAAGATATGCTGGAAACCGCCATGCATAAACATATAAGTAATCAACTGGGCAGGATTAAAATCAGACGCCATAAAAAAGTGTAGTCCCAGCAGGTCGTTTAGGTTAATTCCATACTTCATGGCTACCACGCCTCCAAAGAAACACAACACATTTATTATCAATAAATTCTTGGTTACTGTAGGTATACTGTTCATAAATATTCTTCGTCTAATAAAACATTGATTGCGCGCAAATTTACAATTTTATTCTGTTATATAACAGAAAACAAGAGTTCTCTTACGTTTTTTTGATTTTTGGAGCATCTTTTTTAGGCTATCTGTTTGATTTCTAATTTTGAAAGCATATATTTGTCACTGATTTTGGTAAAACTTTTGTGTTACATTTAATAATTAATCATTTTCGTTATGAATAAGGCAGATCTTATCAGCGCAGTCGCCGCTGAAGCCGGCTTGAGCAAAGTCGACGCAAAAAAAGCAGTTGAAGCTTTCGTTTCAACTGTAACAAAGGCCCTCCAAGAAGGGGACAAAGTATCATTAATCGGATTCGGAACATTCTCTGTTGCTGAAAGAAGTGCAAGAACAGGTATCAACCCATCCACAAAAGCAACGATTACTATTCCTGCTAAAAAAGTAACCAAGTTCAAACCAGGTGCTGAACTGGCAGACGCAATTAAATAATTGCTATTTTACATAAAAGGACTTAAGGAAAGGGGCGCCGGTACTAGCGCCCTTTCTTCTTCATTTTTCTATTTGAACCTATGAAACCTAAAATGACAACCTTATTTAAATTCCTGATCAGCGCTGCTGTATGCGCATATTCAACACAAGTTCTTCATGCGGAAGATACAAAACTACCTTATTGGAAAGATATTCAGACCGTAGCCGTCAACAAGGAATATCCACGCACAGCTTTCATGACTTACGACAACCGGAACCAGGCACTGACCGGCGAGTATGAGAACAGCCCTTATTACAAACTACTAAACGGTACATGGAACTTTTATTATGCAGATGCATACAAAGATCTGCCTGCCAACATTGAGCAACCGGATGCCAACATAGCCTGGAAGGAGATTAAAGTACCCGGCAACTGGGAAGTACAGGGCTACGGAGTGGCCATCTACACCAATCATGGATACGAATTCAAACCCAGAAATCCACAACCGCCGCAGTTACCCGAAACCAATCCGGTCGGTGTGTATCAGCGTGATATCGAAATTCCCGCCGATTGGGATGGACGCGACATATTCCTCCGTTTGGAAGGAGCAAAATCCGGTGTATACGTGTATGTCAACGGACAGGAAGTGGGATACAGCGAAGACTCCAAGAATCCGGCAGAATTCTTAATCAACAACTACCTGAAACCCGGCAAAAACTCGCTGGTCATCAAAATATTCCGCTGGAGTACCGGTTCTTATCTGGAATGCCAGGACTTCTGGCGCATGAGCGGTATTGAACGTGATGTATTCCTGTTCTCACAGCCCAAAACCCACATCAAAGATTTCAATGTGGTGTCTACACTGGACGACACTTATAAGAATGGTATCTTCAAACTGAATGTGGACGTAACCAACCATACAGCAGCCAACAAAGAGGTAACCGTAGCATACGAATTGCTGGATGCCGCAAAGAAAGTGGTTGCAGAAGGTAACACCCCCTGTCCTGTTACAGCAGACGGGCAGAAGAGCATCTCTTTTGAAGCCGCCCTCAGCAACGTCAAGACCTGGACATCAGAACACCCTAACCTGTACCGGTTACTGATATCTCTGAAAGACGGAGAAAAAACAAGCGAAATCATTCCTTATACGGTAGGTTTCCGCCGTTTCGAGATCAAACCAACCGATCAGATAGCCGAAAACGGCAAACCATACGTTTGCTTGTTCGTCAACGGCCAACCCATCAAGCTGAAAGGTGTAAACATACACGAACATAATCCCGAAACAGGACATTATGTTCCCGAAGAGCTGATGCGCAAGGACTTCACCCTGATGAAACAGAACAACATCAACAGCGTGCGCCTCTGCCACTATCCGCAAGACCGCAAGTTCTATGAATTGTGTGATGAATATGGTATCTATGTATATGATGAAGCCAACATCGAAAGCCACGGTATGTATTATAACTTAAGCCGGGGCGGAACATTGGGCAACCATCCCGAATGGCTGAAGCCGCACATGGACCGTACCATTAATATGTACGAGCGTAACAAAAACCATCCCTCTGTAGCCATCTGGTCATTAGGAAACGAAGCCGGAAACGGTTATAATTTCTATCAGACCTATTTATGGCTGAAAGAACGCGAAGTAAAAGGCATGAACCGTCCTGTAAATTATGAACGCGCCCTTTGGGAATGGAACACAGATATGTATGTACCCCAATACCCCAGTGCCGCCTGGCTGGAAGAAATAGGCAAGAAAGGCAGCGACCGTCCCATCGCACCATCCGAATATTCACACGCTATGGGCAATTCCAATGGTAATCTGGCAGCACAATGGAGAGCAATCTACAAGTACCCGAACCTGCAAGGCGGTTACATTTGGGACTGGGTAGACCAAGGTATTCTGGAAACAGACGAAAATGAACGTACCTACTGGGCCTACGGAGGTGATTACGGAACCAATGCACCCAGCGACGGAAACTTCCTATGCAATGGAATCGTAGCTCCGGACCGCACTCCGCATCCGGCCATGACAGAAGTGAAATATGCACATCAGAATGTAGGTTTCGAAGCCATCGACCCGGCTGCCGGCAAATTCCTGGTAAAAAACCGTTTCTACTTCACCAACTTGAAAAAGTATATGATCAGTTATACCGTAAAGGCAAACGGAAAAACAATCAAAGGCGGAAAAGTATCATTAGATATCGAACCGCAAGGTTCCAAAGAACTGAACATCAACCTCAACGGATTGAAACCCAAGGCCGGCACAGAATATTTTGTAGATTTTGTAGTTACCACCACAGAACCGGAGCCCTTGATTCCTGCAGGACACGATATTGCTTCCGAACAATTCCGCCTGCCCATAGAACCATTGGCTATGACCGGACATAAAGCAAGCGGCAAGACTACCGTCAGCACGGATGGTGACATCATCACCGTATTATCACCACGTATGCAGTTCGTTTTCAACAAGAAAAGCGGACTCGTGACTTCATACAAAGTAAACGGTACAGAATATTTCGCTGAAGGTTTTGGTATTCAGCCTAACTTCTGGCGCGCACCGACGGACAATGATTATGGTAACGGTGGGCCTAAGCGCGAGCAAATATGGAAACAGTCCAGCAAGAATTTCAATGTAGCAGATGTTACCACAACAACAGACGGCAACAAGACCGTATTAACAGTCAATTACCTACTGGCGGCAGGCAATCTGTACATCATGAAATATACCATCTATCCCGACGGTGTGGTTCATGCAGGCATCACCTTTACTTCTACCGATATGAAGGCTGCCGACACGGAAGTATCAGAAGCTACCTTAATGGCCACTTTCACACCGGGACAGGATGCTCAACGCCTTGCCTCTTCCAAACTGAACGTACCACGTATCGGTGTACGTTTCCATTTGCCATCCGATATGAACCAGGTAGAATATTTCGGACGCGGACCGGGTGAAAACTACATCGACCGTAATGCAAGCAGTTTCGTTGATCTCTACCGCACTACAGCCGACCAGATGTACACCAACAACTATGTCCGTCCGCAAGAAAACGGACACCGCACCGACACCCGTTGGGTAGAACTGACCCACAAAGGCGGAAAAGGATTGTTAATACGTGCCGACAGCACTATCGGATTCAATGCCCTGCGCAACTCCGTAGAGGACTTTGACTCGGAAGAAGCTATCAGCCGTCCCCGTCAGTGGACTAACTTCACTCCCGAAGAAGTTGCTAACCATAATGAGGAAAAAGCTAAAAATGTAATACGCCGCATGACACATGTCAATGATATCACCCCACGTAATTTTGTGGAAGTATGTATTGATATGAAGCAACAAGGTGTAGCCGGTTATGACAGCTGGGGAGACCGCCCTCTGCCGGAACATACCCTACCCGCCAATAAGGAATATCATTGGGGATTCACATTGATGCCGGTAAAATAAAAACATAGCAAGCATTCCTTCCTTAATAAGAAGAGTATGTCAGAACTCCGATGGCACTATCATATAGATTGTCATCGGAGTTTCATTTCCCATCCTACATTTCAATTATAACCTGAAAACAAGATCAGTCTGATTTATATTTGCTAGCTTTGTACTCAAAAAATCGAACACATGGAACAACAAGGAGAAATCATACTCTACCAGCCGGATGAATCAGTGAGGATGGAAGTGCGCATTGAAGATGAAACAGTGTGGCTGACCCAGGCACAAATAGTAGAACTATTCCAATCCAGCAAAGCCAATATAAGCGAGCATCTAAAGAACATTTATAAATCAGAAGAACTAATCCAAAGTTCAACCGTTCGGAA
Organism: Bacteroides sp.; assembly: GCA_019414665.1. Lineage (GTDB taxonomy): Bacteria > Bacteroidota > Bacteroidia > Bacteroidales > Bacteroidaceae > Phocaeicola. The sequence continues at coordinate 51,801 of DXLO01000004.1, read as the reverse complement.
TTTCCGAACAGTTCGCCAAGAAGGCAACAGACAGATTACCCGTAACTTAGAATATTATAATTTAGATGTGATTATATCAGTAGGATACCGTGTAAATACGAAACGAGGAATCCAATTCCGCCAATGGGCTAATAGCCAGGCACATGACCGTTTTCTTATTATAGACCAATCCGACGTATATCACATCGGAGCCTCTTTGAAAGATTTGGGAAAGAAACTGTTTGCCTTCTCCAAAATGGATATTCCGGCATCTATCCTCACAAAACTGCTATAAAGATGAGAGAAACAGAGTCCAATAATAAAGTCCTACTAGGCATGAGCGGAGGAACAGACAGTTCCGTAGCCGCCCTTCTATTGCAGGATGCAGGATACGAAGTAACCGGCATCACCTTCCGCTTTTATGAAAAAGAAAATGATACAGAGTATCTGGAGGACGCCCGCGCTTTATGTGAACGTCTGAACATCCCCCATCTCACATACGATGTTCGTGACACCTTCCGGAAAACCATCATTGACTATTTCATCAACGAATATATGGCAGGTCATACCCCGGTTCCCTGTACCTTGTGCAACAACTACCTGAAATGGCCTCTTTTGAAGAAAATATCCGATGAAATGGGAATTTATCACTTCGCTACAGGACATTATGTACGCCGGCGCTTCATCAATGGATGCTATCACATCACTACCGGTGCCGACCCGGATAAAGACCAATCCTTTTTCCTATGGGGGCTGCCACAAGAAATCCTGCAACGTATGCTTCTCCCTATGGGCAACCTGACTAAAGCCCGTGTCCGTGAAATCGCGGCAGAGCGTGGTTTTCTGAAAGCCGCCCATAAACGGGACAGTCTGGGAGTATGCTTCTGCCCCATGGACTACCGCACATTCCTACATAAGGAATTACCTGAAGGAAGTATCCTACCGGGTAAATTCTTCGATGAAATGGGGAATTTTATCGCACGGCACAAAGGTTATCCTTTCTATACCATCGGCCAGCGGAGAGGATTGGGCATAGATCTTAACCGGGCTGTCTTTGTCAAAGAAATCATTCCGGCAGAAAACAAAGTCATACTGAGCGACTTGAAAGCACTGGAAAAAACAGAAATGAGACTGAAAGAATGGCGCATCACCAATCCCGCTTTATTACTAAACAAGGACGACATCATCGTCAAAATACGCTATCGGAAACAAGCCAACCGCTGCACAGTAACCCTGCAACCGGATAACACCCTGCATGTACAACTGCACGAGCCGCTGACAGCCATTGCTCCGGGACAGGCAGCCGCTTTCTATAGGGATGATGTAGTACTGGGTGGGGGCATTATCATCTAATTCCAGACACTTTCAAATCATATTTCGGCCCTCTTTTTTGCTGCTTCAAGATTTTCTTGATAACTTTCCGTCGTTCTTCACCTTCAGGTCGAGAAACCGGAAAGTGAAAATAGACATGTATCCGGATCAAACCTTAAATAAATAGAGATGAAAAGTAGAAATTATGCAGGCATATCCTTACTTGCCTCATTAGCCGCCTGTAACTCTGCAACAGCAGAAACCGTTCAAAAAAACAGTACGCAGCCCCCCCAAAAGCCCAATGTTATCGTTATTCTGGCAGATGACCTGGGATATGGAGATTTAAAATGTTACGGAGCCAAGAATGTAGAAACTCCCCATGTTGACAAACTGGCATCGGAAGGCATTCGTTTTACTAATGCACATACCGTAGCCGCTACCAGCACCCCATCCCGCTACTCCTTGCTGACAGGAGAATATGCATGGCGCAGACCGGACACGGATATTGCCGCAGGAGATGTAAAAATGATTATCCGTCCCGAACAATACACCATGGCAGACATGTTTAAAAGTGCCGGATATACTACAGCCGCCATCGGCAAATGGCATCTGGGCCTGGGAGACAAGACAGGCGGACAGGATTGGAATGCTCCTTTACCAGCCGCTTTAGGTGACTTAGGCTTTGACTATCACTATATCATGGCCGCTACAGCCGACCGTGTACCTTGTGTATTTATAGAAAACGGCAAGGTAGCCAACTATGATCCGTCCGATCCCATAGAAGTGAGTTACACCAAGAACTTTCCGGGAGAACCGACCGGCAAAGATAATCCCGAATTACTGTATAACCTACATCCCAGCAACGGACATGACATGTCCATCGTCAATGGCATCAGCCGCATCGGATTTATGAAAGGGGGCGGAAAAGCACTTTGGAAAGACGAGAACATTGCCGATTCCATCACCGTTCATGCCATCGACTTTATCAAACAGCATAAAGACGAGCCTTTCTTTATGTATTTTGCAACCAATGATGTACACGTTCCTCGTTTTCCCCATGACCGCTTCCGTGGAAAGAATCCTATGGGACTACGCGGAGACGCAATCGCCCAATTCGACTGGACGGTAGGCCAGCTGATGGAAACATTGGACCAACTTGGACTAACTGAAAACACGCTGATTATTCTATCCAGCGACAATGGTCCGGTTGTAGACGACGGATATAAGGACAAGGCAGAAGAGCTGTTGAACGGACATACACCTTCCGGTCCGTGGAGAGGAAACAAATACAGCGCTTTCGAGGGTGGAACAGCCGTCCCGGTCATTGTCCGCTGGCCACAGAAGATAAAAAAGACAGGAGACTCGGACGTATTAATGTCACAGATTGACTGGCTAGCCTCCTTAGGAGCTTTGATCAACGCCAGATTACCTAAAGGCAGCGCTCCGGACAGTTATGACCGTTTAGGGAATCTGATAGGAACCGACAAGACAGACCGCCCCTGGATTGTGGAACAATCCATGAACCACACGTTGTCCGTCCGTACCAAAGACTGGAAATACATTGAACCGAATGATGACCCGACCACTTTCATGAAAGCAGAAAAAATAGAAACCGGAAACCTGAACGTTCCCCAGTTATATGAAATGGAAAAGGTGAGCGAACAAGAGAATGTAGCAGAAAAGTATCCTAAGAAAGTATTTGAGTTGCAGACAATTCTGAGGCAAGTACGCAATAAGAGAATAAAGATGTAAACAGGACTCATCCAATAAGAGGATATTTCAAAAGTTCGAAGTAACTATCAAATGTTCCACCGTAGGGGCAGACCCATGAGTCCGCCCCTACAACATAACGACAACAAAAATCACTTTTAACACATTTACATAAAGTACAAAAACATTCCGTCACAGCAACTCACTCATTACCAACCACTTTCTGTGTAATAGTCTTTCAAATCCTCCTCAATCGGTATGCCGGTGGCGAAATAAATCTGCTTCGGGGATTCTCTCGGACAGAATGTAAAATCACCCCCTCGTTACCTCCCGGCAACTCGTAGGCATCATAAGAACCTATTCTCATCTTATCTTCACCTCACTCCATTTAATATTTCACCAAGGTGAAGCAATTATTCCACCTAAGTGAAGCTAGCTCTTCACCTTAGTGAAGCAACGAACGCACCCGAACAAAAATACGCCTTATGACGCTCCCCTGTAAAGGAACAACCGTAGCTATGACACAGGAATTAGAACAACCGATATCCGTCAAACCAAATTTGGCAGCAGAAAATGGCAAACCGTTTCAGGGGGATTTAGAATGTATTTGCACAACATATCACTGATTTACAGCAAAATGCTGCGCATAATCCAAGATGATAATATACGTATAATCAAAAAAAACTCCCTTGGTACAACCAAGGGAGGCAGGTATACATTTCCTTTAAAAGTTCCGGATGCAGTTGGGATTATAAAGCAGCCCTTCGGCTGCTTTATGTTTCTCTATCCTCTGTGTTAGTATTTAAAGGAATGATTCATCTTTTACTTATTACTTGCCTTAACAAACTTATAAAGCACGAAAGTCTTGGGCGCCATCTCTACATTCAGTACATTACCCTCAACCGTAGCAGCACTTTCTTTCGGAGTGATGACATTCGGATGCTCTACCGTGTTATCTTTATCCAAATCGGCAGACTGGAGTGTGATGCATTTACCTTCCACAAGTTTATCACTCTTCTTCAACCCGTTGAAAGTCAATGATACTGGCTGTGTCTGCTCCGAAGTATTGGCAATTTTCACGATATAAGCCTTTTCATCCTTATCCCATACGGCACTGGCAAACAGACCATCCTGTCCTTCCTGACCACTCACAGCTTTTTTATCCATAGTCAGGGGCAACACATGAGTACCTTTGTTATGAGCATAAAGCTGCTGCACATAGTAACTACAAGTACGAACCGAGTTCAGATTGTCAAACCAGATCAAATCCGGACGCCATTGCCATCCTTCCACATGGGCAAACAAAGGTGCATAAGTAGCCATGTGCACCACATCAGCATTCCGTTCCAGTCCGGTCATGAACGCAGCTTCCATTAAAGCAGCGTTAAAATGGTTCCATTTCTTGCCTTTGCCATGGCAGGCATATTCTCCGGCAAAGACCTTCGGTCCTTTGCGGTCGTAATTGTCATAACGGTTGCCTTGTCCCAGGAACCAGCTTTCGGGACGATAGAAATGCTCATCCACCAAATCCACTTTCAGATTTTTCATTTCCGGCCATAAGTAATCAAAGTCTTTACCTTCAGACTGAGGTCCCGAACTACCAACAATCTTGATTTCAGGATGAGCCTTACGAAGCACCTCGACAAACTGTTTCAGACGTTCCGGATATTCCGGTCCCCATTGTTCGTTACCAATGCCCAAGAATTTCAAGTTAAAGGGAGCAGGGTGTCCCATATCCGCACGAACTTTTCCCCAAGTACTTGTGACATCGCCATTAGCAAACTCAATCAGGTCTAATGCATCCTGTATATATGAATCAAGCTTTGACAGGCTGACCTGCTGGTCGGGGTCATTCTGATACTGACATATCAATCCGCAGTTCAGAATAGGCAGCGGTTCGGCGCCTATATCCTCCGACAACTGGAAATATTCAAAGAAGCCCAGTCCGTAGGTCTGGAAATAATCAGGGAAGAAACGATGCTTGAACGTATAATGCCAGCGGTTTTCATTCAACGGGCGATTCTCTACCGCACCTACTGTTTTTTTCCATTCGTAACGGGTAGCCTCATCCGTACCTTCTACAATACAGCCGCCGGGAAAACGGAAAACACCGGGTTTGATATCATATAAAGCCTGCACCAAGTCTTTACGAAGACCGTTCTTACGCTCTTTCCAAGTATCTACAGGGAAAAGAGAAACATGTTCCAGATCCACCGTTCCCGCACTTTCAAGGAAAATACGAAGATGAGCCTTGGGCTCCGTTCTCGGCGATTTCAATATCACCTCATATTGTTTCCAATCCTTCGAATTCACTATCAGTTCTTTTGACTCAAAAGCCTGACGTTCCTCCATCGTATCATTTTTGATCAATTCAATACGAAGTTTCTGGTTCTCACCACGTGCCCATACGGAAAAGCGATACTCAGCCCCTTCCTTGACACCTATGCCGAAAAAACCTTCGTTTTCAATTCCTGTGTGCTTTTCCCTGTGTCCGGAATTACCCAGACGGACGTAATGCGGATTTCGCTCGAACGGCCCGTCGTCCATCAAGGTCACATTGCCGAAAATATTCCAACCCATAAAACGTTGCGGGAATTCAAATGAACGGTTCTTTATCAGTTCGGCATACAAGCCTCCGTCCGCCCCATAATTAATGTCCTCAAAGAACAAACCATACATGGTTGGTTGTATTTCCGCACCTAATTTATTGGTCTGCACGACCATGTTGTGCGCATTCTGTGCATGTAGCGCTACTCCGGCAGCAAATACCCATGCTGTGAATAGAGTTCTGTGTAATTTCATGATAGTAATATTATTGATTTTTATTAGTCAATTCTCTTTCCCCACACAGAATGCCCTTGAGCATCCAGGCCGGTAAAAAGAATGGTTTCTGTTTCATTTTCCCAATCGTGTCCGGCAAAGATAATCAAATTGTTAATATCTTCTGTGGCTGTTTTTATATTAAGAAGTTGTTTTTTAACATTAAAATCCCAAGTTGCATCTCCAACACTGCCATCTGCTTCCAAAACAACACGGGCAGATAACGCCTGCTCCCCATTTCGCAAGTCCCCTTCACCCCACAATATTTGTCCAGCTTCCAAACTACGTTCCAAAGGCGGTTCCTGAATACGGATAATTTCCCACTCACCTACCAAATCTTCTTTAGTGAAAGAACGTGGAGCAGTACCTGCATAGCGTTCGGGAGAAACCACAGGCCATCCATTCACCGTAAAGAACACTTCGCGCACATGCAAATCCATCAACTGGTTCTGGGGGGAAAGCCGTCCCTGATGGACCATAAAATAACGGCCGTCACCGGCATCAATAAGACCGCAATGAGCCGTTCCCGCCCATCCCGGATGATTTTCGAAGCGGTAAGGAGCTGTCAATATAGGAACATTATTCGTTGTATCTTTTATATCCTCTCCGTAGAAATCCACAAAAGGTCCTTCGGGAGAACCGGAATAAGCGACACGTACATTATAGGTAGTCATCAGCGGATCGTAGGATGTAAACAGATAATATTTGCCAAGTTGGGGTTGATACATGATTTCCGGTGCTTCCAAGTTATCTTTCCGGTAATTGGCCCGGCGTGCTATCAAGTGCCCATGATCCTCCGGCTGCACAGTCATTCCTGTTTCGGGATTCAGTTCCACACAGTACAGACCACCGAAATAAGAGCCATAGTGCATCCACCACTTTCCGGTTTCCGGATCCTCAACCACAGAAGGGTCTATGGCATTCATCGCATCCCCTTCTCCTGTCTTAACCACACACCCTTTCTGTATCCAGGGACCTTCGGGAGAATCCGACTCGGCCATACCGATATAGGATGTATTCCTGCCGAATGCCGAAACACAATAATACAAACGATAAATACCCTGATAAGGCATCAAATAAGGAGCCCAGATATTAGTCGCCCCTTTTCCCTCCGCCTGACTATGAACCCATTCCATAGCCGGAGCAGGAATCTCGGGAAAAGCCCAGCCCACAAAATCCCAATGTACCAAGTCTTTTGATTTGCGTACCTGGACAAAACCCAGAGGCACATTCTTCTCTTTCGCCTCTTTCCGGTTCTCAGCAAAAATAGCATCGGTAGAATACAGATAATAAGTATCTCCTATTTTTTTACAAGCCGGGTCGTGTACATTATATGTTCCCCACTGCTTGTAATTCTCCATAGATGAAAGAGCGGTATAATCATCAGCCCAAGGATTGGGAGAAGGGACAGGCACGAAAGCCGTAGGTGCACTGCATGATACCAATATCCCTACGGCCAACAGGCCTAAACCGACCAACCTATTTATTATTAACCTTTTCATGTCCATGAATAATCTTTGAGGGAAAAATTGCTGTTTCATAGTATTTTTTTATTATGTGACCATTTGCTAATGTACTAATTTGTCAATGACATGCGGCATATAACGCAGCCAACTGTCACATTGACTAACTATTATTAATGCAAATATAACTGCAATCAAAAGCTCGCCAGGTGGACAATATCGCTTAAAGGGTGGACATTTGTGCAGCAGAGGGATAAAAATGATTTATTTGTTTTTGAGGAAAAACGAAAAGGTATATCTTTGTATAAGTAACGGTATATTCTTACGTCATTAATGAACAACACACTATGAAAAAACATTGTTTTCTATTCGCTCTGTTCATCTTTTTATCTAGTCTGTATATGCAAGCTGAAGGAACAGCCGGAAAATGGTCCGAACGTTATAATTTCACTGCCATTACGATGGATGAAGGACTGCCTCACAACTTTGTGGATGATATATTGAAAGACAGTCAGGGCTTTTTATGGATCGCTACCCGCGGGGAAGGAATCGCCCGTTATGACGGTTATGAATTCACCGCCTTCCATATGGGAAACACCCGTATCAAGCTACGAAGTAACTTTATAAACAAACTGTGTGAGGATAACTTCAAGCGTATTTGGGCTGTCAGTGAAATGGGTATTGACATACTGGATATACAAACCATGCAGACAGTACAAGTCACTGATATGAAAGACAAACTTATTTCACTGTGTAACCGCCCCTCTCATCTTATTCTCCATAGCAAAGCGGGAAATATTTGGGTTTGTTCGGAAAACAATTTATTCAAAATTACCTTTGACAAACAAGGAGATATAAAACAAATCATTAAAACATGCGAAGTACCGGCAGGAGAATCCATCCGGACTATTTGTGAAGTAGAAGACTATCTCTGGATAAACTACAAAGACGGTATCTACCGCATCAAAGAATCGGCTATGGAAGTACAGGAACCCACATTCATTTCATCTGCCCTTCAATTACCCGGTGTGTCCATACAAGTAATCTGCCGGAAAGAAAATGAAATTTGGATTGGCAGCGCACAAGGCCTTTTCCGATACAATATGGATACGGAACTGATGAAGCATTATATGTATGATCCGAATGACAATAGTTCGCTTTCCCAAAACTTTATCACAGACATAGCAGAAACAGGAGAACATACCATGCTGGTTGCCACCCTAAAAGGTATAAACCTTTATAATGCGTTGACAGACAAATTTGAGCGGATAAATAAAGATACCGGAGAAGGAGAAATCGTACAAAACACATTAAACTGTGACTTCGTAAACTGTCTGCTGACCGATGGTGATATTATCTGGGTAGGCACCGAAGTGGGAGGTCTGAACAAGATGAGCCGCCGGATGCTGTTCGTACAAAACTATTATCATACTCCCGCCATTCCCGGAAGTCTTTCCCAAAATCCCGTCAATGCCATTTATGAAGACCCGTCGGGTGTTTTATGGGTAGGAACCGTAGAAGGAGGTTTGAACCGGCGGGCTCCCGGCAGCAACACTTTTGAGCACTATACTACCGATGCACCCGCCCACCTAAGCCATAATACCGTCAGTTGCTTTACCAGCGATAACGATGGAAGACTTTGGATGGGAACTTGGGGAGGAGGCATAGGATGGATAGATATGAAAAATCCGCAGAACAAACAATTTCACCACATAGAAATACCCGAATGCGGAGACTTCTCATGGGGATGGGCCGGAAGTATCTGCTATGACCACTTGAATAATGCCATCTGGGTAGGAACCAGTATCAATATCTATGTTTACGATTTGAAAACACAAACGCTCACCGAACCATTCAAGGGCATGAACCTAGGTGGAATTGAAGGTTGTACAGGATACTACATAGATAAGGATAACCACCTGTGGCTGGGACTTACAGAAGGACTTTGCCGAATAGATTTAAGCAGTTTGAAAACCCCTAGACTGATTTATCAACTCTGGAGGATCAAGCTAGACGAACCGGAGTCAAAGTTAAAGGAAAGGGTAACCTACATCACCCAGTCTAAAGACGGAACCCTTTGGATAGGCAGCAACGGATATGGTTTCTACAAATCCTCACCAACAGAAAACGGAGAATATACCTTCCGCTCCTTCACCACCGAAGACGGACTGATAAACAACAGTGTCCGCTGCATATCGGAAGATAAAGAAGGGTATCTTTGGATTACCACCACCAACGGACTCTCCCGCTTCAATCCTAACAACAACAGCTTCTTTAACTATACCCGGAAAGACGGGCTATTATCCAACCAGTTCTATTGGAACGCAATATGCCGTGCCGCCAATGGAGATTTATATATAGGAAGTACCAAAGGACTGTCTGTGGTCAAGCCGGTCATAGATATAAACCCGAAGGAAGCTGTTCCCTTGGCGTTTACCCATGTCCGTGTGGCAAATAAAGAGCGATTGTACACAAACGGTACCTTACAGTTACACGAACGCGACAAATCTCTCTATATTGAATTTGCCGCATTGGATTATGATGCATCGACATTTGCCAATTATTATTACCGCTTGAAAGGATTTGACGACAAATGGATAAAAGTACCGGCCAACAGACGACAAGCCGCCTATACCAATCTGCGTCCCGGCAACTATACTTTCGAACTGCGTTATGCACCCGACGGCAAACAATGGCTGGAAGAAATGGCAGAACTCCACATTGCCGTATCACCTTATTTCTATAAAACCATCTGGTTCATTCTGTCCATATTGGTTCTTCTATCTTTCCTTATATATAAGGTATTATCATGGAGGCTTCGTTCGTTAAAAGAACAACAAGAAATACTCCACATCAAAGTAGAGGAACGTACCCGTGAACTGGAAGAACAGAAAAAACTGCTTTCCACTCAGGCAAGCGAGCTCTATCGTCAAAACCAACTATTAAAACAGCAAAACGAAAAAATAACCAAACAAAAAGGGCAACTGATCCAAATGTCAAAAAAGGTGCAGGAATTGACGGTTGACAAACTCGCCTTCTTCACCAATATCACCCATGAATTCCGTACTCCGTTGACATTAATCGTAGGACCTATAGAAAGAGCATTGAAACTAAGCTACAATCCTCAAGTCATTGAACAATTACATTTTGTGGAGCGCAACTCAAAATACTTGCTCTCACTGGTCAACCAATTAATGGACTTCCGCAAAGTAGAATCAGGGAAAATGGAAATTGTCCGCAACCCGGGCAATTTTGCCAAATTACTCAATGAACTACTAGTACCCTTCGACGCATATGCTTCCGAAAGAGGAATAACCATCGAACGTCGCTTCCGCCTTCCTTCATGTGAAATAATGTACGATGAGGATGCCATGCATAAAGTGATTGTCAATTTAATAGGAAATGCTTTGAAATTTACCCCCAAAGGAGGACAAATTACCATCTATGCCACCCCCCTCCGCCAGGAAGAGCAGGAAAAGTTATTCATCTGTATTCGGGATACAGGACCAGGACTTCCCGAAGAAGAGATAGACAAAGTATTCAACCGCTTCTACCAATCACAAAATAAGACGCATTCCTCTATCAACGGACAAAGCGGGACTGGAATCGGTCTCTATCTATGCAAACGAATTGTCCAGTTGCATGGAGGTTCAATTTGTGCCAAGAATAATCAGAGCAAAGGATGTTCTTTCCGTATTTTACTTCCTTTGCAATATGCCGATGCGGACAGTCTGCCCACACCAACAGAGCAAGTTAAAGAACCGGTCGACTCTCCGATGACATTGCAACCTGCCACCAATGGAAAACTGACGATTCTGGTAGTAGAAGACAACAAAGATATGCGCGACTATATCCGTTCCATTCTGGCCGAATATTATAACGTGCTCGAAGCATCCCAAGGTGAAGAAGCATTGACTGTGCTCCAATCCCAGAACGTGGATTTCATAGTCAGTGACTTGATGATGCCTGTCATGGATGGTATGGAACTGTCCCGCCGGGTAAAATCCAATTTTGCCATCTCGCATATCCCCTTCCTGATGCTTACGGCCAAAACATCCAACGAATCGCGCATTGAAAGTTTCCGTATAGGTGTAGACGAGTACCTTTTAAAACCATTTGATGACACTTTGCTGCTGGCCCGGATATCCAATATACTGGAAAACCGCAAACGTTTCCAACAAAAGTTCTCATACAGTATGGACGTGGATGCACTGAATATCGAAAAAGAATCCAGTGACAAGAAGTTCCTGGACAAAGCAATGCAGATTGTGAAAGAAAACTATAAGAACTCTTATTACGAAATAAGCGATTTCATCGAAGCAATGGGGGTAAGCAAAAGTTTGATGAACAAAAAAATGCAAAATCTGACGGGACAGTCTGCCGGACAATTCATGCGTAACTACCGGCTGAATCTTGCGCGGGAACTTATTATCCGTAACCGGCTGACGCACAATATGAATATATCTGAGATAGCATACGAAGTAGGATTCAATGATCCCAAATACTTCACACGCTGCTTTACAAAACATTTCGGAACAACCCCCAGTTCGATGATGGAGAATGGAACCGACTGACTTATTCCAGAGCGTAAAATGAACGGATTGTATACCATAAATGCTCCGTTTTTCTACGCTCTCGTCTTGCTAAATAAATTATCTTTGCCCTACATTATAATAGCATATTTAATACCCATGAAAAAACAATTTATGACTTGGCTGCTTGCCATCACTACAATGTCAGCTTTTGCCCAACAAGCTACAGTTACAGGACCCGATTCCTTTTTGAAAGTAAATGTATCCGTAAAACAGGGTATCCCCGTTTATTCCGTTACCTATAAGGACAAGACCATCCTGGAAGATTCACCTTTAGGTTTCATTGCCAATGTGGGGGACTTCAGCCGGGATATGACTTTCACCGGACAAAAAGAGAATAAAATAGATAAGACCTATACACAAGACCGTATCAAACAATCACAAATTCATTATCAAGCCAATGAACTTACATGCACCTTTACCAATAAAGAAAAGAAAAATATAAATATAATATTCCGCGTAAGCAACAACGATATTGCTTTCCGCTACGAAATGCCCAAATATGGCGATACGGGAAGCATCGTGATAGAAAAAGAAACTACCGGTTTTGACTTCCCCTCCTTCACCACTACTTTCCTGTGCCCGCAAAGTGACGCCATGATAGGTTGGAAACGTACCAAGCCCAGTTATGAGGAAGAATATAAGGCTGACGCTCCTATGAATGTACGTTCACAATATGGGCACGGTTACACATTTCCTTGTCTGTTCCATGTAGGAGAAAATGGCTGGGCACTTATCAGTGAAACCGGAGTAGACAGCAAATACTGTGGTTCACACCTGAGCGATGCCACCGCCGACGGACTTTATACCCTCGCTTTCCCCATGCCCGAAGAAAACAACGGTAACGGTACGGCATCTCCCGGTCTTGCATTGCCCGGTTCCACTCCTTGGCGTACTATTACTGTAGGCGAAAACCTGAAGCCCATTGTAGAAACAACGATTCCATGGGATGTCGTGGAACCTCTTTACCCAACGGAGCATACATACAAAATGGGACGCGGAACCTGGAGCTGGATACTTTGGCAAGATGGCAGCATCAATTTCGACGATCAGAAAAAATATGTAGATCTTGCTGCCGCCATGGGATATGAATATGTATTGATAGACAACTGGTGGGATACCAACATCGGCCGTGAACGTATGAAAGACTTCATAGACTATGCACACAGTAAAAATGTAGATGTATTTTTATGGTATAGTTCCAGCGGCTACTGGAATGATATAGTGCAAGGTCCTACCAATTACATGGACAATCCCATTATCCGTAAAAAGGAAATGAAATGGCTGCATAATATAGGAGTAAAAGGAATCAAAGTAGACTTCTTCGGAGGTGACAAGCAGGAAACCATGCGTCTGTACGAAGCCATCCTGAGCGATGCGGATGATAATGGACTGATGGTCATTTTCCACGGCTGTACCCTTCCTCGGGGATGGGAGCGTATGTATCCTAATTATGTAGGAAGCGAAGCCGTGCTCGCATCGGAAAACCTGATTTTCCAACAACATTTTTGCGATGAAGAAGCATTTAATGCCTGTCTGCATCCATTTATCCGCAACACCATCGGTTGCATGGAGTTTGGTGGCACATTCCTCAACAAACGCCTCAACCGCAACAATGACGGCGGAAGCATACGCAAGACCACTGATGTATTCCAACTGGCAACAGCCGTTTTATTCCAAAATCCTATTCAGAATTTTGCGTTGGCGCCTAATAACCTGACCGATGCCCCCCAAGTTTGTTTGGATTTCATGAAGCAAGTTCCCACCACATGGGACGAAACAAGATTCATTGACGGCTATCCGGGCAAATACGTAGTACTGGCACGTCGGCATGCCGATAAATGGTACATAGCCGGAATCAATGCACAAAAAGAACCGCTGAAATTAAAGTTGAACTTATCTATGTGTACTAAAGGAGATAAAGTGATGCTTTATCAGGACGATAAAAAACTAAATCCTCACGCTGAAGAGATAACATTAAAAAAGAATGATGAAGTCAGCATTACGATGCAGGCGGAAGGAGGATTTTTACTTGTGAAATAATTCCTTTCAGAGAATTTTATTTGTATTTTATCCCTCATGTAGCCGGACAGTCCTTCACCAGGTTGTCCGGCTACATGACTTTATATAAAAAAAGCCTTCTCCTAAGCCTATCTCACCACCTCCAAAAGACGCAAACTATAAGCGGAATAAATACATTTTTTTCCATTATCCATTCGTCCACCCTATAAAACCGTTTGTCCACCCCTGTTTACGGTGTAAATTATACTTTTGTCATGCAATCGGTGCTCAATCTTTCGGAAGAGAACCCTGCTTTTAAAGTCTAATCCTAATCTTAAATATTATGAAGAATAGCTCCAGCATATTTATAAACTCTGTGGTTTGTCTACCTAGAGTATTCAACATTAGATTGTACAATAATCCAACATCTCAATTCAATACATCAGCAACAATTTAATCTACTAATTTAATACTTAAAAAAATGAGGAAACATTTATTATTTTCCGTAATGCTTAGTCTGTGTGCTATGGGTGGCATGATGGTGTATCCCACACCTGCTATAGCTACCGTGGCACAATCTCCGGCTATCAAGGTTCGCGGTCAAGTTATCGATGAACAAGGTGAGCCCTTGACAGGAGCTACTGTCAGAATTAAAGGAGGACAAGGTGGAACCATTACCGATGTGGACGGAAACTTCCAACTGGAGGTTGCCGGAAACGCTATCCTTTCGATAAGCTATGTAGGCTACAAGGAACGCGAAGTAGCCGTTCGTAACCGCGCTATCATTGAAGCCATCCAATTGCAACCCGACAACCAGATGCTGGAACAAGTTGTTGTCATAGGTTATGGCACACAAAAGAAATCCGATTTGACCGGTTCTGTAGCTGTAGTAGACACGGAAGCCTTGAAACAGACATCCCATTCCAATATCTCCACCATGCTCGAAGGTAAAGTATCAGGCGTACAAGTCACTTCCGACGGGCAGCCCGGTGCCGACCCTACCGTCCGTATCCGTGGCGTCGGATCTTTTGGTGACACTTCTCCTCTTTATGTTATCGATGGTGTCCCCATGGGTACTTCCATCCGCGATTTCTCTTCAAACGATATTGAAACCATCCAAATTCTGAAGGATGCATCGGCTGCTGCCATTTACGGTTCGCGTGCAGCCAACGGTGTGGTCATCATCACTACCAAACGCGGTCAGAAAGACCAACCGCTGAAAGTAGACTACAATGGGTACGTAGGTATGGACTACATTCCCAGTAGTGTCTATGACGTAATGGATGCCGACCAATACAGCCAGTACATCGGTCAGGCATGCGCCAACTCCAACACTCCGCTGCCCGGCGGTTACAAGCTGGACAGTACCACCGGAAAATATCATTTCCAGGATAACACCAATACCAACTGGTTTAAAGAAGTGTTCAAAACAGGTATCCGTCAAAATCACAATGTGAACCTCTCCGGTGGCGGTGCCCACAATACTTATAACGTTTCATTAGATTACTACAACCAAAAAGGTACACTGGAAGGCGCCGGTCCCAACTACGAACGTTACACGGCGCGTGTCAACAACACGATGGACACCAAATTCATCAAGTTCCATACCAGCCTGGTTTACTCTCACTCCGATCAAGACAACATGGGTTTGTCAAACGCTTCCGAATACGTTCAAGGTCTGTATGGAGACGTAACCAACATACTGCGTGGTACTTTGCTGATGCAACCCACCATCAAAGCCTACGACAACTCTACTTGGGTACTTGACAATCTGGTAGGGATCGCCAATAACTTCAACTATGACTCTTATGGTTATGGTGTTTACTACGACACCGTACATGGTGACATTTCAGCTTCCAACCCCTTGCTGGTCAATAACCTGTTAAAGCGCAATACCCGTGTAGACCGCTTTGTAGGAACAGCCTCTGCCGATGTGGATCTCCTGAAAATGATCGGTATTGACAGCAAAAACCACAAGCTCAACTATAAAGTCAATCTCTCTTACAGCAAAACCCATTGCAAGGACTTCACCTGGATTCCTGCATGGGTACAGAGCAACCGTGTCTATCTGGCCAAAAGCAACGAACGTCTCACCAAAGCTACCCGCTCTTATGCCGATGCTTTGATTGAAAACGTGCTGACTTATGATGCCACCGTCGGCAAACACCATTTTAACCTGGTAGCCGGCCAGACTTACGAAGAAGAAAACACCGACTTGCTGACAGGCTGGGGCGTCAACTTCACCGAGCCTTACTTCCTGCAACTCCAGAATGCCGCCAACACTTACGCTGAAAGCTTCGAATACAAACACACCCTCCTATCCTACATCGGGCGTATCAACTACAACTACGACGAGCGTTATCTGTTCTCGGCAACCGTGCGCCGCGACGGCAGTTCCCGCTTGTCCCAAAATATCCGTTGGGGCACCTTCCCTTCTGTTTCTGTGGGATGGCGTTTCGACAAGGAGTCTTTCTTCCCCTTCAACAGAAACATTGTCAACATGTTCAAGGTACGTGCCAGCTATGGCGAGCTCGGTAACGAAAACATTGGTGAATACATGTATCAGGCTGTAATGGCACGTAATAACATGACTTATAGCTTTGGCAACACGCCCATCACCGGTTCTGCTATTTCCACTTTCGTAGACAACAACCTTTCTTGGGAAAAGAAGAAAAGCTACAACGTGGGTATCGACCTCGCCTTGTTCAACAACCGTCTGGAATTCACTGCCGAATGGTACAAGAACACCAGTGAAGACCTGCTTTATGCTGTTCCCGTTCCCGAACAAGCCGGTGTATCCAATACCACCGTAACAATGAACGCCGCTTCGATGAACAATTCAGGTTTCGAATTTGCAGCTACTTACCGCAACCGAGACCACGACTTCAAGTATGAAGTGTCGGCTAACTTAAGTACTGTCCGTAACCGCGTAACCTCATTGGGCTTCGGTACCGATTCATACATCTCCGGCGCCTACATCACCAACGTAGGTGAAGAGATCGGCAAATTCTACGGATGGGTTTATGATGGCATCGCCCGCACACAAGCTGACTTGGACAACCATGCCACACAAGAAGGCGCCCAAATTGGTGACTGCCTCTATAAGGACGTAAGCGGTCCCGACGGAAAGCCTGACGGAAAGGTAGATGCCAATGACCAGGTAGTATTGGGCAGCGGTATGCCTAAGATCAATTTCGGTTTGAACGCCCGCTTCGAATACAAACGTTTCGACCTGAGCATCGCTACGTTCGGTGCACTCAACTATCATGTTAGCGACGACATCCACAACTCTCTGAACTCTTGCTATGGCTGGGGCAACAAAGACGTAGCCATGCTCGACGCCAATCGCTTCAGCGAAGACGGCAGCACCTATCTTTCCAGCGTACCACGTACCTATGTCACCAACAGTGCCAGCCTGGCCTGGAACGATCTCTTCAGCGACCGCAAAATTCAGAACGCAGCTTATTGGAAAATTGCCAATATAGAACTGGGCTACAACTTCCCCAACGAATGGTTTGGCAAATACGTATCGGATGTACGTTTCTACGTGTCGGCACAGAACCTGCACACCTTTACCGGCTACAAAGGTTACAATGTGGACTATGCAGGAGGTACCTTCACACCGGGATATAACTTCTGTTCTTATCCTACCGCACGTACCTTCATGTGTGGCGTTCATTTCACTTTCTAATCACTAAAAACATAACAATATGAAACTCAATAAATATGCATTGGTTCTCTTTTTGGGATTAGGCACATTGACTTCTTGCAATGATAATTTGGAGCTGTTAAATCCCAACCAGCAAACCTCAAACACATTCGGTTTCAATGCCGATGATTTGGAAGAGAGCGTTATTGCCGCCTATAACCATATCCGTATGGAAGGTTCTTACGCCCGTGTAGGCTACACCATTGATGTGTGTCGTGGCGATGAAGCCTGGAATTCATCACAAGTATGGTATCTGCCTTTCGATGACCTGAATGCGGAAGTAACCTCGGACATCACGTGGTGGCCCTGGCGCGAATGGTACTACACCGTTAATGTATGTAATTTTGCCATTTCCCGTTGCGATGAAGACAACAGCCAGCTTTCCGAAAAAATGAAACGCATCAAAGGACAAGTGCTCTTCCTGCGCGGTCTGTCATACTACAATCTGGTTGGTTATTACCAGAACCCGCCCCTCATCACAGATTATGCCACCTACTCTTCATTGGATGGACTTTATACCGGCAACAGCACCTATGATGCCGTGCTGGACCAAGTGGAAAGTGATTTCAAAGAAGCCATGGAATTGTTACCCTCACGAGATCAAGGTGGCGAATGGGAAAAAGGACGTGCCACCTGTGGTGCCGCAGCCGGTTACTATGCCCGTGCGCTCATGGTACGCCATAAATTCAAAGACGCCCTTACTGTACTGAAAGACATTATCGGCAAAAAATATGGTACTTATGAACTGATGGATAACTATGGCGACAACTTTCGTGAAGGTCCTGCCTATGAGAACAACAAGGAAAGCCTTTTCGAAGTGCAATTCCTTGACTTAGAATCACAAGGAACCGACGACGAGTGGACTCCGGTGAACACCAGCCCGAATGCCACCCAAGGTTCGGCCATCGAGAGTAACTTCGCTCCCGGCAATTATGGCGGTTGGGCCGACATTTCGGCTTCCCCCTGGCTCTACCATCTCTTCAAAGCAGAACGTACTACTGACGGCAAACTCGACCCGCGTCTGTACTGGACCATCGGTACTTACGAATCCGATTGGGAAGACTTTGAATATGGCAATGTAGCTTATACGAGCAAACTTACAGCCACCGACAACATCGTAACCAACAACACATACGGTGGTCTACCCATCGCCAAGTTCACAAACCTCCGTACCGGACTCTATAGCACCGTTATTACAGGCTTACACGATGGAATCAACTTGCGTCTGATGCGCTACTCCGACGTGCTGCTCCGTGCTGCCGAATGTGAAAACGAAGTCAACGGCCCCACACAACAGGCCATCGACTGGATTAACGAAGTACGCAACCGCGCTGACTTGCCCGATCTGGAACTGGCTGACTTCCCTACAGCCGACAAACTCTTCGAGCAGATTGCCAATGTGGAGCGTCCGAAAGAATTTGGTTGTGAGTTCGGACGCGGATTCGATCTTATCCGCTGGGGATTCTTCTATAAGAATGATCGTTTGCAACAACTTAAGGAGCACAGTGTCGTACGCCGTTCTGTAACCGGAACCAAAGATCCTGTAGACTACAACGATATCGCAACCGACTCCGAACTAAAAAGTTCTTTTGACACCTACTTACCCGGGCACGAATTTCTGCCCATCGTACAACAGTTGTTGAACAAGAACCCTAACCTAAGTGGTAACTCTGCCAACTTTAGCACGGACAACTCTACTTATTTCAGTGAGAACGGATGGACTGTTCATCCGGTGGTTGACTTAAGCAAATAAACAAACCTATTAAAATGTAAGACAATGAGAATACTCAATAAATTAGTATACGCTTGCTGTTCCATCGCCTTCGGGTTGATGGCATTGCCAAGCTGCGAGGGTGGCGAGCTGTATGATGTTAACGCCCCCGACTGGATTTCCGAGAAAGTGGACTCCATAGCAAATTCAAAGAAAGATCCGGAAGAAGAAGTGCTGGAGGGCATGCAGGAAGATGTCTACTCCTTCGGTAATACGGACTACACCTCCGGTTTCTGGACAGCTTTCTCCAAGTATTACGTCGTGCCCGATGGTCAGAAGTGGCATGGAGTGTTCAACCTCAACATCAACCCTGCCGACAATACCTATTATAAAAACTTCGCCCTAGTCATTACCAATGACGCAGACCGCGGAGGTGAAGGATACACGGAATATGGCGCTTATCGTTTTGATACCACAAACGATACTTTGGCCTATAACTCCCAATGGGGTTCCCATCTCTTCTTCAAATACACCTCCAGCACACTGATGCTGTCACCCGTTGACAATCTGGACGAAACTGTACAGAAATTGGGCGGCAAAGTAACACTCACCGTAGACCGCACCAATGAAAATGCCTTCTCTATCAAAATCCAGAACGCCTCGGCAACCAAAACCTACAAACAGCCGTACAAGTTACCCAATCTGAATGCAGACGCGAGCAATACCAACATCCGCTGCTTCCTGGTACCCGAAGGCTCTTACATCAACTTCTTGCAATCGAACATCGTTCCTATCGGCGGCCTTACCTCTGCCGAAGACAAGAATCCGCTCTCGATGGTACTGCAAAATGTACCCGATCAGGTCAATGCCGGCACCTCACTCGAAGAAGCCGTGGCCGGGATTACTGCCATCGTCAGCTTCGAAGAAGGGGTGACTAAGACCGTAACCGCAGAAGAACTCCAGTTCACTGCCATCCCCAATATGAACGAACTGGGCACGAAGACACTGGTAGTCATCTACAACAAGACCTTCAAGGGCGAGAATTGCAACCAGCCGGTGGTGGCCAATGCTACGTTTGAAGTAGTGGAAAAGATTGTATCCATCCAAGTGACGGCTCAACCTGCGCACACGCAGTATTACTATTATACTTCGGCAGCAACGGAAACGATGACCGACCGTACGCTGGCATTCCTTCCCGAAGGATTGGAAGTAACGGCTACTTATGCCGACGGAAGCACAAGAGTAGTAGACAACGCCAAACTCCATTTCTCTGCCATTCCTGCCAAAGCCGGTACGCAGACCGTAACCATTACTGCCGACGAAGTTACCGCTACCGTAGAAGTCAAAGTTGCCGAATCTGTGGTTGCCGCTGTGAGCAACTCAGCCGGTATCATAGGAGCCGAAGACAATTCAACGGGTTGGTGGACTGTCTTTTCTGACAATTTCAACGTGCCGGCAGGTGAAACCAGATCCATCAGCTTCACCAATTACACCAGCCAAGCTAATAACTGGAGCAACTTCGCTATCGTTCTCCGCAAAGCCGATCTTGCCGAATATGCAGTGGTACGCGCCGACAACTATGGATGGGGTGCAGGATACGATGGAAATGCCAGCCTCGTTCACAACGGTACACAAGGCGACTGGGCTGCTTGGCTTGCCGATATGAACGGAGCCAAAGTCACCGTCTACGTGACCAATTGCGGCAATGGTACAGCCGACATTCAAGCAGTAATGAAAGGCACTTCAGGTACTTCCTATGCCCAATACTATTTAGGGATCAACAAATTGGATATGAACGACTTGAACTTCGCTTTAACGATTGAAGGCGGCCATCTCGTCTTCTAATCCGAATCAGTAATCACACAAGCCATGCCGTTTTCCTCAGGAAGAAGCGGCATGGTCTTTAAACTATCAACAGATGAAAAAACTATTACCATTGTGGATGTTCTTGCCAATATTCCTTGTTTTAGCCGCTTGTTCTGACAACAGCGAAGATATAGACCGCTATTATGCAACTGTAAGTACTCCGAAAGTAACTACAACCACACCCACCTCGTTGACCGTCACCGCATCGGTTACAGGTGATCTGAACCAAATAGTCAAGAAAGGCTTCTGTTACAGTGCAGCAGCTTCCGTACCGACTATCAAAGACCACGTGGTGGATGCCGATGAGAATTTCAGTGCCTCCCTCTCAACCTTGACCTCCGGTACCTCCTACTATATCCGTGCATACGTCTACTGTGACAGCCGTTATGTCTATTCAGAGGTGGTCACGGCCACCACAGAAAGCTTAAGCTTAGACGATGAACTCAAGAATTACGTGGCCCCCACCTACTCCGATGACTATACCTCGATAAGTGACTGGAGCAAACGCTCTCAATGGAATCTTGCCAACGTACACGACCCCTCGGTTGTATTGGCCGAAGATGGTTATTATTACATGTATCAGACGGATGCTTCATACGGCAACGTCCACACCGCAGGCGGCCACTTCCACGGTCGTCGCTCCAAGGACCTTGTCAACTGGGAATACCTCGGCGGTACAATGAAGAACCTGCCCGAATGGGTAGTGCCCAAGCTCAATGAAATACGAAAAGAAATGGGACTTGCCGAAATCAATCCTAATGTTAATGACTTCGGCTATTGGGCTCCCGTAGTACGCAAGGTAAAGAACGGCCTCTATCGCATGTACTATTCCATTGTCTGCCCCGGCACACTCAACGGTGCCAACACCTGGTCGGAGCGCGCCTTTATCGGCCTGATGGAAAACAACGATCCCTCCAACAACGACGGATGGGTAGACAAAGGCTACGTCATCACCAATGCTTCCGACAAAGGACTTAACTTCAACGTGAAGCCGGATGATTGGGCCAATTGCTATTATAAATGGAATGCCATCGACCCCTCTTATGTCATCACGCCCAAAGGCGAGCACTGGTTGGTCTACGGTTCATGGCATAGCGGCATAGCCGCTCTCAAGCTCAATAGCGAAACAGGCAAGCCTGCCGAAACTTTGGGCCAACCTTGGGCTACAGGCCAAGCACCTGCCGAGTATGGTCAGTTGATCGCCACCCGCCAGACAGGTAACCGCTGGCAAGCCAGTGAAGGTCCCGAAGTCATTTACCGCGATGGCTACTACTACCTCTTCCTTGCCTACGACGCTCTCGACGTGCCCTATAACACCCGTGTGGTCCGCTCGAAAAGCATCACCGGTCCCTACGTGGGCATTGACGGCAAAGACGTGACCGCCGGTGCCGATGCACTGCCCATAGTGACTCATCCCTATAAGTTCAGCAAAGGCTACGGCTGGGTAGGCATCGCCCACTGCGCTATCTTCGACGATGGCAAAGACAACTGGTTCTACGCCTCACAAGGCCGTCTGCCTAAGGATGTTCCGGGCATCAACGCCAGCAACGCCATCATGATGGGGCACGTACGCAGCATCCGCTGGACGAAAGACGGTTGGCCTCTCGTAATGCCTGAACGCTACGGAGCCGTTCCCAAGGTAGCCATCACCGAAGAAGAATTGCCCGGCAATTGGGAACACATCGACCTTACATACAAATATGGAGAGCAGAGAACTTCAGCAACAATGACTCTCGCCGCCGACCACACTATCACCGAAGGTATCTGGAAAGGCAGTACGTGGAGCTATGATGCCGCCCAACAGATTCTGACTGTCAACGGAGTGGAACTTTATCTGCAACGCGAAACCGACTGGGAAGCCAGTCCGCGCACCCATACCATCGTCTATGCCGGCTATGCCAACAACAAGACGTATTGGGGAAAGAAGTCCAAATAAACATTCCCGCTCCGCACGCAAACTTCATATAGAAACACCACCACTGCCCCGTAAAACAACACCAAGGTTTATGAGGCAGTGGTCCTGTTTTACAAATCAATAGCAGAGATTAAAGATCATAAACAGAAACAAGAGAAACCTATTTCATGAAAAGGAAAAAGAGTTAGGTTCCCTAATCTCCATACAAAAAATCATCATTCTGTTCTTTTACATTCAAAGACAACCTACTTTTATTTATTACCATAAATCTCTATCCTTTAAACCAACAAACACCATTTGTAGACAAGCAGAGGACATCAGCATCAGATTTTTTGTTAATTATTAGCCAAATACACACTTTAATTTATAACTTTGCAATTCTAATAGAATGAATTATGGAAAATAAACTAACCATTTACAATACATTAAGCCGTCAAAAGGAACTTTTCGTTCCCTTGCATGCCCCTCATGTAGGTATGTATGTATGCGGTCCTACCGTATATGGCGATGCCCATTTAGGACACGCACGCCCCGCCATCACGTTCGATATCCTGTTCCGTTATCTTACCCATCTGGGATACAAGGTACGTTATGTCCGTAACATTACCGATGTCGGTCATCTGGAACACGATGCAGACGAAGGCGAAGATAAAATCGCCAAAAAGGCCCGTCTGGAGCAACTGGAACCCATGGAAGTAGTGCAATATTACCTCAATCGCTACCACAAGGCAATGGAAGCCTTGAATGTACTTCCACCCAGTATCGAGCCACATGCATCAGGCCATATCATTGAACAGATAGAACTGGTAGAAGAAATTCTGAAAAACGGCTATGCTTATGAAAGTGAAGGTTCCGTTTATTTCGATGTAGCAAAATACAACAAAGACCATCATTACGGCAAACTGTCCGGCCGCAACCTGGACGATGTGCTAAACACCACCCGCGAACTGGACGGTCAAAGCGAGAAGCGCAATCCTGCCGATTTCGCCCTGTGGAAATGTGCACAACCCGAACATATCATGCGCTGGCCCAGCCCGTGGAGTAACGGATTCCCCGGTTGGCATTGTGAATGTACCGCAATGGGTAAGAAATACCTGGGCGAGCATTTCGATATTCACGGAGGGGGAATGGACTTAATTTTCCCACACCACGAATGTGAAATCGCACAAAGCGTGGCTTCACAAGGAGATGACATGGTTCACTATTGGATGCACAACAACATGATTACCATTAATGGACAGAAGATGGGAAAATCATACGGCAACTTCATTAACTTGGATGAGTTCTTCCACGGTACCCACAAGTTACTGACCCAAGCCTACAGCCCCATGACCATCCGTTTCTTCATCCTTCAGGCACATTACCGCAGTACAGTGGACTTCAGTAACGAAGCATTACAAGCAGCCGAAAAAGGATTGGAACGGCTGACAGAAGCTGTGAAAGGTCTTGAACGCATCACTCCGGCAACACAAACCACCGGCATAGAGGGGGTAAAAGACTTGCGTGAAAAGTGTTATACAGCCATGAATGATGACTTGAACTCACCGATTGTCATTGCCCATCTGTTTGACGGCGCCCGTATGATTAATACGGTTCTGGACAAGAAAGCCACTATTTCCGCAGAAGATCTGGAAGAACTGAAAAGTGTGTTCCATCTCTTTATGTACGAAATCCTGGGTCTGAAAGAAGAAGCCGCCAATAACGAGGCACGTGAAGAGGCATACGGCAAAGTAGTAGATATGCTGCTGGAACAACGTATGAAAGCCAAAGCCAATAAAGACTGGGCTACAAGCGATAAAATCCGTGATGAGCTGGCCGCTCTTGGCTTTGAAGTGAAAGATACCAAAGACGGTTTCACATGGAAACTGAATAAATAGGATACATAGAGCGACACTATATTTTTCACCACAGACTATACAGATTCACACAGATTACCCACCTGACAATCAATGACTTAAGAAGCATCTGCGTTTATTTGTATAATCTGTGGTGAACCTTTCAGATAACCATCAAAACTGAAAAATCTCCCTTCGGATGGTAATACTTATTTTTAAATAACTATTTTTGCGGAAATTATACAAAACTGCTTATCACACCAATCCAATGCTAGCTGAGAATAAGATAACTTTAGCGTCCCTGTATAAGATTTTGTTTGAAGAAGAGCCACTGACACTCTCCGACCAATGTATGCAAAAATTGGAAGAGAGTTTCCATTTTCTGAAAACATTCTCCAACGACAAGATCATCTATGGCATCAATACCGGCTTTGGACCGATGGCCCAATACCGTATTGAAGATGAATCCTTGTCACAATTACAGTATAATATCATCCGCAGCCATGCCACCGGAGCAGGGCAACCCCTTCCGGAACTCTATGTCAAAGCTGCCATGATAGCGCGTCTCTATACTTTTCTGCAAGGAAAATCCGGCATACATAAAGAACTGGCATTGCTCATTACCGAGTTTATCAACCGGGGGATTACTCCATACGTACCCGAACACGGCAGTGTAGGGGCCAGTGGCGATTTGGTACAGCTTGCCCATATCGCCCTCACCCTGATTGGAGAAGGAGAGGTCTTTTACCAAGGCAAGAAAAGAGATACGGCATCCGTTTTGGCGGAAAACGGATTGCAACCCTTCAAAATGCATATCCGCGAAGGGCTTTCAGTGACCAACGGCACTTCGGTAATGACAGGTATAGGCATTGTCAACCTGATTTATGCCCGCCAACTGATGCATTGGGCAGTAGGCGCATCGGTCATGATGAATGAAATTGCCGCCTCGTACGATGATTTCATGTCCGAACCGCTGAACGAAGCCAAACGGCATGAAGGACAGCAAGAGATAGCCCGCATGATGCGCCAATGGGTGGAAGGCAGCCAATGTGTACGCAAAAGAGAGAATGAACTTTACAACGGAAAACACGAAGAGAAAATCTTCACCCATAAGGTTCAACCCTATTATTCGTTGCGCTGCATCCCACAGATTCTAGGACCGGTTTATGATGAATTGCTCAATGCCGAAAAAGTATTGATAAACGAAATAAATTCAGCCTGTGACAACCCGATAGTGGACCCCGACACGCAAAACGTGTATCATGGCGGTAATTTTCACGGAGATTACGTTTCTTTTGAAATGGATAAACTGAAAATAGCGGTCACCAAACTGGCCATGCTTGCCGAACGGCAGATCAATTACTTGTTTCACGACCGCATCAACGGCATTCTGCCCCCCTTTGTCAATATGGGAGTGCTGGGATTGAACTATGGTTTGCAGGCGTCACAATTTACCGCGACTTCTACCACAGCGGAGTGCCAGACTTTGTCCAATCCGATGTATGTGCATAGCATCCCCAACAACAATGACAATCAGGATATTGTAAGCATGGGAACCAATTCCGCACTACTGGCAAAAACAGTCATAGAAAATGCTTATCAGGTGATGGCTATCCTGATGATGGGTATTGTACAAGCTGTAGACTGTTTGGAAATAGCCGGTCGGCTAAGCCCCCGGTCACAACAAGTATATAAAGAGATACGAGCATTTTTTCCTGTATTCCGGGAAGATACGCCTAAATATAAAGAGATAGAAAGAATGATGGTATATCTTAAAAAAGGGAGGTTTCAAGAAAAATGAAATACGCATTAGTAACAGGAGGAAGCCGGGGCATCGGACGGGCTGTATGTCTGAAACTGGCCGAAATGGGATATCATATACTGATAAACTACCAAAGCAACGATACGGAAGCCGAAGCCACCCTGCAACAGATACGGGAACAAGGCTCGGACGGCGAACTGATGAAATTTGACGTGACAGACGCAGTAGCCACACACGCCGCACTGAACGGCTGGATGGAGAAGCATCCCGATACCTACATTGAGGTACTGGTGAACAATGCCGGTATACGCCGTGATAACCTGATGCTGTGGATGGAACAGGATGAATGGAGCCGGGTGTTGGATATCAGCCTGAACGGTTTCTTTAACGTCACCCAACCCTTGCTGAAAAATATGCTGGTAAAGCGATTCGGACGTATCATCAACATCGTTTCCCTGTCGGGTATCAAAGGAATGCCGGGACAAACCAACTATTCGGCAGCCAAAGGCGGAATGATAGCCGCCACCAAAGCACTGGCACAGGAAGTGGCCAGAAAACACGTGACGGTGAACGCCGTAGCACCGGGATTTATCCGCACGGATATGACCAACGGCATTGATGAAAATGAATGGAAAAAACAGATACCGGCAGGACGGTTCGGCGAACCCGGAGAAGTAGCCGCACTGGTAGGCTTCCTGGCATCGGAACAAGCCTCCTATATCACCGGAGAAGTAATTTCCATCAATGGAGGAATCTATACATAAGCAGAAGATGAGAAGAGTAGTGATTACAGGCATGGGTATTTATTCGTGCATAGGCAAGAACCAAGATGAGGTGAAAGACTCTTTGTTCCAAGGGCGTTCCGGCATCGGCATCGATCCGGCACGTAAAGAGATGGGGTATTTTTCCGCATTGACAGGACTTGTCGAACGTCCTGATTTAAAGAAGTTATTGGACCGCAAAAAGAGACATAGCCTCGCCGAACAGGGAGAATATGCCTATATGGCTACCTTGGAGGCATTCCGTCAGGCACAAATAGACGAGGAGTTTTTATTGGATCATGAAGTAGGCATATTGTATGGAAATGACAGTAGCGCCGCTCCGGTAATCGAGGCCATTGATGTCATTCGTGCCAAGAAGAATACGGCTATGGTGGGCTCCGGTTCTATCTTCCAGTCCATGAACTCTACGATTACCATGAACCTTTCGGTTATTTTCCATTTGAAGGGAATTAATTTTACCATATCGGGAGCTTGTGCCAGCGGTTCACACGCCATCGGCATGGCGTATCTTCTTATTAAATCAGGACTTCAGGATTGCATTCTGTGCGGAGGGGCACAAGAGGTAAATCCTTACTCCGTGGGTAGTTTCGACGGATTGGGCGCGTTCTCCACCCGTGAGGACGAACCGGAAAAGGCATCGCGCCCCTTTGACAAGGGACGGGACGGTTTGGTACCCAGCGGAGGAGGCGCCAGCCTGGTACTCGAAAGTTATGAATCAGCCGTAAGGCGCGGAGCTACTATTCTGGCAGAAGTCATAGGATACGGTTTTTCATCCAACG
Source organism: Bacteroides sp. (assembly GCA_019414665.1). GTDB lineage: Bacteria > Bacteroidota > Bacteroidia > Bacteroidales > Bacteroidaceae > Phocaeicola. The sequence continues at coordinate 23,566 of DXLO01000004.1, read as the reverse complement.
GAGATCATATTTCCGTACCGAATGTGGACGGTCCCAGACGCTCTTTACAGATGGCAATCAACGATGCGGGCATTCCCTTGGAAGAAATCCAATATATCAATGCACACGCCACTTCCACCCCCGTGGGAGATTTGAATGAGGCAAAAGCCATAGCGGAAGTGTTTGGAAACCATCGGCCCTATGTCACATCCACCAAGTCACAAACCGGACATGAGATGTGGATGGCAGGCGCCAGTGAAGTCATTTATTCCATCTTGATGATGAATAACGGATTTATCGCTCCTAATCTCAATTTTGAAGAACCCGATGAAGCCTCTGCTCTGCTGAACATCCCCTCCCGGAGGATAGAAACGGAATTTGACACCTTCTTGTCCAACTCATTCGGATTCGGAGGAACCAATTCCTCACTGATTATCCGTAAATTTAAAGAAAACAATTAATTCAAACCAATATATAAATTTATGACCAACGAAGAAATCATCGAAAAGATCAGAACCACCCTGGCCGAAGAATTTGAGATTGATGTAGAACAGATCCAACCGGACGCACCCTTGATGCAAACCTTGGAATTGGATAGCCTTGACCTGGTGGATATGGTAGTACTGATTGACAAGAATTTCGGTTTCACCGTTACAGCCAAAGATTTTGCCGGTATCAAAACCTTCCAGGATTTCTATAATCTGGTAATTTCACATATGCAAAAAGAAGACTGATGTCCGAAACATGGAAAGGTAAGACAAGAGGAGGCATATTCGGATACATGTTCTTTATCTACATGATCCGCTGTCTGGGGATAACTGCGGCCTACGGCTTCCTGGCATTGGTCGTCCTCTACTTCATACCTTTCGCACCGAAAGCAACGGGCAATACTTGGAGTTACGCACGGAACAGGCTGAAATACGGACGGCTGAAATCCGTCGCACTGCTCCTGAAAAACTATTACCGGCTGGGACAAATATTGATTGACAAAGTGGCCATCGGCAACGGAATGACCGGCAAGTATCATTTCAAGTTTGAGAACTATCAGGCATTTTTAGACGTACTAAACGGAAACACCGGAGTAATTATGATTGGCGCCCATGTGGGCAACTGGGAAATAGGCGCTCCTTTCTTCGATGAATATGGCAAAAAGATCAATATCGTCATGTTTGACGCCGAACACGAACGGATAAAGGAGATTTTGGAAAAGAACGCCTCTACGCGAGACTACAAAATAATTCCGGTGAATGAAGACAGCCTGACACATGTATTCCGCATCACGGAAGCGCTGGACCGCCGGGAGTATGTCTGCTTTCAGGGAGACCGCTATCTGAATAAAGAGAAATTACTCACGACTTCTTTCATGGGAAAAGAAGCCAAATTTCCGATGGGCCCTTTCCTGCTGGCTTCGAAGTTAAAAGTACCCGTCGTATTCTATTTTGCCATGCGTGAAGCCCAAAGAACGTATCGTTTCCATTTCTTTATAGCCGAGACAGTAGTACGGACGAAAGAGAAACGGGCCGAACAGGCATTATTGGAGCAATATACACAAACGCTGGAAAAGATTGTCCGGCAGTATCCGGAACAATGGTTCAATTACTACCCGTTCTGGACATAAAAATAAATCTGGTATGATGCATAAAAGATATACAAAAGAACAATGTACGGCTGCCGAAGCGCAAAGACTGGCACAAGAGATAGCTTTCGGTCCTGTGGTATTCCAAGTATCGCGCCTGATGTTGAAATTCGGAATTTTCCAATTATTGTCCGGCAAACGGGAAGGATATACGCTGCAAGAAATCAGCGGGCAGACCGGACTGACACGCTATGCGGCACAAGTATTACTGGAAGCATCGCTGACCATCGGAACCATCCTGTTGGAAGAAGACCGTTATGTACTGGCCAAGGCAGGCTGGTTTCTGCTGAACGATAAAATGGCTCGTGTCAATATGGAATTCAATCACGATGTGAACTATCAAGGCTTGTTCCATTTGGAAGAAGCTCTTTTAAACGGGCGTCCGGAAGGATTGAAAGTATTCGGAGAATGGCCTACCATTTACGAAGGTCTGTCCCAATTGCCGGAACAGGTACAGAAAAGCTGGTTCGGCTTTGATCATTTCTATTCGGACCAGTCATTCGGCAAAGCGTTGGAAATCGTGTTCAGCCATCACCCGAAACGCTTGCTCGATATTGGCGGGAATACCGGCAGATGGGCCACACAATGCGTACAATATAATAAGGAAGTGGAAGTAACCATCGTGGACCTGCCTCAACAACTGGAAATGATGAGAAAGCAAACGGCCGGTTTGTCCGGTAGTGAACGCATACACGGTCACGGCGCCAATCTGCTGGATCGGGACGTGCCCTTTCCCACGGGTTTTGACGCTGTATGGATGAGCCAGTTTCTGGACTGCTTCTCGGAAGAAGAAGTCATCAGCATCCTGACCCGTGTGGCACAATCCATCGGCAAAGACAGCAAAGTCTATATTATGGAAACATTATGGGATCGCCAACGGTATGAAACAGCATCTTATTGCCTGACACAAATCAGCCTCTACTTTACAGCAATGGCCAACGGCAACAGTAAGATGTTCCATTCGGATGACCTGATCCGCTGCATTGAAAATGCCGGATTGGAAGTGGAAGAAATTCAAGATAACATAGGACTGGGACACAGTATCCTGCAATGCAGACTGAAATGAGCAGCAAAGAAATCATCTGTCAGGGAGAAGAGCTGTTCCGGCTGATTCCCCAACGCCCGCCCATGGTAATGATAGACCGCTTCTATGGGATAGAAGAAAATACATCCTGGTCAGGGCTGACCGTCACTCCCGACAACCTGTTCTGCCGGGACGGTGTATTACAGGAGACGGGAATCATAGAGCATATCGCCCAGTCGGCGGCGGCACGTGTAGGTTATATCTATATGCTGCGGAAAGAACCTGTACCATTAGGTTTTATCGGTTCGGTAGAAAAGATGAAACTATTCCGTCTTCCTTCTGCCGGAGCGGAACTATATACCGGTATAACCATCGTTCAGGAAGTATTTGATATCACCCTGATTACCGCCGAGGTAAAAGAAAACGATGAATTGCTGGCCGAATGCCGGATGAAAATATATCTGAAGAAAGAATGAAACGAAAAACAAGTCCACATCAGGCGGCACTGACGGACCGGACCACCATCAAAGTCCGCTTCAGTGAGATAGATTCCATGCAGATAGTATGGCATGGAGAATATGTGCGTTATTTCGAAGACGGACGCGAAGCTTTCGGAAAGCGGTACGGTCTGGACTATATGAGCATCTACCGGGAAGGATATGTAGTTCCTATCGTAGACCTGACCTGCCAATTCAAACAACCGCTGTCTTTTGGCGAGGAAGCGATTGTCGAGACACGGTATATTCATAGTGATGCTGCCAAAATCCTTTTTGAATACACCATCTACCGGGCATCGGACCAAAACATTGTGGCAACAGGAACCACTACACAGGTATTCCTGAATACAAATAGAGAACTGGAACTGGTTAATCCTGCCTTTTACATAGAGTGGAAAAAGAAATGGAACATCATCTGACTACCTATATCACCCATGATACCCTGATCAGCGCGCTGGGTTTCGGCACACAGGAAAATCTGGAAGCCATCCGGAGCTATCACAGCGGTATCACCCTGCAGACGGACAAACGGATTGCGGACACTCCCCTATTGGCAGCCACTCTCTCGCAAGAGAGATTGCAACAACAGGCGGAGGCCATAGGAGTAAGTGGCTATCCCCGGATGGAACAACTGTTCATACTGACTATCAACGAACTCATCCGTCAGTCCGGACAAACTTTGGAAGACAAAACCTGCGGACTCATCCTCTCCACCACCAAAGGGAACATCGATTTACTGGCCCGTCATACGGAACATCCCGATGAAGCGGTCTTTCTTTGGAAAATGGCAGAAAACATTGCCGGTTATTTCCATGCCGAGGAACGGGTGCATGTCATTTCCAATGCCTGCATTTCAGGAGTGTCAGCCCTCATAGCAGGAAAACGCATGATAGAGAACGGCATCTACCGCCGGGTAATCGTAGCGGGAGGTGACCTTCTCTCTCATTTCATCACCAGCGGTTTCGGGTCTTTCCGGTCTCTCAGCTCCCGCCCATGCCGTCCGTATGACAGCAGCCGTGACGGATTGAACTTGGGAGAGGCCTGCGGAGCCGTATTGCTCAGTTCAGAAGGAACAGAAGAACATGTTATCCTTTCGGGAGGAGCCGTCAGTAACGATGCCAACCACATCTCCGGTCCTTCCCGCACGGGAGACGGACTCTATTTCGCCATCCGCCAAGCCATGCAGGAAGCAGGAACAGCCCCTCAGGATATCAGTTTTGTGAATGCTCACGGCACTGCTACCTTATATAATGATGAAATGGAATCCAAAGCCCTCACACTGGCTCATCTGGAACAAGTGCCCGTCCATAGTTTGAAGCCCTATTTCGGCCATACCCTGGGAGCATCGGGAATCATTGAAAGCATTGTCTGTATGCACGAACTGAAACAAGGCATCCTGTTCGGCACTCCGGGTTACGAAACGCCGGGAATTCCTATGCCGATACCGGTCTATGCCACCCACCGGAGCATCCCGATGAAACATTGCGTAAAAACCGCTTCGGGATTCGGCGGATGCAACGCAGCCATTGTCTTATCTTTACCGGAATATACTCCGTTCAAGGATGAGGACAACACCTTGCCCGAAATCCGATGTACACGGGAGGTTCGTATTGAAAACAGTTCTGTCTTCATAAACAACGAACTTATTTTTCATTCCGAAGAACCGGATTTCGGCACATTTATACGTGATACCTATAAAAAAACATGCGGAAACAACCTGAAATTCTATAAAATGGATGACCTTTGCAAATTGGGATATGTGGCCGCCGAATACTTGCTGGAAGGTAAGACATTCGCCCCACTGGAAATGGGGATGTTACTTGCCAATGCCGCTTCCTCTCTGCATACGGACATCAGACACCAGCAACTGATAGACCGGGAAGGAGACCAGGCAGCCAGTCCGGCTGTATTTGTTTACACACTACCCAATGTAGTGTCCGGCGAGATTTGCATCCGCCACAAGATACAAGGGGAAAACACCTTTTTCATCACTGAAGCCTATCAGCCGGAAAAACTGGAAAGATACGCACGTATAGTCATGCAAAAAGGGAAACTGAACTATTGTATCATCGGGTGGTGTGAATTATGGAAGAACACCTATAAAGCAGTATTTAAACTGATTGAAAAACAATAAAGAATATGGAAGAATTGATTGATAAACTGAAAGTTGAATTAATAGAAGCATTGAATCTGGAAGAAATCACTCCGGAGGACATTGACAGTGAAGCACCTTTATTCGGAGATGACGGTCTGGGCCTTGACTCGATTGACGCATTAGAGATTATCCTGATTCTGGAAAGGAATTATGGAATCAAGATAGAGAATCCTGCCAAAGGCAAGGAAATATTCTATTCGGTACGTACCCTAGCAGACTACATCACCGCCCATCAGAAATGAGGAAGATCTATGTCACCGGTCTGGGAGTGATTTCGGGCATAGGGAAAGGAGTGGAAGAAAACCTGGATTCCTTAAAAGCCGGGAAACACGGTATGGGGAAAATCACCCTTTTCCCCACCGCACTTGACGTACCCGTGTCCGAAGTAAAACAGAGCAATGAAGAATTAAAGAAACTCCTGTCCCTTCCATCCGGCAAGACGTATTCACGTACAGCCTTGCTGGGCTTGTGGGCAGCCCAAGGAGCGGCCCGTGATGCGGAACTCGATTTCACTTCTCCCCGTATCGGGCTCATTTCTTCCACTTCCATCGGAGGAATGGATGCAAGCGAGCGGTTTTATGCCTCTTTCCGGGAAGATAACCGAAAAGGGAGATTACGTGACATTATCTCCCATGACTGTGGGTCCAGTACCGAAATGATAGCCGCTTATTTGGGAGTGAAAGGAACGGTGACCACCCTCAGCACCGCCTGTTCTTCCGCCGCAAATGCCATTATGTTAGGGGCACGCCTCATCCGGCATGGTCTGCTGGACGCTGTCCTTGTAGGCGGAACGGATGCCTTATGCCGTTTCACGCTCAACGGTTTCAATTCATTGATGATACTGGACAAAGAGCACTGCCGTCCTTTCGACCGCACACGTGCCGGACTAAACCTGGGAGAAGGAGCCGGATACCTTGTTCTTCAATCTGATAAATCCCTTACTAAAGCTCCTTATTGCGAACTCAGCGGTTACGCCAATGCCAATGAAGCCTACCACCAGACAGGAAGTTCCCCCGACGGAGACGGGCCTTTCCTTTCCATGAGTCAGGCCATAGCCTCTGCCGGGCTGACAGCCGGAGCCATAGACTATATCAATGTACATGGTACAGGCACTCCCAGCAACGACGCTTCCGAAGGGAAAGCCATCCGGCGTATCTTCGATACCCGTATTCCTCCTTTCAGTTCAGTCAAGGCTTTCATCGGGCACACCCTGGGAGCCTCGGAAGGAATAGAAGCCGTATATTCCGTACTCTCCATCCGTCACGGACTGATTTACCCTAATCTGAACTTCCATCTGTCCGATGAAGAAAGCGGCCTCATTCCTGAAACGGTTTTCCGGTCGGGACTTCCCATACGGCATGTATTATCCAACTCCTTCGGATTCGGCGGCAACAACTCATCTCTCGTATTTTCCACTCTAACCCAATAGCGTATGTGCCCAGTATATATCAACCGTATCGCCTCTATCCATGCGGAAAGCAGAAATGAAAAGCCTTATTTCTCCGCACAGGAACCTGATTATAAAGAAATGATCACCAACGCCAATCTGCGGAGGCGCATGAGCCGCATGATCAAGATGGGAGTAGCCTGCGGACTGGAATGTCTGAAAGATATCCCGTCGGAAAAGGTAGATGCCATTATCACCGCTACAGGACTGGGTTGTCTGGCCGATACGGAAAAGTTTATGAACGCCTTGATGGACAACCGGGAACAGATGCTCAATCCCACCGCTTTCATTCAGTCCACCTTTAATACGGTGGGTGCACAGCTAGCTTTGCTACTCAAAATACATGCTTATAATGTTACGTATGTACACCGTGGTTTAAGTTTTGAAAGTGCTCTGATAGATGGCATCATAAGCATTGCCGAAGGCAAACAGCATGTACTGGCAGGTGCTATGGATGAAATAACCCCTACCAGCCATATCATTCAGCAGCGTTTAGGACTGTTGAAAGGAACGACAGCCGGTGAGGGAGCACAATTTTTCCTGTTAAGCGCACAAAAAGAGGAACAGACTTTTGCCGAACTGAAAGGGGTAGATACTTTTATCACCCGGATGAGTGCTCCGGAAATCAGTAACAGGATGCATCATTTTCTAAAATCTCACGGGCTTGCACCCGAAGACATTGACTGGTTTATCAGTGGCAAGAACGGGCAGGAAGCAACAGATGCCGTTTATACGGATCTGGAACACAGTCTGTTCCCTCATGCCCTGCATAGCAGTTTTAAAGAACAATGCGGAGAATATCAGACTGCTTCATCCTATGCTCTCTGGATGGCGGCAAAAGCCTTGAAAGAAGAAGCTTCATCCCGTTACGCATTGATTTATAACCAATATCAAGGTATCAATCACTCAATCATCTTAATCAAGCGATGCACATCCTAGTTTCTGTAGTCATCATAGTAAGCGTCATGGCCTATTAAAAAGATGCTTTTAAGATACTGAAAACAGGAATAATGCTTAACTTTATCCCTCATAAAATAAAAGTAGTAGAAATAATGAAGAAAATAACTGTTACGAATATTGATATATCCATATCTGTAAGACCTGATAATAATGATTATATCTGCCTGACAGACATGGCACATTTCAAAGACAGAGAACGTACTAACTACATTATACAAAACTGGATGCGTCTACGTAGTACGATTGATTTTCTAGGGTTATGGGAAAAACTAAATAATCCAAATTTTAAAGGCATCGAATTCGATGCTTTTAAAATGGAGAGTGGAACAAACAGTTTCACCCTAACCCCCAAACAATGGATAGAAAAAACTAAAGCAATAGGGATTATATCCAAGCCCGGGCGATATGGGGGAACTTTTGCCCATAAAGACATAGCTTTTGAATTCGGGACTTGGCTCAGCCCTGAATTTAAACTATATCTCATCAAAGAATACCAAAGACTTAAAGAAGCAGAATCACACCCTTTATTAAGTGAATGGAACGTAAAAAGAATACTTAGTAAAGTAAATTATTCCATACATACGGATGCAATCAAAGACTTTATTATACCTAAAGTAGAAGATTTCAATCAAAAACTTGTTTATGCCGATGAAGCTGATTTGTTAAATCTCGCATTATGGGGATGTACCGCAAGACAATGGCGTGAAGCAAATCCACAATACGCAGATAAGAATATCAATATCAGAGATGTAGCAAGCATAAATGAATTAGTCGTATTATCGAATATGGAATCCTTCAATGCAGAGTTAATCAAGCGTAAGGTGGACAAGTCTAAAAGGTTTACTCATCTTCGGCAGATGGCCAAAGAGCAATTAGCACACTTGAATACGATTGATACCGAAAAAAAGTTCAGAATACTGACAGATAATGACAAACAATTAGAATAATCTCTACAAGATCATTTATTAAAGTATCACTCAATCATCTTAATCAAGCAATGCACATCCTAGTTTCTGTAGTCATCATAGTAAGCGTCATGGCCTATTTCTTTTACGCTTCTTACAGCATCCGTGCCTGTATTTACATGCGTGTCTTCTGTTGCAAGAAAACCGAAGAGAAAATCATAGCCATCACTTTTGATGACGGGCCCGATCCGATACAGACCCCCAAAGTGCTGAAAGTGTTAAGAGAAAAACACATACCGGCCTGCTTTTTTTGCATCGGAAACAAGATAAAAGGCAATGAAGAACTGCTCCGGCAAATCATCAAAGAAGGACATCGTATCGGGAATCATTCCTTCTCCCATTCCGGCTATTTTCCTCTCTATACCTTCAAACGGATGTGCCATGATTTAATTACCTGCCAGCAAGAATTGGAAAAAGTGACCGGCCAACCGGTCCGATGGTTCCGGCCGCCTTTCGGAGTGACCAATCCTACCCTGGCTAAAGCAGTGCGCAGGCTGGGATACATCCCCATTGGTTGGAACATCCGCACACTGGACACTCAGCAACCCACTCCTGAAAAAATTATCAAACGCATCAAGAAACGGCTCGTTCCGGGCTCCATCCTTCTGCTACATGACCGGATGCCCGATAGTGACAGGCTGCTGGTACAAGTTCTGGACTTTATAGAAAAAGAGGGGTATACGGTAGTAGCGTTAGATAGACTGATAAAACAGATTACTTAGTGTGATGAATCATCCGAGTACAAAATTCAGTCAATAACTGTATTTAATAGTCATCATCAGATTCCTCGGACGTATATCATAACTTCTGGACACAGTACTCGCTTCATCCGTGAAGCTAGTATAAACATATCTTTGTTCATTCATCAGATTCTTTGCCAATACTTCTATTTCCCATTTAGAAGAAATTTTATGGGACAATATGAAATCGGCCAAGAAGAAATCTCTTGTTCTGTCAGTGGATGACTCATTGTGATAGTGTTCTGCAACCAATTCCATGCTAACCTTTGCAAAAGGAGAAAAACGTAATGAAAGTTGTTGGTTGAGGGATATGTTCCGTGTAGCTGTTTCTTCATCTTCAAGCGCCAAGATGCTATAGGCATAATTCAATTTATATTTCATGGTGAGCCATCTGAAAAGGTCCGTTTCCAGCCTGGGAACTATGTGCCATGTTCTTTGAGCATTAGGAACCTTTAAATCATTTCGTACCAATAAGGAACGGCTGTCACTATATGCAGCATCCAGAAATATATATCCTTTTATCCAGCTGATACCTTTAGACAGGCTTGCTGAAATGCTGAACTGATTCCGGTTATTCTCTCCTTCTTGATAAGAAGATATAAGATATCCTTCCTGAAATTGTTGATAAGGAGTATATGGAGTTGTACTCCGACTGTAACGGACACTCAGGTTTCCAAACAACTCTTCCATAGCTTGCTTGTAGGATAGATTTCCCTCTATCATTTGTCGCCTGTTTTGCTTATAGACGGGATAACCTTCTGACATCGTTCGATAAGAGTTCATGATATATCCTGTATAAAAAAGTGACTCACCACTTGGTGATGAGCTGACAGACCCTGTAATATCCATCTGCCATCGGGAAGAGAAAGGATAAGTAACGTATAGACGAGGATTCAAAGACAGTTTGGTGTATTTTTCTTTGGAAGCGGTAGTCTTTCCCGAGTAACGGCTCGTGTAAAAATAAACAGGCAATGATAAATAGCTTTTCAGTTTGCCTAGCGAGTACTCCAGTTTGCTTATCAAATAGAGTCGGGTACTGTTTACATGTGAGTAATTTTCCGCCTTGTCAACCTGTTCCATACCTGTTAATCGGGAGCGCATATTGCGGGACAGGAGTGAGAAGCCGACCGTTGTATTGATGACTAATTTTCCTGCCACAATTCCATAATCCACTTTATTGTCCGAGAATAGTTTTCTTTGTTCGATTCGTTGAACCTTTGGGGATTCTTTTGTATATAGAACACTCAGCTTCTGGGGATTGTCCTGCAGGAAACTATAAGATGAAAATATAATGAATTTTTTCCCGAATTTCTTAAGCAAATAGAGATCATTGACCAATTGTTTGTCCGGGGAATAGCTGTTCTGGATATTAGGCAGATTTCCATTTACAGCTTCGTCCTTATGCTTCCATGTAAAGTCAGTCATCAGCCTGTTTGTCATATTATATTGCTCCTCGTTGATATCCAAGGTAATTCCCGCAGCCAAAGTTTGCTTCTTGTACAATGAACTTTCATGCTCCCGAACGGTTATCGTATCTGCATCAGCCTGATAATATTGCGTTATGGTTTGCTTGTCCGCTTGTTCTTTGTGATCTATCCACCCTATATGGGTAGTTATGTTCAGTCTGCTTTTAAGCCTGGACAGGTTATTTGATGTTACTTGATGAGTGGTATTGAACAGCTCCCGTTCCCTGTTCAGCTCATGTGGATACAATGAAGAGATATGGATATAGTCTGTCAGTTTTTCGCTGCCATATCGTCTTTCATTCAAGTCAAACGATTTAAATTCTTTGGTGACATCCTGCCCGGTGTTGTTTGTCTTATAGGTATTCAGTGACTGGAAATTCTTATTAAAATGCATGGCTATCACCTCTGCCGTCCACAAACCGGATGAAGGTGTGAATCCCCCTCCTCCCTTCAGGCTGCCAATCCATTTTTGTTTGGCTTTCTCTTTCAGACGCAGGTTGATTGCCGCCTGTTCAGAAATACTCAACCCGTTGAGTGCCTTGATAGGTTGATGGTTTTCCATTATCTCTACACTTCCCACATCATCATTGGAAATATTATTGGTGGCGATATTATATTTCCCTCCCAACAAGTCCATTCCTTCTATATAGAATTTGTTGATAGCCGTCCCTTGGTATGAGATTTGCCTGTTTTCTTCCACTCTGACTCCGGGTAACTTCTTCAGGACATCGCCTATCGTCTTATCCCCTTCTTTAGAAAAACTCGCTACATTGTAAATGATGGTATCACCTTGCGATTTTATTTTTGGAGCCTTCACTATGATTTCTTTTATGTCTATGGCTTGCGCATGCAATGCTACATTATATTGTGTAATACTCTTTTCAATATTCAAAACAACAGTTTCATAACCTAAATAAGAAAAGCGAATTACGTATTCCTTATCTTTGGCAGGAGTGTATGTGAGTCGGAAAGATCCTTTCTGATCCGATATAGTATATGCCGTAATGTCTTTATGTCCCTGGGAAGAAATCACCACATTTACATCCTGCAATGCCGATTGGTCTTTGCCGTCGCGAACATTTCCGGTTAACGTGATCCCTTGTCCCCGGACGGAGAGAGCAAGAAACAATAGAGCAAGACAGATAAGGCTTTTCATCCTTTTAATCTGTTTCCTGTCGTTTATATGCAGCGTGGGTCCTGTCATTGGCAGTTTCCTCATATCTTCTATCTCTAAGCCGCTGAAACTTTATTCGGTCTAGCTTTTCATATTGTTGTTCCCAAAAATTATAGAGACAGATGGGGGATAGATTTTGTTTTCTTATCTCGGTTAAAGTGTAATGATAATGATAAGCAGAATCGTATGCCTCTAGGATTAATCCGGGTAATCCTGCTAATTTCCATGGACCATTGCTGACGGGTATATCTGTAGTAAACCATGCTTTCCATGTCCTGCCTCTGAAATGGCAGTAGCCCAATTGGCAAGGATATCCTGCAATTTGTTTGACAGAATCCTGCTGTATTATCCATTTTTGTCGGTTGTCCCCGTCTTCGTATATTTCAAAGTAATCTATACCATTTTTTCCTTCCAACCGCGTGAAGGTTGTATTATTGCCAGGTTTCGGATATGACTTATAAATATAATCATCAGTAGAACGTGGCATAGGCATCAATGAATGATCTTTTTTTCTAATCGCTTCCCTTGTCATTCTTATGGCTATTTGCTTCCCTACCGGATCTGTTCGTAAAGAATCATTGTAGAATGTATAGTAACTATAAAACAAGCTGTGCGTTTTCCCTATTTTTAAAATCATCGTATCATCTATTTTCAGACTTCGATCGATTGTATCCCGAATCACTACCAAACTATACCAACATTCTAAATTTGTCGGCTCAATTACTTGCTGCCTTTGTGCCTTCAGTTGAAAAGGTATGATAAGCAGAATAATAATTATGATATTTATTTTTTTCATGAGAATTTATTTTATAACTAATTTAGTCTACAGAAAAGCTTTCCATTTTCTGTAGACTAAAGGACTTGTTTGATTTAATTCTGTTTGGGTATAACATCTTGAGTATAATTAGAAATACCTTTAAGATGTTATTCAAATAGATTAGGTTGGATTCATCTTAATACTTAAATACGATATTGACGAAAACAACCAAAACATTTAGCAAAGGTTTGCAAAGTCTTCTTCCCAAACAATCCAACGACCGTCACTCCAGTTACGAGAGTCGGCTGTAATCTCTGCTTGTACATCTGCACAAGTTTTTCCACCCTCAATCTGGTTCATCTGTTTTTTATCCAGACTGAATGCTTTCAAATCTTTCAGTGTGTTCATAATCATAAGATTTTGAAGGTCCATATTCTTATTGCGATATGCTCTGCCCTTATCGCTTGGCTTTGATACAAAGATATGGGAATATGCAATCCGTTGCATCTCTAAAACCGTTACAAAAACAGGGAAAAGCGTTACAATAGTACATTTATAACGAATATTTTTCCCATAAATACCTCAACGGACCGAGCAAGCGGGCCGTAAAACTTCTTTCATCGGTTAAAACCTCGGCACTGCCGGACAGTTCCCCTTGAAATTCCAATATATGGTTGTAGGAAGTTTGCAATGTATCCGGTAATTCTACTGTCACAGTATAGCTGTCTTCATTTGATAATAATGAAATGGAAGAAACCTTTCCCGTCAGAAAACCATATTCCATATAGGGGTATCCTGTCAGTCGGATATTTACCCGTTGTCCAGACTTTACTTTGCCCGAGTTGGAAACAGGCAACTTTGCCTTGCCGATGACAGCCCCCGAATTTTCCGCCACAACAGAAAATACTTTATCCCCTGCCGTAATGTTCTGATTCTTCTGCCACACTTCATTATAAGACAGGATTCCATCTGTAGGTGCGGTGAACAAGTATGCCAGTTTCCAATTGTTGATACTGACTTGTAACTGATCGTATGCTGTCTGCAATGCCACTTGCAGGCTGTTTGCTTTCTGATTTTGTTCCAACTGTATCTCTACAATTGTTTGATGCAATTTGGCTTCCTGTATACGTGCAGAAGAAAGTGTGGTCTGCATTTGTTCCGTACCTCGTTTACTTGCCAGATAGGCTTGTTGTTCCTTTTCATAATCGGATGCAGAAACCAATCCTTTTTTGTATAGTATTTCTTCCCTGCTGTAGGAAGACAAGGCGAGTTTAAGCTCTTCCTTGTTCAGATTCACTTCATTGTGTAAATGGGAAATATAGATTTGATATTCGTTTAATTCTCTACGAGCCGCTTCTTCTTTTTCTTTGTACAGATCCAACTTCAGGAAGTCCCGGTATTCCGTGAGGCTTTTAATAAAACCCGTGTATGCCGATTGAATTTCACCTAAGGTCAATCGCCCGGTGAAATGGCCTTGACATATCATACTGTCATTTATTTGGAAAGCTTCCAATTCCTTCTTCAGTAAGAGCACCTCCCGGGTATCTGCCGGATTGTTGACAACGCCTATCAGTTCTCCTGCCTTTACTTTTTGCTTGTCTTTCAAGAAGACTTCCTTTAATTTTCCTGTACTCCGCGCTACAATCCATGCCGGGGGATTTTCTGTAGTGATCGTTATTCCTGCTTCTACAGTGTCAGGATACGAAAAGAAACATCCGCCTATAAACAGAAAAGAAATGACCATAAAGAATACAGTAATTCCCCATCGTATCAGTGCATGAGGCGGACGCGACAGGATTTCCTGTATCTCCTCACTTTTCAGTTCTTTATCTTCTATATCCATGATATGTACTTATAGTTCCAATTGGTTTTTAACCAAACGATAATAAATGCCTTTTTTCGCTATCAGCTCTTCGTGTGTGCCGGTTTCGGCTATTATTCCTTTTTCAATCACAACTATATTGTCGGCATGGCGGACTGTACTCAGGCGGTGTGCCACAATAATGGAGGTCTTCCCCTGCAAGAATTTCTCCAGTTTAGACATGATAGTACGTTCATTGTTTGCATCCAAAGCATTGGTGGCTTCATCAAAGAAAATATAATGAGGTTCCTTGTATACAGCCCTGGCTATAAGGATACGTTGCTTCTGCCCTTGACTCAACCCATGCCCTTCCTGGCCTATTTTTGTGTTATACCCCATAGGAAGTGATTCTATGTATTCTTCGATATTGGCTATACGGGCGGCATACCTTAATAATTCAGTATCTATATGTTCTACTCCGGGAGCGATATTTCCGGCAATAGAGTCAGAAAAAATAAATCCGTCCTGCATTACTATGCCACATTTTTTTCTCCATTGGCGTATATTGTAATTATTCAAATTGATACCGCCCAATGTTATTTCTCCTTTAGCAGGAGGATAAAAACCCAATAACATCTTCACAAGAGTGGTTTTTCCACTTCCGCTCATTCCCACTATGGCCGTTTGTTTTCCGGCAGGAATAGTCAGGTTAATATGATTGAGCGTCGGCGTTTCATTTAGTGGGTCATAACTGAATGAAAGGTTCTTTATTTCTATATCTTTGCTAGGGGGAATATTCCTTATCTGCCCTCTGTTGTTATCTTCTTCATCTTTTTTATTCCTTATCTCGCCCAACCGGTTTACACTAAGGCGCGCATCCTGCATATCTCTGATAAATGTAATCAACTGGTCTATAGGGCTGTTCAGTTGCCCTATGATGTATTGCACGGAAAGCATCATGCCCAGTGTCATTTTCCCTTCTATCACCAATGCCGCTACCAGTGCGGTAATGATTACATTCTTCGTCTGATTTATGAATATAGCTCCCGAATCCTGATACTGGGCGAGGGCAAGACTTTTGATATTCAGACGGAAAAGTTTTGCCTGTATACGTTCCCACTCCCAGCGTTTTTGTTGCTCACAGGCACTGAGTCTTATTTCCTGCATACCGGTAACCAATTGTACCACGCTACTCTGATTGGCAGACTGCTGAGCAAAACGCTTGTGGTCCAGTTCCGCCCGTTTCTTCAGGAACAACCATACATAGATAATATAGACAAGACTCCCTATGATGAAAATCAGGAAGATAGTACCGCTATAAAGAGCCAGTACAATTCCAAATATCAATATATTGAACATAGAGAAAAGAATGTTCAGGCTGCTACCTGTCAAAAAGCTTTGAATACGGGCATGGTCATTGATGCGCTGAAGAATATCCCCAGTCATTTTAGTATCGAAATACCCCATGGACAGTTTCATCAGTTTGCTCAGAAAGTCGGAGATGAGGGAAATGTTGATTCGTGTTCCCAAGTGCAGCAAAATCCAGCCACGGATAAAGTTTACGGTAGAGCTGCTGAAAGTCAGCATCAGTTGTGCCAATAAAACCAGATATACGTAATTTAGGTTTTGGTTACTGATGCCAAAGTCCACTATGGATTGAGTAAGGAAAGGCAGTAATAGCTGGATAAGGCTACCCAGCAACAGACCAAGTAACAATTGCCCCAATAATTGTTTGTATGGGCGCAGATAAGAGAACAGAAATCCCAATCCCTGATAATCTATCGTGTCTTCTTCTTCCACCGCATAGAAATCCGGTGTGGGTTCCAGCAATAAAGCAATACCTGTCGCCTTTCCTTCTTTTTTATTGCTCTGCCAGCAATTACAAAATTCCTCTTGGGCATATTTCACCTTTCCGGCTCCCGGATCGGCCACCCACACTTGTCCTTTCGACATGCGATACACCACCACAAAATGCTGCTGATTCCAATGTACAATACAAGGCAAGGGCGCATCCTCCAGTAATTGTTGAAAGGATATTTGCACACCCATGGTACGGAAACCTATCTTTTCGGCTGCTTCACTGATACCCAGCATGGATACTCCCAGACGGGTAATGAATGACTTTTCCCTCAGCCTTTCCAAAGAATAATGCTTACCATAGAAAGCGGCTATCATGCGGAGGCAGGTAGGGCCGCAGTCCATCTGGTCATGCTGCTGGTAATGAGGAAAACGTTTCATTATTTTGTTTCTGATATTGGGCTTTAATTTTATAGGTTCTTATATATTTAATTTCCGGATAATGACGCTTTATATCAGAAAACCGTTTATAAACCGTATGTAATACTCCTCCTCCATTCTTACTATAAAAACTATTATTGTAATAGAAAGCCATGTGTATCAAAGCCTTATTCTTATCATAACACACGATAAGACTCTTATTCTGTAAAGAATCGGGAAGTCCGATTCCTAAGGAAGTATACGGATCACAGAATTTATTTAATAATAAGTCTGCACTACTATTGTCCGTAATAAGCGTAAATTGGCAACATAATGGAGCTGATTTTATTCCGTTAGATTCAAATAGATTTTCAAAAGCGTATGAAATACAGTTTTGATTGTCCTCCTCTGTACTGCGTTCCTCATTACTGACAGAATACAGGATTGTGTCTCCTAAAATAGATACCTTTAAATCTATGGTCACCTTATCAATAGATACAGTATCTACCTTGCCTAAGAAAAAAGAGCTAATACTATCTTTCATCTTAATGCATGTATAGTCTGGTTTTCCAATCTTGTAGTCTTTAATTCCTACACGCTTGTTTAAAAATAAAGTTGCTCTTCGGTTTATAGAAGAGGCGGAAGCACCCTGTCCAAAACAGCAGATACTTGATAATAAGAGAATTATTATGAAATTTATTTTTCTCATTCTTTTTGTTTTATATTATCAAAAGAAGCATACTCATACTGAGTTGCTTCTTTTGAATAATTAATAAAATCCGTTTGCAATAAAATTTTGTAATTGATAAACTTTGGTACTTTAGGCTTAACAGTGAGCTTGCATCATATCCAAAGCTATTTCTTGCACTTCTTTGGACCATTTAGTGTGATTGTTATTGTAGTTTGTAATTAAGTCGGTACAATAACTACCACCTCCAACTTGCTTCATCTGTTTCTTTTTCAGACTGAATGCCTTCAGATTGTCCAATGTCTTCATAATGATAAGATTTTAGATCATAAATAATTTTGTTGCGATATGTACAGCCCTTATCGCTTGGCTTTTGTTTGCAAACAATATCTTTATAGCACATAGTGCAAATCTTCTATAGTGTAGATTCCGGGCATTTTCCTTTCGTTGATAGTAATAAATGGAGTATGCTGCAAATGAATCTTGTTACAATAAGCCCGTTGTGCCTCTAATACCTGTTCTGCTTGCGGTACAAGTGGATAGTGTATTATCAGTCCGGTATCATGTTTGTCAAACCATTCTCCAAGCAAATCCATGGCTTGCCGAAATCCGTGTCTGATGTAACAGGAAATAACTGCCAACGCAACTTCTTTATCCTGTCTGTTCCGATCGGAAACAGAAAAAAGCAGACTGACAGAAGTATCCAGCCGTAGCCATTCCTTGTAATGTAGGGCACAATGCTTGCAATGCGGATTTATTATAATTTGTATTTTCCTATCAGCCTGTTTCTCATTATGCAGGACAATAGCAGATTCCGCTTGGGGTATTTCAGTTTCCATAGAGAGCAACGTATCTAGTAAGACGGGATAAGATAGCAGGGCTTCTTTCTGAGTCTTCAACTGTATACTTTGATAATTGGCACTAATCAACTCTTTCAAGGAATACCAAATGCTACAGCAAAGCCCTGCAACAAGCAGCAATAAAACAACCGAGGACGGAGTCAAACCCAATGAATCTGTATGATAAAAACCATATAATATAGCAGCTTGTGCCCAAATAACCATATCCAATAAGGTGCAAAGCATACATAGTTTCTTTGCGATTATAACCTGATAAACTACAGACCATAGGGTGGTTATTAAAGCAATAGCCGTTGACAGAACCCACATCATAAGGCAATCAGCCCCATGGATTGCCGTATAAAGAAATAATGTGGAAAAATAGAGCAACGCCATTTCCCCCAAACTGACTAGTCCCCCTATATTGGCAGCCTTGGAATGTAGTATCCCATTACAGTCCACCACAGTACCTATCTTACAAAAGCGTTGCAGAAAATCCTTATCGTATGACTCTTTATAGATGATGCCGATGGCCACAGTCAATCCCACCCATGTCATCAGATTAAAAAGCGTTTCTCCTATATGAGCTTGATTTACAAACAAGTATATCATACCTGCCAAAGCAAGAATAATGAGATATCTATATATATAAAGGTAGCTAACAATCTGTTTTATTCTGTAATAAGGTTCTTGCTGAACTGTCTGCAACGGATCTATTATCAACACGGTACCTTTCCATATTGTAAGGAAAAACTCCAGAGAAACAATGCTTTTCTTTCCCTTGTCGAATATCAGCATCACTTCTTTTTCGTTCATATTCTTTACGATACAGAAATGTCCGTTTTGTATAACCGAAATGAAAGGGCACTCCAATTCCTTCAAGTATTCTGCCGGAAGTTGATAAACCTCGTGCACGATATGAAACTCATCTAAAGCGTCACTTATTCCCCGCAAGGTATTTCCCATAGGGGTATCCAGCGACTGCCGGATACTTCCATAGCTTATCTTTACCGACAATTCTTTTAAATATCGGTAAAGTATATAGGTGGTGTGGTCAATTCCCGGCATATTTCTAATCTTTTTTATTCCATAACATCTATTTATTATTCACTTCTCTCTTTCAACCTAAAGAGCATGAGCATCAATCCCGCCTCTTCATCTATCTGGTCCGCTATCCTTTTTCCTTCCGGAGTTCCACCCTCGTAAAGTTTCTCCTTCAACTCTTCGCTCCGTATGACTTGTGACATATATTCCCGCCCGTTCAGATTGTGATACCCGTTCCATAGGAATCTGATATCAGTATGATATATGTCATCGGTAATCCGGAGAGCACGCCATCCTTTTTTGAGTTTCTTGTCATAGAAACAAATAAGGTCTCCTCCTTGTCGATAGAATACAATATACAAATAATTATTGGTCTCGGCCATAGTATAGATCCGCAGACAGCCCTTGCGGAGAGGGGAAAAGATTTGTGATCCATCCTCATAGGTAAACCGCCAGTCTCCTTTTGCCCATAAATATTCCACTTCATAATGGTTTCCTTTCAAACGATAGATACTGTCATTAAAAAAGTTCCAATAAAGGAGCTGGTTATTATAACTATCGGGAGATGAAGGTGAGTTGGTACGTCCCCAAACCTTATCAGTTGCTACTCTCAGTGATATTTGACCGGAACAGGTATCCAGTGTACCCCATTCGTATTGGGGATAATCCGCCGAGTCAATATTCAAGCCGAAAAGGAAATACAATTTTCCTTGGTCGTATATCATAGACCTAGGCCAGTATCGACGTTTGGAATGTTCCACTTGTTTGGTACCGATATATGTTCCATCAAATAAATAGGTAGACAACCGGAACGTTTCCATCATATACACATAAACTTTTTTCTCTATGGGGTCTACCGCCATACTTGTGAAATCAAGATATTCAGCAGGGCCTTCTCCTATGCGACCTATTTTATTCAGGAATTTTCCTTTAGGGGTGAATCTGGCTATGCCTTCGGTACTATCTATAATAATATTGTCTTCATCTATATAATAGTCTCCGAATCCCCTGAAAAGGAAAGTCGTATCGAATATGATAAAACGGACTTCGTCTACATAGTCTGACAATAACAGTTCCTTTTCTTCAAACGTGGTAGGGTCCAGAATAGTATATTCACCCTTTTCCACATTCGAAGTGCAAGAAAAAAACATGGCAAGCAGACAGAAATGCAGAACTTTCATAACTTTAATAGCAGAATATATGTTTGTAATCCTTACCTACGCCTTGGTCTCTATATACATCTCTCAACCGATCTTGAGCTTCCAGATTATCCCATCCACATACTGCTGCCCCGTTATCTATATCATAACCGTGTCCCCAGTCAGTCATACAATAAAATTCTCTTTGGTTGTCGGCGCACATATAGCCTTTCCCACCTAGGACATTCATTTGTTTCTTGTCCAATTTGAATGCTTCCAATTTTGCTAAGCTTTTCATCATATTAAATGGTTTTGTTGATATTGATGAGCAGTGATTATCGTATAAAATATCCGGTATATTCTGTTCCTTCTAGGTTTACTTTCAGCGTATATATTCCTTCTATCTCATTCTCCAGGTTTATCTGAATATTGTTTATTCCGGCATATATCATAAAATAGACCTGCACGCCCGTTTCTTCATTGACAATGCTGACGGTTACATAAGGAGAGGCATTTGGCAACCAGATACAGATTACAGCATCGGCTTGATATGCTGTTGGTTCAGACATTATTGATAATGGACGAATCTCTACATCGTTTTTTTTCAAATCAATATCTTTTCGCGTTTCCGCCATAACTACACCACTGATGCAGCAAAGCAATAATAATAGTACTTTTCTCATAATCATTGTGTTTTTCGTTTGTACAAATTTAGAGAAAACATCCATTTCCTGTAGCAGTAAAAGCGTTACAAAAACAAGGAAAAGCGTTACAATATGCCTATTACGACTGCCACAATCATCATGTGACAAGGATTCTTATTTACGAAATATCATTTGAAACGTATCTTCAGCCATATTTTTCTTCAATCGGTTCTTACGGGTACGAAGTGCACCGCCCGAACTGCTCATGCAATACATAATAGTTCGGGACTTATAATTCTGACTGGACAAAATACAATAATAAACATCCTCCCTGCTCATCTTGGGATAAATCTCAGTAATGCCGGCTATAAATTCCTTGAAAGAGACATCGAGTTCCTGATAGAGTAGTCTTTGTTCGTCCGGCCTTATATAATCACCGGATTTAATTTGTTTCTCTGCTTCGTTTAGTTTTTCTTTCCATGGAGAAACATTAAAAGTATCTATCCCTCTTTGTAATTTTTCCCTTTTAAAGGCTGTAATTGTTTCCTGTAATAGAATCTCTTTGCCCAATTTCTGTTCCAGATAATTACTGATCGTTTGGTTTTGGTCATTTAGAGTTAATATCCTTTTTCTTAAAAGGTATTCCTTGTATTTCTTCTTTAAATATAAGTAGAGACATAAACTGCCTGACAAAAGCATCATAAATATGAAACAGATTATCCAATAAATATTTTCTTCTTTCCTTTTCTCTTCTCCTTTCTGTAGTTCTATGGCGTGTTTTATGTGTAGGTTCTGTATTTCTTGATGTCGTTTTAATATTTCTATAGAATCTCGGTAAAGATTGAATGAATCATTATAGGCGTAAGCATAAAAATGGTTCTGCAATTTCTTTTCTATTTCATATAAGAGATTGTAACAATTGGTTTTGATATATAAACTATTAGATTGGCATCCCACTAACAGCAATTCCTTGGCAGAATCCAGTTCATTTCTATAGCAAAGGAATTTACTCCTAAGATATAAACTGCTGGCTGACTTATCTTTTTCAATGGAAGCCCTAATAAATTGTTCAGCCTTGAGCGTATCTCCTTTATATAGATAAGTATTGCTTATATCATCTAATATAGCCGATTCCCAAAAGTCATTATGAATATACTGACTGATAGCCAACGCCTTTTGGTAATATATCAGAGCACTATCGCTTTTTTCTGTAAATAAATAGGCGTTTGCAATCCCTCGATAAGGGAAAAACAAGAGTGAAGAATCTTTCAACTCCTTAGAAGCCCCCAAACATTTCTGAAACATCTCCATACTGCTGCCATAGAGATTCTGATAACGATATCGCTCTCCCAAGTTGAAATATATCTGCATCCACAATTTATGCGGTTTTCCTTTCGGCATCTTATCCAATGCCTTCAAGTAAGCCTCTATAGCCATTGCATCCTGGTTGGCATTGCGATATACACAACCCTGATAAAAATAACTCTTAGCAGCATTGAAATCCTCATCTTTATCCTCATAGTATCTCACCGCAATCCGTATCAGCGAATCATTTGTAATAGAAATCTGATTCTTATCGCAGGCTTGCGAATAAAGCAAAGCATAGTCCGCTTGTGCTTTCCCTTTCAAGTCCTCCGGATGGGAAATATGCTGCAATAATGACAGTGCACTATCCGGAAACTCTTCCATACAGTTTTCTGCCTGGTATAATGTTTCATTTACCTTTTGGGACATTTCAACATTACATCCATAAAGGCTAAAAGTAAATAGTAGCATATAAAATGCCCTGTTCATTTTTCTGTTCATCTTATTCTTTCTGCTTGTGTAGCAACAAAGATAGCATTTAATTTTATTGTCTGATATTTTCTTTAGGCCTATTTTTACATTATGCAGAAGATAACATTAAGAAAGTCTTCACGGCGCAGTGAAAAGATTGCCAACTATTCTTGCAAATACGGTGAAAGAGTAGTTACCCTGAAGCGGTAGACTTAAGGTGGAACAGAAAGTTCCACTGTTTGGAATAACTTGTTTCAACCATGTGGAACTATTTGTTCCACATGGTTGAAACAAGTTATTCCATTAGAGCGAAACTATTTATTCCACTATTGAAACAAGTTGTTCCTAATAGCGGAACACACTATCTCACAACACATTATACTAAATCGTCCAACTACGGTATAGCTTCATCGACCGCCCCTATAACCAGTGTCCGCATACACATTGACACACTGTGACAGACTTTTATCTGTCACACAATCCGTCACACTTTTAACACGCTGTTTATTAGCCCATTAAAGCACTGGCGTGACAGATGTGACAGATATTTTGCAAAAAACACTGGTTCTTCTTCAAATTCCGTGCTGTTTTATTTTAAAATCTATCTTGTTTTTAATT
>DXLO01000039.1 GCA_019414665.1 Bacteroides sp. | reverse complement strand
TAGTGCTATCTTATGTTATCCGTCACTTCCGATTTTAAACATAGGAACTATATTTTTAAGCGCCACAAATGTAGGCAATTAAAAAGAATCAGTCAAACATTTGAATCTAAAAAAATACTCACTTTTTGTCGGGATGTGCAATTTACTTTGTATATTTGCCTCGCATGGGTTCCAACCTCCATGCCAACTAACTTAAATCATAATATCATAAACACTCATTCACTATGGCAGATAGTAAAGAAAAACTCTTTTCAGATTTTCCCTCCGTATCGACACAAGAATGGATGGATAAAATCATGGTCGACTTGAAAGGAGCCGATTACGAAAAGAAATTGGTGTGGAAAACAAACGAAGGATTTAAAGTAAAACCGTTTTACCGCCAAGAAGATTTGGAAGGACTTAAAACAACTGAAGGACTTCCGGGAGAATATCCTTACATCAGAGGTAATAAAAAAGATGACAATACCTGGTATATCCGTCAGGACATTCGTGTAGAAGAACCTGCTGAAGCAAACCAGAAAGCACTTGATTTGCTGAACAAGGGAATTGACTCACTGGGTTTCCACATTAAACCCAAAGATTTGAGTGCTGAATACATTGCAACTCTACTGAAAGACATCTGTTGCGACTGTATAGAAATTAACTTCACTACTTGTCAGCGCCATTCTACTCAGCTGGCTGAATTACTCGTTGCTTATTTCAAAGAAAAAGGATATGATCCGAATAAACTGTACGGCTCAATAAACTTCGACCCTATCGGCAAAATGCTTCAAAAAGGGAAAGATGTCAGCCCGATCATATCGAAAGCAAAAGAGTTGGTAGAAATTCTGGCTGAATATCCTCATTTCCGTTGTATAGGAGTCAACTCACTTCAACTAAACAATGCTGGAGCTTATATTTATCAGGAACTCGGATATGCACTGGCATGGGGAAATGAATATCTGAACAGACTGACAGAAGCAGGAGTTCCTGTTGATCTGGCTGCAAAGAAGATCAAATTCAACTTCGGTATCAGTTCCAACTATTTCATGGAAATTGCCAAGTTCCGTGCAGCACGTATGTTATGGGCAAATATTGTCAAGGCTTACAACCCGCAATGCGAATGTGCTTGCAAAATGATTGCTCATGCCGAAACTTCAAGCTTTAATCTGACCTTATTCGATGCTCATGTAAACTTGCTCCGTACTCAGACTGAAGCTATGAGTGCTGCTATTGCAGGAGTAAATTCTATCACAGTAACTCCTTTCGATAAAGCATACGAAACTCCTAATAACTTTTCAGAACGTATTGCACGTAATCAGCAATTACTCTTGAAAGAAGAATCTCATCTTAACCGCATTGTCGATCCTGCCGGAGGTTCATATTATATTGAAAATTTAACAGTCTCTATTGCTAAACAAGCCTGGGATTTGTTCCTGCAAGTAGAAGAGGCCGGCGGAATGGTTAAGTCTATCTTCGACGAAAGCGTACAAAATGCTGTTAACGCAAGCAACAAAGCACGCCATGAAGCTGTTTCGAAACGTAAAGAAATCCTGCTGGGAACCAATCAGTATCCTAATTTCAACGAATTGGCAGGAGAAAAGACTCCATCAGAACACAAATGTTGCTGTGGTGGCGGACATAATCACGAGGAAGAAGCTTCATTTGCCAAACTGGAAACCAGCCGTGCTGCCAGCGAATTTGAAGCTTTACGTTTGCAGACAGAACATTCTGGTAAACGTCCAAAAGCTTTCATGCTGACTATCGGAAATCTTGCGATGCGACAAGCACGCGCACAGTTCTCATGCAACTTCCTGGCTTGTGCCGGATATGAAGTAATAGACAATCTGGGATTCCCAACCGTTGAAGAAGGAGTAGAGGCTGCAATGAAAGCCAACGCTGACATCGTTGTTATTTGCTCAAGCGATGATGAATATGCAGAATATGCTATTCCGGCATTCAAAGCTGTAAACGGAAGAGCCATGTTTATTGTGGCAGGAGCTCCTGCTTGCATGGAAGAATTGAAAGCTGCCGGCATAGAAAACTTCATACATGTACGCTGCAACGTATTGGAGACCTTGAAAGAATATAATGAAAAGCTAGGAATTAAGTAATGCTATGAAACCGAATTTTAAAAATATCGATATATATGCCGGATTCCATCCTCAAAATGGTATGGAATGGCAAAAAGCCAATGACATCAAAGCCAATTGGAGAACACCGGAACAGATTCAGGTGAAGCCGGTTTATACGAAAGAAGACCTGGAAGGCATGGAGCATCTGAACTATGCTGCGGGTATTCCTCCTTACCTGAGAGGTCCGTACTCGATGATGTATACGTTCCGTCCGTGGACTATCCGCCAGTATGCAGGATTTTCTACAGCTGAAGAATCGAATGCATTTTATCGCCGTAACTTGGCTTCCGGACAGAAAGGTTTGTCAGTTGCTTTCGACCTTCCGACACACCGCGGCTACGACCCAGATCATCCGCGTGTAGTGGGAGATGTTGGTAAGGCTGGTGTTTCTATCTGCTCACTGGAAAATATGAAGGTATTGTTCGACGGTATTCCATTGAATAAGATGTCAGTTTCCATGACTATGAACGGCGCCGTACTTCCTGTTATGGCATTCTATATCAATGCGGGACTGGAACAGGGAGCTAAACTGGAAGAAATGGCCGGAACTATTCAAAATGATATTTTGAAAGAGTTCATGGTGCGTAACACATATATCTATCCGCCTGCATTCTCCATGAAGATCATTTCGGATATCTTTGAGTACACTTCTCAAAAAATGCCGAAATTCAACTCTATCTCTATCTCAGGATATCACATGCAGGAAGCTGGTGCTACAGCCGATATCGAATTGGCTTATACACTTGCCGACGGTCTGGAATATCTGCGCGCAGGAGTTGCTGCAGGTATTGATATCGATGCCTTTGCTCCTCGTTTGTCTTTCTTCTGGGCAATCGGCATGAATCATTTCATGGAAATTGCCAAGATGCGTGCTGCACGTATGCTTTGGGCAAAGATTGTAAAACAGTTTAATCCGAAGAATCCGAAATCACTTGCACTGCGTACACACTCACAGACTTCAGGATGGTCGCTTACAGAGCAGGATCCGTTCAACAACGTAGGACGTACTTGCATCGAAGCAATGGCTGCTGCACTAGGACACACTCAGTCACTGCATACCAATGCGCTGGACGAAGCTATTGCTCTGCCAACTGATTTCTCTGCACGTATTGCACGTAATACACAGATTTATATCCAGGAAGAAACCCAGATATGTAAAAATGTAGACCCGTGGGGTGGTTCATACTATGTAGAAGCGCTGACCAACGAACTGGCGCATAAAGCTTGGGAACACATTCAGGAAATCGAAAAACTGGGTGGTATGGCTAAGGCTATCGAAACAGGTATACCTAAGATGCGTATTGAAGAAGCTGCAGCTCGTACACAGGCTCGTATCGACTCAGGTGAACAGACCATCGTAGGTACAAACAAATATCGTCTGGAAAAAGAAGATCCGATTGATATTCTGGAAGTAGACAACACAGCTGTACGTCAGGAACAGATAGAAAACTTACGTCGCCTGCGCGAAGGAAGAAACCAGGCCGAAGTAGACAAAGCACTGGAAGCTATTACCGAATGCGTACGTACAGGTAAAGGCAACTTGCTGGAACTGGCTGTAGAAGCCGCTCGCGTACGTGCCACATTAGGAGAAATATCCGATGCATGTGAAAAAATTGTAGGACGTTATAAAGCAGTAATAAGAACTATTTCAGGCGTGTATTCATCAGAAAGTAAAAAGGATGCAGATTTCGCAAGAGCTTGCGAACTGACTGAAGAATTTGCAAAGAAAGAGGGTCGCCGTCCGCGTGTAATGATTGCCAAAATGGGACAGGACGGACATGACCGTGGTGCAAAAGTTGTAGCTACAGGATTTGCAGACTGTGGTTTTGATGTTGACATGGGACCGTTGTTCCAGACTCCGGAGGAAGCTGCTCGCGAAGCCGTAGAAAACGATGTTCATGCAGTAGGAGTTTCTTCATTAGCCGCCGGACACAAGACTTTAATTCCACAAATCATTGCAGAGTTGAAACGTCTGGGACGTGAAGATATTCTGGTATTTGCAGGAGGTGTCATACCGGCACAGGATTACGACTTCCTGTATAAAGCTGGAGTTATGGCTATATTTGGTCCTGGTACTTCTGTGGCTAAATCAGCTTGTCAGGTAATGGAGCTGTTACTTGCTGAAGAATAAACCTGACCGACAATAAAAAATCAATAAGTTCTGCCAAAAAAGAAAGGTCTTAGTATCAAATTTTTCATGGCAGAACTTAATAAAAATCACCTGCTTGAGAGTTTCACTTTATATCTGAATAACGTGTTTCTCAGGTTCAGGCAAAAAAGCAATAGCGGAACTTTTGCTCAATGAACAGAAGTTCCGCTATTGTTTTTTCAATGTTCAGCTGTTAACTATATACTGCCTATCCAATACAGACAAAATTAAACTATTTCTCTTCAACAACTGAATATCATACAGTTACTACTTACTTTTCTTATAATCGCTAACCATAGCCTCAGCAATCCAGTTGGCTAATGCCTGACGATTGTCGGGTATCACTAAACGTTGCTGATCGCGTGCGTTCTGAATATTTCCTAATTCCAAAAAGACAGCATAAGGCGTTGAGTTCCGAAGGACAAACAAGTTACGCGAACTAACCGTTCCATTGAATCCTCTATTAGGCTGATGACGGTCATATTTTGCAGTAAAAGTACGCTTCAACTGATCGGCAAGACGTTTTCCATATTTACTGCCAGGTGAGTGATAAAAGAAAACATCCGTCTGTTTACCTCTGCTACGGCTATCCACATGAACAAAGATTGCACGTTTATAATTGCTATTATCTCTACGATATAACCGGTTAATAGCATCACAACGCTGTTGCAACCTTGCTACCTGATTCAATGGAATTGCTTCACCCATACATGTTTCCCGCTTACTGTTATTCAATATCGCAGCATTTCGGATTCCATCTTTCTTGTCCTGAATAATAAAATGAACCTTAGCACCACGTTTCAGCAATTCTCTGCCTAAACGCAAAACAATATCATAGGCATAT
Source organism: Bacteroides sp. (assembly GCA_019414665.1). Taxonomy (GTDB): domain Bacteria; phylum Bacteroidota; class Bacteroidia; order Bacteroidales; family Bacteroidaceae; genus Phocaeicola. Next base: position 9,541 of record DXLO01000039.1, on the reverse strand, counting down.
TCATCTTCGTGCAGCTCCTTTCCTCTATACTTGCCGATGCATCCCGGATCTGGTCCTCCATGACCGCTGACCAAATAGAAGGTAGCTCCTTTTAATGAACTGGAAGTAATCTGGTAGGCTGCCTGTGATTTTCCAAATAGAGGTTCATATCCCGAAGTCTTTTTCTTACGAGAAAACCCAGGAAGAACGACCAGACAGCATAGGATGAGTAATGTATACTTAAGCCGCATCATTTCAGCAGTTCATCTATTTTCTTACACAAAGTAGAGAACTCTTCCTCGTTATATAAACGTGTCATCATCACAATCTTGCCAGTCTTGTCGATTAACACGTTGCGGGTGATACCAGCGTTACGAACCGCATATTTAGCAAAGATATCTGCTCCCGGATCAAGTCCGAGCGGATATGTTACTTTTGTCTGCTTTGCAAAAGCTTTAACCTTTTCCAAAGGTTCATCACGGTCTACTCCATAAAGTGCAAATGAAGTATTATCTTTATGTTTCTGCCAGATATCCTTCTCGATAAAAGGCATTTCTTTACGGCAAACCCCACACCAGCTTGCTGTAAACTGAAGCATCACAACTTTTCCACGCAAAGAAGATAATTTTACTTTCTGACCGTCGGTCAAAGTCATTTCAAAATCGGGAGCTTCATCACCCACTTTAACTATATATCCTACTTCATCAGGAGTAACTTCCTGTGCTTGTACTGTAGAGACTCCGGCAAACAGACAGCCAAATAATGCTGCCATCATTATCCATTTTTTCATCATATACTAATAGCTTAAATAATTATCGCTTCAAAGATACAAAAAAATCGATATAAAAAGAGGAAACCTCGAACTGACCGCCACGCTTTCAAACGTGTTTAAATACTACTTAATATTATTTTAAGAATTATATTCAATAAACTTCTGTCGCCTTGCAAACGATACAGTCTGCTTAAAAAACAAATAAAAAACAATAATAAACACAACAGTTGTGCTATATCATGAAATTATATGGAATTAAAACAAAAAAGCCATCCCAACGGATTAGGTTGAGATGGCTAAATTTATATTATTTCCTTCAAATCAATTACAAAGGCATGTTACCGTGTTTCTTCGGAGGATTGCTTACACTCTTATTCTGAGTCATTTCAAGTGCCTGAATCAGTTTATAACGAGTATCTTTCGGAAGAATGATTTCATCGATATAGCCCTGTTCAGCTGCACGATACGGATTAGAGAATTTCTCCTTGTATTCTTCTACAGCCTTAGCTTTTTCTTCCGGCGTAGCTTTACGATACAGAATATTCACAGCACCGTCTGCTCCCATTACAGCAATTTCAGCTGTAGGATAAGAGAAGTTCACATCAGCGCCAATAGGTTTACTATTCATAACGATGTATGCACCTCCGTAAGCCTTACGTGTAATTACTGTTATCTTAGGAACAGTAGCTTCTGCATAAGCGTATACAATCTTTGCACCGTGACGGATAATACCATTGTGTTCCTGTGTACATCCTGGCAAGAAACCCGGTACATCTTCGAATGTTACAATAGGAATATTGAAACAGTCGCAGAAACGGATGAAACGAGAAGCCTTGTCAGAAGCGTCAATATCAAGCACACCTGCCAGATATGCCGGCTGATTGGCAACGATACCTACAGAACGTCCACCCAAACGAGCAAAACCGACTACAATATTCTTTGCAAAGTGAGGCATAACCTCGAAGAAATAATGATTGTCGACTACCGGTTCGATGATATTTTTGATATCATATGGCATATTCGGGTCGTCAGGAATAACTGTCATCAGTGATTCTTCTGCACGACGGATATCATCTGTACAAGGAATAGAAGGAGCATCTTCCATGTTGTTAGAAGGCAAGAAACTCAGCAGCTCACGAATACTCATCAAAGTTTCTTCTTCTGTTTCACAAAGGAAGTGAGTAACACCACTCTTACTGCTATGAGTATATGCACCACCTAACTCTTCCTTATCAACTTCTTCATGAGTAACAGCCTTTACTACATCCGGACCAGTGATAAACATGTGACTCTTTTCCTTTACCATGAAGATAAAGTCTGTCAATGCCGGAGAATAACAAGCACCTCCTGCACACGGACCAAGAATTGCTGAAATCTGAGGGATAACACCTGATGCAATAGTATTCTGATAGAAGATTGAAGCATATCCAGAAATACTTCCCACACCTTCCTGAATACGTGCGCCACCCGAGTCATTCAAAGCAATTACCGGAGCACCATTTTTCAATGCCAGTTGCTGTACCTTTACAATCTTCTGCGCACCGGTAGCACTAAGTGTTCCACCATATACGGTAAAGTCGTAAGCATAAACATATACTAGACGTCCATCAATTTTACCATATCCACAAACGATACCGTCACCAGGAATATGTTTCTTCTCCATACCGAAATCAGTACAGTGATGAACCACAAACTTATCAATTTCATTGAACGTACCTTTATCGAGCAACATATCAATACGTTCGCGGGCAGTCATATGACCATTGGCATGTTGCTTTTCAACACGCTCTACTCCTCCACCCTGAGCAGCCAGTTTATCCAGCTCCTCAAATTTTTTATATTGTTCTGCTGTTGTCATAAATTTAATCCTCCTCTTTAATTACATCCAGTGTCATGATAACCTGGTTACTGTTTACAGAGTCACCTTCATTTACGAAGATTTCTTTTACAACACATTCGCTGTTTACTTTGTAATTACTCTGCATCTTCATGGCTTCTATCACAACCACGATATCACCAGCCTGCAAGCGGTCGCCAGCCTTTACTGGAATCTTAACCACTTTACCCGGCATAGGAGAAACAATCTTATCCTGCTGTTTCTCATCAGCTCCCTTACGCATGCGAAGGTATTTTGCCTGCGAATCTATAATATCAATATTATATGACTGGTAATGAGCATTTACCGTATAACTCTTTCCGCCTTCTTTACGGATCAGTTCTGCATTATACGATTTTCCTTCATGCAAAATAGAACAACTACCGTTTTCTGCCATTACAATATCAACATCGTAAGGAACACCGTCGATAGTCAACTGTACTTTATTGCCTTCCTTGCTAACCAACGTAACGTCAGCAACTCTATCACCTATATGTATTTCCATAAATATCTTCTTTAAATTCGCAATACACCTTTTTTCAATCCGAACTCACGCCAACGACTGATAGGACGATTGTCTGAAGAGCCAGAATTATTCTCTTCCAGATTCATCAGATAGTCGATGTATGCTGCAATCATAGCAATATTTTCAGTTTCTTCTTCCTTCTGACCAGCCCATTCACGCAACATATCCTGATGCTTTGGTATAAACAAGGTATTATAATGACCTTCTACAAAATCAGGTACATTCATGATGTGACGCAAATAACCGATATTTGTTTTCAAGCCGGTAATCTTGTATTCGTAAAGCACACGGCGCATACGTTCGATAGCAAATTCACGAGTAGTAGCCCATACGATCAGCTTACCGATCATCGGGTCATAATAAATAGGAATTTCATAACTTTCGTATACATAGCTATCGATACGAACACCGATACCGTTGGGTTCCATCAACTGACGGATAACTCCCGGTGAAGGCATAAAGTTATTTTCAGAGTCCTCTGCGCAAATACGACATTCGATAGCATGACCACGCTGCTTCAGATCTTCCTGTTTGAAATGAAGAGGCACATTGTTTGCAATACGGAGCTGTTCCTTTACCAAGTCAACACCTACAACTTCTTCTGTAATAGGATGTTCTACCTGAAGACGAGTATTCATTTCAAGGAAATAGAAATTGCGGTGTTTGTCAACAAGGAATTCAATTGTTCCTGCTCCCTTATAATTTACAGCCTTGGCAGCCGCTACAGCAGCCTCACCCATTTTCTGGCGTAATTCAGGAGTAACAAACGGAGACGGAGTTTCTTCTACAATCTTCTGGTTACGACGCTGAATAGAACATTCGCGTTCGAACAGATGTACCGCATTACCATAATTATCTCCTAAAATCTGGAATTCAATATGATGCGGTTCCTCTACAAATTTCTCCAGATAAACTGTATCATCACCAAATGATGACATAGATTCCGAACGAGCTGTATTATAAGCTTCTTCCACTTCAGACTCACTATGAATAAGGCGCATACCTTTACCACCGCCTCCCATAGAAGCCTTCAGCATAACCGGATAACCGATACGATTACAGATTTCTTTTGCTTCCTCTACACTCTGCAAAGGCTGTTCCGTACCAGGAACCACCGGCACTCCCGCAGCAATCATGTGTTTACGTGCAGAAATCTTATCGCCCATCGCATCCATTGTTTCAGGATCAGGACCGATAAAAATGATTCCTTCTTCACGACAACGACGTGCAAACTCGGAGTTTTCCGATAAGAAACCATATCCCGGATGAATTGCATCCACTCCATGGCGCTTAGCCGCCATGATAATTTTATCAATATTCAGATAGCTTTCACGAGATGCTGCCGGACCAATCAGGCAAGCCTCATCTGCATAAAGTACGTGGCGTGCCGTTCTATCAGCTTCCGAAAAGACTGCCACGGTACGAATGCCCATTTCACGGCAAGAACGCATCACGCGCACAGCAATTTCGCCACGGTTAGCGATTAATACTTTGTGTATCATGCTTTATGTTTTAGTTATTATCTTCGTTTAAGCCGCCGCCGCGTCATTCGGCACATGCAGCCAAAATCTGTGCAAAAGTAGCAAAAAAAGAGACACCGTTCTAAATATCCTCTCTTTTTTTACCCTGAGAAAGGCTTTTAGCACAAAATACCTAGCTTTAGGTATACATTCCACTCCAATATAAACCAAAACGCAATGTCGAGGTAGCAAAAAGCAAAAGTCCGAAGAGTAAACCCTTCGGACTTTTCAAACATATCTTTTTACTTCAAAAACAATACCTGTTTATTATACTTAATTCTGTGATAAATCTACTGCATAGTTGGCACGTTTTCCTGACGGATATATACCTACCATAAACAATACCTGATCAGGAGATTGAGAAGCCGCTTTCATAACTTCTTCCAGATCCTGCACTGTTTTCAGTTGTTTTCCGTTAGCTTTCAGTATGATAAATCCTTTACGGATACCAGAATCTGCCATTCTGCCTTCACTTACTCCTGTTACCTGAACACCATAACCTAAATTCAGTTGTTTCTTCAATTCGGCAGGCACTTCGCGGAATGCTGCTCCCAGTAATTCCATATCAGCATTCTTTACAATCTTAGTATTACCTTGGGCATTTTTCAGTGTTACAGTGAAAGTCTTTTCTTTCTTATCACGCCATACTTTCAATTTAATCTTATCACCCGGACGATATTTAGCCAGTGATCCTTGTAATTCGGCCATGGTCTTCACTTTCTTTCCGTTCAATTCCATTATAACGTCGTTCTTTCCCAAAACGCCATCTACCGAACCACCTTCTGTCACTTCAACAACCTGTACACCATCGTTGATGCCCAGCTCTTTCTGTTCCTTACGGATTTCATCCGGATAAGTTTCATCACCCATGTTTCGTCCTGCAATACCCAACAGAGCACGTTGTACAGTACCGTATTGCTTCAGGTCTGTAACAACCTTTGTCATAATGCTTGTAGGAATAGCAAATCCGTAACCCGAATAAGCTCCTGTAGGAGATACCAACATAGCATTAATACCTACCAATTCTCCATTAGCATTAACTAACGCACCACCACTGTTTCCCTGATTAATGGCAGCATCAGTCTGGATAAACGACTCTACACCATTAGCACCAAGTCCACGAGCCTTAGCACTGACAATACCAGCAGTTACTGTAGAACCCAAATTAAACGGATTACCTACAGCCAGTACCCATTCTCCAACTTTCAAGCGTTCAGAATCACCAACCGGTATGGCAGGAAAATCATCACCTTCTATTTTAACCAATGCTAAATCGGTAGTCGGGTCTGTACCAATTACACGTCCTTTCATTTCACGACCGTCGTGCAACTTGACAGAAATTTCATCAGCTCCATCAATTACGTGATTATTGGTTACAATATAACCATCCTTCGAAATAATTACACCCGAACCAAATCCACGCTGTTCAGGAGTTTGCACCTGCTGCTGACGTCCGCGCCCATCACCGAAGAAGAAATCAAATATATCAGGCTGACTCTGTATTGTTTTCACTTTACTTCTCTGTACAGACATAATATGTACAACAGAGTTCAAAGAACTTTCTGCCGCTTTAGTCAAATCAATCGGCTGCATGCTAGTTGCATCCAAAGCTGCATAGCGCACATTAGACGCTGTCTGGAATTCATCATAAAAAGACAAATTTTTGTCTTGTCTAGACTGCATAAGAGTATAAGTAGTAACCCCTGCCACCCCTGCACTGACAGCCAATACTGCGACTGCTCCAAATGCGATTTTAGTTGCCTTTTTCATATGTTTATATCATTTAAATTGTTAATTTCAACTCTTATTTAACATTTTATTTGCTAAAGTAGAACAAAATTCATACGATTGTACTCTACACAACATCTTTTTTCCCTCTTTTAACAAAGCAAACTTTCCTATTAACCGCAGTTAACGACTACTGCCTGACAAATTTACATTCATTATCAGACTGTTCGATAGAATTGCAGATATTTCTGACAAAAATGACACAAATTCGTTTTATTTGCGTACCTTTGCAAACAGAAAGCAGTTGGTCGGTTTGTCGCTGGTACTTATATGTACAAGAGGAAAGTCCGGGCAACACAGAGCATCCTACTTCCTAACAGAAAGCTGCCTGCAAAGGTAGAGTAATGCAGAAGAAAATAACCGCCAGTCCACACCGGAAAGGCAAGGGTGAGAAGGTAGGGTAAGAGCCTACCAGACGTATAGCGATATGCGTGCTGTGCATCTTAGGAGTTGTAAGGTCATGTAAACCGGCATTAAGGAGGGTTGCTCGCCCCACGTCGGAGGGTAGACCGCTAGAACTTACTGGTGACAGTGAGTGTAGATAAATGACAGACACTTTGCATTTCGATGCAGAGAACGGAACCCGGCTTATAGACCGACTGCTTTTTTCATTGAAAAACCTTATCGCCATGAGTTATACGAGAATAAAAAACTGGCTACAATTTCTCACCGACGGCATATGGAGAATTACCGAAGATGAGATATCTCCCGTACGGCGACAAATATATTCGTGCATCAAAATCGTTTATCTTTCTGTAAACCAGTTTCTAAACGACCGTATCCAGATACGTGCCTCCGCACTGACCTACAGCACGCTACTGTCGATTATTCCCATTCTTGCCATCCTGTTCGCCATCGCACGAGGATTCGACTTCGACGCATTAATGGAGATACAGCTCCGCAAAGGTGTTGCAAGCCAGCAGAGTGAACTTATTATTTCGTGGATAAACTCCTATCTGGAGCATGCCCAAAGTGGAATATTTATCGGAATCGGTTTAATCATGTTATTATGGACTGTTCTTATACTGACAGACAACATCGAACGAAGCTTCAATGCAATCTGGCAGGTAAAACACCCCCGTTCAGTCTTTCGCAAAATAACTGATTATTTTTCCATGATTCTCCTTTTACCACTGCTGATAGTCATTTCAAGTGGTCTTACCATTTTTATGACTACATATATAAAGAACATGGATAACTTCCTGGTACTTGCGCCTATCCTGAAATTCCTGGTAAGACTTACCCCATATGCACTGACCTGGGGAATGTTTATCGGACTCTACATATTTATCCCAAACACCAAAGTCAAATTAAAGCACGCCTGGTTTCCGGGAATACTGGCAGGAACCGCCTTTCAGGCATTTCAGTTCTTTTATGTAAACAGTCAGATATGGGTTTCAAATTACAACGCTATCTACGGAAGCTTTGCTGCCATTCCCATGTTTTTGTTATGGACACAGATTTCCTGGACAATCTGCCTCTTCGGAGCTGAAATGAGCTACGTAAGCCAAAATCTGGGTTCGTTCGATTTCGGAAAAGAAAGTGCAAATATCAGCCGCAGATATCATGATTTCTTTTGCACCATTATACTTTCAGTCATCTGCAAGAGTTTTGCAGAAGAAAAGACACCTTACTCTGCAGAAGAAATAAGCAAACAATACAAAATTCCTATCCGACTCACCAAACGGATCTTATATGAACTGCAAGACATACATCTGATTTTCGAAACAATAGAAGAGAAAAAAGGCGATGTACGCTATCTTCCGGGCATAGACATCAATAAACTTACAGTAGGTACACTGCTGGAGAAACTAGATTCTGCCGGTTCCGAAGATTTCAAGGTAGATCGCCAGCAATATTCTGACTCATGGAAAATTCTGGAGCATGCACGCAAGGAATATATGTACAACAACAGTCAGATTTTACTGAAAGATTTATAGGCAGTCACCAGACATATCAGAACAACAGATACGAAAAGAGCAGAAAACACAATTCTTCTTCTGCTGCATAAAAAAATTATCCCCGTCATAAAATATGGCGGGGATAAGTCTTACAAATACAGCTACCTTATTTTGTCAACTGCATCATGCGGCTCAAATACTTGCCGATAATATCAAACTCCAAGTTCACTACGCTACCAACCTGAAACGTATGGAAGTTGGTATGTTCATAGGTATATGGGATAATGGCAACCTGGAAAGTATCTTCAGTCGGATTGCAGACCGTCAGACTTACTCCATTCACTGTAACCGAACCTTTGTCAACAGTAAAATATCCTCGTTTTGCCATTTCCGGATCGAATGCATACTTGAATGTAAAATACCAGCTGCCCTCCGCGTCATCTATAGCTACACAAGTAGCAGTCTGATCTACATGTCCCTGAACGATATGCCCGTCCAGACGTCCATTCATCATCATACTGCGTTCTACATTGACCTTATCTCCCACTTTCAGCAAACCAATATTAGAGCGTTCGATAGTTTCCTTCATGGCCGTAACCGTATAAGTTCCATCCTGAATACTCACTACAGTCAGACAAACTCCATTATGAGAAACACTCTGGTCTATTTTTAACTCATCAACAAACGAACATTTCAACGTGAGGTGCAGATTTTCCTGATCCTTTACCACCTTTACCACTTCTGCATATTCTTCAACTATCCCTGAGAACATAAATTCATTATTTTATATTAATACTTCTACTTTTTACAATCACTGCACCGGAATAGGCTTACTCCAGACCGTATTGCCTTCTGAGTCAACTACCGAAATAGTTCCCCCGGCATAATCCTCTATGTAACTATTCCCTTTTACCAGCATATCTTCCGCCATACGTATGGCTTTTTCCTCTATTTTTATAAAGAAGCCTTTATTATCGCTTGAGCTTCCATCCGAAAAATAAATATCATAAGTTTTCATGGTTATATCATTTAAATATTGCGGGCACAAATATATATATTATCAGCTAGAAGAAGCAAACTTATGACATAAAAAAAGAGAAACCAACATTTGTCGATTTCTCTGAAAGAGCGGAAAACGAGACTCGAACTCGCGACCCTAACCTTGGCAAGGTTATGCTC
>DXLO01000038.1 GCA_019414665.1 Bacteroides sp. | reverse complement strand
TATGATTGTTTATGAATGGGATTCTTTGTCATTCCAAGTCTCTTGCGCGGACTGGATTATAGGGACAGGACTGTACCAGGTAATTGGTATTTCTGCCCTGAGTCTGACTGTGCTGTCTGAAACATTCGACGTCATTTTCCTCCAGTTTCAGTTTTCTTCTGTTCTTCTGCAGGATGTCTGCTGCCTTTTCTATGGAAGAGAAGACCGCCTTTGGCTCGAATGAACTGTATTCGTGCCATGCGTTGCAGCTGAAAAGGATATACATTTCAGCCTTTTTTCTGTTACTTGCTGCCATATCTTATTATTATGGTTGATAAACGACAAAGCCCGATTCCGCTGGTGACGGAACCGGGCCTGTCGTATTCGGTTTCAGGTTCTAATTCTGGTTATATGAAAGCAGGAAATCGGCCATTGCTCCGTTCTGTGGAATCATGGCAGGAAAATCAGTCTTTCCAGGCTTGTAGATTTCTGTCGCTACATTGTAGACATCCCACGCTGTAATGCGTGGCTGTTCAAGTGAGAGCTTGAGCAGTTCTTCCGTAAACACGGAAATCTGTCCCTGGTTAAGCGGATAGGTATCTACCTGTGATGCCAGTCTTTTGTCTGCACTGTCATGGGATACACGCAGAGCCGTCAGCATACCGATGATCATGTATAATTCACCGGGTGTCAACACCTTTTCCTTGAGCCTTTGGATTCGGCTTCTGTCCGCATCCATGTCACGCTCAAAATTGCGCATCCAGTCATCCACCTTCCCGAACAGTTCCTCGGTAGTCACCTTGTCCTTACCGTAGTTGGCAACGCTTCGTTCGGGTGAAAGGATACACTGATTGTGGCAGATACGTACGCAGGGACCTATTGCCGTCTGGATACCGTCCTGATGGTAGGCTACCACGAGTGTGGTTGTCAGTTCGTCGGTATCCCCGTTCAGAATACGGATGGTGGTGAAGATCCTGCGCAGTACATGTGCCTCTACCGCCTTCTCTCCATAGGTCTGTTCCACCTGCGGCAGGATGACCACTCCGGGCTGTGTACGGTTCTTGTTCTGGGCGGCGAAGATTTCCTCCACCTCGTAATTCAGGTTGTGACGGCGGCAAATGTCCGTCATGCGCTGGATGACCTGGTAGTGGTAGATTCCCCTTACCGGATTGCCGTAGATGTCGTTCTCCTTGTAGGTACGCTGTAGTGTTTCAAGGTCCATTACTTCGATTCCGTTGTTCTGGAAATCAAACTGTCTCTGATTGTTCAATGTTGCTAAAGCTTCCATAATTATATTTTTTTAAATGGTTGGTAATTATTTGTCCAATAGGTTGATGATACGGACTGCCTCTTTGAAGCGTCCGATATTTTCCGGAAGAGGATGCCTGTATTCCTCTTCCTTCATGCGTCTTATAGAAGGTATTCCCGTCAAGGGCAGAGCCTGGTTGACTTTCCATCCGTCGGTGAATGCCTTCGGCTGGAGACTGTCATGACAGATCACTTCCCCGACACATCCGTGGACGAGCATGTTGCATACGGTCATCATGCAGCAGGTCCGGCTGATGTCTTCTCCGACCAGATAGTTTCCCGGATTGTGCGCATGGTATGCCAGCAGGAGCCTTCCGCTGCCGCATGTAGGGTCTCCCATCCTCTGTCCGGTCTCTTTTTTACCTGCCGCGCACATGACCATGAGTTCACAGATATGTGACGGCGTGAAGAACTGTCCGTTTGCCTGCTGTCCCGGTTTTGAGCAGTAGGCCATGTGGAGTTCACCGAAAGCGTCGAACCAGCCCGACCTGCCGATTTGTTTCTGCATGATACGTGTCCATTCGGCTGTCATTTCCATGAACGAGGCGTTTTGCTGACGCTTGTATTTCCAGTTGCTTATTGGCGGTGCTCCAGGAGAGAAGCCGTGGATGATGAAACGCAGCAGGTCGTTGAATACGGTCTGTATTTCATAGCCGCATGAGGAGGCAAAGCCTGTGATGAGCCTGTCGAGCGGCCTGACTTCGTTGGAGATTTCATATCGTGCCATATTCCTTTATTTTATAATTGGTTATAGACTGTCGTTGATTCTGTATACTGTTACGGTATGGTTTTCATTGTCCGTGTGGATTCTGACCGGACCGTATCCCATGAATTTCATGCGGATTTGTCCGTGCTGTCCCATACCGTTCCACTGCTCACGTGATATTTCCTTAATATCCATGCGGTACCCCCAAAGTACAAGAGAGTCAGGCAGGATTCCCTTGTAGAGTCTGCCTTTCAGGATTGCGACCAGCTCGTCCAGCTCGCTCCGGCTGTACAGCGTAAATGAATCGCTGCGGAAGGTGTATTCGCCTGTCCTTTCCCTGTCCCGGTGTTTCATGATATGATAGCGGAACCAGTTACGGGTGGTGTAACCGTCATACAACGGATTCGGTTCTCTGTATTCCCATTTCCTGACCGGAGCATCGAACCTTAGACTGCCCGTACTGCTGCGCTTCCCGAATCCCCATGTCCTGAATATGCGGATTTCTGTACCTGCGGGTTTCATGTTCCGGATATTGACCTGCGTCCAGGGACTTCCGGTGGTATCATAGGCGGCTTTTCCCATGTCATCGAAACAGAATACCGTTCCCGGTATCAGGCATATATCCGCATATTTTCCTGTTATCCGTTCTATATGAGCTTTTCCGAAATAGTCACCCGAACGTGAGACAAATTCCACGCAGTCTCCTTCTGTCGGGCACATCTGCCTGCTTCGGACATTCTCCATCAGTTCCAGCATACGGTTCACTTTCCGTACTTCCTTTTCTGTAATGGGATACCCGAAGTCACCGTTTGCCAGTTCAAGACTGTCAAGGTCATATCGTATCTTTGTATTCATCCTGTTCTCCTCCTGTTTTGTGTATAGCGTTCAACCTGTCGGGTGATCATATCACAGAATTTCTGGCCGTTTTCTTCCTCACCCCTGAAATAGGCGGCCATCATCAGCAGGTTCTTGTTGTAATAATGCACCCATTTGTCATGGAAATGTGCGCCGGGAACCTGTCCGAATGTTTCCTGAAACAGTTCCAGGGTCAGATCCTCGTCCTGTCTCCTGTTGTATTCCCATATTGCCAGAAGCAGCATGTCATTGTAATTCAGTCTCATATTGCGTTGGTATTTGAAATGGCCATTATGATGTTGCAGCAACCGATTTCCCGGACATTCTCCTTCAGCTTTCCGTTGTTTACCAGTCTGTCGTATGCCTCATGTACAAACCTGTATGCAGGCGAATCATATCCGATACCGTGAAGATGTGATGTCGTCGCCACATTTATCCGTGATGCCATCATGGAAAGTATGTTCTCTTTCCCTGCCCGGCGGTTGCTGAAGGCATCCAGTATGTTCCGGTGGATGCACGTTCCGTATCTGGCACGGTAATATTCCATTTCTTCTTCATCGGTGAAGGAATACACCTCTTCCGCTATCATATCCTTTACAAGACGGAATGTACGGCCTCCTTTTTTCAGTATGGCTGTAATCTGTGGAATATGCAGTGTTTCACAGTAGCCGCTTATTTCCATCGGATGCACGTACAGGCGTGTCTTTCCTTTTACAAGATAAATGGCCTGTGATGTACAGCCTGTTCTGTCCGTGTCGAATCCCTCTCCATGAAATTTCTCTTTTATTTCCTTGTAGAATGCGTCCGTTTTCTCATGGGAAAGACCTTTTCCCCATTCATATCCGCTTTCCAGACTGAAAAGCAGATGGAAGAGGGTTGTCCGTCCGGTCTTGCTTTCCCAGTAGCCGTAAAGGTCGGCCGTAGCGGATTTCGGTCCGAACCTGTATCCGTCCGGAGTATAGCTTTCCATCACTTCCAGGAGTGAATTCATGAAATTTTCCGATTCTTCCGATTTCCACCATTCTGACGTATCGTCATCCATGGCATAAGCCGGTATATGGTTCATAACCTGCAGGTATTCCGGAGTTTCTTTCAGAATGTCCAGCATCCTTGTGACGGTTTCCTTCCTTTGTCTGATGGAGAACAGTTCTGTTCCGGTATCCGCGTGAAGCCTGTTCTGTGTCTTCTGGTCTGTAATCATGACTTCTGATATTTATTGTTATACATTGTCTGCCTGTAAGGTACAGGCATTCTTATTTCTTGTTGTCCCTGTTGTCTGTTTGCCCGCATCCCTGCAAGGCTTGGCGGAAAAAAATACCGGAGCGAAGCGAGGATGATTTTTTTCCAGACAACCAGCCCGGCAGGGCCGCCTTGCGGGAGTTGCGCGGCAAACAGCTATTTTTGCAGCAAGAAATGAGGATGCTGTCATCATGTCTCCGGCATAAAAAAAGGGAACCCCATATTGCATGAGGCTCCCCAATACAGACTGTCGCATATATGTCAGGTATGTATGCTCCATCCGTGGAAACGTTCCATGGTGACGGCAAAGGACTCGTCCGGATTTCCATGATACAGCAGTCCTCCGACAATGCCTGTATTCCCGTCCGGATAACGTTCGCAGAATCCGAACGAATAAGGCGCATGGTCGTAATAGAGTTCGATTTCGCATGGACGGTTCTCGTTCTTCTCCCATTGTTTTAGACGTTCAAGACAGTTTTCCAGTGTCTTGTCATTGATTGATTTTGCATACTGTACGACCTTGTCGTAATGCTCTTGTGAACAGCAGATTTTCATATCGTTTGAATTTATTGGTTGGTAAATGTTTTTTCAGTCAATCCAGAAAGTTCCGCAATGAGGGCATCTGCATCCGGCAGGATATTCATTCGAATACCGCACGTCACGGTGGCGTTTGTAGTTCATGTCACCGAAGGTGCATTTCCCGTCTCGGAATGTCTGCTCATAAGCGGCTTCCTGTTTCTTGTATTCAGCCATCCGGCTTTTTCGGACAGATCCGGTAAAAGGTATCATGCCCGTTTCCCATTTTGTGGAATCACACCAGTCATTGGTCATGCCGCAGACTTCATTGGCATAGGAATAGTGTACCTGTGAATCGACAAACAGGTTCTCCCTTCGGAAAGGGAAAGTGATGTCCAGCGGAATCCGTACATGATGTCCGGAACCGTTCCGGCTGTCGGCTATGGCCACCACTACATTCCCGTGGAAACGGATGCTTTTGAAATCGTTCTCAGGGTCTTTGCTGATAAGCCTGTCAAACATGGCGTTGAAGTAGATGCGCAGTTCTCCGCCGTATGTGGCATTCTCTACCAGTTCTTCAATCTTCTCGTCAAACTGTCCCTTTTTCAGATGCAGTGCGCGGCGTACCTTATGACAGGCCATGGCGACTGATTCTCCCCGCAGTGAACAACCGGTCAGATATCCGCTGATTTCCACTCCGAGCGAATAGAAGAAATTAGTGACGGACGAGTTGCGTATCAGATCCTTTACCGGGTCGGAATCGTTCCGGTCGTAGATAAGTTCCCTGATTTCATCTTCATGCTCTTCAAACTCTCCGGCTAAATTGTCCGTTTCCATATTCTTTCTTGTCTCCTCCAGATAGTCGTGCATGTTTGAGCTTTCCTGTTCCTCATACCATTCGTATGCCTTTTCATAGAGTTTTTCCATATTGTTGGAACGGATACATTCCTCCTGGATGTCTTCATGCTCATCAAGATCATCCCGGTAGTCCACGTAGTAGAGGCTTACATACTGTGGAATATAGTCTGTAAGTTGTAATGTCTGGTTCATGATTCCTGATTTTAAGAGTTATACAAACGAAAAAGCCCTGCTTGTCGTGCAGGGCCTGATTCTTGTGGAACTGAAACCTTTGGAATGTCTGTTTGTATGGTATCTCCATGTCTCAAGCAGATAATCCTTGGTTCCCTTGATACTTCCGTGTACCATACATCCTTTTTCATCGTACAGGTAGCAGGTGTTAAGGAGAACCGGTATGCCGTCATGCACCTTGTACATGTGCAGCTCAATATCATTCTTTATGGCGGCAGACTTTTCCTTTTCCACTTTTCTGTGTATGGCTTTTCTGACCTCGCCGATATGAGGAGAGGTATAGCCGATTATTTCCGAATGGAATGCAAACTGATATTTTTCCATAACACTTTATTCGTATTAAAATTCTGATATAAGTTCATCTTCATATACCTCCAGTTCAAGACCGCTCTCAACAATCCTGACCAGCCAGCGGTATTCCAGTCTTTCCATCAGTTCGACGGCACGGTATCCCTTATAGGGACGTTTCAGAAATACAATGTCTCCGGTTTTCATATTTGTTCCTCCTTTTTATTGTGCGTAGATTGTTTCTATCAGTTCTGCATCCGTAAGATAGCGCAGTTCCTGTGTGGAGCAGAACAGGCAGATGCCATCCAGCAGTTCATTTGCCGCAGCATCCAGGTTCCGTACTCCTTCGATCAGAGATTCTTCCAGTTCCTTGCTTGAAACAAGATATATTCCGTGAATGTCTTGAACAGTTCTCAAAGGGAAATGTCTTTCCTGATAGATGATGTCCTTTATCATGTCATCCTGTGGTGGCAGTTTGGCGCTGATTGTCTTGAACTGTTCGGGTGCGAGTTCCTTCAACCTGTCAGGATTGAAGCGGAACATTCTGAATCCCTGATATTCAAATCCGGCAGGTTCTGCTATTCTGTTACTGGTCAGAAAATCATGCACATGTCTGTTGCAGTCCCGGTTGTCCACATAGGCATGGAACGGGGGAAGGGAATTGAGGTTGACGGTGATGTCCGTGTAGGATTCCCAGCATTCCGGATTCTCCTTAGACCGGGATTCAAGTCCTACATACAGATTATCATTGTCGATATAACTGTTCAGGACGAGTCTGACCTCAATACGTTCAGCCGGTTCTGTGGCTGTTTTCCAGTATAGAGTGTTCGATTTGTTCATACTTGTATTGTTTTTATGAGGGAATACGGCAGTCATTCTACCGCATTCCCCTGAATGTTATGATTTGATATTTATTTGTCCCTGTGCCGATTCCTTTTTCACGGTCCTCAGTCTTTTAAGGAGATACAGGAAATATTCACGGTCATAGATCCGGAAAATAAATTCCTCTGATGTCTCCTTGATGTATCCGATGAAAGTTGCGGATTCCCTGCCGGGAGGATATTGAAAGAAATGTCCGTCGGAAACAAGGGTGAACTTCTTTCCTGATACATGGTCTATCAGTTCGTCCGGAGTTTCGTAATGCCCTTTTCCTTTATAGAACTGATAATGGTTCCGGCGAAGACTTTTCAGGGTATTCGCCATGTCCGTCCTTGCTTGTCCGGAATCTGATTGGATGACAAGGTTGCAGATGAATACGGGCTGTTTTCCGTCCAGTGAAAAATAATAGGGAATGAGTCTGGCTCCGCTGATTGTTTTGCTTGTTTCCTCTTTTGAGATTACGGCTTTCCGGTTGATGATTTCCAAGTGACGGTCTATCTGACTGTCCAGTTCGGATTGCGGAGTGAGTACGGAGCGCAGGCCCTTGAAATATCTTCCTTGACGGGTAAAGCAGAAAGAGTACATATTTCCGTAATACGGTTCTCCCACAAAGAACGAGTTTTGTCTCATGCGCAAGGGTGGCAGTACATCCAGCAGGTCATAGTAGTCTTCTTCGGTGATTTCCTTGAACGGTTCGGACAGGGACTGATTGTATAGCCGCAGCTTCTTGTCTATATCAGAAGGTGTTACTGCTTTCAGATAGGGATTGTTTTCCCGTATGCGCAGTTCTTCGATTGTTTCCCCACCATAGTCATTATGGAATCCGTCACTCATACTTGTCAGGCATGTTCCGTCGAAGTAGCGGGAATCGATTACATATTTCAATCGGTCTTTCATGTCTTATAGGTTTTGAAGGTTCAACACTCTTTTGACTGCATATACGGCATTCTGTGTAAGTTGCCGTTGCCATGCCTGGTATCTCGGCGACCATTTGAAACCGTATGATTTCAGTTCCTTGCGCCTCTGGTCATCCGGAATACTGTCAAACAGGATTTGCAGGCGGTCTGCCTCATAGTTCCATACCAGCGTTCCGCCTTCAAATTTCAGTTCACGGTTTTCCCGTTCTCTGATTTCCTGAAGTTTCAGTCTGGCCTGGCGTGCCATTTCCGGCAGTTGGAAGAAACGGTTCCGCGGAGTGATAACCGGTTTTTTGCATTGCGCATTGAAGTCTGTAATGAAGTCCACCGCTTTCTGTACGATTTCCACTTCTCCTTTTCCTGCATAGGTGCTTACTTTATTAAGGATACTGCTGACAAACAAGGCACGGCTGTATCCTCTTGCTTTACCGGTATCAATATCATGAATGGTCTGTGCGCTGCTTGCAATGTCACGCTTCAGGCGGTTCCATGCCTCTTCCTGCTTCTGTTCTTCCGGTTTGGCAGCCTCTTTCATCCTTCCCATGGCAGCCTTGAAGCGATTACGCCAGTCATGAAATTCATCAAATCTGTTCTGGTATGCGTCCAAGGCCTTGTTGTTGCGCTGGCAGTTGAATTTGGCAGGCCCTGTCACCATCGGACTGGCACATCGTGAGAGACTGCCCAGCAAGGCAGAGAACTTGCTATGGTATGCACTGACATACTCGTTCTGTTTTTCTTCCGGAATCTGTTTCAGATCCTCTACAAGTTGTTTTTCATATTGCATGATGTCTGTTTCCGCCCTTGCTTCAGGTTCGAAGGAACTCCATCTGTATGCATTGTATGCAGCATCAAGCAGGTCTTCCAGATAGCCGGGATACAGGAATTCCACTGCTTCCCATTTTTCAAATTCAGACGGATGAAGTTCTGTTTCTCCGTCTGCCGTTTCGATGGTGTGTACATAGGAGCCCATTCCCGTACAACGTTTACGGAAATGAAAAAGGACGGCTTCGTCATCCGTCCCTTGTTCTCTGATTTTCTTCACTCGGTAAGCATTCTTTCTTGTCAACGTAACAACCGTCTGTTTTCCGGTCTTGTCCTTCATGAGGTCTGCTACTGTACCTTCACATACCTTCTTTCCAACTTCTTCAGTCATATTCTTTTATTTAAATTAGACATGACCGGCTCCGTGGAGCCAGTATTTCAATTTCTTACTGGCCCGGCTGTTCTTTGCCAATGACCGGTGCAAGGCTTGGCGGAAAAAAATACCGGAGCGAAGCGAGGATGATTTTTTTCCAGCCAACCAGCCCGATAGGGCCGCCTTGCACAGTCAGTGGCAAAGGGCGATATTTGCTGTAAGAAATGAAATAATGGGATATTATCTTGGATGATATTTTATAGTAAAGCATGTTCTTTGTGTCTTATAGCAAGTTTGATTTTTTGCATTATTTAAGAATATGGGTCCTTAATGTGGAGTATAGACTTGTTCTGTAATATGAAAATAAACTAATATGAATAAAAGAAAAATGAAGCTTAGTATTTTTCTTTTATTAGTTGTAGACATGTTGTAGCGGAAAAAATGTTGTAGATTTGTTGTAGGAATCAAAAAAAAGGAGTTAAGATGTTTATCTTAACTCCTTGATTTTCACCAGTCGGGGTGACTGGATTCGAACCAGCGACCACACGCCCCCCAGACGCGTACTCTAACCGGGCTGAGCTACACCCCGAATTGCGAGTGCAAAGGTAGTGCTTTATTTTTAATCTGCAAATAAATTGATTGCTTTTTATTTGTTGTATTCTATGGTATGTTTTGTATGGTCTTTATTATTAGTGTTTTATGATGGCTTTACTTACTGCTATTTAGAATTGTTTCTAAACAATACTTTAATTGCTTAAGGCTTTTGTTCTGTTCGGCTATTTGTATTTAGTCTATCGTCTTTTGTATGGAATAGGATTATTTTACCCTAAAACTTTAATCAAACTTTAATCGAAGATAGATACAAAATAGGAATATATCTTGCTACTACATTTCTCATTATTAGTATGGGGTTGACGTATATTGAAAGAAACTTTCCGTGTGTTCATTGTTAATAAATCTTAATAGGTTAATTTTACTCGTCAAAAATTTAATCGTGGATTGAATTTTTACGTTGCACTCATAGAGAACTGTATTATTAATTAAAAAAAGAAAGAAGATTATGGCAAAGTTTCGTATTGTACTCCACACGAGTAACAAAAGAAAAGATGGGAGTAACCCTGTTTGTTTACGCATCACTAAAAGAGGTAAACTAAAATACATTGATTTAAAATTGTCCGCCTTTGAAAATGAGTGGGATACAAATGCGGACCGATTTAAAAGGGACAAACGAGTGAACCCCAACTATGAGTCGTATAACAACTGGTTGATTAGTTGCGAGGAACGTAAAAATGAAGTGGTGAATAAGTTTATGAAAGCACAGGTGGATTGGACACTAAACCAATTTGAAGAAGAATTTTTGGGAATTTCGAGACAAGGAAAAATCTATGATTATTGGGTGAAGCAGGTGGAGGATTTAAAGTCTACAGGTCACATCGGTAATGGAAAGGTTTATGAGCGTGACTTGCACCTGTTTTGCAAATATGACTCTAAGGCAAAAGAACGTTTGTTTTCAGAAATAGACGTGAAATACATCAATCGCTTAAATATGGCTATGGAAAAGAATGGTTGTTGTGGAAACACCCGTATGCACACTTTAAAAACATTGCGTGCAGTAATCAATAAAGCCATTAAAGAAAAAGCAGCCTCAAACAACACTTATCCGTTTGGCAAAGGTGGTTTTGAAATCAACAAGCTGGCGGAGGAAACGGCAAAACGCTATTTACTGCCAACAGAATTGGAGTTGATAAAGAACTCGCCTCAACAAAATTTTGTATTGGAGCGTGCCCGTCGGATATACCTATTTTCTTATTATTGTTTAGGTATGAGTTTTGTTGATATGGCAAACCTGACAACAGACAATCTTGAAGTGTTGGCAACAGGAACGCATATCGTGTATAAACGGCAAAAGACAAAAAATGCCAAGAATGTAAAACCGATAAAAATATTCGTTATTCCTGCCATAGAGGAGCTATTGGAATGGTTTAAGGCAAACACACCTCAAACAGGCAAGTATTTACTTCCTATTATTACTAAAGAGTATGATGGCGAACAACTGTATGAGCATGTGCGTTGCCGATACAAACGTATTAATGCCAATTTGAAAAAAATGGGTAAGACTTTAGGAATTTCATTGAACTTGACAACTTACACAGCACGACACACAATGGCCATGACTTTGCAAGGCAATGATATTCCCCGTGAAATAATAAGCCAAGCCCTGGGACATAGTAATCTTACGACAACGGCTACATATCTTGCCAGTTTCTCTACAAGTGTTTTGGATAAAGTCGTAAAAATATTATAGGTATGTTTATTCATTATGGAATGCCTTTGGGCGACTTGATAAACAAGTCGCTCAGAGGGGAAGCAGCAGTCCGTGAAAGTTGGTTGTTTGTCTATGTGAAGCGGTTGACGGATGGGGATAAAGGAAAACTCCGACAGGCATTAAAGGTTGTTGATGCAGCTATTATTATGTGGAAAAGCAAATATTTTATTTCTACTTATGAAGTAAAGGTAAAGTCTGTAGTTCAGGGAGAATTAAAAATGAGTAGTCAAGAGTTGGATGATATCTATAATGAAGAAGCCTACTTGCAGAAAGAGGGAAAAATTATTTTAGCAAAAGATTTCCTGTATGGTGCAATAGCAAAGTACGGTTTCATTAATGAACATCATCGTGATTCTGTGGAAAGCGCATGGTTGTATAATGATATGGAGTTTTTAAGAAACGAGTGGGAATATTATGTTTTGGCTCAAATAAGGTCGTTACGGGAAATAATTTGTACTATGCTGGGAACAGTACCGTCAGAGGGTAAAGGCGAAAAACAGAAGAACAATAGACCTCTAAAACGGATGGAAGATTATCCGGAGGTATTCGGCATTGATATTTGTAGTGAGTTGATTGGGCAGTCCAAACATACAATTTATAAGTTGACAAGTCATAAGGAGATACCTTGTTATCGTGCGGAAAGTGGGCGAATACTAAGATTTAGGCGTGATGAAATAATAGCGTGGATGATGGCTAAAAGGCAAGAAACTAAGCAGGAATTCATTGAAAGTATGGAGTTGGGATTTGCTGCACGTCTTCGTAAATAATTAATAAACTCAATTTTGTATAACATTCTAAATACATTTTAATTCATAGCCATGTATGATAAAATCAAATTAAAGCTATGCGCATGGGCACTGCCATCTAATTATAGGTGGCAGGATGTTGTGGCTCGTTTAGCATTATCTCAATATAGGGGTGATGATACAGGTGGTAGTGGAAAATGGCGTGGACGTAAAGTTATAGCCACTGAAACGTATGTATCATTTGAGGGCAGTCTTCCTAAATGCTTATGGGGGCATAATACACGTACTATGTCATTGAAGGATGCAGAACGATGTATTATGATGTTGAGCGAAGAACTGGGCGTACCAATGTATAATGCAGAGGTGGAGTCTTTGGAGTTTGCCCATAATTTTGAAATGTCTCAACCTCCTATATCTTATTTGAGGAAGTTAAGCGGAATAAAGAAATTTATTCCTAACCAGTGGAGTGGTGAGAGAAGTGGAACTGCATATTTTGACTATGAAGGTACACGGATAAAGTTTTATGATAAGATGTCGGAGGCTAAAAAGAAGAGAGAGTTACCCAAAGTGGGTAGAAATAGCCTGTCGAACTACTTGTTAAGGTATGAAATGACACTTGGAATAGATGAATTGTTTGAGCTGTTTGGAAAAGGTATTACGGCTAATGAACTATGGGATAAATATGTATTTTGGAAGTTAGTAGCAGAGTGGTTTGGATATTACGAAGATATAGATAAGCTACCTGATGATTGCTGGGATGTAGAGTTTGACACTTTAAAGAGTGCCAAAGACTTTGATAAATGGTGTATTTGTATTGCAAACGAGGGACAAAACTTGTCTTATTATATGAAATATATCCTATTTAAGAATCGAAAAAATCGTCTGCCCGAAGATAGGATTCTGCATACTCAATTCCAAAAAAGAATCCAAGAGGCAATAAAGTGGCAAAAAGAACACTTCAAGACCTCCAGCCTAATGGAAGAACTAACAGGCAAAATAGAAAAGTATCTCGTTTGGTTGTTAGAACAGTCGGCAGACGGTATGAGTATTGCAGAGGAACATCGGATATTTAGTACTGCCTGTTAATCCTCTTCCTAATAAAATAAGGCTTGGTAATCATCAAAGGGTGTAAACTCCACTTTCCTAAGTTTACTCTTCGGGTGATTATCAAGCCTTATCTTTTAAATGAGGTGTCTATTGGTCGTGCACAGCCAAAAACTTATCAAATACAATAAAAGTATTCGGTGGGGTGTAATAATGGCTTAAACGCTCTAATACGAGGTTATATAATTTTATGTGATGAGGTGGTTATGCTCGGTCGATAGAATGAATACAGGTTGTAAGTAAAGGGGATGCAACACTCTTAAATCTTCACTGTATGATGATAAACTTATGTAATGACAGGGCATTACGTCATAGAGGGCTTGCAATGCAGGTAATGAAAATATCATGCAGTACCTAAAAATAAGTGGAATATAATCAATAAGCAAAGTGCGTTTGGGATTATAGCTACGATGATGAGGCTGTTTAAGGGTATCTGTCAAAGTTTAGATGTCCCAATGTGCAAAAGCCTCATCGGAGTTCTCTCCCTAAAATCTTGTGAACTATCAATAAATGAGTAAATTTGTTCCACGACATCCCTAAAAACGTTTGTAGAACGCTGGATTTTAGTTATATTTGTCCCGCTAACAGGTTAAAGACCCGTTGGTGACATATTAATTAAAGGAAGCGTTTAGCTTTATCCCGTTTTAGAAATTCTGGTAAAATTTCATGTGGTACGGGGATAGACGATACAAACGCTCATGCTAATCTTGTATATATCAGTGATATATATGGCTTGGCGTGGGGTGTCGTTTTATCTTGTACCACGGGTTTACCAGAGCCTCTAAAACAGATAATTCTAACAGCCTCACGCTATCTTTTTATATAAACCTTTCCTGTCGGGGCTGTGGAAAGCAAATCACAGTATTATGAAAAGAACTTTGCTGTTTCTGATGAGCGTAATAATGGTTCTTTCTGCTTATGCTCAAAAATCCACTTCTATTAAGGCTTTTGAATATCCCGATTATCTGTGCCCTAATCCCTATACGGGTAAACCGATATACGGTGGTAACACACTTGAAATTAGTTATTCAGAAAAGAAGAACTCCTATGGAATGGAGTTTAGATATGGCTATGTAAAATATTCGTTAAGCCTCAGTTATAAAGGCATGGATAATGGAAGATATGTTTATACAGGCTTTGAAATTGGAAACATGGCGGAAGCCATTGTAATGACTTCTACAAAACTAAGTCGTTTCCTTGATAACTATGGGCAGATGCAAAGTGAAACGTTTGAAAAGGATAAGCTAATTGAACTACATATAAGTGGCTCGGGGAGTTTATCTGTCTATCCAATAAAAGATACCCTTGAAAGACGTAAAAGGATAGAGGAAAAAGTTGCTAAACAGAAAGCAGAAAATGCAGCCCGAAATAAACTCGAAGAACTTTATCTGTATGGAGTTCAATACCTACAAGACAGTCTAAAACAACAAGTTGTTAAGGAGTTCTTCGACAATGCTGGTGAGGTTAAATCATTTAATTTACAGCCCCATTCTTTCCATACTTATATTGCTGTTATTGACACTAATAAACAAATTACAGTCATTCAAAAGGATGAAGTTGTATTGAATGCAAAGCTGCAAAATGAGCAATTACATGGTAAAATAGAATACGAACCGTCAAGCACAAGTGGGAAGACTGCGAAAGTTGTTAATAGTAAAGTGTTCTTTAGTATGACATTTCATCCCAAGTTAAAAATAAAAGAGCATGAATGTTCTGTGCTTTATGATAAAAAAGAAAATTCTTATTTGTATTTTAAATATCCATATAGAAGTTCTTTGTGGAATGATTCCAATCAAATAGAAGCACCTAAAGAAATAAGAAAGATAGTTGAGAATAACATTGTGAAAAAAGGAAAGTATTCTTTGTATTGGAAAACTGTAGATGAAAAACTTGTTTCTTTAAGCTATGTAAAACATGGTATAGTAGATACAGTTCCTATTGAGGTATATTCAATATACAAGTAGATAACAACAATGAGGCTTCTAACGGAGCGTATAAGATAGGGGTAGGGCAATAGTTGTCCTACCCTGTTTGTTATATTGGGTTTGTTTCTAATAGAGAGGCAAAAGATTCTTTAAATTGCAAACTTCCTATAACAATTCATTTGATTTTAAGATTGTTTTCAGTTTTCGGTATTGATATTTATTAACTTCCAATACGAATTTATTAACCATAAATTAACAGAAGTGGTTTTCAATTTCTTCGTTATACGACTGAATAGAATATTGAAAGCATGAGAAAAATAAAATTATTTAGTAACCCTTAATTCCGCAACACTTTGATTTAACTTTATTTATAAGTTCCTGAGCAA
>DXLO01000037.1 GCA_019414665.1 Bacteroides sp. | reverse complement strand
ACAACGAGGAACAGGATGTCAAGAAGAAGATTATGATGGTAGTAGGTGCCTGCATCTTCCTGATTGCAGCAGCTCAGGCACTTCCATTGTTCTTTGGAATCACAGCCTAAAAACAGGGAAAAGAAGATGAAAAGCGAAGAGACCCGTTATCCCGACTATCCGGTGTTCAAGGGATTGCAACGTCCGCTTGAACTCATGGGGATTCAGGGGCGATACATCTACTGGGCTGCAGGTACGGCAGGTGGAGCCATTGTCGGCTTCATTGCTGCCTACTGCCTGCTCGGTTTTGTTGCCGGACTGATAGCCCTGACGGCTATCCTTTCTGCAGGTATCTCACTGATCATCGTGAAACAAAGACAGGGACTGCACTCCAAACGAATTGACAAGGGAGTGTTCGTCTATGCAAGTTCCAAGAAAATGTGATTGAATAAAAATAAACCATCATGAGACATGTGTGGGCAAGTTGAATGTTAAATTTTTGAATGCGGGTAGGTTCGCCTTCACTGAAGGTGAATCTGCCCTTATTTGATTGAAACAATACAGAAATGACTATATATATTCTCCTAATCTTCATTGCCTTATGTATCGGAATGGCTATTTCTGTCCGTGCTTTCGGTACCGGAGGAAAACGAAAGCACATTTTCCGTGACATCTATTTCTCTGTAGAGAATACGGATGGTATAGGTATCGTATATACCAAAACCGGAGAATATTCCGCCATCCTGAAAATAGAAAATCCGGTGCAGAAGTACTCAGCCAATACAGACGGCTATTATGAATTTACACATCTATTTTCTGCCATTGCACAAACTTTAGGCGAGGGGTATGCCATTCATAAGCAAGACATATTTATCCGCAAACAATTTGAAGACGGAAGCGGAGATCAGCATGAATTCCTGTCGGCAGCTTATTTCAGGTATTTCAACGGACGACACTATACGGACAGTGTATGCTATCTAACAATTACGCAGGAATCCAAGAAAAGCCGCCTTTTCTCATTTGACAACAAGAAGTGGCGTGACTTTCTGGTAAAAATCCGCAAGGTGCATGACCTGCTGCACGATGCAGGTGTACAGGCAGTATTCCTGAATGAAACAGAGGCGAGCAGTTATGTAGACCGCTTCTTTGCCATGGATTTCAAAAACAAGACAGTTTCGATGACCAACTTCAAAGCGAGTGATGAAAATCTGTCAATGGGTGACAAACGCTGCAAGGTGTACAGCCTGGTAGATGTGGACTGTGTAAGCCTGCCATCACTTATACGTCCATACTCAAATATTGAAGTGAACAACAGTGAGATGCCTGTTGATCTGCTTTCGGCCATAGACAGCATCCCAAATGCAGAAACTGTGGTGTATAACCAGATAATCTTCCTGCCTAACCAGAAACGAGAATTGGCCTTACTTGACAAGAAGAAGAACCGCCATGCAAGCATACCAAACCCTGGAAACCAAATGGCAGTAGAAGACATAAAACGAGTACAGGAAGTAATCGCCAGAGAGAGCAAGCAACTGGTTTATACCCATTATAACCTGATAGTAGCCGTTCCGGCTGATACTGACTTGCAGAAATGTACAAACCATCTGGAGAATACTTTTTCACGTTTGGGCATCCATATCAGCAAACGGGCCTATAACCAACTGGAACTGTTTGTCAGCTCCTTCCCCGGTAACTGCTACAGTATGAGCGAGGACTATGACCGCTTTCTGACGCTCAGTGACGCGGCCATGTGTCTGATGTATAAAGAGCGTATCCAGCACAGCGAGGAAACCCCACTGAAAATATATTATACTGACCGTCAGGGTGTACCTGTGGCTATCGACATAACAGGAAAAGAAGGAAAATACAAGTTGACAGACAACTCGAACTTCTTCTGTCTCGGCCCTTCCGGAAGCGGCAAGAGCTTCCACATGAACTCGGTAGTACGCCAGCTATACGAGCAAGGTACGGATGTAGTAATGGTAGATACCGGTAATTCCTATGAAGGACTTTGTGAATATCTAAACGGCAAGTACATCAGCTATACGGAAGAAAAGCCGATAACCATGAATCCGTTCCGCATCAACCGTGCCGAACTGAATGTGGAAAAGACCGGCTTCCTGAAAAATCTTGTTCTGCTTATCTGGAAAGGCTCGCAGGGTACGGTGACAAAGACGGAAGACCGCCTGATAGAGCAGGTAATCACTGAATACTACGATACGTATTTTAATGGTTTCGAAGGGTTTACCGTAACGCAGCGTGAGGATTTACAAAAGAGTCTTCAGATAGATGAGCGAAATCATAACGACAGGCGTGATGAAAGCGAAAGAGAGCGTGATGCACGTATTGACAGAATGATAAACGAGATGGAAAGACGGCGCAAAGAACTGAAGGTAAAGGAGCTTTCCTTCAATTCATTTTACGAGTTCTCCGTACAACGTATCCCGGACATTTGCAGTGAAAACAGAATTTCAGGGATTGACCTTTCCACCTACCGGTATATGATGAAAGACTTCTATCGGGGCGGCAACCATGAGAAGACATTAAACGAGAATATGGACAGCAGCCTGTTTGATGAAACATTCATTGTTTTCGAAATCGACAGTATAAAAGATGACCCCCTCCTGTTCCCTCTTGTTACGCTCATTATCATGGATGTATTCCTGCAGAAGATGCGTATCAAGAAGAACCGGAAGGTACTTGTCATTGAGGAAGCATGGAAAGCCATTGCCAGTCCGCTGATGGCCGAGTATATCAAGTTCATGTACAAAACAGCTCGTAAATTCTGGGCTTCTGTGGGAGTTGTAACACAGGAAATACAGGATATTATCGGCAGTCCGATAGTAAAAGAGGCCATCATAAACAATTCGGACGTGGTCATGCTGCTTGAGCAAAGCAAATTCCGTGAACGCTTCGATGAAATCAAGGCAATCCTCGGACTTACCGACGTGGATTGCAAAAAGATATTCACTGTAAACCGCCTTGAAAACAAGGAGGGCCGAAGTTTCTTCAGGGAAGTATTTATCCGAAGAGGAACAACAAGCGGTGTGTATGGTGTGGAGGAACCGCATGAATGCTATATGACCTATACGACGGAACGTGCGGAAAAGGAAGCCTTGAAACTATACAAGAAAGAACTGGGATGTTCTCATCAGGAAGCTATCGAAGCTTACTGTCGTGATTGGGATGCCAGCGGAATCAGCAAATCACTCCCTTTCGCAAAGAAAGTGAATGAAGCAGGGAAAGTATTGAATCTTAAACCATCAAAAAAATTAAGCATACAATGAAAAGAATGAATGTAAAGACGTATATCTCAAACACGTACATTCCAACAGGTTCGTATATGATTATCCGAAAGGCATTGATGCAGGCGGGTATTGTTACCATAGAGGATTTGTGCAGGAAAACCGAGGAAGAGCTTTCAAGTATTCCTTTTATCAAAGGAAAGAACCTGCAGGCCATAAAGGATATGCTTGCCGAAAAAGGTCTGCATACCGGCATGAGCCAAGAGGAAATCAACGTGTATGATACCATTTATTGGAGCAACCTATAGCAAAAACAATCATAAATGAAACACCTGTCACTTATCATAACAATACTACTGCTGGCTGTCACCCGACCCGTACATGCCCAGTATTACAGCGTGAACTACGATGCACGTACCGTAGCTGCCATGGCGGCCGCATTCGGTACGGAAGCCGTAGCGGAGGGCTATTACGGTGAACAGGTGGACAATATACTGAAGCACTACAACGCCGCGGAAGTGGCCGCTGCCGGAATATTTGCGTCGAAATTTCTTCAACACAAGGCTTTCACGGATCTGGGAATCTGGTGCAGCAGTACGGAAAACTACTATTACCGCCGTATCTACCGCATGGTGGCAGAAAAAATCATGCCCAAAATTGTGGTTGTAGCCAAACAGATGCTCCATTCGCCACAAACGGCCATCTACTGGGGCAGCTATCTGATGAAGGTATGCGACGACACGAAAAACCTGTGTATGCAGTTTGAGAGCATCGTGACCAACAGTTCACTAACCTTTTCGGATATCACTTTCCTGAAAATCAGCGAGGAAATAGCTCCGCTTCTGAGACTGTCGGAAATTGGTAACATTGACTGGCAGCGTATGCTGGACGATCTGGCCAGTGTTCCGGGTAACTTCACCAAGGAAAACCTACGTCAGGATATAGACAACCTGTACAATCTGGGAGTCGGACTTGCCACAGCCGGTACAGCCAATCTGGGAGAAGCCCTGCTGCAGGAAAGTGCATTTCACAACCTGATGAACGGAAAGGTGGAGGAAATCTTCAACCTGTACGACCATTACGGTGGACTGATGGAACGCGCCGAACAGGATGCCGGCGGACTGCTGATTGATATGGTGGGCGGTCCGGACAACGTGGCCGGTCTCTTTGACATCAGCAACTATAACCTTACCCAGTGGATATCAGACTATCTGGATGAAACGGCCGGCACCTATTATACCCAGCGTTGGTATATAGCCCGCCGCGACCAGGGAAGCACCGTACTGTGTGACTACTATCCTCCCACAGACGACAACAGCATCCTCAACGGTGGTGAATGGACACGCTTTGCCACCACGGATGCCGGATTCTACCCGGACGCTTCGCAGAGAGAACAGGCACTGGCCAACTCAGAACGGTATGCGGGATGGTCGAGAGACCGTGTGGAACAGCTCAACAGGCAGAATGACGGATACAACTACAGTATAAACTACTGGATGAAGAGCTACATTATCAGTCGTGGCGGCAAACAGACCAAGAAAGCCTATGCCTATGAGATACATGTAAAGAAAAGCTGGAACCACGAGGAAATTGTATATGAAGAGGTGTTCGACTCCTACTCGATGGACCTGAATACCTTCAAGGCACAACTGAACGCACGGCTGTCGGAGTTCAACGAAAACGAGGACGGCTATACCTATTATATAGCATCGGACGGTAGGAACTACTACCAGGCCACGGATGAAGTGAAGCTGCAGGGATGCGAAAGCGTGACCATCAGCGTAACATGCTCGGACGGGGTAACACTAGGACAAGGCAGTACACAGTACAAATGCCGCAAGTGCGGAAAATCGCCGAACGCCCATACCAAGGAATGCTCGATGCAGACCACGGTGACGGACGACGAGTTGGATCTCTCGGAACTGGACGGCATGATTCAGGAAGCGCAAAACAGGAAAGCATCGCTTGAAGCACAAATAAAGGCACTGGAGGACGAGAATGCCATACTGCTGAAAAAGATTTCGGAAGCCAGTGTGGAAGAAGCTGCCGTGCTCCGCCAGCAATACAATGCGAACAAGACGCAGATAGACAAACTAAAGGCGGAACTTTCCGAATGGGAACGGAAACTGACGGAATATGAACAGGCCAAGGCCGATGCCGCAGAGGACAATTCGGTAGCTACGGATGACTATTACCGCATCCCGGCAATCATGCAAGACTGCAAGACCACCTATGGA
The DNA here is from genome assembly GCA_019414665.1 of Bacteroides sp. GTDB lineage: Bacteria > Bacteroidota > Bacteroidia > Bacteroidales > Bacteroidaceae > Phocaeicola. The sequence continues at coordinate 12,356 of DXLO01000037.1, read as the reverse complement.
CTCAGCTGGGAGGATAGCGGCTCATGGAATGGATATACATTTGTCCGTAAGGCCACCATGCCCAACATTGACGGGGTAATCACATTCCGGGCAACGGTATCCATAGCCAGAAAGCCGAAATATTTTCTCGGCATCAAGATACACCGCGCTATCGTACAGATAAGTTGGGAACTGACCTCGGAGTACACGGATACCCATGTGGCCGAAGTAATCACTCTGGATCCGGGCATGTCGGATGCGGAAAAGACGAAGCTGGTGAATGACCGCATAGCGGAAATTGCCCGCCAGTATCCGTCGTGCAAGATTACGACAGAATACATGAAAACTCCTCCGCTGGAAGAGACGCCTACCGGAGAGGTATATCATCTGCTCTGGTCGAGTGACCGTCTGGAGATAGCCAGAGAAGTGGATTCGCGCATTACGAAAATATATGCAGACCTTGTATCACTGGAAAAGATGATGCACTACAAACGGAGTATCATTGACGTACTGAAGGATATCGCCCCTACACTTGACTGGGACGAGGGACGCCGCCGGACACTGGTGGAAGAATGCCATGAACGATGGGTGGAGAATGCCAGAAACCTTCCGGAAAGGACAAGCAGAAAGGAGGTAGAGCCATGAAACAATATCTGATTATCGGTCTGTTGCTGATTACCCTTCTGCCGGATGCTGCAAAAGCCCAATGGACTTTTGACATCGTATCGGTAGAAGCCTACATCAACGACCACAAGAAACAACGCAGTCTGTTACTGGCACGCAGTACGCTGGAATACAGCAACAAGCTGCTGCATGAATACAGCCGGGACGAGGTAGGCAATTACAAGGAACTGAATATAGATCTGGACCGTTATACCCGGGCTTTTGATGTGATTGACGTGATGTACCAGTCGCTGCGGACGGTGCTGAATGTAAAGAACACCTACAACACGGTGAGCGACCGAATAAGTGACTACAAGGACATGCTGGGAGCATATAACGAAAAGATACTGCAGCATGGGCGTGTAGATCCGTCGGATCTGCTGATAATCAGTATTAACGAAAGAGCCATACGGGATATTGCTCATGACGGAGAACAGCTGTACAAGTCGGTAAGTGACCTTGTGCTTTATGCAACGGGAGCCGCCGCCTGCTCGACCGCCGACCTGCTAATGGTACTTGAATCGGTGAACCGCTCACTGGATGACATCGAGCGTCATCTGAACCAGGCCTACATAGAGACCTGGAGATACATTCAGGTAAGAATCGGCTACTGGAAAGCGAAGATATACAGAGAAAGAACCAAACAGGAAATCATAGACGGTGCCTTCGGCCGCTGGCGCGGTGCCGGTCGTCTGGATTATTAACGATAAAAACAAAAAAGACATGAAACAGACCTCAAAAACATTAACACTGCTTGCCGTGATAGCCGTTCAGGCTACAATGGCCCATGCACAGTATGCGACCTACAACCATGACTCTCCCAAGCAGAACCAGATTACAGTAATGGAAACCGGTACGGGTGCGCTCACTCCCGAATTATATTACTGGGCGCTGCACAATAACTACAAGAAGACGGCAGCCACAAAAAACAAGCTGTCTTTCCGCACAATCGCAGGAGCCAACCTTTACGGTCAGGTGGACGATGCGGAAGCAATAGATTCCGCACTGGTAAAGCGTGCAGAAATAGAGGCCCTGAACGTAGCCGACCGACAGATAGACCTTGCATGGCAGGCTGAAGGAGACAAAATAAACGGACAGATGGAACGCTTCAAGCGAAACATCGACCGCATCCTGACTGCCGGCGGTACCACCGACGACAGAGAAAGGTGGACAGAGTACTATCAAATCTATGAATGTGCCATAAACGCCACACGGGATGCCTACATGCCCAACGCCCAGCGCAAGAAGGAATACCTGCGCATCTATGAGGACGTGGCACGACAGAACGAGATACTTGTATGCTACCTGGCCAAGCGACAGAACGCTTCGCTGGCAAGTGAGCTTCTGAATGCGGAAGATGTGGGCCGAACTCCCGAGAAAGGAAGCATAGCCCGGGAAGCGATGAACCGATGGAACGAGTCGCGCTTTGCCGTCCGCGGCTCGCAGGGTGCGGGCGGCACACAAGGCGGTGACGGAGAAGAAACAGTAAACAGATAAGAGGGAAAGGAGGAACAAATGGCAGACGGAAACATACTATCGGATTTCGGCATCAATATTCTCGAAGAGGAAATAGATGACGTGATATTCCAGACGAATGAATTTCTAACAGACGCGACCTTCACCGGATCACAAGGCCCTTTCTGGTGGATTCTACAAATGTGCATGGCACTGGCAGCCCTGTTTTCTCTTGTTATGGCAGCCGGAATGACTTACAAAATGATGGTAAAACACGAACCTCTGGATGTGATGAAACTGTTCCGGCCTCTTGCTATTTCTGTCGTACTGTGCTGGTGGTATCCTCCGGCAGACACGGGAATGGCTAACAGCGGGAACAGCTGGTGTTTTCTGGACTTCCTGTCCTACATACCCAACTGTATCGGCTCGTACACACATGACCTCTATGAAGCGGAAGCCACCCAAATATCAGACAAGTTTGCGGAAGTGCAGGAACTGATATACGTGCGCGACACACTATATACCAGCCTGCAGGCTCAGGCGGATGTGGCCCATACAGGAACCTCGGACCCCGGACTGATAGAGGCAACAATGGAACAGACCGGTGTGGACGAAGTGACAGGAATGGAAAAGGATGCAGCCAAGCTGTGGTTTACCTCACTGACCTCGGGTGTAATCGTGGGGATTGATAAAATCATCATGCTAATTGCCCTAATCGTTTTTCGTATTGGATGGTGGGCGACGATATATTGCCAGCAGATCCTGCTGGGAATGCTGACCATTTTCGGTCCAATACAATGGGCATTCTCTCTCCTGCCGAAGTGGGAAGGTGCCTGGGCCAAATGGCTGACCAGATATCTGACCGTACACTTCTACGGAGCAATGCTGTACTTCGTGGGTTTCTACGTTCTGTTGCTGTTTGACATTGTACTGTGTATCCAGGTGGAGAACCTGACGGCGATAACCGCAAGCGAACAGACTATGGCAGCCTACCTGCAGAACTCGTTCTTCTCTGCCGGCTATCTGATGGCAGCAAGTATCGTGGCGCTCAAGTGCCTTAATCTGGTACCCGACCTTGCGGCATGGATGATTCCAGAAGGCGATACGGCATTCTCTACCCGAAACTTCGGAGAAGGGGTTGCCCAACAGGCCAAGATGACGGCAACCGGAGCCGTAGGAGGAATAATGAGATAAAACAATATATCAACAGAAGGTATGAAAGGCAAAGAGAAAATTGAAAAATGGCTGGAAGATGAAGCATTCATGAGCTTTGCGCAAAAGCGTACTACCGAAATAGCCAGATATATATTGAACAATTACCCGTATGATCTGAAATATGAGGAACTGGATGAATGCTTCGGGCGTGACGACAGATATGTCGTACCGGTAGTAGATTATCTAGTGTACAGACTGCACCGTGCCAAACTGAAAAAAAACTCCAAGAAACGCAGAGAAGGAATCTGGTGGGTATTTGTACAAGTTATCCTCCTTGGGCATGACGTCAAATATTTCGCTAAAGAATTTGAACGGCTGTTGCCGGAACTGCGCTTAACCCTCATACCAATGCTTCATGCAGAATATATGAGGACATTGAACAACTAAATAAAAAAATTATGGTAATAAAGAACTTAGAAAACAAAATAAAACTGGTAGGTATAATCTGTACCGCTTTCCTCATAGGATGTATCATCATCAGTGTGTCGAGCATCTGGACAGCCCGTACCATGGTTACTGACGCCCAGAAAAAAGTGTATGTGCTAGACGGAAACGTCCCCATACTTGTAAACCGCACGACCATGGACGAAACGCTGGACGTAGAAGCCAGAAGCCATGTGGAAATGTTCCACCATTATTTCTTTACACTGGCACCGGATGACAAATACATCCGATACACGATGGAAAAAGCCATGTATCTGGTGGATGAAACAGGACTTGCACAGTACAATACACTAAAGGAAAAAGGGTTCTATTCCAATATTCTGGGTACAAGTGCCGTATTTTCCATTTTCTGTGACAGCATAGCCTTTGACAAGGAGAAAATGGAGTTCACCTACTATGGCAGACAACGTATTGAACGCCGCAGCAGCATTCTGATGCGTGAACTGGTGACGGCAGGCCAATTGAAAAGAGTGCCGAGAACCGACAACAACCCCCACGGATTGCTCATCACCAACTGGCGCACGCTGCTTAACAAAGACATAGAACAGAAAACCAAAATAAACTATTAAAGAACAAGACTATGAACATCAAAGGATTCAGACGGATGCTGTTCGGCGAGAAAATGCCGGACAAGAATGATCCGCAATACAAGGAACGCTATGAGCGTGACGTTGAAGCCGGACGCAAATTTGCCAAGGCAACCAGAATAGACAAGGCGGCAGCCAAAGTACAGGGATTTGCCAACATGCACCGGAATTTGTTTCTGTTCATCGTTTTTGCTTTTGTCTTAGGTGGACTGGTATGGAACATTTACCGCATTTCTGTAGTGTACCGTCATCAGCCAGTGCAACGAACAGCAACTGAAATGCAAGATTCCGTACTCAAAGAACGGCGAAAAGTTTTTTATCCATCATCTGAACAGAACAGCAGCAAAGCAGAAGACAAAAGCCCATAAAAACTAAACCAAGTAAAAAGCAAGCACAACATGACACGTATGAATACAAGATTTGAAAGGACAGAAAAGGCTTCAGATGAATGGTATACTCCTAAAGAGGTACTGGAAGCACTGGGAAAATTCGACCTTGACCCCTGTGCACCGATCGCTCCACTATGGCCGACAGCTACAGTCATGTATGACAAACGTATTGACGGATTGTCTCAAAAATGGGAAGGCCGCGTATGGCTCAATCCTCCTTACTCACGCCCGCTTATAGAGCAGTTTGTTCGTAGGCTGGCAGAACATGGCAACGGTATCGCATTGCTATATAACCGATGTGATTCCAAGATGTTCCAGGATATCATCTTCGAGAAAGCAATAGCCATGAAGTTTCTACGCCATCGCATCAGATTCTATCGTCCGGACGGTACACGCGGTGATTCGCCCGGATGTGGAAGTATACTTATCGCCTTTGGGAAAGACAATGCTGAAATATTAAAGACGTGTGCCCTAGAAGGGAAATATGTACAAATCAATTAACGAGAGCAATGGATATAAAAGAAAAAATCAAGCAAATCAACTGGAGGCAGCCCAAATTTATGTTACCGGCAATCCTCTACATTCCGCTGATGGGCGGATCGTACTTTATCTTCGACCTGTTCCATGCAGAAAAAGCAGAGATTCCGGATAAAACGCTGCAGACGACGGAATTTCTGAATCCAGAACTTCCGGATGCCCAAATCAAAGACGGAGACGGAATCGGAAGCAAATATGAGAACATGGCAAAGTCATGGGGTAAAATACAAGACTATTCCGCAGTAGATAATATCGACCGTGATGAACCGGATGAAAACAAACAAGCTTATGAATCGCAATACACACAAAATGACATTGCCCTGCTCGACCAGCAGGAGCAAGACAAGGCTATGGCCGCACAAGAGACCGATACCAAAGAGAGAGAAAAAGAAGCCCTTGCAGAACTGGAGAAAGCCTTGGCAGAAGCGAGATTAAAAGGACAGAAAGCTATAGAGCCTATTGCCGGAGACTCTGACGCCACAGCCATACCCAGGGACACAATCCATTCTGCGGGAAGAATTGAAGAAGACAGCCGTTCGGTGAAAGCCCCTGCAGAAACTGAAAAAGCCAGTGAAGTGGTGAAGAAAGTAAAGACAACCTCCGATTACTTCAACACACTGTCTAAAAACTCCCGCGAGCCTAAACTCATACAGGCCATCATTGATGAAAATATCAAGGCCGTTGACGGTTCACGTGTACGCCTAAGACTGCTTGATGACGTGGAAATTGACGACCATGTAGTCAAACGCGGTTCTTACCTGTATGCAACCATGAACGGATTCTCCTCGGGACGGGTAAAAGGCAGCATCAACAGCATACTGGTAGATGATGAACTGGTGAAAGTAAATCTATCACTGTATGACACGGATGGACTGGAAGGGTTATATGTACCCAACAGCCAGTTTCGGGAAACGAGCAAAGATGTTGCAAGCGGAGCCGTAACAGGCAACATCAGCATGAACACTACGAGTTCCGGGAACAGTCTGACACAATGGGGAATGCAAGCAATGCAGAATGCCTACCAGAAAACAAGCAATGCTATCGGCAAGGCCATCAAGAAAAACAAGGTGAAGCTGAAATACGGAACATTTGTCTATCTGGTAAACGGTAATAACAAACAATAAAAGATTATGATAGAAACAGATCACATATATCATATGGACTGCCTGAAAGGAATGAACCAGATGGCAGACAACAGTGTAGATGCCATCATTGCCGATCTGCCGTATGGCGTACTGAACAACAGAAACCGCTCAGCAGTATGGGACAAACAACTCCCTTTAGACTTGCTGTGGGAACAATACCTTCGTATTACCAAGCCGGAGAGTCCAATCATTCTGTTTTCACAAGGCATGTTTACAGCAAAACTTATGCTTTCACAGCCACAAATGTGGAGGTATAACCTTGTATGGCATAAGGACAGGGTAACAGGACACTTGAACGCCAACCGGATGCCGCTGCGCCAGCATGAGGATATTATAATCTTCTACAGGCACCAACCAGTTTATCATCCGCAGATGAAGCCCAGCCTGCCAGAACAAAGAAACCACAGCCGCCGGAAAACAGAAGGATTTACCAACCGTTGCTATGGCAAGACAGAACTGTCTCCAATACGTATGGCTGATGACAAATATCCCACTTCGGTAATCGCTATACCCAAGGAACACCGCAAGGGTGCATTCTATCATCCGACGCAAAAGCCGGTAGCCTTGCTGGAATATCTGATACGAACCTATACGGACGAAAAGGACATAGTTCTTGACAATTGCATAGGCTCGGGCACAACTGCAGTAGCCGCAATCCGGACAGGACGACATTATATAGGCTTTGAAACCGATAAGAGCTATTATGAGATAGCTCAAAAACGTGTTGACGAAGAGCTACAGCAACATAATACTGAAATACAGGCAACAAAAGAACAATAAAAGGACAAAACGAAATGTATATGAACTTGAAAAGAACAATAATGGTATTATTCCTCACAACGGGGCTGTTTGCCGGACGTGAGGTGCTGGCACAGCGTACCTATGAAGAAATGGAACATCTGACAGTAAACGAACAGGTTACAACCGTGATTACAGCTTCTGAACCCATACGCTTTGTAGATATCTCTACTGAAAAAATTGTTGGGGATCAGCCCATAGACAACATTATCCGTCTAAAGCCAAAAGAAGCCGGGCATGAAGACGGTGACATACTTGCTATTGTGACCATCGTAACAGAACGCTACCGTACGCAATATGCCTTACTCTATACAACCCGAATGCGGGAAGCTGTTACGGACAAAGAGGTGCTTTTACAAGAACGTGAAGCCTTCAACAATCCAGCTGTTTCGATGCCACTTGCCGATATGGCCCGATTTGCCAGACGCATCTGGAATTCACCGGCCAAAATCAGGAACGTAGCAAGCAAAGAACATCGAATGGTCATGCGCCTGAATAACATCTATTCAGCAGGTGATTATTTTTTCATAGACTTCTCTATTGAAAACAAGACCAACATCCGCTTTGACATTGACGAAATACGTATCAAACTTGCCGACAAGAAAGTGACAAAAGCCACCAATTCGCAGGTAATCGAACTGGCACCGGCTCTTGTACTGGAACCAAGCAAGACATTCAGACACGGCTACCGTAATGTGATTGCCATAAAGAAACTGACATTCCCTAATGACAAAGTATTGACCATTGAAATGACAGAGAAGCAGATAAGCGGACGCAACATCAGCCTGAATATAGATTATGAAGATGTTCTTTCGGCCGATTCGTTTAATTCTAATCTTTTGGAGGAGGAATAAGCATGAAAAAGATTATTTGTTTTTCCCTCTTGTGCGTGCTACTCAGTATAAATGTATCAGCACAACGTAACAGCGGCCGTCTTTTGCTTGGTACCGGATTATTATACAAAAACGGTATGGAAGCTACACTCGCCTACGAACATGAAGTAAACTACAGGCACACATGGGAGTTTTTTGCCAACGGCTATCTGCAATGGACGGACTGCGGAACCTGCGGACATGTCTGTCCAGAAAGTTTCTGGAGAAATTATCGCACCTGGGGAATCGGAGTCGCATACAAGCCCTGCGTAATCAGAGGACGTAACCACTACGGAAGTCTTCGCATTGGAGGTTCAGGAGGAAGTGACACACATAAATTTGTGGCAGGAATTCATCTGGGCTATGAGCATAACTATGTACTACGCTCCGGATGGACTCTCTACTGGCAAGTAAAAAATGATGTGATAATCAAGGGAGCTGACCTGTTTCGTACAGGTATAGCACTGGGTATAAAACTACCGATAAAATAAGGGAAAAAATGAAAGGAAAGACAATAACAAGAATCTGCCGGTCATTACCGGCAATGCTGATTGCCGCAATGCTGACTGCTTGCGATGCACACATCGAGGAAACAGACATGACTGTACGTCCAGGGCATATCCTTTGTGAAGACGGTTCGACTGTACCTTATGAAATGTATGACACGACAAGAGAAAAAGCTATCGCTGTAGTATTTGACACAGGCACCCATGACGGTCACAAGGGAATCGGGTATGCCGTCTATCTCTGGGAATTTAAGGAACAGGCGTTTGCAGACAGTCTGGGTGTCGGACAAGGAACATCTGCCAATACAGATGCCTATGACGGCAATGCAAATACATTTGCCATCTACGATACAAAGGAGACTGCCTCTCCCATGGCAGAATCCGTGCTTGACATGTGGAGATACGGCCAGAGTGCCTTTATCCCTTCAGTAGCAGAGATGCGCTTGCTGTACTCTGCCCGCCAGACTATAAACCCCGTAATAGAACTATGCGGTGGAGATCCGCTTCCGGAAACCTCTGACGACTGCTGGTATTGGACTTCGACAGAAGTGGATGGACAGCAGACAGCCAAAGCCTGGCTTTATTCATTAGGCAGCGGGGCAATGCAGGAAACACCAAAGACACAAGCTCACCGTATAAGACCTATTATCTCTCTGAACAAATAAAGATAGAGAACAGCTCAAAAACGGTTAACATCATACACAAACACACTCGATAAAGAATATGGAAGAAAGTAAAGAGTTGCAGGGATTCTACAGAATTTTCCGGGCTGTAATCTACATATCCGTGCTTATGGAGTTCTTTGAATATGCACTGGATCCAGCCCTGCTTGACAGTTGGAGCGGAATATTGTGTGACATACACGGACGTATCAAGCGCTGGATGATATATAATGACGGACATCTGGTGTACAGCAAGGTGGCAACCTTCCTGCTCATATGTATCACCTGTATCGGTACACGTAACAAGAAACAGCTGGAATTTGATGCCCGGCGAATGGTGCTGTACCCACTCGTGAGCGGCGTGGGATTGATTGTACTGTCTGTATGGTTATATAACTATACGATTGATATACGTCTGTACAAACTATCACTTAATATCTGGTTCTATATGGCTGCCTCACTGACAGGCGTTATACTGATCCATATCGCACTGGACAACATTTCGAAGTTCCTTAAAGACGGACTGATGAAAGACAGGTTCAATTTTGAGAATGAAAGCTTCGAACAAAGCGAGGAAATACAAGAAAACAAATACAGTGTGAATATTCCCATGCGATACTATTACAAAGGTAAATTCCGTAAGGGTTGGGTAAGTATAAGCAACCCATTCCGCGGGACATGGGTGGTAGGTACACCGGGTAGCGGTAAGACATTTTCAATCATCGAACCATTTATCAGACAGCACTCTGCCAAGGGGTTTGCTATGGTCGTGTACGATTATAAATTCCCTACCTTGGCGACAAAACTGTATTATCACTACAAGAAGAACCAGAAACTGGGCAAACTGCCACAAGGCTGTAAGTTCAATATCATCAACTTTGTGGATGTAGAATACAGCCGTCGTGTGAACCCTATACAGGCAAAATATATCAACAACCTGGCCGCAGCAAGTGAAACAGCTGAGACATTGCTTGAATCATTGCAGAAAGGGAAAAAAGAAGGTGGCGGCGGAAGCGACCAGTTCTTCCAGACTTCTGCTGTAAACTTCCTGGCTGCCTGCATCTACTTTTTTGTCAATTATGAGAGAGAACCCTATGACAAGGACGGTAACATGCTGTATGCCGAGAAACGTCAGGATCCGGAAACTAAATTCTGGAAACCTACGGGCGTGGTACGTGACAAGAAAGACGGGAATATTGTAGAACCAGCATACTGGTTGGGAAAATACTCGGACATGCCGCATATATTGTCGTTCCTGAACGAAAGCTACCAGACCATCTTTGAGGTGCTGGAAACAGACAATGAGGTGGCCCCACTACTCGGACCATTCCAAACAGCTTTCAAAAACAAGGCCATGGAGCAGCTGGAAGGTATGATCGGTACATTAAGAGTATATACATCCCGTCTGGCAACCAAAGAATCTTATTGGATTTTCCACAAGGACGGAGACGACTTCGACCTGAAGGTAAGTGACCCAAAGAACCCAAGCTACCTGCTCATCGCCAACGACCCGGAAATGGAAAGCATCATCGGTGCGCTGAATGCCCTTATTCTGAACCGCCTTGTGACCCGAGTGAATACCGGACAGGGCAAGAATATCCCGGTAAGCATCATCGTGGATGAGCTACCGACGCTATATTTTCATAAAATAGACCGACTGATAGGAACGGCACGAAGCAATAAGGTAAGCGTGACGCTGGGATTCCAGGAACTGCCGCAGCTTGAAGCCGATTACGGCAAGGTAGGTATGCAGAAAATCATCACCACTGTGGGTAACGTGGTAAGCGGTTCTGCCCGCTCGAAAGAGACACTGGAATGGCTGTCGAATGACATCTTCGGAAAAGTGGTTCAGCTGAAAAAAGGCGTAACCATAGACCGTGACAAAACAAGTATCAACCTGAACGAGAACATGGACAGCCTGGTACCTGCATCAAAGATATCCGACATGCCTACCGGATGGATCTGCGGACAGACAGCCCGTGACTTTGTGAAGACGAAGGTCGGCAACGGCGGGACAATGAACATTCAGGAATCGGAAGAATTCAAGACCACAAAGTTCTTTTGTAAAACGGACTTCGATATGGCAGAAATAAAGAAAGAAGAAGAAGCATACGTGCCATTGCCAAAATTCTATACATTCAATTCAAGGGATGAAAGGGAACGTATTCTGTACAAAAACTTTGTGCAGGTAGGACTGGATGTGAAGGAAATGATTAAGGATGTATTGAACAAACGCGGAGCAAAATAGAAATCAGGAACAGACTATTATTCTATTTTCTTATATAATAGCCCTATAATCATTTATGTATCAAAAGACATTGTAAATACAAGTTTTTCTGTGATAATGCATCGAACACAACCGCTTTTTACTAATTTTGTATTCATTTACCATTATTATTGATTGATAAGTTTTAATAGAAAGCTAAGTTATATGACATTAGATATCAAAGCGAAAATAAAGATACATAAATTGTGCAACATAATCATTACGCTGATAATTATTGTATTAGTAGCTGCGTGTGACAGAAATATTTCTATATTGAAACAGATGGATATGGCTGAGGACCTTATGAATACTAAGCCTGATTCTGCCATCACCATACTGGAAAACATTCCGATTACAAATATAAAAAGCAAAAAGATAGCAGCCAGGTATGCTTTACTTAAATCCATGGCATTAGACAAGAACTATATTGATACAACAACTTTCGATGTCCTTCAACCGGCTATTGATTATTATCTCAAAAAGGGTACTCCAAATGAACAACTAAGAACCTATTATTATCAAGGTAGAATTTACCAAAACCAAGGAGATGATGATTCAGCCATGCAATCTTTCTTGAATGCTATAGAATTGAAACAAAAAGTAACGGATTCATTGATACTTGCTCATACTTTTGTTGCACAAGGTACTTTGTATTTTAAACAGTATAAAACAAATGAATTTATTCGAAATAATCTGAATGCAGCTAAGTTATACGGAGCTATTGGCAGAAATATCTTTGAGATCAAGAGTTATACAAATGCTCTTGATGGTTATATTATACTGAATAATGCCAATCAGCAGTTGGCTTTCTGATTCAAAAATTAAAAATTAACAAATG
>DXLO01000036.1 GCA_019414665.1 Bacteroides sp. | reverse complement strand
CCAGGGACCTCCAGATTATGAGTCTGTTGCTCTAACCAACTGAGCTACAAGTCCGTGCCACAATTTCCTGTTAGCAGGTGCAAAAGTAGTATATTCCCTTGAAACTTGCAAGATTTATCGCCCAAATTTTGATAAAAAGATTTAATTCCCTTATTCGTAAGGATATAAATTGTATTTTTGTGCACCATTAATTAATTTTGCTAAGCCGTATGGCACAAAAAAAACAGGAAACAGCCCTAACAGGGCTTTCGGACAAAGAAGTCCTTATCAGTAGAGAGAAGTATGGGAATAACCTCTTGACACCTCCCAAACGTCCTTCCATGTGGAAACTTTATCTGGAAAAGTTCCGCGACCCGGTTATACGTATTCTTTTAGTCGCAGCATTCTTTTCCTTAGTGATTGCCATTATTGAAAATGAGTATGCGGAAACAATCGGCATTTTCTTTGCTATTTTTCTGGCAACCGGTATCGGATTCTACTTTGAATACGATGCGAATAAGAAGTTTGACTTACTGAACGCTGTAGGCGAAGAAACACCAGTTACAGTAATCAGAAATGGGAAAGTACGGGAAATTCCCCGTAAGGAGATTGTAGTAGGTGATATCGTAGTTTTGAATACCGGTGAGGAGATTCCTGCCGACGGAATCTTGCTGGAAGCTATTTCCCTGCAAGTGAATGAATCCAACTTGACAGGAGAATTAATGGTCAATAAAACCATCCATGAAGAACTATTTGATGAAGAAGCCACTTATCCCAGCAATGAAGTGATGCGTGGCACCACAGTAGTTGACGGACATGGAATAATGAAGGTAGAACGTGTGGGTGATTCCACCGAAATAGGTAAGGTAGCACGTCAGGCCACCGAACAAAGTGAAGAAGAGACTCCATTGAATATCCAATTGACAAAATTGGCGGGTTTCATCGGAAAAATAGGTTTTACCATTGCCACGCTTACCTTTATCGTTTTCACAGCTAAAGACCTTTACTCCTACCTCAGCGTAAATGAAATAACAGACTGGCATGGGTGGATGGCAATAGCCCGCATTGTATTGAAATATTTCATGATGGCTGTCACTTTAATTGTAGTAGCCGTTCCTGAAGGCTTACCGATGAGTGTCACCTTAAGTCTTGCACTAAATATGCGCCGTATGCTGAAAACCAATAATCTGGTACGTAAAATGCATGCTTGTGAAACAATGGGGGCCATTACTGTGATCTGCACCGACAAAACAGGTACATTGACACAAAACCTGATGCAGGTACATGAAGCGAAACTTGATGCCACCAAAGCAGATTTAATAGCTGAAGGGATCAGTGCCAACTCCACAGCTTTCCTTGAAGAAACAGGAGAAAACAAGAAACCATCCGGAGTAGGTAATCCTACTGAAATAGCCTTATTGCTTTGGCTAAATGAACAGGGCAAGAACTATTTGGAATTACGTGAAAATGCAAAAGTTATCAATCAACTTACTTTCTCTACAGAACGTAAGTATATGGCTACATTAGTAGATTCACCTATCCAGCAGAAAAAGGTACTCTATATAAAAGGAGCTCCCGAAATTGTGATGAGAAAATGCAACCTCTCTTCCGAGGAACAGGCTCATTACAATGCCGATCTGCTGGCCTATCAGAACAAGGCAATGCGTACTTTAGGATTAGCTTATAAATTTATCCCCGAAGACTCCGGTAACGATTGTGCCGAACTAGTCAATGAAGGGAATATGATTTTCCTAGGTATCGTAGCTATCAGCGACCCTATTCGTCCGGATGTACCGGAAGCCGTACAGAAATGTCAGTCGGCAGGTATCGGTGTGAAAATTGTTACAGGCGACACCCCGGGAACAGCTACCGAAATTGCCCGCCAAATAGGGCTATGGAAACCTGAAGATACAGACCGGAACCGCATAACAGGGGTAGAGTTTGCTGCATTAAGCGATGAAGAAGCTCTGGACCGCGTACTTGACTTGAAAGTAATGAGTCGTGCGCGTCCTATGGACAAGCAACGTCTGGTCCAACTGTTACAGCAAAAAGGAGCCGTAGTAGCAGTAACCGGAGACGGAACAAACGATGCTCCTGCACTGAATCACGCTCAAGTAGGTCTTTCTATGGGAACCGGTACGTCAGTAGCCAAGGAAGCAAGTGACATAACCCTATTGGATGACTCGTTCCACAGTATCGCTACCGCAGTAATGTGGGGACGCTCTCTTTACAAAAACATTCAGCGTTTCATCGTATTCCAGCTGACTATCAACGTAGTCGCATTAGCCAGTGTTTTATTAGGGGCTTTCTTTGGTACAGAACTACCACTGACCGTAACACAAATGCTTTGGGTAAATCTTATTATGGACACTTTTGCCGCCATGGCCTTAGCATCTATTCCCCCCAGTGCAGACGTCATGAATGAAAAGCCACGCAAGACCGATGATTTCATCATCACTAAAGCCATGCGTAAAAATATACTAGGTGTAGGCTTCTGCTTCCTTGCCATACTGATGACATTAATTGTCATTATCAAACAGATGCCAGCAGATTTAGTAGGACAAGCTTTGACGCAATTCTTCACGATCTTCGTGATGCTGCAATTCTGGAATCTATTTAATGCCAGTGTTTTCGGGACCAACCATTCTGTATTCAAGGATTCCCGTCATGCATTAGGTATGCTAAGTGTGGCTATCATTATTTTAGTCGGACAAATTCTGATTGTCGAGTTCGGAGGTAAAGTGTTCCGTACCGAACCTATGAATTTCATGACTTGGGTTTATATTATCGCAGGAACGTCATTCGTATTGTGGATTGGTGAAATCTACCGTTGGATAAAACGAATACAGAAAAAAGACTAAAAAAGAGAATAAAGCACATAAAGAGTTATGGACAGTAAGATTAAAAATGTCGTTTTTGATTTAGGAGGAGTATTAATAAATCTGGATTTTGACAATTGCCTGAATGCTTTTCGTAAAGCAGGATTTCGAGATATAGAGAAACAGGCATGCCAGTTCAGGGGAAAAGGTTTCTTTTCCCAATTTGAATTGGGTGAAATCAGCCCGGAAGAATTCCGGAAAGCCATTCGTAAGGAGGTCAGCGAAGCCCTGTCCGACCATGAAATTGATGATATGTGGAACCTGATGCTACTTGATATTCCTCGTGAAAAGCTGGACTTATTGCTAAAGTTACGCGAACATTATATGGTTTACCTGCTTAGTAATACCAACCGGATACATTGGGATTATGCCTGTGAGCAAATGTTCTGTTATCGGGGATTCCGTGTAAATGACTTTTTTGAAGATATTTTTCTGTCTTTTGAAATGCACAAGGCCAAACCGGAAAAAGACATTTATGAGCAAATGATGAAAGAAGCAAACATCTTGCCCGAAGAAACGTTTTTTATAGATGACTCGGCAATCAATTGCCAGGCAGCAATATCGCTTGGCATACAGTCCTATCATTACCATATTGGAGAAGATTTAAGTTCACTTTTTGAATAATGAAAATAATATCAGATATAAACCATCAAACATTGCCTCCTTCAGTTGCCACTATCGGCTTCTTCGATGGAGTGCATCGCGGACACCGCTTTCTTATTAATCAAGTAAAAGAGGTCGCTGCCAAGGATGGGTTATATTCTGCATTGATCACTTTTCCTGTACATCCCAGACAAGTGATACAAACCGCTTATCGTCCGCAATTACTTTCTTCACCAACAGAGAAACTCGAATTATTGGAAACGATGCAAGTAGATTACTGCTTTCTTCTCCCTTTTACACAGGAACTTTCACTGTTTTCGGCTCGAGAGTTTATGCAGTTGCTACGTAACAAGTTCAATATCCATACATTAGTTATAGGCTACGACCATCGTTTCGGTCACAACCGCAGTGAAAATTTTGAAGATTATTGCCGTTATGGTGAGGAACTGAACATATATATAGTACGCGCGCGAGCTTACACAGACAAAGAGGGCAAAATCAGCTCTTCAGTCATCCGCCAACTATTAAAAGAAGGTGAAGTAAGTCAGGCTGCCAAATTCCTGGGGTATAACTACTATCTGGATGGAACAGTGGTAGATGGCTACAAAGTAGGCAGAAAAATAGGATTCCCTACAGCTAACCTGCAAGTGGATTGTAGCGACAAGTTAATTCCCTCGGAAGGAGTTTATGCAGTATATGTATATGTGGAAGGAAAAAAATGGGCAGGAATGTTGAACATAGGACACCGCCCTACTATCAATAACGGCAACAATTTAAGTATTGAAGTGAACATCCTCAATTTTTCGGAGAATATCTACCACAAAGAAATGCGCATTGAGTTCGTAAAGTATCTTCGCCCTGAAGAAAAATATGACACTATAGATGCACTCATTGCCCAAATGCATAAAGACCGGGAAAAAACGGCCAGAATTCTTCTCTAAATACAAGGGAGCATTGTACAGCCTTCCCCCTTTCAAACTACTCTTTCTACACATCTTCGTTTACAGTCAGTTTTGCCTGCTCGAAAACAGTTCATTCCATGTATTAGGGCAGACAAAATCGCCCCTGCCAGTGAACGCAAACGCTATCGGAAGAATTAATTCACCGATACCAGTCACTTCTTGCATAAAATCTGTTTCTTCATACACTTCCATCCTACAAAGCACGAAAAAAGATATATTTTTATCGTTTTTCGATATTTTTTTTCGTTTTTCTTTTGTAGTATCAAAATAAGATATACATTTGCATATCGATAAACGATAAATGAATATCGAGAAACAAGAAAGAATAAACACAAACATTAAAACACGAAGTAAAAATGAAAAAGTCAGTATTAAAATCAGTTTTAGCAGCAATTGCAGTAGTAATGATGAGTTGTACAACAACAGCAAACGCACAAACAGGAAACACAAAGTACATCTACGGTCAGAATGACACAAACACAACCGTGTACACACTGAATGAAGACGGCAAAACATTGACACGCAAACTGAAGTATGAGTACAAACACGATGAAAATGGTCAGGTAATTGAGAAAAAAGCTTATCGCTGGGATGCTTACCGGGAACTGTGGAAGCCGGCCTATCTGCTTACCGTAACTCCCGGAGTCTATGAAATCAAACTCAACTACGCTGAATGGAACGCCAAAGAGAGCACTTTCAACCATAACAAACAAGAAAGTATTTACCGTGAAGGCAACAACGCAAACTTGTTGGCCGACACACAAAACAAAAAGTAATGGAAACTTTGAATGAAACACAAACCCAAAATAAGAATGCGACCAGCCTGTGGCAAACCATAGGAATGTACATAGGAATGATGGTCGGATTTTTATATCCGCAAATAGGATTAGGCTTGGGTATGCTTTTGGGAATAGCTTTGGGAAGACTGGTCCTGACCAAGATTCCTGTCAACACCCCACTGGCCCAAAGAGCACAACAAAAAAGCACAATTATCCTTATTTTAGCATTTCTTATCCTATTCATGAACCATTGGTACGTTCCATGCAAACATGCCATTGCTCACTTGATGAACTAAAAACAAATCAACCAAATTTAAAAGACAACCAGATGAAAACAACCATGATTTTGATCGCACCAAGGAGAAACCCAAGGATGCTTACTTAAAGAAACAGATACCCTCAGGACGGATGCGGAAGTCCGTCCTACCCCTTAATTCAAATCCATTTTAAACCAATAAACATTCTATTATGGGACGCGCAATTAAATTAGTACTTTATTACTTCGCTTATCAGTTAGCTTTCACCTTCCTGGTAGGACTTCCGGCGGGAATTATTAAAGTGATGAACGAAATTTCAGAAAATGATAATCTGGCTTATGCCGTAGGTAAGAATACAGCCTCTATGACAGGACTCGTTATGGTACTGGCAGGAATAGCCATGATCTGGCACCTGATCTACTTTAAATACGTTCAATTCAACAAGACAAGCTGGACTGAAGTACCTGCAAAAACCATTTTATTGAGTATTCCCTTCATTATAGCAGCCATGTTCATCTGCAATGTAGCCAGCGAATTCATAGAACTGCCCAACCTAGTGGAAGACACATTCATAGGAATGAGCCGCAATGTATTCGGCATCATCGCCATTGCCGTCATGGCACCTCTGGTAGAAGAGTTGCTGTTCCGTGGAGTCATTGAAGGGCATTTCCTGCAAACCGGAAAAAGACCCGGTATGGCAATCCTCCTGTCAGCACTCATTTTCGGTCTCATCCATGTCAATCCGGCGCAAGTACCTTTCGCCTTCTGTCTGGGATTGGTATTCGGATGGCTTTATTACCGCACAGGAAGCATTATACCGGGAATGATAGGGCATTTTCTAAATAACTCCCTGGCTACCATTGCCATGGCTACATCAACCCAAGAAGAGTTGAATGAAAAAACGGTTGATATGATTGGCGCCACACCTACTTACATCCTTTTGGCAGCCGCCATAATCATCCTAGTCGGCATGTATTTCTATCTGAACAAACATTTGCCACAGCCGGGAACACCCTCTGAAATTACTAACACACAAGCATAAATGTAACAATGAAAACAAAACTCAACCTCTTTTGCGTCTGCGTACTTATCGCCTTGCTCCTTTCCACCTCAACGACAGTGAGCATCATGTTCCATTCTTTCACAAGTGCCTTTAAAGCCGGATACGAAAGTGTAGAAAAAGGAAAGGATATCCACATTTCCGATTATAAGATGATTTGCACCCTTCCTACCGATCTACTTGAAAAGACAGGAAGTGTAACCAATGTCAGGACAGGAGAACAGGCATCTATCATACCGATTATAAGCATGGTAGAGGCGCCAACGAAAGAAAATGATACCTTCCATGCACTAAACAGGATTGCCTCATTCATTTCGGTGATAGCGGGAATTTTCTGCCTGTTGCAGTTCTTTTATTTGATCAGAAATATCAATCGCGGTGATATCTTCAGCTGGAAGAATGTGAAGTTTCTGCGCAAGTTAGGATGGGCATTGATACTTTTGTTTATCTGCACGCTGGCTACCATCGTGATTGGAAATTATGAAGCTTCGCAAGTGTTGCAACTCAACGGATGCGAGTTCTCCTATACCTTTGCTTTTTCCGATGCGACTCTCATTCTGGGATTCATTTCATTGCTGGTAGCCGAAGTATTTGCCATCGGACTGAAGATGAAAGAAGAACAAGATTTAACCATTTAAAAAAACAGAGCAGACTATGAACAAGTTCAGAATATTAGGTGTCATAGCCATTATAGCCATCATTGCAAACTTCTTTGGAGGATTGGATGAAAATTGGAGAGATTTCAAGAAAGGATTTGAAGATGGACATAACAGTGCAATGGAAATATATGAGCCTGGACGCCACATTATACCCCATCATGCAACCTCAGTCAAGCTGAATGTAGAGCCGTTACCTGAAACTACTGTCGATTCACTGAGCAACAACCGCGTGGACTGGACACTCCCCTACACAGTGACTGAAATAGAAACGTATGCCAAGCCATCGGCCTGGCACATCCTTGTCATGGGACTTGCCATACCCGGAATATTCCTTTTTCTCATCGGTTTCTGCTCATTGATCCGGTTGCTCATTTCCATCTCACGCCGCGAAGTATTTACATCTGCCAATGTACGGCGCCTCCGTTGGTTTGCATACACCAGTGCAAGCTTGGAAATCCTCATAGCTGTTGACGAATGGATTGTAGGAAACGCAGCAGTTGAGCAAATCAGTCTGCCGGGCTACAAAATCATCAGCTACGCCGGTTATTCTCCCGACTGGGTAGCTGTGATAATTCCCATTCTTTTTGCCGAGATATTTGCTATCGGGGCAAAAATGAAAGAAG
Source organism: Bacteroides sp. (assembly GCA_019414665.1). GTDB lineage: Bacteria > Bacteroidota > Bacteroidia > Bacteroidales > Bacteroidaceae > Phocaeicola. Next base: position 10,317 of record DXLO01000036.1, on the reverse strand, counting down.
AACAGGATTTAACCATTTAAGAAAAATGCCATGAAAGAAAAAAATACTTTCCCCTCAAAAAGAAAAAGCATCTTTTATTTGATACTTTGCCTGATAGCTACTCTGTTTGTAAGTTCATTCATCTATTTCCTTGTGTTACATCCATTGTTGGACAACAAAATAGTGAGGATATCGATCAACATTGGATGGACTTGCTTCTGTCTGTATGCCTTTAAGAAACTGACGCAACGCCATACCCTTTGGTGGCGCGCAGTAGATGAGAACCCGAATAAACCCAAAATGAATTGATCTATGCCAATTATAGTAAATTTAGACGTAATGATGGCGAAACGAAAAATTTCGCTGGGAGATTTAGCCGAGAAGATAGACCTGACTCCTGCTAACCTTTCCATATTGAAAACCGGGAAAGCGAAAGCCATCCGTTTCTCTACCCTTGAGGCTATTTGCAGGGAACTAAATTGCCAGCCCGGAGATATTTTAGAATATAGAGAAGAAGGTGAATAATATAAACAGCCACATATACAAACACTCTGATACCATAAAATTCTCATATCTTTAATCCGGATACTCTGACCGATAAAGCATTTCAATTGCCATACCGGCAGAGTATTTTCACCTTATACCTAAAATTTTCTTATCACTTCCCGACACGCTTTAGCCAATATTCCCTAAAAATACACTACTGATAAAAACAAATATTGCATAAGCACCATATAATCCCATGATTATCCGTATCTTTGCAGCGAATTAGATATTTGAAAATAAATGAAGACATTTGAAGAGTTAGGCGTTTCCCCGGAAATACTAAAAGCGATTAAAGAAATGGGATATGAGAATCCCATGCCGGTACAAGAAGAAGTAATACCGTATTTATTGGGAAACGGCAACGATGTAGTAGCCCTAGCACAAACAGGGACTGGAAAAACAGCCGCATTTGGTCTGCCGCTTATCCAAAAAGTTGACGTAAAGCACCGTGCACCTCAAGCACTAATTTTATGCCCCACACGCGAATTGTGCTTGCAGATTGCAGGCGATCTGAACGATTACTCCAAGTACATTGACGGGCTGAAAATCCTTCCCGTATATGGTGGTTCATCCATCGAAAGCCAAATACGCATGTTGAAAACAGGCGTACATATTATTGTGGCTACTCCCGGACGACTGATTGATCTAATAGAAAGAAAGGTTGCCAAACTAGAAACGATTACAGATGTAGTAATGGACGAAGCCGATGAAATGCTGAATATGGGATTTACTGATAGCATAAATGCTATCCTTGAAAAAGTTCCTGAAGACCGGAATACCTTGATGTTCTCGGCTACCATGAGTCCGGAAATCTCACGCATCGCCAAAAAATATCTGCATGACGCAAAAGAAATCACTATCGGTACCAAAAATGAGGGCAGTAAAAACGTCAATCACATAGCCTATTTAGTACACGCTAAAGACAAATATGCCGCATTGAAACGTATCGCGGATTATTATCCACAGATTTATGGCATCATTTTCTGTCGTACCCGTAAAGAAACTCAGGAAATTGCAGATAAATTAATACAAGACGGTTATAACGCAGACTCTTTGCACGGTGAGCTCTCACAAGCCCAGCGCGACTTAGTGATGCAAAAATTCCGCCAACGCCATTTACAGCTTTTAGTTGCTACCGACGTAGCAGCCCGTGGCCTAGATGTAAATGACCTTACTCATGTCATTAATTATGGCTTGCCCGATGATATAGAAAGCTATACTCATCGTAGTGGTCGTACAGGACGTGCCGGAAAAACAGGTATTTCTATTGCCATCATCAACCTGCGCGAAAAAGGAAAGATGCGTGAGATAGAACGAATCATCAACAAAAAATTTATCATGGGTGAGATGCCCAGTGGTAAACAAATTTGCGAGCAGCAATTGATTAAATTGATAGATGACATAGAAAAGGTAAAAGTAAACGATGAAGAAATTGAATCCTTCCTACCCGGAATCTATCGTAAACTGGAATGGCTTTCAAAGGAAGATCTGATAAAGCGCGTGGTGTCAATGGAATTTAACCGCTTCTTGGAATACTATAGTAACGCTCCGGAAATAGAAATTCCCAGCACAAATGACCGTCGCAGCGAACGTGGCTCCAAAGAACGCAAGGATCATGGCAGTGCTCGTGAAAAGACAGAGCGTAAAGCAGAAAAAGGATACACCCGTCTATTCCTGAATGTAGGAAAGACAGACGGTTTCTATGCCAACCAAATCATAGAACTGATTAACCGCAACATGAAGAAGCAACGTACTACCATCGGACGAATAGACCTGATGCAGAATTTCTCTTTCTTCGAAGTAGCAGAAAATCAGGCACAGGACGTGATTAAAGCATTGAACAAGGTTAATCTGAATGGCGGCCGGAAAATTGTAGTAGAAGTTGCCGGTGACAATAATGGCAAAAACGACAATGGCGAACGCAGAAGCAGTGCAGCAAGGAATGCTTCATTCGGCAAAAAAAGTGACAGGTCCAATAAAAAAACGACCTCAAAAGAAGGAAGACCCAGCCGTGCGGAACGTGGCTACATTGAAGAACGCGGTCCCAAAACGAAAGACGACTGGAAACAATTCTTTAACAGCGATAACAATAAGAAAAAGAAATCCAAGAAATGAGGAAGCCAACTTCATGAAAGAGAATTGGACATAGTAGAAATATGCAAATAACATCCACTTCTCTCGAATAATAGCGGAGCAGGCAGAATTGAAACAACCTGTCATTTCAAGGACATTCCGCAAATAACACGATAAATCCAACTGACTTATAATGAATCAGTTGGATTTATCGTGTTATTCAAAAAAAGATTTACCGAATATCCTTGTTTACATCGAATTAATATTAACAGTTTTTTTGCCATCTTTCCGGATGAAAGATTATATGACAAACTATCGGAACTTTGACATACCCAAGCTTCCTGTCATTTCATACTTTTCTTTTAGTCTGTCAATTTCAGTTCATCGATCAAACGGGAAGCTTTCCCATATTTTTCAATCATGTAAAGAACATAGCGGATATCCACCCCGATACAACGCTGCAAATTAGGTTCAAAAACAATATCTCCACTCATTGCTTCCCAATTCCCGTCAAAAGCAAGACCTATTAATTCCCCTTTTCCATTAAACATTCCACTACCGGAATTCCCTCCCGTTATATCATTATCCGAAATAAAGCAAACATTCATATTACCATCTCCGGTAGCATAACGTCCGAAATTCTTCCTTCTCAAGCATTCGACTACAGAAGGAAGCACATCGAAATCACTATCTCCCTTATACTGTCTTATCTTGTCAAAAATACCTTTTGTCGTCGTAAAATAAGAATATTCAATAGCATCTTTCGGTGAGTAACCACCCACCATGCCAAAACTCAGACGCATAGTAGAATTAGCATCCGGATAAAACACCCTATCTGCCTCCATCTCACGCATTGCTTCATTCAACAAACGTTCATTTTTCTCAATATTCATACTAGCTTCTTCCACCGACTGATTGAATTCATAAAATTTCACCAACATATCAATAGCAAAAGAAGCCGCAGGGTCATCAAACAAGACATAAGTAGTATCTCCCTTCACCACCTGTTCAAACCCATGCGGTGTCTTTAAAGAGGAACGAGCATACAAATCATCTACATAAGCTTGGTAATCACCTTTAAAATCTTTCTCTATCAATGGATAAACATCAGGTAAAAACTCCTTGCCTACCTCAGCCGCATATTCTTTCAACATAGCCACAAAGACTTGTTTATCCACACTTATATCCATATTGGCATAAATCTCCAACAATTGCCGCATATTACGTTCCAAATCACTCTCCTCTGCCTCAAAATCAAAATTCAGTACAGCCAAGGCTGCCGTAATCAACTCCGGTCCATTAGCAAATGTTTCTCCAAAATATGCCATAGCCCGCGCCGCATTTCTACGATTACGATAATTCAGCTCCAGTTCAGTCAGAACCCTTGCATATTTGCTTCGCTTATCAGGTTCCCGACGGATCCATTCTTGCAACTGGCGCTCCAAAGCTTGTTTTTTCTCTATCACTTTCAACTCTTTTACCGCTTGATTCATGCCTATACTATTCTTCCAATAGTTAGAGCTTTGTGCATACTTGGAAGCATATTTAATGCGGATATCATCACTTTTTTCCATTGCATTTTTCCAGATAGCCTGCTTGATGGTACGGACATTAATCATAGCGGTATTATCCGTATTAATCCTTTCGTCTATCCCAAATGAAGACAAATACCTGCTGGTAGAACCGGGATATCCCATAGTCATGCAAAATGAACCTTGTTCATACCCGCCCAAAGAAACAGGAGCAAAATAATCCGGATGATAAGGCACATTCTCCGGAGAATAAGCTGCCGGTTGATTATTCTGATCAGCATAAATACGGAAAACAGAGAAATCCCCGGTATGGCGGGGCCATACCCAATTATCTGTATCCCCGCCAAACTTGCCTACAGAAGAGGGAGGAGCAAACACCAGACGAACATCATAATAATCTTTATACACAGACAGATAAAACTCATTACCACCATAAAAAGGAGTTATCTCAGCACGCAGCAACGTATCATTCGCCACAGCTTCCTGAGCAAGCAATGTGGAAATAGAATCCACAATCAGCGCACGGTCATTTTCCTTTGTTCCGACTGGAATAGCTTGCAACACACGCTCCGTCACATCCTCTGTGCGTATCAGAAAACTGACAAATAAATCCGGATTAGGAAGCTCCTTACTTAAGGAGTCGGCTACAAAACCATCTCGCAAATAATCATGCTCCACAGAACTATGCTGCTGAATGGCATCATACCCACAATGGTGGTTAGTAAAAACCAAGCCATCCGGAGATACAACAACCCCCGAGCAAAAACCTCCAAAACTAACAACAGCATTAGCCAATGCTTTTCCTCCGGGATTATACAATTGTTCAGATGAAAGTTCCAATCCCATTTCTTTCATCACTTGTTGAGTTTGTTTGCTAAGGCAACAAGGAAGCCACATTCCCTCATTACCCCATATACATAAAGGCAGGAAAGACAGCAGCAATAGTAGTTTTTTCATGGTTTTACTCTACAATTAATTTAAGTTTTTTCGCCCCGACACGTGCCTTCAACCATTCGGAAATCTTTTCCTGTTCTTTTCCTACAGGTTTTTTACTGAATTTCATCAAGACTATTGTCAATGTGTCCGTTTGGGTTGAGTCTACCTGCAATTCCACAGTCTTCGCCATGGCTATAGCTTCTGCTGCAGGATAAAGTACTTTAAGTTCGGGAATTATCTTTTTATCTACGGTATTGTATGCGGCATATACATTAAGTTCGTTTTCCAAAGACTTAATCTTTTCCTGCTGCTCCAGCAAACGTTTCTCACTATTCTTATAAAAGTCCTCCATCACTTGCGCCTTTATACTGCCAATATCCATCGCATCATTATTCATTCCTTGAAGAACAACCAGTTTGGTTCCTGCCAGATTAAAAAGTTTCAAGTTATCCCTTGCGGTTGCTATTTCTGTTTCCGAAACCTCATTGCCTATTAGCACAACACGTATTTCCTTCTTCTCGAAAGAAATCTTCCGGTCTATTACTTGGGTATTATTAAAATTCAGCTCCTCGTTGATAAAGTTGTTGGCAGAAGCTTCATAAATAGTACTTTTTACAATGCCATAAGTCAGATAAACAGCAGGACACATCGTAGCCAAAGTAATAAAAATAATATATTTCTTTACCAATTTCTCACGCTCCTTATCCACAAACTCCTTACGTTGGAAATGCATGACACGCACCCCGATAAAAGTAGCCAGACTGATAAATACTGAATTGATAAAATACAAATAGAACGCACCTAAAAAATAAAGTAAATTTCCGGTAGCAAGCCCGAATCCGGCAGTACACAAAGGCGGCATCAAAGCCGTAGCAATAGCTACCCCCGGAATAACATTCCCCTTCTCCTTTGTAGACAAGGCGATAATACCGGCCAAGCCACCGCATAAAGCTATAAGCACATCATATATAGTAGGAGAAGTACGTGCCAGCAACTCCGATTGCACTTCATCCAACGGAGTCAGCGAAAAATAAATCGTGGATGTAATCACACTAAATACAGTCGCCACCAAATAACTTTTCAGAGAACGTTTCAACAGTTCAAAATCATTCTGTCCGATAGCCAGCCCCACTCCCATAATCGGCCCCATCAGCGGAGATATCAACATAGCACCGATAATCACTGCCGTAGAATTCACATTCAAGCCCAATGAAGCAATAAAAATTGCGAATATAAGAATCCACAAATTAGTTCCTTTGAACTCAACACCGTTACGAATACTTTCTACAATCAAGGCTTCATTATCCTTATCCTTGCGCAAATCAAGATATTCACCAAAGAACTGCTTTATATAAGGCACATTCTTCAAATCATTCTTCAGGTCACTCATAGCTATTTCTTTATGTATCGGTTTATAACAGGTATCTGCTGCAAGGGGAAGTCCGTTTTCACAATATATGCCACAAACAATAACAACAGTAATGTACGAACACCCAACAACAAGAATATATTTTGAATAGGAAGATAAACTGAAACAATGTAAAGTACCAGCGCTAACGCCACATAGTTACCTATCGCTTTCAAATCATAATTAATAGGATATTTTTTCTGCCCTACAAAATAAGAGAGAAGCATAGCTACTCCATATCCGGCAAAACCTGCCCACGCACACGCCATATAGCCAAACACCGGAATAAGGAAAATATTTATCAGGATAATGATACTGCATCCCACCAATGAAAAATAAGCTCCCCATTTTGTTTCATCAATCAGCTTATACCAAAAAGAAAGATTGAAATAAATACCCATAAACATTTCGGCAGCCATGACAATAGGTACAACTTTAAGCCCTACCCAATAATCACGTCCTAAAATATAACGCAATATATCAAGGTAAAACATAACAGCCAAAAAGGCCAGCAAAGTGAAGATAATGAAAAACTTCATCGCTTTGGCATACATTTCCCGACTATCCTTTTCTTTACTCTTACTAAAAACAAACGGCTCGTATGCAAACCGGAAAGCCTGTGTCAGCATGGCCATTATCATAGCTATTTTACTGGCAGCCCCATAAATACCCAACTGGATGGTCGCCTCCGCCTTATCAGGATAAACAAACGGAAAAATAATTTTATCGGCTACCTGATTTAAGATTCCGGCAATACCCAGAATCAATATCGGGAAAGAATAATGCAGCATACGCCGCAACAACTCCCTGTCCAGCACATACCTGAAGCCCACCAATTCTTTCCACATACACAGCATCACCAAAGAAGTACAAGCCAGATTTATAGCAAAAGCCACTCCGACATTCTCTCCTTTCATACCTACAAAATAAGCGATATTCAAGGCAATGCTGGCAAAAATGAACAACAATTTCAATGCAGCGAACTTAACAGGGCGTTTCTTATATCGCAAATAAGCAAAAGGAATAGCTTGGAAAGCGTCCATTGCGACTACAATCAGCATCATCCCCATATACCACGGATGCTCTCCATATCCCAAGAAACCTGCTATGGGATGCAGAAAAGAAAGACAAACGATTAAAAACAAGAGCGCAGTCGCCCCTACCGAAAGCAAAGTAGTGGAATAGACGCGCATCGGATCATCCACCCCCTTATTGGCAAACCGGAAAAATCCGGTTTCCATACCATATGTTAAAAGCACCATCAGCAAGGCAGTTATAGCATACATATTGGTAATGATACCATAGCCCCCCGATTCCACAGGCAAAGCGTTGGTATATATCGGTACTAACAAATAATTCAGGAACCGCCCGATGATACTACTCATCCCATATATGGCTGTTTCCTTGGCTAATGCTTTTAATCCTGCCATCTTTTAATCATCAAATAATGTCTTCTGACTATTATAAATGCTCCGTCCCAGGTGCATATAGGCCAGTTCCGTGACCTCACGTCCACGCGGAGTACGTTTTAAGAAACCTTCTTTAATCAAAAAAGGTTCATAAACCTCCTCTATTGTTCCGGCGTCTTCACCCAAAGCGGTTGCAATAGTAGTCAGCCCCACAGGGCCTCCCTTAAACTTATCTATAATAGTACATAAAATCTTGTTATCTATCTCATCCAGTCCATACCTGTCAATGTTCAAGGCTTCCAAAGCAAACCGGGCAATTTCCACATCAATCCTTCCGGAACCTTTCACCTGGGCAAAATCACGGACGCGCCTCAACAGCGCATTTGCAATACGGGGCGTTCCACGGCTGCGCGAAGCAATCTCACCCGCCGCTTTCACGTCACAAGGCACATTCAATATAGTAGCTGAACGACGGATAATGCTTGTCAATACATCATCGTCATAATACTCCAAATGAAGATTAATTCCAAAACGGGCACGCAAAGGCGCAGTCAGCAACCCACTCCGGGTAGTGGCTCCAACCAAAGTAAACGGGCTCAACTCCAACTGGATACTACGCGCCGAAGGTCCCTTGTCTATCATTATATCGATACGATAATCCTCCATGGCAGAATACAGATATTCTTCTACCACAGGGCTCAACCGATGTATTTCATCAATAAAAAGCACATCATTGGGTTCCAGGCTGGTCAGTACTCCCGCCAAATCACCCGGTTTATCCAGCACCGGTCCTGAGGTCACTTTAAAACCTACTCCCAGTTCATTGGCAATGATATTACTTAAGGTCGTCTTGCCCAAGCCGGGAGGTCCGTGCAAAAGAACATGGTCTAACGCCTCGGCCCGCAGACGCGCCGCCTTGACAAAGATGCGCAGATTATCCACTACCTTATCCTGCCCGCTGAAATCTTCAAAATTCAGCGGACGTAAGGCATTCTCAAAATCGCGTTCCTTAGTTGTGAGCTGTTGCTCGCGTATATCAAAATTTTCTTCCATTTTTTTGTTTATGACACAAAGGTACAAAAGATATTATTATTATAGAAAGAAAGATGGAGGAATTCATTTTCAGTTCCTCTCTGGTCCTTCTTTTCAACATTATTATTGTATTAATTATTATTCATTATGGGAATTACATTAGGAAAGAAACAATTGAACAAAGGAAGAGTTTCGCTTTATTTGAATTACAGTTATAACGGGAAGCGCCGCAAAGAGTATTTGGGCATCATCCTGGACGCTCCTACCAGTGCAGAGCGAAGAGCGGAAAACAGAAACAAGGTACTAATTGCCAGGCAGATAAGAGCAAAGAAGGAACTAGAATTCTTATCTGTTGAATATCATCTGAACGATATAGAAAATACATTCGATGATATACTTCCAACAGATAAAAGCAATGTTCCCGATTTCTATATTCTGATAGGACAATACCTGGATACCTATCACAAAAAGGACAAGAAAATGGTCAGGGCATGTATCACCCATCTGCGACTGTTTACAAGAAAGAAAAGCTTACCTGTAACCCTTCTCACAAAAGATTTTTGTATAAATTTTCTTGAGTATCTCAGGGATCATCTCCGAGGTAATACTCCCATCGGATATTTCAAGAAATTCAGAATGTGCATTAATAAATGTATAGAAAAAAAGTTAATGACCTCTAACCCTACAGATGGTATCCGCCTGATGCAGTTTGATGAGGTAACCAAAGCAATCCTCAGCTTAAAAGAGATTCAGAAACTTGCTATCACTCCATGCCCCAATAACGAAGTAAAAAGGGCATTCTTGTTCTCTTGCTATTGTGGGCTGCGCTGGTGTGATGTGCACCAACTGCAATATAAAGACATAGATTTCTCATCAAACCGCCTTACTATTCTACAACAGAAAGTACAGTCACACTCCAAAAACGCAATCTTGCATCTAAACTTAAACCACACTGCCATCAAGCTCCTGCAAAGACATAAAGGCATTAACGAGGAGTTGGTATTCGGGCTCCCCTCCTATTCTTACACACTAAGAATTTTAAACAAATGGGTCAAAAGGGCTAATATACACAAGCACATCACCTTCCACTGTGCCCGGCACTCATTTATCACCAACATTATGGCAAATGGAGCTAATATCAAGACCGCCGCCAGCCTTGCAGGACATTCTACGACCCGGCACACTGAAAAATATGTTCATATCATAGATGAACTCAAACAAAAAGCAGTAGATAGTTTACCAGATATTATTGTCAATTATAAATAAAAAAAGGACCTGAAACGGCCCTTGCATCATTAAAGTTGTCACACATATAACTGGTGTTCAAACAATTAGTATTACTGTATAGTATCCGGCACGAATACGACCTACCTGAGTAATGCGGTGAACAACTACTTCGGAT
>DXLO01000035.1 GCA_019414665.1 Bacteroides sp. | reverse complement strand
ATTTTATTTACTGCCAGAGCCGCTTAGGCGTGGCGAATTTTTAACGAACTATTGATAAGCGTACTTATATTAAAAATTAAAAGTATCTAAACCGTCAAAGAATAATAAAAAAACATGCTGAAGTTTTTAGTAAAACTTGAGCATATTTTACCTAAAACTTCAGCATGTTTTTTTATTACTTTCACAACACTTCCCTTAATCTGTTATTTCTTTTTCTTATCTTTGTTTTTACGAACTGGAAACAACCTAAAAAAATGACAGATTATCCACAATTACTGGTCTACAAAGCTTCGGCAGGTTCGGGAAAAACATTTACTCTTGCCGTACAATATATCAAACAACTTATTGAAGATACTCACGCTTATCGCCGCATTCTTGCCGTAACGTTTACCAATAAGGCTACTGCCGAAATGAAAAAACGTATACTGGAGCAACTTTTTGGTTTGGCAAATGGCTTAAAGAGCTCGGACAGCTATCTGGAAGAGCTGCTGAAAATTACTTCAAAAAATGAGGCCGAAATACGGCATGCTGCACGTGAGGCTTTGACAAACATCATTCACGATTACAGTCGTTTTCGCATCGAAACCATAGACTCATTTTTCCAGTCGGTCATGCGCAACCTTGCCCGTGAACTGGAACTGGGAGCTAATATGTCTATTGAACTGAATAATGCCGACGTCCTTTCGGATGCAGTAGATGCCATGATTGAAAAGCTCGACCGGCGTTCACCGGTTCTTTACTGGTTACTCGAATATATAGAAGAACGTATTGCCGACGACAAACGCTGGAATGTTTCCAACGAAATCAAGGGATTCGGCCGTAATATTTTCGATGAAGGTTATGTAGAAAAAGGCGCCGGACTGAGAAAAAAGCTGGCAGATCCCCAATTCATTCCTACCTACCGTAAACAGCTACAGGATATCCGCACGGAAGCACTGGAAGAGATGAAAGGCTTCAACGAACAGTTTCTTGGTGTACTGGAAGTAAACGGTTTGACCCCTGCTGACCTGAAAAACGGTTCTCGAGGTATAGGAAGCTATTTCAATAAAATCGGGAATGGTTATCTGGGAAGTGACGTACACAACGCAACTGTAGAAAAATGTCTGGAAAGTGAAGAGAACTGGATAACAAAGACTTCTGCTTACCGTGACACAATTCGTTCACTGGCAGCAAATGAGCTGATTCCTCTGCTGAAAACTGCGGAAGATTTCCGACCAAAAAACAATATACTGGTAAACTCCTGCGACCTTTCGCTCCGTTATCTGAACAATCTCCGTCTGCTTGCCAATATCGATGAAGAAGTACGCCTGCAAAACCAGTTGCACAATCGTTTTCTATTATCGGATACCAATGCACTGTTGCACGGACTGATTCATGAAGGAGATGCCTCGTTTGTGTACGAGAAAATCGGTACAACCATCGACACGGTAATGATTGATGAGTTTCAAGATACCTCACGCATGCAATGGGAAAACTTCCATCTGCTGCTCGAAGAAAGCCTTGCCCAAAAAGAAGGCAGTCTCATCGTGGGCGATATCAAACAAAGTATTTACCGGTGGAGAAACGGTGACTGGAAGATTCTTGCCGGACTGGGTGAGGATAAAACTTTACGTGTGCGCGAATGTACCCTCGGGACTAACTGGCGAAGTGAAGCACGCATCATCCACTTCAACAACGAAATATTTACCGCTGCCTGCAAGGTACTGAACCAACTCTACGAAGATGAAATGGGAGAACCCTGCATACAGCTTCAGCACGCTTACAGCGATGTATGCCAGCAGACAGCCAAAAAGGACGAAAAAGGATATGTAAAGCTAAGTTTTATTTCGGATGAAAAGGAACATCCGTATGCCGAAACAATGCTGGAGGAACTGGCATCGGAGGTTGTTTCACTCATTAATCAGGGAGTCCGTACAAATGATATTGCCATTCTGGTACGTAAAAACAAGACAATCCCTGCCATAGCTGATTATTTCGACAAGCATACACCTTACAGGATTGTATCGGATGAGGCTTTCCGGCTGGATGCTTCTCTTGCCATCTGCATGATGATAGACGGATTACGCTATCTGACATCTCCCGACGATCATATAGCTCTGGCAAGACTGGCAACTGCCTATCAGCGTGAAGTACTGAAACGCAATATCGACTTAAATACGGTTCTGCTGAATCAAGTAGAAAGTTACCTGCCGGCAGGTTTTGTCCTCCTGCGAGAAGAACTAAGGCTGATGCCTTTATACGAGCTTCTGGAAAAACTGTTCATACTGTTCGACATGCAGCTCATCGAAAAACAGGATGCATACATCTGTGCTTTTTATGACGCCGTAACAGAATATATGCAGAATAATTCTTCCGAACTTACCGCTTTCATCTCATACTGGGACGAACGCCTTCACGAAAAGACAATTCCTTCGGGAGAAATAGAAGGGATTCGGATTCTCTCTATCCATAAGTCAAAAGGTCTGGAGTATCATACGGTTTTACTTCCCTTCTGCGACTGGAAAATGGAGAATGAAACCAACAGTCATCTCATCTGGTGTTCGGTAGCAGGAACAGGGAAGAATACAGACCGTCCGCCTTTCAACGAACTGGATATCGTTCCGGTAAACTATTCGGGTGCAATGGCAGAATCAGTCTACCGCGATAGTTATCTGGAAGAACGGCTTCAACTCTGGGTTGACAATCTGAATCTGCTGTATGTTGCCTTTACCCGTGCATGCAAAAACCTTATTGTATGGGGAAAAGCCAAGCAAAAGGGTACTGTTTCCGAACTGCTTCTGGAAGCTTTGCCACACGTATCACTGACAATGGAGGAAACATCTCCGGAAGCAGCAGAAGAAAATGAAAGCTCCGGCGAAACCAACTCCGAAATATATGAATTCGGAGAGCTTTGCGTATCGGAAGAGAAAAAGAAAAAAGAAACGGAAAATCCGCTGGCTGCACAGTCCGAAAACATTCCGGTCCGCATAGAGTCGATAGAAACAGAAATAGAGTTCAAGCAGTCCAACCGTTCTGCCGATTTTATTCGGGGCGATGAAGAGGATGACAAGACAGGCCGCTACATCCGTCAAGGACAGTTACTGCACAATGTCTTCGCTTCCATCAGACAGGAAAGCGACTTACCGCAGGCTATCGAGCGACTGCGCTTCGAAGGTATTCTTGAGTCAGCCGAACAAGAACAACAGATTTATAAGCTGGCCCAATGGGCACTGGGAAACCCCAAAGTGAAAGACTGGTACAGCGGCGAATGGGAGTTATACAATGAATGCAGCATTATCTATACAGACGATGAAGGCATCATGCAGACCCGCCGTCCGGACCGCGTGATGATGAAAGACGGACAAGTTATTGTAGTCGATTTCAAATTCGGAAAACCCAAAGACGGTTACCGCCAGCAAGTCAGCGAATACATGGATCTTTTATCTGCCATGGGATATGAACAGATAAAAGGTTATCTGTGGTATGTTTTTGCCAATGAACTGGAAGAAGTTAAATAAACGACAAAAGCCATCTGGATATATGGAAACTTTTTTGAAACAAGTAGCACACGATTTATATAACAAAACCGAAGGTAACTTTACTAAAGTTGCAATTGTATTCCCAAACAAGCGTGCCAGTCTGTTCTTCAATGAATATCTGGCTCAGGAAAGCGATCGTCCTATCTGGTCGCCGACTTATGTCAGCATCAGCGAACTGTTCCGCCAATCATCCGACTTATCGATTGCCGATCCGATAAAACTGGTATGCGATCTCTATAAGGTTTTTCAAAAAGCTACTGGAAGTAAAGAGACACTCGACGATTTTTATTTCTGGGGAGAAATGCTTATTGCCGACTTTGACGATGCAGACAAGAACATGGCCGACACACATGCACTGTTCAGCAACCTCAAAGATCTGAATGAATTGATGGATAACTATGACTTTCTGGAGGAAGGACAAAAGGAGGCATTAAGTCAGTTCTTTCATAATTTCTCAATCAATCAGGTAACAGAACTGAAACAGCGCTTTATCTCCATGTGGAATGTACTGGGTGATATCTATGCGGAATACAAAGCATTGCTGGAAAGCCAGTCAATCGCATACGAAGGTATGTTGTACAGGCAAGTCATAGAACAACTGGATGTAGAAGCTCTTCCTTACAATAAATACATATTCGTAGGTTTCAATGTACTGAATAAAGTAGAGCATACCCTGTTTAAGAAACTGAATGAAGCAGGGAAAGCCATGTTCTATTGGGATTACGACACGTTTTATCTCAATAAGACTCCTCATGAGGCCGGAGAATTTATCCGCCGCAATCTACGGGATTTTCCATCAGAGTTGCCCGCTTCTTTTTTCGACAACCTGAATCAGCCTAAAGAAGTAACTTTTATCGAGTCGCCGACAGAAAACGGACAAGTACGATACTTGCCTCAATGGATTCGGGAAAATCTTACTTCCCAGGAAAAAGAAACTGCCGTTGTACTATGTAATGAAGCATTGCTCCAGCCCGTATTGCATGCTTTGCCCGACAATGTAAAGCATATAAACATTACAATGGGATTTCCGCTTTCACAGACTCCTGCATACAGTTTTGTCAACGCACTGATGGAACTTCATACTTCGGGATATAACCCGAATAACGGACGGTATCTGTTCGCAGAGGTTATCAGTGTATTGAAACATCCCTATACCCGACAACTGTCGCCCGAAGCGGAAAAACTGGAACAAACTCTCACCCGGGATAACCGCTTCTACCCGCTCCCGTCGGAACTGAAACAAGACAATGTGCTGGAATTACTTTTTACTCCACGCAGAAACAACCTCGATTTATGCAGTATGCTATCGGAGGCATTAAAAGAAGTTGCAGTAATTTACCAGCAACAGGCAGCATCACATTCCGATGCATTCGACCAGTTGTACCGTGAATCATTATTCAAAACCTATACATTGGTCAACCGTTTTCATACACTGATTGAAAGCAAAGAGCTCAACGTACAGGCAGGCACTTTCCAGCGGTTGCTTACCCGCGTCATGTCATCCTCAAGCATACCTTTCCACGGCGAACCGGCCATCGGCATGCAGGTAATGGGAGTTCTGGAAACTCGTAATCTCGACTTCCGGCATCTTATCATGCTCTCGGTAAATGAAGGACAGTTACCCAAAGCCGGAGGTGATTCTTCTTTCATTCCCTACAACTTACGGAAAGCTTTCGGTATGACAACAATCGACCATAAAATCGCTGTATATGCTTACTATTTCTACCGTCTTATGCAACGGGCAGAAAAGGTAACATTAGTTTACAATACAGCTACTGATGGAATTAACCGGGGAGAACTTTCCCGCTTCATGCTCCAGTTTCTGATAGAATGGGGATATCCAGTCCTACGCAAACAACTGGAAGCAGCCCAATCTCCTCAAGATTCAACCCCTATCATCATTGAGAAAACTCCCGATATCATGGAACGGATGAAATCTGTGTTTGATATCCGAAATAACCCAAAAGCTCTTATATCACCGTCTGCACTAAATTGCTACCTGGATTGTCCTTTAAAATTCTATTACAAATATGTGGCATTACTCAGTGCGCCAGACGAAGTTACGGCAGACATTGACTCAGCAAAATTCGGTAGTATCTTCCACTATGCAGCAGAACATATATATAAAGATCTTACCGCACACGGAAAACTAATCAGCAAAGAGAACCTGGAAACACTGCTTAAAGATGAAGTCCGTCTGCAAACATACGTTGACAATGGCTTTAAGGAATTATTTTTCAATCTGCCCCCCAACGAGCAACCTGAATACAACGGTATTCAGCTGATCAACTCGGCAGTAATTGTAAAATACATCCAGCAACTTCTCCGTAACGACCTGCGATATGCTCCTTTTACATTCATCGGTTCCGAGCAACGTATTTTTGAAAATATAGAGATATGCACTTCAACCGGGGATATCCAATCCCGCATCGGAGGTATCATCGACCGAATTGATTCCAAAGGAGAAAGTCTGCGAATTGTAGATTATAAAACAGGAGGAGATGCCGATACGCCAGCCAATGTACAGTCACTCTTCATTCCAGACAAGAAACGTTCGAACTATGTTTTCCAGACATTCCTCTATGCTTCTATTGTTTGCAAAAAACTAAGAGAAAAAAATGACAGCCGCCTGGTGGCTCCGGCTCTTCTTTACATACATCGGGCAGCTTCTGAGAAGTACTCTCCTGTTATCCAAATGGGAGAACCTAGAAAACCTAAAGAACCGGTAGACAACTTTGCACAATATGAAGGAGACTTCAGAGAAAATCTGAAGACATTGTTGGAAGATATATTCAATCCAGATATCTCTTTCACCCAGACTGAAATAGAAGACAAATGTGCCTATTGTGACTTTAGGGCACTTTGCAAAAAATAACAACTATATTCACCATAGGGCCTCTTCTGTAACTCAGAAGAGCCCTCCTTAAATTTAAACACAATTAAACTAACCTGTTGGCGGAATTAAAATAGCTCATATTTAACTCTGCCAATAGGCTTTTCATTTTTGTAGTTAATATATTGGAGGATTGTAAGTGCGCTAATCTTCCCGATAATCCGGGCAAACAATCCATCTGTATCTTTCGCATAATTCCTTATAATCATAAACTGGTCACACAATTGCGAGAATATGGTTTCAATTCTTTTTCTCGCTTTGGCAAAAGCTGGGAATGTTGGCTTCCATTCTTTTTGATTACATCTGTATGGTACCTCCAATCTGATATTGGCAGTTTCAAACAGATCCAATTGCACTTGGGCACTTATATATCCTCTGTCCCCTATGACTGTACAATTACTATAATCCACTTTCACATCCTTCAGGTAATGAATGTCATGCACACTTGCCTAAGTGAGATCAAAGGAATGGATGACACCACTTAACCCACAGACTGCATGGAGTTTATACCCATAATAATACATGCTTTGTGATGCGCAGTAGCCTACCCCGGGTGCTTTACCAAAATCCTTCTTTCCCATACTGCAACGTTTGGAACGGGCAATACGACATACTTCTATCGGCTTCGAATCAATACAGAAACAGTCTTCACCACCATCCATTTCAGAAACCATTCTTTCTCGGATTGCATTACATAGGGAGGAAGTTGTTTTACGCCTGTCATTGTATTGTCGGCGGGAAATAAGGTTGGGTATTTCAACCCTATATTCCTGTAGCTTTGCAAACAACAGAGACTCACTGTCAATACGGGGCAGCCTCTGATGCCATGTTCAAAGCCACTACTTCAAGGTCTGAGAATTTAGGGACGACTCCTCGTCTTGGCACATTCCCAGATTCATTGACTAAATTGCCGGCAATTTGCTTGCATATGTTCAGTAATTTTGCGAATATTGCATATAAGTTGTGCATACGATATTTGTCTATTAAAAGTTTGGCCACCTTTAATTTACTAAATATCAACAATATGCACAACTTTTTAAACATAAATCTTTTATAATTTAATTCCGCCAATAGGTTTTTCTATCAAGAATAACTGATAGAGTCTTTATACTTAAGACAAACCTTCTATTTCACCATTCACAATATCAATGTGCAGTGCCTGAGGCTCTTTCGGCAATCCCGGCATACGCATAATTTCTCCGGCAATAATCACCAGCATCTCAGCTCCGGCATTCAGAACAATATCGCGAACATGGAATTCAAAATCTTTCACCACACCATAAAGTTTCGGATCTGTAGAGAACGAATACTGTGTTTTAGCAATACAGATTGGGAAATGTCCATAACCCAGCTCCTGGATTCTTTTCAGTTTCTTCTTGGCCGCAGCACTATAGGTAATCATATTAGCACCGTAAAGATTGCATGCTACCTTCGAAATCTTTTCTTCCACTGTGTCATCATCATTATATGCCAGACGCAATGGCTCCGAAGGCTGGTTTTCAATAGTATCAACAACCAGATTTGCCAGTTCTACCGCTCCGTTACCGCCTTCAACAAAAGCATTGTTTACAGCGAATCCAATACCCTGAGCAGCACAATGCTGACGAACCAGATCGATTTCCTCCTCAGTATCGTTAGCATAGCGGTTAAATGCTACAACTACAGTCTGACCGAACGAACGAAGATTTTCGATATGCTTATCCAGATTAGCCAGACCTTTAGTTAATCCTTCAGCATTAGGTTCTTTAATCTGATCCAGACTAACTCCACCGTGCATCTTCAGCCCCTGTGCTGTAGCTACAATAATGGTCAGTTTCGGCTGTAATCCAGACTTACGACATTTGATGTCATAGAATTTCTCTGCGCCAAGATCTGCACCGAAACCAGCTTCTGTAATTACATAATCACCAAAAGTCATAGCCAGTTTTGTTGCCATCACCGAGTTACATCCATGAGCGATATTAGCAAACGGTCCGCCATGTACAAAAGCAGCAGTATGCTCTGTGGTCTGTACCAGATTAGGAGCAATAGCATCTTTCAGCAAAACAGTAATAGCCCCAGCTACTCCCAAATCTTTTACTGTAAAAGGTTTATTGTCGATAGTAAAGCCCAGCAAAATATTTTCGATACGGCGACGCAAGTCATCTTCATCTTTTGCCAGACAGAGAATAGCCATAATTTCAGAAGCCGGAGTGATATCAAATCCAGATTCACGGGTAATACCGTTTGTCTTTCCTCCTAATCCAGTAATGATATAGCGCAAGCCACGGTCGTTCACATCAAGAACACGATTCCAAAGTACCTCCTTCAGAGCGAATCCATTGTCCTGATTCTGGTACATATAATTATCCAGCAAGGCAGCAATCATGTTATGTGCCGAAGTAATCGCATGAAAATCTCCGGTAAAATGCAGATTAATCTTATCCATCGGAAGAACCTGAGCATATCCTCCCCCGGCAGCTCCACCCTTCATTCCGAAGCAGGGACCAAGTGAAGGCTCACGAAGCGCACATATAGCCTTCTTGCCTATCTTTGTAAGTCCGAGTGCCAGACCGATTGATACTGTAGTCTTTCCGATACCTGCTTTAGTAGGTGTTATGGCAGTTACCAGAATAAGATTACTTTGTTTTACTTTCTCCTCATCGATCAAAGTTTCAGGAACTTTTGCGATATAACGTCCATAGTTATGGATTTCCTCTACAGGTATATCATAATCACGTGCTACCTGTTTAATCTTTGTCAGTTCAATACTGCGTGCAATTTCGATATCTGATTTCATAGTGATTTTGAAAATGAAAGCGCAAAGATAAGAAAAATTCCATAACTTTGCGGCATCACATTCCACTATCAGGATTTGTCACACACAACTTAGAATCGAATTAAAAAAGAAGAAGTTCTGATTTATGAATAATTTTACATTTTACAGCCCTACCGAATTTGTATTCGGGAAGGCAACAGAAGCACAAACAGGAACACTGGTTAAAAAATATCACGGCACAAAAGCCATGATTGTTTATGGAGGCGGTTCGGTAGTACGAAGCGGATTACTGGATAAGGTGAAGCAATCGCTTACAGCTGCTGGAATAGATTATGTAGAACTGGCAGGTATCCAACCTAACCCCACTGACCCGAAGGTGTACGAAGGTATCGAACTAGGTCGTAAGGAGCATGTAGATTTCATGTTGCCCGTAGGAGGAGGTTCTGTAATAGATACGGCCAAAGCCATTGCAATAGGTATTCCTTATAAAGGAGATTTCTGGGATTTCTTTATCGGAAAATCCATACCACAGACAGGATTGCCCATCGGAGTTGTACTTACTATTCCGGCAGCCGGAAGTGAAGGTTCGGGCAACGCTGTAATCACCAAACTCGACGGATTAAGAAAATTAGGTATACGCACTCCGGAAATTCTCCGGCCAGTCTTTGCCGTAATGAATCCGGAGCTGACTTATACATTGTCGGCGTGGCAAACAGCCAGCGGCATTACGGATATGATGGCACACATCATGGAACGTTATTTCAGCAACACTCAAGGTGTGGAAATAGCCGACCGTATGTGTGAAGGAGTAATGAAAGCAATCGTAAACGAAGCTCCCCGCGTAATGAGCGAACCGGATAACTATGATGCACGTGCCAATATCATGTGGGCGGGTACAGTAGCTCATAACGGTACATGTGGAGTAGGCTGTGAAGAAGACTGGGCTTCCCATGGTCTGGAACACGAAATCAGTGCAATTTATGACGTAACTCACGGAGCAGGACTTGCCGTTATATTCCCTGCATGGCTGACCTACGCAGCCAAACATAATGTAGGTAAGGTTGCCCAATATGCAGTACGCGTATGGGACGTACCGGAGTCAGACGACCTGCAAGCCGTAGCTATGGAAGGAATAGCAAGATTTAAGGCTTTCCTGCACAGCATAGGTATGCCTGTTACCCTCAGAGAATTAGGAATAGAAAACCCGGACATTGACTTACTGGTCAGAAAATTCCACGAAGATAAAGGAAAAGTGGCAGGCAATTATGTCCATCTTGACAGCCAGGCAAGCCGTGAGATATACGAATTAGCCAGATAAATCAACCTCACATAACCGATTACTTACATACCACGCAGACGGATTAACATTGCGTACATACAAAGACCAATGTTAGTCCGCCTGTTTTGTCCTCAAACATTCCAGAAAATAATAATAAACCAACCACATCAACGATACATTCATTATGGAATTCAATAACAATCAAATCCGCAGACAAGACAGACTGCTCAGCGAAGCTCGTGCTTACGAAATCCTGAAAGAAGGAGAATACGGCGTACTCTCCATGCGTACAGAAGACGGTGAAGGAGCCTATGGCATTCCACTAAGTTATGTATGGGACAGAGGAAACTCTATTTATATCCATTGCGCCCCAGTAGGCAGAAAACTGAATTGCATAGACGCATGCACAAATGTTTCCTTCTGCGTAGTAGGACGCACAAAAGTCATTCCCGGAGAATTTACCACTGCATACGAAAGCATCGTACTTCGCTGTACGGCACATCACAGTCTGCACGAAGCAGAACGTATGTCTGCCCTGTCACTGTTTTTAAGCAAATACTGCCCCAACGACAAAATAAAAGGGCTGGAATATGCACAAAAATCCTTTCACCGTACAGAAATCATCCGGTTGGACATAGAAGAAATCAGTGCAAAAAGCAAGAACCGTTTCTAATCTTTCTACCAAAGTATGAAGTCAACTACAAGTTATACCTATAAAGATATCTGGCTCATTGCCTATCCCATTCTCATCAGCCTGATTATGGAGCAAATGATCGGTATCACCGATACTGCATTTCTTGGGCATGTAGGTGAGATAGAACTAGGAGCATCTGCCATAGCCGGTGTATATTATCTGGCAATCTTCATGATCGGATTCGGCTTTACAGTCGGTTCGCAAATACTGATAGCCCGAAGAAACGGTGAAGGGAACTACCGTGCTATAGGGAACATCTTCTATCAGGGTATCTATTTCCTGATGCTGATGAGTCTGGTTATTTTTATCCTTTCACAAGTTTTTTCCGAACAAATACTGGGAATGTTAGTCAGTTCGGACCGTATAGTAGGTGCAGCAACTGACTATATACGCTGGCGTGTGTATGGTTTCTTCTTCTCCTTTATAGGAGCCATGTTCAGAGCCTTTTTTGTAGGAACTACGCAGACACGTACCCTCACCCTGAATTCCATCGTGATGGTAGCTGCCAATGTAATATTCAACTATACACTTATTTTCGGTAAATTCGGATTTCCTGCCATGGGAATTGCCGGAGCAGCTATAGGCTCGTCGCTGGCCGAACTGGTATCCGTATTATTCTTTATAAGTTATACATACCGGAAAATAGACTATCGCAAGTATGGATTAAACCGCATTCTCGGCATCCGTACAAAAGCATTGTCACAAATCATGCATATTTCACTATGGAC
Organism: Bacteroides sp.; assembly: GCA_019414665.1. Lineage (GTDB taxonomy): Bacteria > Bacteroidota > Bacteroidia > Bacteroidales > Bacteroidaceae > Phocaeicola. The sequence goes on along the minus strand of DXLO01000035.1, from coordinate 6,397 downwards.
AATGATACAAAACTTTATATCACTGTCTACATGGTTCCTGTTCTTCATATTTATCGAACATCTGGGAGAACGTCCGCTCGCCATTTCCAATATCATACGAAGTGTATCGAGCATACCGTTTATGACGGTCATGGCTTTCGCATCAACTTGCAGTTCACTGGTAAGCAACCAGATTGGTGCCGGACACAGCAAAGAAGTTCCGGCATTAATCAACCAACATATACGCCTATGTTCTTTCTTTGTCATTCCACTGATAGGACTTATCGCGTTGTTCCCCTCGACAGTCTTGCGTATATATACCAATATACCCGACTTGATAACAGCAAGTATTCCTACTTTATGGGTATTATGTTCTACCTATATCGTCAGTATTCCAGGCTTTATTTATTTTCAGTCGGTATCAGGAACGGGTAACACACGTGCTGCTTTCATTCTTGAGATCATTGCCCTGGCACTGTATACCATATACATCCTCATCGTAATTACAGGTTTGAAAGCCGACGTTGCCATATGTTGGACTGCCGAGCACTTATATGCTATCTGTATCGGTATAGCCAGTTATCTGTATATCAGGAAGGCAAACTGGCAACATAAGCGTATTTGAGGAATTTCCCTATCATAAGTAGGAATATTCCCCTTTACGATTAGGAGAAATTAATTGTGGGTATCAGACTCCCGGCCTATCTTTGTCATATCAAAAAACAAAGGAGGTAGTTATGAAGACAATAAAACGTAAATTCTATTATATAGCAGCAGTGCTGTCTTTAATCTTTACATTGAGTTCATGCGAATATGTAGGTCTGGGAATAGAAATCGGAAACGGCACGAACAGTTATCACGAAAGTACCGATTATTTATGCAGCCGTATCTGGACTGATGAATGGACAGATGAATATGGTGTTTACTACTATCAGGAAATTTGTTTTTACCCGAACAATACGGGAGTAGACTATTTATATTCACAAGACCGCTACGGGAACCGGCAAGAATCAAGCCTTAATTTCGGATGGGACTGGTGGGACAGCAACTACACAAGCATCCGTCTCAATTACGGCAACAGATATTCGTACATGGAAAATATTGCAATGGGAGGAAACCAGCTGAACTGCCTGCTGGATGGCTATCCCGCTTATTTCATTGGAAAATAAGAAACTTTTCATTCTCTCTCTCACATCCCCTTTTACGTATTTTCATGCTGTGAGAAGCACGAAATACGGAAAAGGGGAATTTTTATGAAAAAATTCAGCATGTTTTTAGTAAAGCATCAGCATCTTTTCTAAAATTTTGTACAAAAAAACACTGGTTCTTCAGCATCTTTTCAGACGGTTATCATTTTACATTATTTGCTTTTTCAACTATATACCCTATTTCTTCCGATATAGCATATAATACATCTATAGCAAAGGCATTTTCTTTTATCTTTTTGGACTGATATAAAAATCTGTCGCTATACTTATTATAAATACGCTTCTCTACTTCTCCCTTCTTTTTCCGGGCTGTAATAGGCTCATTTACGCAGACTGATGGAAACGAGGCTGTTTCAGCTTCACTAAATTGCAAGAAGGATAGCTCGCAAGTCAAATCAAGACTTTGAGTTCTATTCCAGAATTCAGAGTGTGAGCAGTTTCTTTCACAAATCCACTCTATACCATGTTCGTATCTATTCCCTTGAATTTGTATAAGCAATACATAGTCATTATTTATTTTCAATTTAGCCTCCAACAGACCTTGTCCATGAGTAAATCCCCAATTAGTATATACCGTATTCAGTATATTTCCTCCTGTTTTAGCAATAGCCTCAATTCCATATCCCGATACAGTTTCAAGATGAAATTTATCCATTATATATTTATTCAGACTAGCACAAAGTTGGGAATACCATATTTTATCCATCAAATCTCCTATACGCAATTCTTCAATTTCCTTTTTTTCATCCTTTGGCAATAAAAAATAACTTTCCTTTTTCAAAAGCCAAGTCTGTGACAGCTGATGCAGATTATTGATGAACGAACAATAATCTTCTACCAATGCTAATGCATAAGAATCACCCTCAAGTAGGTTTTTATGTTTACTTATAGCCTCACATAAATCTTTATAACTGCGTATTTTCCACAACCCATCGTTAAGAATATTTTCTTTATCAGGAAATTCTGTAGCCAATGATAATAAAATCAAATCGTCTGTCTGTGGGTTGTTTTCCCTCACATACCTGTCCAGCTGACTTTTCTGAGGAATACTTTTTACTTTATTCTCTAAAATAAATGTTATCTGTCCATCACAACATGCACAAAGATCAAGGTTACAATATTCTCTTTTAATATTTTCCGGAGAAGCATTCCAATTAACCTTACATCCTAGTTCTTTGCATACAGCAACAAATAGAGCACAATGTGTTGTTCCTAACCAATATAAAAAATTACTGTGGAATAACTCCTTTGAACACAAGGACAAATTAAATAGTGGTGAAGTCCTAAGGGCTTCTTTGAAACCCTTCGCCATAATCTTTTCTATTAATGGTATAACACTACTCCGCATAACCTCAAGATTCAGCCTATGTTCCCCTTCAAACCATGAAGCCTTTTCATAATGCGACATAAACTCGTCATATCCATGCACCAATGTGTCTTTTGTGCCAAACAGAGCATAAGTATTTTCTTTATCGAACTCCGTAATGTCCGAAAACTGTCCCTTCTCTACCTTTTGGTAAGCATCACACAAGTCAGAAGTTATCTCATAATGAGTTTCACCGTTCCGACGAGGATTCAGAAACTCATGTACCCCAATCTGTGTACGCATAAATTCGGATACATGAAAAGCCGGGTTCACTAAGATCTTTTTATATCCTCTAAGTTGCTGGGCAAACATACCTCCCATGGAGGTTCCAATAATAAGTTGAGGCTGTTCTAGCTCACATAAATGCCACAGCATGTCCAAAGCTTCCTGAGGAGCAACAGGCAAATCGGGTGACAGCACACTATAATCGGGCAAAAGAGCCTGCAAGTTTCTTGTCGTAGAAGAAGAACCGGAAGATGAAAGTCCGTGTATGTATAGAATTTTATTTCTCATATTTCGCTGATTTTTTTAATATAACTTTATCTAAAAAACGTATTACCAATACCATGTGGTATTTTTTATTGTAATTATACCACCAAACTACTAAAAATTTCATAAGCAGCATATTTTAACAAACATTTAACACAAGCTACCCATCAAGGTATCCCATGAACCAATAACGATATAACATATTACGTATATCACATTTTATTAGTAACTTTGTGTATTGAAAAAACAAAAGTTCAATAATCATGAAGAAAACAGACCTTATGACAATGACAGCAGCCATGATGTTTGCAGCATCGGGTTATGTCAACGCCGATACACCGGCAAATACCGATAAGCCTGTTATAGGCAAACAAGAAATCAGAATCAAGAATAAAAAACTTACTCCCGAGGCTTTGTGGGCAATGGGACGCATAGGAAGTTCAAGCGTATCCCCCGATGGAAAGCAGATCGCATACACCGTATCTTATTACAGTGTAAAAGAGAACAAGAGCCACACTGTAATTTATGTGATGAATGCCGACGGCACAAACAATTTGCTTCTTACTCATACTGCCGACAGCGAGGTTGAACCGACATGGATAAAAGGCGGAAGCAAGATTGCTTTTCTTACAGCTGCAAGCGGAAGTATGCAAATATGGGAAATGAATCCCGACGGAAGTGAACGGAAACAACTTTCATCGTACGAAGGTGGTATAGAAGGATTTAAATTTTCTCCGGATGAAAGTAAAGTATTGTTCATCTCGCAAGTTAAATACGGACAACGTACTTCTGACATATATCCTGACTTGGATAAAGCCAGCGGAAAGGTCATCAATGACCTGATGTACAAGCATTGGGATGAATGGGTGGAAAATATTCCGCATCCGTTTGTCGCTTCATTCGACGGTAATCAGGTTGGTACTGCTACAGATATTCTGAAAGGTGAACCTTATGAATCGCCCATGAAACCTTTCGGCGGTATCGAGCAGCTGGCGTGGAGCAACGATTCCAAGCAAATAGCTTACACTTGTCGCAAGAAAACAGGATTGGAATATTCTGTATCGACCGATTCGGATATTTACCTTTATAATACGGAAGCAGGTGAAACTCGTAATCTCTGCAAGGAAGATGCTACGGACAAGAATCTGGGCTACGATACCAATCCGAAATTCTCTCCCGACGGAAAAAGTATTGCATGGCAAAGTATGGAACGCGACGGCTATGAGAGCGACCGCAACCGGTTGTGTGTCATGGACCTGAAAAGTGGAGAAAAGACTTATGTAACCGAAGCTTTCCAGTCGGGTGTAGACGATTATTGCTGGGCTCCCGATGGAAAAACATTGTATTTCGTAGGCGTATGGCACGCTACCAGTATGGTTCACAGCACCAACCTGAAAGGAGAAGTAAAGCAGCTTACTGACGGTATGTACGACTATACTTCGGTTGCCATGCTTAACAACAAACAACTGCTCACCAAACGTCATTCTTTAAGCGAGGCAGACGAACTGTTCACTGTCGATTTGAAAAAGAAAAATGCAGTAACCCGCATCACAAAAGAAAACGATCAGATATTCAGTCAGCTGCAAATGGGTAAAGTAGAAGCACGCTGGACCAAGACTGTCGATGGAAAAGATATGCTTTCATGGGTAGTTTATCCGGCTAATTTCAACCCGAACAAGAAGTATCCGACTCTTCTTTTCTGCCAGGGAGGTCCACAAAGTCCGGTCAGCCAGTTCTGGAGCTATCGCTGGAATCTGCAACTCATGGCAGCAAACGACTATATCATCATTGCTCCCAACCGTCGCGGTCTGCCGGGATTCGGTATGGAATGGCTGGAAGATATCAGTACAAACTACGGAGGTCACTGCATGGACGACTACCTGAGTGCCATCGACGACATAGCTAAAGAGCCTTATGTAGATAAAGACCGTCTGGGATGTGTAGGAGCCAGCTTTGGCGGTTACTCTGTTTATTGGTTGGCAGGTCACCACAACAAACGCTTTAAAGCCTTTATTGCTCACGATGGTTTCTTCAACATGGAACAGCAGTATCTGGAAACAGAAGAGCTCTGGTTCACCAACTGGGATTTGGGTGGAGCATATTGGGAGAAAAATAATCCGGCAGTACAACGCAGTTACGCCAATTCTCCTCATCTGTTTGTAGATAAATGGGACACTCCTATACTGTGCATACATGGAGAAAAAGATTTCCGAATCCTGGCTTCACAAGGAATGGCTGCCTTCAATGCTGCCAAACTTAGAGGTGTTCCGGCACAGTTGCTCATCTTCCCTGACGAGAATCACTGGGTACTGAAACCGCAGAACGGTATCCTGTGGCAACGCACATTCTTTGCATGGCTGGATAAATGGCTAAAGCCTGAGAATAAATAACCACAGCTAAATCGTAAGAGAAAATGATAAAAAATATAGTTTTCGATTTTGGCGGAGTTATAGCCGATATAAGCCGCGAACAGGCTGTAAAGGCATTCATCCGTCTGGGTGTAAAAGATGCCGACCGCATCCTCGACAAGTATCATCAGACCGGCATCTTTCAGGAACTGGAAGAAGGAAGTCTGACAGAGGAAGCTTACCGCAACGAATTGGGGAAACTATGCGGACGTACATTGTCATGGGAGGAAGTACAGCAGGCATGGCTAGGCTTTATCACTGGTGTAGATATACGGAAGCTGGAATATCTGGAAATGTTACGTAGCGAAGGATACAAGCTCTATGTACTTAGCAACACGAATCCTTACGTAATGGGATGGGCATGCAGCGAACGGTTTTCTTCAGAGGGCAAACCTTTGACATCGTATTTCGACAAGTTATACCTCTCCTATCAGGTAGGTTGCACAAAACCCGAACAGCGCATCTTCGAGTACATGCTGTCGGATGCCGGCTTAGCACCGAAAGAAACTTTGTTCGTAGACGATGGCCAATCGAACATAAACATAGCAAGCCAACTGGGTATGCATACCTTCCAACCTGAAAATGGCTGTGACTGGCGAAAAGAATTAAGCCTGTTACTCGCTAAACTGAAGTAAAATATAACAAATATCCAAACAGAGATTCCGGTTTACATACTGGAATCTCTGTTTTAGTATACTTGCAGAGATAAAAACTGTATTAAGTAGCCTGCAAACAAAAAATCTTGTATCAATCAGATATTAAGCCTGTTACCCTATTAAAAGCTCAACGAGCGGCAATCTCTGATTTATTTTTTCAAAAAAAAGACGCTAAAACACTTGCATATTACATTCTAAAGCACTACCTTTGCATCGCTTTTAAGGAAAAGCACTTCTTCGGGGTGTAGCGCAGTCCGGTTAGCGCACCTGCTTTGGGAGCAGGGGGTCGTG
>DXLO01000034.1 GCA_019414665.1 Bacteroides sp. | reverse complement strand
AAAGTTAATTATTAATGAATTATCCAACTTTGTTTGGATTTTAAATGGAAAGTAAATTATGGAAAACTTCAGATTTATATTGGAGCCTTATAACAGGCACCAGAGAAACAGATACACCTGCCCCTCGTGCGGAAAGCATCGTGAGTTCACCCGTTATATCGATACCCAAGGGGCTATCTCCTTTCCCGAATATGTAGGAAAATGTAACAGAATCAATAATTGTGGTTATCATTATACCCCAGCAATGTATTTTGATGAACATCCGGAATGTAAAGAATACAATAAATCATTCCCTGTTGTAAAAGATAAGAAACCTGTTGTATGTCATCCAAGACTCACTCCTGTACACCGGCATACCGACACTTCTTTTATACCAGATGAAATTATGCAGCAGACAATGAAATGCTATGAACAGAATAACCTGTTTCTGTATCTTGCCAATCATCTGGGGTATGAGTCAGCACTGCGTCTGATGAAGACTTACCATGTAGGTACCGCCAGGAAATGGAAAAATGCTACGGTATTCTGGCAAACAGACATATCCGGAAAAATAAGAACCGGGAAAATCATGCAGTATAATGCAGAGACAGGAAAACGTATAAAAGAACCATATGCACATGTTTCATGGGTACATACAGAACTTGATATACCGGAATTCCACTTACAACAATGCTACTTTGGAGAACATCTTTTATACAACAGCAGAAAGCCCGTTGCCATAGTGGAAAGCGAAAAGACCGCTATCATTGCTTCATTCTATATACCGGAATATATCTGGCTTGCAACGGGCGGTAAAAACGGATGCTTTAACGAGCAGAATTTTGACGTACTCAAAGGCAGGAATATTGTTCTGTTCCCTGATATCGGAATGACACAGGAATGGAAAGAAAAGTGTATGCAGATGAGAAAAAGAAACATCCGAACTGAGATTTCCGAGTATCTTGAAGAAAATGCAAATGATGTTGAAAGGGTGAACGGATATGACATTGCCGACTATCTTATAAAGGTAAAATCAGGTGAAGCTGTTCTCCAATCCATGACAAGAAAGAATCCTGCCCTAAAACTTTTAATCGAGACTTTCGACCTGGAACTGTCAGGTTTCGGTACTCAATAAAAGTCCGTTTCCCATATCCAACAATATTCTGGAAAAAACGGAATGACAAAAGGAATGTAGTTTTTTCGGTTGGCAAGTTTATGTTTTGGTAATACCAAAACCTCTGAATCCATCCGGGAAGTACCTAACAGAAATCAATTATAAACCGAAAAAAATAATCAACAGAATGGAACAAAAAAGCAACAACAAAAATAAGGCTATCGGTGGCAGACCTCCACTGGACAAAATGGAAAAACGTACAGAGATATTATCATTCAAATGTACCGTATTAGAACGACATATAATAAACGGTAAAGCCATGACAGCCGGTGTTACATTAGGTGAGTATATAAGAAATACGGCCATAAATGGAAACATAACAGCACGCCTTACACCTGAAGATGTAAAACTGATAAGGAGTCTTTCAGGCATGGCAAACAACCTAAACCAGCTTGCAAAAAACGCAAATACTTTCGGATATGTTTCAGTGTCAGAATCCGTATCAGAACTGGCTGATGAAATAGACAAAATCATTAAACTGATAAAGGCATGATGGGAAAGATTATGAAAAGGAATGACTTCGGTAAGATTGTAAATTATACGATGAAAGGCAACAATAAATCCAAGCTGCTTGCTATCGAAGGTGTACGTTCAGACAGCAAACAGCATATAGCTGAAAGTTTCAGTTGTCAGGCAGGTTTAAATACAAGGATCAGAACTCCGGTCTATCATATATCATTGAGCTTTTCAAAGCAAGACTCCGGGAAACTGACTGACGACCTTATGGTAAAGATTGCCGGAGAATATATGGAAAAGATGAATATCAAAAACACACAATATATTGTTGTAAGGCATTACGACAGAGAACATCCTCATATACATCTTGTAATAAACCGTGTGGACAATGACGGTAAAACCATAAGCGACAGCAATGACCGCATAAGAAACAACAGAGTATGCAGGGAACTGACAATAAAATATGGCTTGTATATGCCGAAAGGTAAAGAGAATGTCAAGTATGACAGGCTTCGTGGCAAAGACAAGCATAAGTATGAAATGATGTTTGCCATACGCAAGGCTTTAGAGAAAAGTAATAATTGGAACGAGTTTAAAAAGAAGCTGAGCAGAGACAAAATTCATTTTACCATAAGAACAGACAGCAAAGGTAAGCCATGTGGTATAGTCTTTTCACGCGGTGAATATACATTCAGTGGTTCCAGGATAGATCGTAGTCTGAGTTATTTTAAAATAGCTAATATGCTAAACAAATATGAGAACAGTCTGGATAAATCGGACTGCTTAGGAAATACCCAGCAAGACAAAATTCAGGAACAAGAAAAGGATACAGTCGCACCAGCAGAACATGAGGAAATATATGAAAATGAGGTTACCTCTCATACTGGCAATTCTATAATAAATGCTGTTGCAGATTTACTCCTTCAGCCTAATGCGGTAATATATTCAGGAGGTGGTGGAGGAAACAGTAACCAGTTGGATGATGATGAAAGAAAAAGGAAAAATCGTGAACATATTAGAAGCAGAAGAAGATGATCAAGAAAGAAATTGAAGGAGCCGCTCTCCTATCCATATATAATGAGCTTAAAGATGAAATAAAGGCCATACGGACAGATATTCAGAATTTGAATATTCAACAGCCCCAGCAATCAGAGAACAATCAAGAATTAAATTCATTGTTGAAGGAAACGATTGTAAATGCTGTTAACGACACTATAAATGCCCATATAAACAGTAGAGAAAACTATGCTGATGAAGTTAGTAGAAGATGTAAGAATACTATTGATTTTGCAATTGAAAGGGAAACCAAACTGGTTAATAATGTGTTATTGCCTAAACTCTCCCCTATTATCCAAATCGATAAAAAGGTTGATGCCATAAATGCAAGACTTAGCGGAATCGAAAATGCCATACAGAAGATACCCAAAAATAATATAGGTAATACCAACAATCACAGATTTCTCTGTATAATGTTGATTATTATTACTTGTGTGTTTTGGGTATTGGGAAATTTTCTTTTTGTAGACCTCTATCAAAGATATAATTTATTAAAAGAAAGGCATGAAATGGTAATGAGAAATATTAGTTCTGATAAAATCAAGAAATAAAAACAACCAAGTATATTCAGTATTATATACCCTCTAATAAAAACATAGAGCTTATGGTCTTACAGACTAAAATTACGTACTAGCTTCTAACCTCAGTTTCTTATAAAAAGAATTATAAAGAACAACGAGCACCAAGCAGTAATATTTTTTACAAGATTTTATCTTGCTATATTTCAAGATAAAATACCGAGACATTTCAATCAAAGCGCCTCGGTATTTTACTAAATTTTACTATCATTTACAAGCAAAACATTCAATATTTATAAAACACTGATAATGTGACATTTACTACAATAATACTAATCTATAGAGAGTAATCGATTTGTTGTAAAAATTCTATACAATTTAATTATTTATTTATAGAATCCGCAAATATACATTATAGATGGACTTATTTGGATAATCAGAGTTTAATACGAATAAAACAGAAAAGATATAATGCTTTTTTAATATATAGTACAATATAATTGGATTAATTCGCAAATCCATTTGCATATTACTCGTAGATTTTGGACGTTATCTCGACAAATTTTATTAGATTTGCATTATTGAAGTAATAAAAACATAAACATATGGAAAATCACATACAAAACAGCGTTGTAAACTGTTGCCAATGTATTTTCCTCATAGAAATGATTTAAGATGGAACAGAATAAAGAACTGAATCGGCTAAAAGTGGTTCTTGTAGAAAAGAAAAGAACTGCTAAGTGGTTAGCTCAAGAACTAGGTAAAGATGCTGCTACAATCTCCAAATGGAACAGTAACACCTCTCAACCTTCACTTGAGACACTTCGTAAAATTGCTGACCTACTTGAAGTAGATGTCAGAGAATTATTAATTCCATCAAGATAGAAATAGCTATATGATAAATTATTCTCCTGGACAGCGCATTACAGTGCGTGGTGAGGATTTCCTGATAACCAATGTAGACCGCAATTATAATGGCGGTCATTTGTTGCATGTGAAAGGTCTTAGCGAATTAGTACGAAATCATAGTTTCATATTCGATACTGATTTAGACGACAACATTGAGATTGTTAATCCCGCCAATGCCCAAATTGTAAGTGATAATGACCCACGTTGGCGAAAGACCCGTTTATTGATAGAATCAGCTTTACGTAGTAATGCATACTTCTCAAAGAAAATAACTATTGCACAAGGAGGTGCCTTTGATATCGCAGATTATCAGATGACACCTACTCTTAAAGCATTTGAATTACCTCGTCCACGTCTTCTGATTGCAGATGGTGTAGGTTTAGGTAAAACTATAGAGGTAGGTATATTCTTGGCAGAAATGATTCGCCGTGGGCGTGGCAAAAGGATTCTGGTCTGTGCCTTGAAAAGTATATTGGCACAATTCCAGGAAGAAATCTGGAATCGTTTTGCTATACCTTTAGTGCGTCTTGACAGTATTGGCGTCGCAAAAATTCAAAACGAAATTCCTCTTAACAAAAATCCGTTTGACTACTACGATAAGACCATCATCTCCATTGATACACTTAAAAACAATGGACGTTTCCGCGCATGGTTAGAGAAAACCCATTGGGATATCATTGTGATTGATGAATGCCATAAAGTGGCAAACGATAGTAGTCTTCGTGGAGACCTTGCTCAGTTCCTGGCACAGAAGTGCGATTCAATGATACTTACTTCAGCTACGCCTCACAATGGAAATGCCGAGTCATTTGCCAACCTGATGCGTATGCTTGAACCTATATCCATACCAAGGAACGGAGAATACACCAAGGAAGACATACAACCTTATTATGTTCGTCGCTTCAAGCATGATATATCCGATGAACGTATCCGTAGTCAGTTTCAAACCCGTGAAGTAAAGAGTATTCCCGTACAACTCACTTCAGAGGAAGAAGACATTTTAAGCCTCCAGCATACACGTTTCCGTTCACTGCATGACGAGCAGAAGAATGATGCATTGTTTGCCTTAACCGTGTTTAAGAGTTATCTATCCTCTCCTGTCGCTGCACTCAGAACCTTGGAGGAACGTTCAAAAAAAGATGACAGTGACGAACTCATGCAATTGACTGAGCAGGTAAGATCATTGGTCGATAGAAAAGAAGATAGCCGATACGATGCTTTTAAAGCTAAGTTAGCAGAATTGTGGAAAGCAAACCCCAAGGAACGAATTGTTATTTTCACAGAACGTATTGCAACCATGGAGTATCTGCAAAAACGCATTTGCAGTGAGTTTAAACTGACTGCCGAACAAGTAGTACGTTTCGATGGTTCACTTTCAGATACCGAACAAGAGGAAATGGTGAGCGACTTTGCAAAAGAAGACAGCAAGGTAAAAGTCTTTATCTCGAGCGACAGCGGCTCACAAGGTGTCAACCTCCACTATTTCTGTCATATCATGTTCAACTATGACATTCCTTGGAGCTTAATAACATTGGAGCAGCGTAATGGCCGTATTGACAGATATGGCCAGAAACAAACACCTGTCATCTACTATATGGTTGCCCAAAGTGATAATACAGATTTACGTTCTGATTTCACGATTATAGACAAACTCAGAGCGAAAGAACAAGAAGTTCACGATACACTGGGGGATGCTATGAGTGTAATGGAACTTTATAATGTTCAGAAGGAAGAAGAAGAAATTAAGAAAGCTATCATGACGGGTGATACAGAGGTTCTTGAACCTTCTGCAACTCGTCGCCGTGCCCGTGGCGGTTTTAAGAAAGCCGATGCTGTAGTTACGACTCCTGCAACAGAACGTTTGTCAAGTAATATTTACGAAAGAAGATTCTCTTTATATCCCGATGATTTAAGTTACTATAAAGACTTGTTTGCAGAGCTTGAGGCTGTTGGTAGCATACATCACGGTGATGTTGTGCTTCATGAGGATGCAACTGTTCCTTATGTTGAAGTGAAAAACAACGAGGAGTTAAGAGATGTACTTTACGACATACCTAAAGAAGCTTTTCCTCGTGATAATATATTCCGTTTAACAATGGATAAGGCATGGCTGAATAAAAGTATTGCTGAGTCACGAAAGAGCACCACAAGTGAGTGGAGTAAATTCTTACCACTGTATGACATTCACCCTATTATCAATTATTTGCTAACAAAATTTACAGCATCGCTCCCGAAGACACAGGCCATGTGTGTGCGCAGTACAACTCTGCCACAAGGGATGAGTTATTATCTGTTCTATGGAAGTCATGGAAACGGATTGGGGCAGAATTTAGTGAGCAAATTCTTTATTGTTCCGTTAGATAAAGAAGGAGCTTTGCGTGAACGTCCCTCATCACTCTATGACTTTACTCAAAAGTATCCTATACTGACACAATTCATGCAGGGCTCGACTGATGAAGACATAAAAGTGATTGAGTCAAATCTAAAGAATGCAATAGATGAAGGATTAGTGAAGTATATGTACGATGCTCAAGCCAAAGTTGGTGATGAAATGGAGAAACAACTCAATGCATATAAAGAGAAACTAAAACTTTGGGCTAATACCGCCAACACACTTTTCCCGGATGAGGATGTCACCCTGACACGTCAGAATTTATACAAAAAAGAGCAAGAAGAGATTCATAAAATTACCGACCAATCAAGTCAATTTTATCAGGACCTGTTCTCTCTTGATAATGCAGAACCATATATGCGCCTTTTGGCCGTATTTCATAATCTTTGATAGTTATGGCAGATAATATAACATACAGGTTTATACAGAACGTGGGAGACTACTTCCCCTCAGGTTATTTCACTGATGATTTTATAAACAAAGTACAAAGTTGTGCAGGATACAGTGCTGATGATATGAAAGCACTGTGTAGTCCTTATGTACAGATACGTGGAGAATACGAAGAATATAAAAATTTCATTATCAATGCGAACGCCCGTAAAGAAGATGAAATTAAGCATACACATGACTGGCATACCATGCTTTTGAAAAAGCTTGGTTACGATACAAAGAATGCCTATCAAGAACCTTACGTCGTGAAAGAGGGAGGTCCTGACGCACCTACAGAGATTATCCCTGTGCGCCACATCATTCGCAGCGGTGACCAAATTTCCATGCTTATCATGGAGATGCAAAACTTGATAACGGTAAACGATACAGAACCGGACGGTCTGTTCAAACAACAATATGAAGATGAACGTGCTTCTAACGAGCAACGATATTATGCAGGACAATGGAGACAAGTAATTCCGTCCCGATTCCTTGATCGTGAGAAGTATCGTTTTTCTCCAGCCATTATCAACAAAGCAATTACACAGATTTTCCTGATGCCGGAAGATAGTCGTCCTCACTATATTCTGATGCTGGCAGGTAATACGGTTTTCCTTTTCGACCAGGAAAAATGGGCCAGAGGTTCATATCTACAGCTCTCCCTTGACGAACTATATTTTCAAGCTCAAATAAAGAACTATCGACTTCACTATGCCCTCTTCCATCTGCTGTGCTGCAAAGAGACACTTGCGGCGTATGGTCAGACGGTTTTGATGGATACACTTATTGAAGAAAGCTATAAGAATGCTTACGAGGTAACCAAGGATCTAAAGGAAGGGGTAATCTTTGCCGTTGAGACCTTAGCAAACGAAGCACTCTATTATATGCATCATGTGGCAAACAAACCTTTCGGTAAATATATTCAGGAGACAGATTCTTATGATGAAACCGACGATGATTTTGAGGCAGAAGTTAAAGACGACTGTCTGACCATTGTCTATCGTTTGCTTTTCCTTTTCTATGCAGAAAGTCGTGAAGAACTGGAAATTCTGCCTACTGGAGATGAGGTGTATAAGCAGGGATATTCTCTTGAATCATTAAGAGACCTCGAAATGATGCGCCTTAACTCTCAGTCCAGTCGCGATGGTTATTTCTTTGATGATAGTATACACCATCTGTTCTCTTTGCTTGCAAAAGGTCATCATGTTGATCTGTCACCATCGAACAATAAAAGCTTCCGGGTACGTCCCATTGATTCTCCTCTATTTAACGATAAGAATCTACATCATTTGGGAGATGTAAAAATCAGAAATATCAAATGGCAGGAGATAATCCGTGCGCTCTCCCTGTCAAAGAAAAAGAATTATTGTGGCCGAATCAGTTATGCAAACTTAGGTGTAAACCAATTAGGCAGTGTGTACGAGAGCCTGCTTGCTTATCGTGGTTTCTATGCAGAAGAAGATTATATTGAAGTACACAAGGCTAATGAGCCACAGGATGGAACATTCCTTGTTCCTTATAGCCGCATGAGCGATTTTGACATCTCAGAGGTTCTTTGTAATCAAGAGGGCGAACCGATTATCCTACCCAAGGGAACGTTTGTATATCGGTTAAATGGTCGTGACCGCCAGAAGTCGGCCAGTTACTATACGCCGGAAGTGCTTACCCGCAGTACAGTAAAATACACACTGAAGTCAATTATCGATGAGGTCCGCGAAAACAAGCGCCGTGCTACTGAATTGCTGGAACTAAAGATTTTGGAACCGGCCATGGGTGCTGCTGCTTTTCAGAATGAGGTTATCAACCAATTGTCCGAAGCCTATCTGCTTCATCAGCAACGTCAGCTACGGGAAAAAGGAATCCACAACTGGCGTATTGCCCCAGACCATTACCGTGATGAATTGCAAAAGGTAAAGGCTTACATTGCAACTCATAATGTTTATGGAGTGGACTTAAACCCGACTGCAATCGAGTTGGGTAAGCTATCTCTTTGGCTTAACGTCATCCATAAGGATATGGAAACTCCCTTCTTTGCTAATCGGCTTACAGTTGGTAACGCCGTGATTGGCGCCTGGCTGAAAGTTTATAGCAAGAACCAGTTCTATGGCATATCCGACCGTTACGGTTCCAAATTAAAACCTAACAAGTGGTGGGAATGTGCTCCACATAAGGTGAAATTCTTCAAGAACAGTGTAAATCGTTCGGTGAACGAAGTGTATCATTTTCTTTTACCTGATGCCAATATGCTGGGCGTACGCAGCATCAAGGAACAAAAAAAACTATACCCTAATGAAGACCGACGCATGACAACTATTCTGAAAGACTGGACAGCTCCTATTAGTGCACATGAGTTTCAGATACTACAGCGTATTTCAGCAAAGATTGACATCTTACTGAAAGAATATTTTATAGACCAGCTTACTATTGAGAAGTATACCAACAACCGTAAGGAGGTGTGGGATGGTATTGACCATTCAGCGCAAGAATCGTTATTTAAAAATGAAGAACAAGCTGATAGCTATGCTCAGAAACAAAAACTGTTTGACACCCGCTATGGTCACAACAATGCTTATCGCAAGCTCAAACTTGTGATGGACTATTGGTGTGCTCTTTGGTTTTGGAGTTATGACGATACTATATCACTGCCTACCCGTGAAGAATATTGGAAAGATATCGAAGCTCTTTTGGCTGTTGATAATGACCGACTAGATCGCCGTACACGTTTGGCCTTGGAGCGTACAGGAAAAGGTATGTTAGCTGAAGATGATACAGAGTTTAATCGAATTACAGACGAAGAAGCTCAGATTGTGGCTCGTACCCAAGAAGAACTTCTCACTGAGGCTCGTGGAAGCCGTTCTCTTTTTGCTGACGATGACCCTATGCGATTCAAAATAGTAGCTCGTCTGTCAGAACGTTATCATTTCTTCCACCCGATGCTGGAGTTCCTTGAAGTATTCTGGCTACGCGATGGATTTGACATTATTTGTGGTAACCCACCATGGCTGAAGTTGGAATTTGATGAACAAGGCATTATCTCAGAAAAATATCCAGAAATAGCTATCCGTAAGATTTCTGCACCTCAAGCCAGAACTATGCGAGAAAATTTCTTTACCGCATCACCTCTACTCAAAAAACTCTATAATGATGAAGAACTAGAAAATGCCGGTTCTGCAGCATTTACGAATGCATATTGCAACTATCCGTTATTGGAAGGTCAACAGACCAATCTTTATAAATGCGTTCTGGAGAATGGCTTTACAATGTTGTCTGATAAAGGTTACATGGGATTACTACACCCTGAAGGAGTGTACGATGACCCGAATGGTCAGCCCTTACGTAAAGATTTATACAGACGTTTAAGATATCATTTTCAATATCAAAATGCTTTTAATTTATTTCCAATAGGTCATCGAGAAAAATATGGAACAAGTATTTATGGTGGATATCAAGATATTAGTTTTTATAGTATTAATAATCTTTTTACCCCACAGACTATCGATTCTTGTTTCGCACACAATGGATATGGTATTTGCGGAGGAATAAAAATTAATGGAGAGTGGAACACAGCTGGTCATCATGATCGTATTGTTCACATTACAGAAAAAGAATTGAAGGTCATGGCTGATACATTTGAACAGGGAGCAGAGGCACAGTCTGCCAAACTTGTTTCTATTCATACCACCCAAACAATGGAGATTTTAAAAGCTTTTGCCGCATTTCCTAAACACGTTGGAGAATTTAAGCCTAACATACAAGAATGCTATCACGAAACAGGCGCAGTAGATTCTGGCATTATTAAACGTGAAACATTCTATCCTAATGTAGATAATTATGAGATGGTGTACAATGGGCCACAAATATATGTAAGTAATCCTAGTTATAAAACACCAAAATCTATCTGCAATACAAAAGCCGATTATGATACCATTGACCTAACATCTGTTTCTGCGGAATATATAGCTAGATCCAATTATAGACCTATTATGCCGTTAGCTGAATACAAGAAGCAAGTACAAGGGTTTTATATTGGCCAAGATAGTATGGGTAATGCAACGTATGATAACTGGATTGATTATTATAAAGTAGGATTTCGTAAAATGATTAACCTTTCGGGTGAAAGGTCGTTGATATGTGCTGTCCTGCCACGCAGGACAGCACATATCAACGGTGTTATCTCTGCTACTTTCAGTAGCAGAGATAACACCGTGGATATGGCTGCGCTTTGTGCATCATTACCACTAGATTTCTTTATGAAAACTATTGCCGCACAAAATCTGACTTCAGTTCGTATGCAGGGATTTCCTCTTGGAGTTGATAAGAAATACAATTCTGCACTTCGTTCAAGATGCCTCCGTCTAAATTGCGTTACCAACCATTATGCCGAGCTTTGGCAGGAAGTATGGAATCCCGCATATAGAGAAGAGACCTGGAGTATAAATGACCCACGTCTCGCACCATGGGATACTCTTACAGAGCAATGGAATCACGACATTCCATTGCGTAATTACTTCGCGCGTCGTCAGGCACTTGTAGAGATTGACGTGGTTGCAGCAATGGCTCTTGGGCTTACTCTTGATGAACTAATCATGATGTACAAAATTCAGTTCCCAGTATTGCAACAAAATGAACAGGACACATGGTATGATGTTAACGGACAAATTGTTTTTACATGCTCAAAAGGACTGACTGGTGTAGGTCTTGATCGTAAAGGAACGCCAAGATCAGGTATTTTAGGCTGGGAAGATATTCGAGGAGAAGCTATTTCCGATGAACATGGTAATTTCATCGGCTATCAAGGCACAACTCCAACTTATACTCATACTATCGATTCTGACAAAAGCGAACTCTACGGTGGACAGAAACAAACTTTCGTTGCACCATATACCAAGTGCGATCGTATTGCTGACTATCGTACAGCATGGGCACATTTTGAAAAGATATTCAACAATTATTATGCTTTACTCTGCCGTTTGTCGATTTTTTCATGTCGTTTGTCGATAAATTTTGGAATCTCTAACGATAAAGCATATCTTTGCAGCACTTTTTCAAAGAAGTTTTAGAAAATAATTAATAGGGTTGAAGGTGTGCCTCTGGTACATCTTCTTTTTTGTTTGTCATATTCCCTCGATTCATTCTATTTGTCGAGTTTTAATCCCCTTTTAATATGCTTGCAAAATGATAGAAAATGAAATTTCCGTTCATTTCCGTGTTAACAGATGTTAAGCAGATGTTTTCATTTTGGGGTTTTTGAAATTTTTGTTTCCAGTTTGTTTCTTTTGGTTGTTTCCGCTTTCGGGGAGTATTGATATTCAGTACTTTACAATTCGGGAGCAGATTCTCAAGAAGAAGATCATGATGGTAGTTGGGGCGTGCCTTTTTCTGATTGCGGCGGCTCAAGCATTACCTCTATTCTTCGGAATTAACGCATAAACAGTCAGGAAATGATTAATGACGGACGTTATCCGGATTATCCGCTGTTCAAGGGGTTACAACGGCCTTTGGAGCTGATGGGATTACAAGGCCGCTACATCTATTGGGCGGCAGGCGTGGCTGGTGGAGCCATTGTGGGCTTTATCGCCGCCTACTGTCTTATGGGCTTTGTGGCCGGACTGGTCGTATTGGCAACTGTCTTATCTGCGGGAATCGTGCTTATCATCCTCAAACAGCGAAAAGGGCTGCACAGCAAAAATGTAAAACGTGGAGTGTATGTGTATGCCTATTCGCACAAAGTATGACTATAAGAAAAACCATCACGGCAATGTGTGTGGCTGATTGATTGTTGAACGCGGGCGGGTCCGCCTCCAGCCGAGGCAGACCTGCCCCTATTTAATGAACGAATATCGGAATGACCCTATATATCATTTTATTTTTCATCGCCCTATGTACGGGTATGGCCTTGTCAGTCTATACGTTCGGTACGGGCGGCAAGCGCAAGCACATCTTTCAGAATATCTATTTCTCTGTGGAAGATACAGATGGTGTGGGTGTGCTGTACACCAAGACGGGTGAATATTCCGCCGTCTTGAAAATCGAAAATCCAGTACAGAAGTATTCGGCAGACATTGACAGCTATTACGATTTCACGCATCTATTCTCTGCCCTTGCGCAAACACTGGGCGAAGGATATGCCTTACACAAACAGGACATCTTCGTGAGAAAACAGTTCGCGAACGAGCCGGAGAATAATCAAGAATTTCTCTCAGCATCGTACTTCCGTTATTTTAATGGGCGTCCGTACACGGACAGCCTTTGCTATCTGACTATCACACAGGAAGCCAAGAAGAGCCGTCTTTTCTCTTACGATAGCAAGAAATGGCGCGATTTCCTCGTGAAGATTTATAAGGTTCGAGACCTACTACGCGACAGCGGTATACAAGTGAAATTCCTGAACAAAGCCGAGGCAAGCGAATATGTGGACCGTTACTTTGCGATGAACTTCAAAGACCGTACGGTCTCGATGACGAATGTCAAGTCTGACGACGAAACGGTATCTATGGGTGATAAACGCTGTAAGGTGTACAGCCTCGTGGACGTGGACTGCGCCGCACTCCCCTCGCTGATACGTCCCTATACCAATATCGAGGTGAATAATACCGAGATGCCAGTGGATCTTGTCTCGGTGGTGGATAATATTCCGAACGCAGAAACGGTGGTGTACAACCAAATTATTTTCCTGCCCAGTCAGAAGCGTGAACTGGCATTACTCGACAAAAAGAAGAACCGGCACGCAAGCATCCCCAATCCGAGTAACCAAATGGCCGTAGAGGACATCAAGCAGGTACAGGACGTAATAGCCCGTGAAAGCAAACTGCTCGTGTACACGCACTTCAACATGGTGGTGGGCGTGCCTGCCGACACCGACCTTCAAAAATGCACGAATCACTTGGAAAACGCTTTTGGGCGCATGGGCATACATATCAGTAAGCGTGCATACAACCAACTGGAACTGTTCGTCAGTTCATTTCCGGGCAACTGTTACAGCCTGAACGAGGAATATGACCGTTTTCTGACCCTCTCCGACGCTGCGGTATGCCTGATGTACAAGGAACGGGTGCAGCATAGTGAGGAAACGCCGATAAAAATTTATTATACTGACCGTCAAGGTGTTCCGGTAGCTATCGACATCACGGGAAAAGAGGGAAAAAACAAGCTGACCGACAACTCGAATTTTTTCTGCCTGGGGCCTTCGGGCAGCGGAAAGAGTTTCCACATGAACTCCGTCGTGCGCCAGTTGCATGAACAGGGGACGGACGTGGTAATGGTCGATACGG
This sequence comes from Bacteroides sp., assembly GCA_019414665.1. GTDB lineage: Bacteria > Bacteroidota > Bacteroidia > Bacteroidales > Bacteroidaceae > Phocaeicola. The sequence continues at coordinate 5,441 of DXLO01000034.1, read as the reverse complement.
GTAACTCATACGAGGGGCTATGCGAGTATTTCGGCGGCAAGTATATCAGCTATACCGAGGAACGGCCCATCACGATGAATCCGTTCCGCATCAATCGGGAAGAGATGAACGTAGAAAAAACGGGATTCTTGAAAAACCTCGTCTTGCTTATCTGGAAAGGTACGCAGGGAACGGTCACAAAGACGGAAGACCGTCTGATAGAGCACGTCATCACGGAATATTACGACGCCTACTTCAATGGTTTCGAGGGCTTCACACCCCAACAGCGTGAGGACTTGCGTAAGAGCCTCGTTATTGATGACCGCAACAGCAGTGAGAAGCGGCACGAAAGCGAACGGGAACGCGCGGTCCGCATCGAGGGTATCATTGACGAGATAGAGGGCCGACGCAAGGAACTGAAAGTGGAGGAACTGTCATTCAACTCTTTCTATGAATATTCCGTGCAGCGCATCCCGGATATCTGTGAGGAGAACCGTATCACGGGCATCGACCTCTCGACATACCGCTATATGATGAAGGACTTCTATTTGGGCGGCAACCACGAAAAAACGCTGAACGAGAACATGGACAGCTCGCTGTTCGACGAGACGTTCGTGGTCTTCGAAATCGACAGCATAAAAGATGACCCGCTGCTTTTTCCTTTGGTCACGCTGATTATCATGGATGTTTTCTTGCAAAAAATGCGCATCAAGAAGAACCGCAAAGTCCTTGTCATCGAGGAAGCATGGAAAGCCATCGCCAGCCCGCTGATGGCGGAGTACATTAAATTTATGTACAAAACAGCGCGTAAATTCTGGGCCAGTGTGGGCGTGGTGACACAGGAAATACAAGACATCATCGGCAGCGAAATCGTGAAAGAGGCCATCATCAATAACTCGGATGTGGTGATGCTGCTTGACCAGAGCAAATTCAAGGAACGTTTCGACACCATCAAGACGATTCTTGGCCTAACGGACGTGGACTGTAAGAAAATTTTCACCATTAACCGCCTTGAAAACAAGGAAGGACGCAGCTTCTTCCGCGAGGTGTTTATCCGTCGGGGCACGACCAGCGGTGTTTATGGCGTGGAAGAACCGCGCGAGTGCTACATGACTTACACGACCGAACGAGCGGAGAAAGAGGCTCTGAAGCTTTACAAGCGCGAGTTACAATGCAGCCACCAAGAGGCTATCGAGGCATATTGCCGCGACTGGAATACCAGCGGTATCGGCAAGGCATTGCCGTTTGCGCAGAAAGTTAATGAAGCGGGATGTGTACTGAACTTAACCACTAAAATAACATCATAATGAAAACGAAAAGGATTTTAATCACCCTGTCACTGGGCTACGGGATAAATATGATGGGGTTTGAAAGCAGCTTGACGCGCGAACAAATCTCTGTCAGCAATCCGGAACTCACTGTTTTGTCCCTCCGGGAGTTTTGTATGCTGTCCAAGGAGAACCTGCTCCGCATGGATGACATGACACCGGACAAAGTAGCCGCCATCGAACGGTTGTTGGCAGAGTATTCCCTTCGGTTGGGTATGTCCGATGTAGAACTGGAAGCGTATTTGAACCGGTATTATGAAGAAAACCCCAAAGAAAAGGAGTTTTACGATATGTGCGACAGGCTATGTAACAGCAAACCTGTCTTCGATGAAAACAGGTTTCGAGAAGAACTATTCAGGGAACTGAACAGTAGTCCGATGAGTGAAAAAAGACTAAGTGACTTGGGATGGCTACGTTATCAGACCGTGCGCGAAACTTATCTAAACCAGCCTTTCTTTTTGAGATGGTTCGGCTCCCAAGAAGCCCGGATCAAAAGGGCCATCAAGGATACTACCATCATACATGATATGTTCTGCCGACTTGTCACGGAGAATTGTATCGAATCTGAACGGTGGTATTTCAATCACAAGGAACCGGAATACATAAAAGAGGTCTGAAACGATGAAACGGCTGTTTATCTTTTGGGTTATCCTATTGCCTGCCCTGACACAGCATGTTCACGCACAATATTACAGCGTGAACTATGACGCTCGTACCGTGGCGGCCATGGCCGCAGCATTCGGCACGGAGGCAGTAGCCGAAAGCTACTACCGCGAGCAGGTGGATGATATTCTGAAACACTATACGGCGGCAGAAGTGGCGGCAGCAGGGATATTTTCTTCCAAATTTTTGGAACACAAGGCTCTGTCCGACCTTGGCATCTGGTGCAGCAGCACGGAAAATTACTACTATCATCGAATTTACCACATGGTGGCAGAAAAAATCATGCCGAAAATATGGGTGGTGGCGAAGCTGATGCTGCGCTCACCACAAACAGCAATCCACTGGGGCAGCTACCTGATGAAAGTGTGCGACGATACGAAGAGCCTGTGTATGCAGTTCGAAAGTGTGGTGACAAACAGCACGCTGTCGTTCTCGGACATCGCTTTTCTGGAAATTGACCGCGACATTGCCACCTTGCTGAACCTCGCAGAACTGGGCGGTACCGATTGGCAACGGATGTTGGACAACTTTACCAAAGTGCCGGGCAATTTCACGATTGAGAACTTAAAGGGCGACATTGACAACCTTTATAACATGGGCGTAGGGCTGGCAACATCAGGTATGGAGAACCTCGGTGACGCTCTACTGCAAAGTAGTGCGTTCCATGACCTGTTGGGTGGCAAAGTCAATGAAATCGGCAACCTGTATGAACACTACAGTACTCTCTTCGAGCAGGCGGAACATGACATCGGCAGTCTGCTAATCGACATGGTGGGCGGTCAGGATAGCGTGGCCGCATTGTTCAATTTCAGCAATTACGACCTCACATCGTGGATGACCGACTATATGGACAATGCTGTCGGGAACTATTACACGCAACGGTGGTATATCGCACGGCGTGATCAAGGAAGCATTTCTCTATGCGACTACTACCCACCGACAGACGACAACAGCATATTGAACGGGGGTGCATGGACACGCTTTAACACGAGTGATCCGGGATTTTATCCGAACGCTTCGCAACGGGAGCAGGCCCTCGCCAATTCAGAACGGTATGCCGGATGGTCAAGAAGTCGAGTACAACAGCTCAACAATAGCAACGATGGCTACACCTATACTATCAATACCCGACAACAGGCCTATATCATCAGTAAGGGTAACAAACAGACAAAGAAGGCATACGCCTACGAGATACACGTGACACAGAGTTGGAATCGGACGGAGGTGGTCTATGAGGATGTCTTCGACTCCTATTCGATGGATTTGAATACGTTCAAAGCGCAACTCAATGCCCGCCTCTCGGAGTTCAATGACAACGAGGAAGGCTATGTCTATTACATAGCATCCGATGCACGGAACTATTATCAGGCGACGGACGCTGCAAAATTGCAGGGATGCGAAAGCGTGACCATCAGTGTAACCTGTTCAGACGGGGCGACGCTGGGACAAGGCTCGACACAATACAAGTGTCGCAAGTGTGGCGGCTCACTGGACGCCCATTCCAAAGAGTGCGTCATGCAGACCTCGGTAACGGAGAACGAACTGGATCTTTCAGAACTGGACGCACTGATACGGGAAGCGGACAATCAAGTCGCCGTTCTTCAATCTCAGATTAGTGCCTTGGAAAAGGAAAACGCCGACCTTCTGAAAAAAATTGCCGAGGCGAGCGTGGAAGACGCAGCAGCTTATCGGCAACAATATAACTCCAACCGGACACGTATCGAGGAACTGAAAAGCGAACTTGCCGAGTGGCAACAAAAACAGAAGGAGTACGCAGATGCGAAGCAGGAAGCGGAAGCAGAGAACGATGTGCCGACAGATGATTACTACCGCCTACCGGCTATCATGCAGGATTGCAAGACAGCCTATAGCCTCACTTGGCAGGACGGAGGTACATGGAGCGGCTATACGTTCGTCCGTAAGGCGACGATGCCGAACATCAATGGTATCATTACGTTCCGTGCGACTATTTCTATCGCACGGAAGCCGAAATACTTTCTGGGTATCAAGATTCACCGTGCCATTATCCAAATCAGTTGGGAATTGACTTCGGCATACACAGACACGCACGTTGCCGATGTACTGACACTCGATCCGAACCTGCCGAACGAGGAAAAGACTAAAATCGTGAATAATCGCATATCGGAAATCGCACGGGAATATCCCAACTGTAAAATCACTACCGAGTATGCCCGTACAGAACCTATGGAAGAAGTACCGAACAGCGACGTGTACCACCTGCTTTGGTCAAGTGACCGCCTCGAAATCGCACGAGAAGTGGATTCACGTATCACGAAAATATACGCCGACCTCGTATCCTTGGAGAAGATGATGCACTACAAGCGGAACATCATCGACGTACTGAAGGATGTGCTACCGGGACTCGATACGGACGAGGGTCGTAGGCTGACACTCGTGGAAGAGTGCCATGACCGCTGGGTAGAAAACGCACGGACATCCCGAAGTGGCAGAAAGGAGGTACGGCCATGAAACGCACTATACTGATAGCCATTACGTTGCTTGCGCTACTACCCGATGTCGCCAAGGGCCAATGGACATTCGATATCGTGTCGGTGGAAGCGTACATAAATGACCACAAAAAACAACGCAGCCTGTTGCTGGCCCGAAGCACGCTGGAATACAGCAACCAACTGCTGCATGAGTACAGCCGTGAGGAGACGGGCAAATACAAGGAAGTAAATATCGACCTTGACCGCTATACCCGTGCCTTTGATGTCATCGACGTGATGTACCAATCCCTGCGGACGGTGCTGAACGTGAAGGATACCTACAGCTCGGTAAGTGACCGTATCGGTGACTATAAGACCATGCTGGGGGCTTTCCATGAGAAAATCCTGAAACATGGGAACATCGAGCCGTCAGACGCACTGATACTGACTATCAATGAAAAAGCAATACGGGACATCGCCAACGAGGGCGAACACCTCTATAAGTCGGTGAGCGACCTCGTACTGTATGCCACGGGCGCAGCGGCCTGCTCGACCAGCGACCTGCTTATGGTACTGGAGTCCGTGAACAAGTCGCTGGACAGCATTGAGCAACACTTGAACCGGGCATACATCGAGACATGGAGATACATACAGGTACGTATCGGCTACTGGAAATCGAAGATTTACCGGGAACGTACCAAACGGGAAATTATTGACGGTGCTTTCGGACGATGGCGCAATGCGGGGCGACTGGATTATTGACGGTAAAAGAGGAAGGAGGTAAATAATGCCACAAGTTAGATTATGACTTCTATGTACCAAAATTGATAAGGAATATCTTAAAACGCAGGAAAAGCGTTTCGTCCTGAATGTTCGGAGAAGTACAAACAGAGAAAGAAACTTTAAGTACAAACAAGTCTATCTGGCCTATAACCAAGAGGCAAATGGACATTAATAAAAGATGTAATGAAAAAGATCGTTTTTGAAAAAGACATTACGCTATATAAAGCCGATTGCCTTG
>DXLO01000033.1 GCA_019414665.1 Bacteroides sp. | reverse complement strand
CTCTTTACTGCAATTGAGATTGCCATTGAGATTGCTTGCGGATTTTAGGATTATAATGAACTTACTAAAGATCATCTCCTGGAAGTTACCGATTTTGCAGTTCCGGGTGAAGAAGAAGATACCAGAAACCTGTGGAATTCTCAAATAGAAATTTTAAGAAGGATATGTGGGGTATAATTCCAAAAATAATGTAAAAACATCATTACCTCTCCGTTTTTTATGCTACTTTTGTGCGCTGATAATGATAATATAAGGAATGCTACGCATAAAAAAACTTGATATATTTGTATTAAAGAGCTTTTTGTTGCTCTTTGCGGGAACTTTTTTCATCTGTTTATTTATCTTCATGATGCAGTTTTTATGGAGATATGTAGATGAGTTGGTGGGGAAGGGATTGGAGATTAATGTACTTGCACAGTTTTTCTTTTATTCAGGATTAACCCTTATACCTTTGTCTCTTCCTCTTGCTATCCTGTTAGCTGCATTGATGACTTTTGGTAACTTTGGAGAACGTTATGAATTGCTTTCAATGAAAGCTGCGGGTATTCCCTTATTACGTATAATCCGTCCGGTTGTATTGTTTTGTGTGTTTTTGGGGGGAATGTCTTTTTTCTTCCAGAATATTATCGGTCCACGTGCTCAAAAGCAATTATGGACATTGTTGGTTTCCATGAAACAAAAATCACCGGAAGTTGATATTCCGGAAGGTGTTTTCTATAGTGATATCGATGGATATAATATTTATGTAAAGCATAAAGATCGTAAGACTGGTCTGCTGAAAGATATTTTGATTTATAATTTTTCAGATGGTTTTGAAAATGCCCATATCATTTGGGCAGCAGAAGGAAAACTGGAGTTGACAGCAGACAAACAACATCTGTTCCTGCATCTGTATAATGGTGAGCAGTTTGAAAATCTGAAGTCACAGTCTGTTATTTCTCGTAACGTACCTTATCGACGGGAAACTTTCAAGGAAAAGCATACATTGATTCAGTTTAGTTCGGAGTTTAATATGGTGGACGGAAGTTTTCTTGACCGTCGTTCGGATATTAAGAATATGCACGAAATATCTGTTGCCATAGACTCACTTACAACGCATGCCGATAGTGTAGGACGTTCTATGTATAGCGATATTATGTCTACCACTTACCGGGGAGCTGTTCTGACTCCGGCAGATTCTGTAAAAATAAAAACCGAGAATATTGCTGTTATCAATACAGACAGTATTTATAATTCGATGACTTCACAGGAAAAGTTAAAGGTGCTGACAACAACAGAGAATCGGGTGAAGTCGTTGTCTACAGATTGGGATATGAAGAGTTTCCTTACCAAAGATACAGACAACAGCATTCGCTCTCACCGTTCAGACTGGCATAAAAAGATAACTTTATCTTTGGCATGTATCATATTCTTCTTTATCGGAGCACCTTTAGGGGCTATTATCCGAAAAGGAGGGCTTGGAATGCCGGTTGTTATTTCTGTATTGATCTTTGTCATCTATTATATTATCGACTCTGGAGCAACCCGTGTTGCAAAGAGTGGGGAAATGAATATCGTTTTAGGTACTTGGATGAGTACAATAGTCTTAGCCCCCTTGGGAGCATTTTTTACCTATAAGTCAAATAAAGACTCTGTTGTGTTTAACTTAGACGTTTATGCAGCTTTCTTCAGAAAGTTGTTTGGCATACGTCAGTCTAGACATATGTTTAAGAAAGAGGTTATTATTCATACGCCTGAGTATGCAAAAGATATTGAAATATTGGATGAGATAAGTAAAGACTGTCAGACATATCTGGAAACTCATCGATTGAAAGGAATGCCTAATTACATTCAGATTTTTACTAATAACAAGCATGATGATGCAATAGCTGAAATTAGTAAAAAAATGGAAGCGCTTATTGAAGAGCTTTCAAATACTAAAGATGCTGTTTTGCTGAATCTGATGAACAATTATCCTTTCTTGTCGGTTAAAGCACATAAGAGCTTGTTCGATAACCGATGGCTGAATCTGCTGTTTGGTATTATTGTACCAGCCGGATTATTGCTTTATCTGAATATCTGGCGATACAGGCTTCGTTTGGAAAAGGACTTGAGAGTGATTATAAAAACCAACCAAAGTATAATAGAGCAAATAGAAAAACAACAATTATATTTACAAAAATAGCATTATGAATAAAATTAAATTAGATACCATTGAAGAAGCGATAGAAGATTTCCGTAAGGGTGAGTTCGTTATTGTCGTTGATGACGAAGACCGTGAAAATGAAGGTGATTTGATTATCGCTGCAGAGTTGATTACTCCGGAAAAAGTTAATTTCATGCTGAAGCATGCCAGAGGAGTACTTTGTGCACCTATTACTATTTCGCGTTGTAAGGAATTGGATTTGCCACATCAGGTTTCGAATAATACTTCTGTTTTAGGAACACCGTTTACCGTTACAGTCGATAAACTGGAAGGTTGTAGCACAGGAGTTTCGGCTGTCGATCGTGCTGCTACCATTCGTGCTCTTGCCGATCCTGCTTCTACACCAGAAACATTTGGACGTCCTGGACACATTAATCCGTTGTATGCACAAGATAAAGGAGTATTACGTCGTGCCGGACATACTGAAGCATGTATTGATATGGCAAAACTTGCCGGATTATATCCAGCAGGTGCTTTGATGGAAGTAATGAATGAAGATGGTACAATGGCCCGTCTTCCGGAACTTCGCAAAATGGCAGACGAATATGGCTTTAAACTTATTTCTATAGCCGATCTGATTGCTTACCGCTTGAAACAGGAGTCATTGGTAGAAAAAGGTGTAGAAGTAGATATGCCTACAGAGTTTGGACATTTCCGTCTTATACCGTTCCGTCAGAAAAGTAATGGATTGGAACATGTTGCTTTGATTAAAGGACAGTTCACTCCTGATGAACCTGTATTGGTACGTGTTCATTCTTCATGTGCAACCGGTGATATTTTCGGTTCATTACGTTGTGATTGTGGCGACCAGCTTCATAAGGCTATGCAGATGATTGACCAGGAAGGAAAAGGAGCTGTTATCTATCTTATCCAAGAGGGTAGAGGTATCGGTTTGATGGAAAAGATGAAAGCATACAAGCTACAGGAAGAAGGCATGGATACTGTAGACGCTAATATTTGTCTGGGTCATCAGGCTGACGAACGCGATTACGGAGTTGGTGCTCAGATCTTGCGTGAAGTAGGTATTCATAAAATGCGTTTACTTACCAATAATCCGGTAAAACGTGTAGGACTTGAAGCTTATGGATTGGAAATTGTAGAAAATGTGCCAATCGAGATAACTCCAAATCAATACAACGAGCGTTATCTCCATACTAAAAAAGACCGTATGGGTCATACCTTACATTTTAACAAGTAATTTTTATTATTATGGAAACAAATAATTTAGTAAAGACTTATGCCTCTAAGGCTGTGCAGTCTGCTTTAATGCGTAGTGTGTACACATGGATGACTCTTGCTTTGGTTATTACAGGGTTCGTATCTATGTATGTAGCCAAATCGTATACACTTTTGTCTGTAATTATGCAGAACTCTATGGCTTTCTGGGGACTGATTATAGCAGAATTAGGACTAGTATGGTATTTGTCTGCCCGAATTAATAAGATGTCTTTTACTACTGCTACTGTCCTGTTTATCGTTTACTCTATATTGAATGGTGTGACATTGGCATTTATATTCTTGATTTATACCATGAGTTCCATTGCCACTACCTTCTTTGTTACTGCAGGCACATTTGGGGTGATGGCTCTTTTCGGATATGTTACGAAGAAAGATCTTACTCGTATCGGAAGTTTGTGTATCATGGGAGTAATAGGTATCATTATTGCTTCGGTAGTAAATATGTTTCTGCATAACTCGATGATGGACCTGATTATTTCCTGTATAGGAGTATTGCTTTTTGTCGGGCTGACTGCTTACGATTCACAAAAGATCAAACAGTTGCTTACTGCAGATGATATAGAGGTAAATGAGACAACACAAAAGATTGCTTTAATGGGAGCGATGACTTTATACCTCGATTTTATCAACTTGTTTTTGTACCTGTTGCGCTTGCTCGGTGACAGAAAGTAAGATGAATTCTTTTTTATTTGAAAGAAAACGACTTATTTTGCATAAAATTTTGAACTAAATAAAACAAAGGCAATGAATCAACTATCAGATCGTTTGAATAGCTTGTCACCTTCGGCGACATTGGCTATGTCACAAAAAAGTAGTGAACTTAAAGCACAAGGTGTTGATGTTATTAATTTAAGTGTCGGTGAACCCGATTTCAATACTCCCGACCATATAAAAGAAGCTGCAAAGCAAGCAATCGATGAAAACTATTCACGTTATTCTCCTGTAGCCGGATATCCAGCTTTGCGTAATGCTATCGTTGCTAAACTGAAAAATGAGAACGGTTTGGAATATACTGCTGCTCAGATTAGTTGTGCAAACGGTGCAAAACAATCTGTTTGCAACACAATCATGGCTTTAATCAATAAAGGTGATGAAGTTATCGTGCCTGCTCCTTATTGGGTTAGCTATCCGGAAATGGTGAAGCTTGCCGAAGGAACTCCTGTTATTGTACGTGCTGGTATTGATCAAGATTTTAAAATTACTCCGGCACAGCTTGAGGCTGCTATTACTCCTAAAACTCGTGCACTGATACTTTGTTCTCCTTCTAACCCGACTGGTTCTGTATATTCACAGGAAGAACTGAAAGGATTGGCAGAAGTGTTGGCTAAACACGAACGTGTTATTGTTATTGCTGACGAAATTTACGAGCACATTAACTACATCGGCAAACATCAGAGCATTGCTCAGTTTGCAGAAGTTAAAGATCGTGTAGTTATTGTAAACGGTGTGTCTAAAGCTTATGCTATGACGGGATGGCGTATTGGTTTCATTGCCGGACCAGAATGGATTGTAAAAGGTGTGAATAAATTGCAGGGACAATATACTTCAGGACCTTGCTCTGTTTCACAAAAAGCTGCTGAAGCTGCTTATACTGGAACACAGGCTCCGGTAGAAGAAATGCGTAAAGCTTTCGAACGTCGTCGTGACCTCATTGTGAAACTGGCAAAAGAAATTCCTGGATTCGAAGTAAACTTCCCTCAAGGTGCTTTCTATTTATTCCCGAAATGTGATTCATTCTTTGGAAAGAAAGACGGTGATCGTGTTATCAATAATGCTGACGACTTGGCAATGTATCTGTTGGAAGTAGGTCATGTAGCATGTGTAGGTGGTACTTCATTCGGTGCTCCTGAATGTATTCGTATGAGCTATGCTACTTCTGATGAAAATATCGTAGAAGCTATGCGTCGTATTAAAGAAACATTGGCTCGTTTGAAATAATTCTGGAATATTATTTCTGCTTATAAGTCCTCCGCTATCAGTGTGTCAAACATTGATAGCGGTTTTTTCGTACGCCCAGCATGGGCGTGCGCTATAGGGTGTAAGTCCCGAACGAGCCCTGATAGTGGGAATCGTTAGCCCAAGGCAAGGGTGTCCTTCGCGAGGAGGAACCTGAAGGAAGCTGGCGGCAAACTCTCGGCTCTACGAACAGAAACTGATTATAAGGCTACATTTGGAGGACAAGTTTGCTAAACAAAATAAAGTCCTATAACTATCCGAATCCCTATGTAGTAGAATCAGAGGGTATATGAGATGAAAGCGTACGTTCTTATCTGGGGAGGTCTCACGGACAGATGCACCACAACTGTATCTGGTTGAAACAAGATTTGTCGTGAGAAGTCAGCCGAAGCCATAGTACCTGTTACTCACCATAATGGGGAAGGGCTGAACCTTAATTATGTAAGATACCTGAATGTTACCTTATGATGGGAAGAAAGCAGAACATAGAAACTCTATCCGGCCAATCGTCGCAGAGGGTGGAACCTGAAGTGCTGATTGGTATGCAGACTTTCATTGGGATAACTGAAAATCATCTTACAGCCATTAAACAGGAAAAAGGAGAGTTATTGGAATACATTCTTTCCCCTTCTAATCTAAACCTTGCCTATAAACAGGTAAAGAGTAACAAGGGTAGTGGCGGCATTGACCGTATGGAAGTGGACGAGTTGCTTCCTTATCTTCGTTGCCACAAGAATAAGCTAATAACTTCCATTTATGATGGTAACTACCATCCGAACCCCGTGCGTCGTGTGGAGATTCCCAAGTCGAATGGGAAGACACGTAACTTGGGTATCCCCACGGTTGTTGACCGTTTGATTCAGCAATGCCATCTCACAAGTGCTTCAACCTCTTTATGAACCTCAATTTTCACCAGCCAGCTATGGTTTCCGCCCTCATCGTAGTGCTCATGATGCGTTATTAAAATGTGGCGAATATATCTCTGCCGGTTATGTGTTCACGGTCGATATGGATTTGGAGAAATTCTTTGATACATTCTGCCATAGTAAGTTGATAGCAATCCTGTCACGTACCATCAAAGACGGTCGTGTCATTTCTCTGATTCATAAATATCTGAACTCCGGTGTACTTATAGGAGGCAAGAAAGAGGACAGTCCGGTCGGAGTTCCTCAAGGTGGTCCATTGAGCCCCTTATTAAGCAATATAATGCTTAATGAGTTGGACAAGGAACTGGAGAGACGTGGGCATTTGTTCGTTCGGTATGCTGATGACTTGGTCATCTTTTGTAAAAGCCGTCGTTCCGCCCAACGCACATTGGATAATCTGCTTCCCTTTATTGAAACGAAACTTTTTCTAAAGGTGAATAAGGATAAGACCCATGTTGCTTATATGCGTGACATCAAATTCCTTTCCTATGCCTTTGGTCGTAGAAATGGCAAATGCCAATTCTACATCCATGTCGATAGTATCAAGAAGATGAAGATTAAGATACGTGAACTCACCAGCCGTAATAACGGCTGGAGCTCCGAATATCGTAAACAACGTTTGACTTGGTATATCCGTGGTTGGCTCAACTATTTTAAGTTTGCAGGTCTCAAAAGTAGGATAAAGGAATGGGACGGCTGGCTCCGTCATCGCATACGGATGTGTATTTGGAAGTCTTGGAAACGAGTCCGAACCCGGTATCGAAATCTGAAGAAGCTTATTCCCGATGAGAGCCGTGTGCGAATGGCTGCCTTTTGTCGTAAGAAATACTGGCGAATGGCAAGTCATCCCACTGTACAAGCGGCTTTGTCGGATGAGCGTTTGCTTCGAGCTGGTTACCCTACTTTTAAGATGTACTATCATCCTGTGTTTAAAGGTTAATTAGGGAACCGCCGTATGCCGAACGGCACGTACGGTGGTATGAGAGGTCGGAACGGGAATTAATCCCGTTCCTCCTACTCGATTATTAAAAACAATACAGAAATCATGAAAAAATATTTGCTGACAGCAGGCTGCGGTTTTGCTTTGTTGGTTGTATCGTCTTGTAATAAAGAAGAGATAGGAGCATATACTCCCATACCTAAGCTGCACTTAGGAGAACCTTTTACTTATAAATGTGACGTAAGCAATTATGTGCAGCTTGAATACGACTCACTGGGGCAGGCAGCTATCCTGAATTTTTATAAAGAAGAAATAACAGAGTTGGATGATGTACATTATGATGAACATACCTGTACGTTTTCCTTTCATAAAGGAGAAACGGCAAAATATAAAATCAGTTGGGATTATACTTCACGGTTAAATGTAATCCGTTTCTTATATGGTCAGAACGGTATGTGGTACCGGATGAACAATGATAAGAACGAATATATACTTACTGCCAATGATGGAATGACTGTACGTGTTGTAGCCTATCGTGCCAATTATGACTCCCTCAGCTTTACTATCAATAATTTTTGCATTGAGGAGTACAATGATTGATTAAATAAAGTGTTTTTCTCAATATAACTTCCCCTCCGTATCAGTCTACCCATAGCATGTCGCTCATGATGCCGTCGGAAATAAAAATGCCTTTTTCTGTGAGTTTCAAAACTCCTTCAGGCTGTTCCAGAGTACCTTGCTGTAAATGCGGGTAGGCCATACGGAGGCAATAATCGTACAGCTTGCTGCCAAATGTTTTTTTCAGCATGTCGAGATTCATCCCCCACATCGTACGTATGGTAGTAATTACAAAATCGTTATAGCGTGTATATAAATTCAGCTCTTCTATTTCAGAATAAGGCTCTCCCTCGTTTATATTGGTGATATATTCGTCTAAAGAGGATATATTCCATTGTCTTGATACGCCATTGTATGAGTGTGCAGAGGGACCACATCCTAAATACTTCTTTCCGGTCCAGTAACTTGAATTATGTCGTGAGTACATTCCCGGCAGACAAAAATTGGATATTTCGTAATGTTGGTATCCTTTTTCTTTCAGTTTATGAATGAGTAGTGTGAATAAGGATACGCTCAGTTCTTCATCAGCCTCTTCCATCCGATGCTGTTCACGCAATTTCCAAAGTGCAGTTCCTTCTTCATAAATCAGGTGATAAGCCGATATGTGTTCCGGTTTCATACGGATAGCCTGATTCAGATCTGATTCCCAGGTTTGCATGCTTTCTCCCGGCAGTCCATACATGAGGTCGATACTGATATTCTTAAATCCAGCTTTTCTGCACCGTTCGAAAGCATCAATAGCTTGTTGTGCAGTATGCCTCCTATGTAGCAGGCGTAAAATATCTTCTTGAAAAGTTTGGATACCCATACTCAGTCGGTTGAACGGAAACTCACGTAGCATACTGACGTAGGAACTTGTCAGGTCATCAGGATTTGCCTCAATGGTTATTTCTGCATTCGGCTGAATATCGTAGAGTCGGCCGAGTGTCTGAAAAATAAGCTCAAAATCTTTATATTCCAGTTGCGATGGAGTTCCTCCACCCAGATAGATTGTTTCTATTTTTTCACCTTCCAGATAGTTTTTTCTTTCTTCCAGTTCACGGCACAAAGCGTTGATATAACTGGATTTTTTTTCATTTTGGGTAGTAGAATAAAAGTCACAGTATATACAGCGACGTTTGCAAAAAGGGATATGAAGATAAATTCCTGCCATTTGTTTTTCTATTTTTCGGATACAAAAATAATGAAGAACTTATAAATATGAAAATATACCTCGTCACGTACGTGGTGAGCTCTTGTCACGTACGTGTGAATATCTCGTCACGAACGTGATAAGCTATAGTCACGAGCGTGATAAGGTAATTTGATGCTGTAATTCTTCTCTGAAAGCCATGATGGGTATCCGAAGTAAAACAGATTACAAAATGTCAGCAAAACAAACTTTTCTATATATATGTGAAAAATATTCAGAATAAGAATTGTTTATGTGTTAAAGTTATTTTATATTTGCATATAACACAAAAACTAATTCCTTTTTTCGGATAATATCTTAAATATTTAAAAATATGAATGGTCGTAAGTGGATGAATCTTTTAGCTGTACTGAGCGTGGGAGTCTTGCATGCGGAATCAGTTTTTGCCACAGTAAGTTCTACAGTCAAAAGTGTGGAAGTGCGACAGGCAAATCAGCAGAAAAATGTTGTGAAGGGAACGGTTACCGATGAAAGCGAACTTCCTGTACCTGGGCTTCGGTAGTAGTTGTAGGTACTACGGAAGGAACTGTAACCGATATGGACGGAGCTTATTCTCTTGCATTGCCGAGAAATAGAGCTGTGTTGCGATTTTCGTTTATAGGCTTGAAATCGGTTGAGTTCTAAATGTTGTTTTGAAATCAGATAATCAGGTGCTCGACGATGTGGTTGTCATCGGTTACGGAAGCAAGAACCGTAAAAGCCTGACAAGTTCTATTTCGTCTGTCAAGAAAGACGATTTGAATAAACTGTCGGAAACATCATCTACAGTTCAAGATATGCTTGGCGGAACGATAAAAGGTGTGCTGGTGACACAAAACAGCGGTGAACCCGGTGAGACGATGACGGTCAATGTACGTGGTATTACTTCCCCTTATCCGATTTCTACCTCGCTTACGGCAAATAACGCTCCGCTTTATGTAATAGACGGTGTGCCGATGTTTGTCGACAGTAATGCACTGAATCCACTTATGAATATTGCACCGAATGACATTGAAAGCATTGATATACTGAAGGATGCTTCGGCTACGGCTATTTATGGTTCGCGTGGAGCAAATGGTGTAATTATAGTGACTACCAAGAATGGACGGAAAGGAGAGAAGGCTACTGTGGAAGCCGGATATACATTGAGCATTGCAAATCCGGTAAAGGTCTTTGAACCGTTGAACAATCAGGAATTCCGTTCGTTGCAGGAAGAAATTTTGCGTAACACGATGGATGCGTACAATTATGATATGGCGAATTTTACCATGACTACGCAGTATAGCATGATGTACGATCCGACAATCTTGATGGCTTACGGTAATTTTGAAGTCGACTGGAATACGTTGATGTATACTAAATTCCTGGGACTGAACGAAAGCGCATTTGGTAAGGAAAATATTAATTGGGAAGATGAAACAAGAAATAAAAATGCAATAACCAATCAGTATAATGTTTCTGTTCGTGGCGGATCTGAAAAAACAGATTATTCGTTTGCTTTCAATGCCATCGATCAGGAAGGTTTATACAAAAATGACAATCTTGAAACTTATAGCGGACGTTTGTCTGTCAATACCGACATAACCAAACGCATACGTATGGGAGCTTTGCTTGGCTATTCTTACTCAAAGCGTACTAGTCCTAGTCAGGAAAGTATCATGGCTCCTGATACACATCCGTGGCTGGTTCGTCCGGATTTGCCCGTCTATGATGAGAATGGTGATTATACCCGACTGGATAAAGGATCGTTGTATTTTATGCCGTCAGGGTATGTAAGTGGCCCGAATCCGGTTGCTTTGCTGAACCGTAAAGCAAAATATGAAAGCGACCAGTTTATGGGAAATGTTTATGTCGACATAGAGCTGCTGCGTAACCTGAAGTTCCATTCCGATTTTACGCTGGCTTCTTATAATTATGACAATAGTTATTTTTCGCCCAGTTATTTGCAGGAAATTTGGGTAGGAAGTCCTTATTATGCTCAGCTTACCACAAACAACTCGAAGTATGCCAGTACATCGATAAATTTCCGTTTAGATTATAACTATCATACAGGCAAACACTTATTTGGTGCAATGGCTGGATATGGAGCCGACCGTTCACGCAGTACTGGTGGAACAAATATGTATCAGGGCTTCCCGAATGATGATAATTTGGATAATGTGGGTTCAGCACAGTCTGTATTGATGTATTCCGACTACGTTGCAAAGAGTGGTTTGAACTCTGTATATGGACGTCTGTCGTACGATTACGACTCACGTTATCTGCTGGAAGTGAGTATGCGTGCCGATGCTTCATCTAAATTCGGTCCGGGAAACCAGTGGGGAGTCTTTCCGGCAGTTTCTACCGGATGGGTAATAAACCGTGAAGCTTTTATGGAAAAGGCATCCTGGATAGATAACCTGAAGATGCGTTTAAGCTGGGGACAGACCGGATCTACGAATGTTTCCGATTTTTCATTCCGCCAGTTCTATACATCCAGCCAGTATGGAGAAAGTTCGTCTGTCAAGTTGCAGGATTTACTTCCTAACCGTGGTATCCATTGGGAAAAGACAAATGAAGTGAATTTTGGTCTGGATTTCTCTTTCTTTGGCGACCGCTTGTACGGAAGTTTGGATGCATATTATCGTTATACCGATGGTGCACTGGCTCCTGCTCCTCATATACTGGAATCCGGAATGTCGAATTATTACGATAATATAATCGATATGTCAAACCGTGGAGTGGAAGTTTCGCTAGGTGGTTATCCTGTTCGTGGTAAGGATTTTGCCTGGAATACGGATTTGAATATTTCGGTAAACCGTAACCGTATAGAGTCGCTGAACAATGCACAGATCAATTCGTACATGCAGGATGCTTTTATTGTGGGAAAACCGGCAGGAACAGTGAAAGGTTATATAGTTGACCATATTGTTCAAAATATGGATGAAGTGAATGAACTGAATGCAAAGGCTGTAGAAAAAGGTTTTGCTGAGTATCAGTCTGGTATCGGTGTTGGAGATTTTCTGATGAAAGACACTGACGGAAATGGTACGATTACATCCGACGACCGTCAAGTCATAGCAACTCCTGAACCTAAATTCTTCGGAGGATGGACCAATACGTTTACTTATAAGAATCTTTCTTTGTCTTTCCTTATGCAGTTCTCTTGTGGAGGAGAAGCTGTATATAGTAACTTAGGAGAGGAAATCAGCGGCGTTTTGGGACAAAGCGTTGGCAGAGAGCTTTACGGAAACACCTGGACACCGGAACGTACGGATGCTAAGTATGCACGTCTGGTTGCAGGTACAATGAGTTATAATTATATGGCGAACGACCGTTTTGTTTTTGATACATCTTATTTGAGAATGAAGAATATTACGCTGTCGTATTCATTGCCTAAGGCATGGATAAATAAATTGTATTTAAGTAATGCTTCACTCTTTGTGACGGCTACCAATTTATTTACGATTACTCAATGGCCTGGACTTGATCCGGAAACTGTTGCTACTGGCATTACAAGTATGGGAACTAACAACGACCCTTATCCGTTGAGCCGTTCCTTCTCACTGGGAGTTAAGTTACAATTCTAAAAAAAGACTATTTATGAAACTGAATATAAAATCTTGTTTAGTGGCAGGCATGTTTTCTCTGACAATGGCTTCGTGCAGCCTGCTGGGACCTATTGATGATATCCATCCCGAAAATGTGTTGGATGATGAAACTGTCATAACCGATGCCCGTTCGGCCGAAATAGCAGTAAATGGTATCTATGAAGGCTGGAGAGCGAAAAGTTCTATTTACAATGCATTGTTTTTGCGTACCGGAGTTATGCAAAGCTCGAGTGTAAGTGGTGCCAGAAGCTTTTTGACTGGAGATATACAGGATGACAATGTAATTGTGGAAGAAACTTATATCTTCTTGTATTACATAATCAATCAGGCAAATTCGGTGCTGGCGGCTTTGGATAAGGATATAAAAGGACGTTCTGAAGAAGAAAATCTGAATTATCAGAGAGAAGCGAAGTTCAACCGGGCGATGGCAAACTTTATGCTGCTACGTTTGTATGGTGAATTTTGTAACATGGACTCTCAGTATGGTATCGTGCTTCATGACGCTCCTGTGCGTGACAATACCCCGAAAGCGAGAGCGACTGTCCGCCAGTGTTACACATCTATTCTTGATGATCTTAAAGAGGCTGAAGTGTTACCGGTAAAACATTCTTCTTTGGGAACAGTAGCCATGTATTATGGAAATTATCTGTCGGCAAAGGCTTTGAAGGCAAAGGTCTTATTGTCTATGGGTAATTTTGATGAGGCATATAAACTGGCCGATGAGGTTATAACAAAAGGGGCTGATGAGGGTATTATGCTTGAGCCTGTATATGGTGATATTTTTAGCAGCTTCCAAAGTACGGATTTATTGTTTTATCCATATACGATGAACAATCAGCAGACTGTAGCTGGATACCGTTACGACTGGAGTGCCGGAGCAGGAAACACCTTGAGAAAAATAGCAGCTCTATATCCGGAAGATAAACGTTATGCATGGGCTTTTGATGCAGAGAATATGATTTCATCGTATCGTATGAATAAGTATCAGATGAATGATAATGTGGATAAAGTTCCGGGAAACTCTTTATATATGCTTCGCCTGTCGGAGATGTACTTGGTGAAGGCTGAGGCTGCGATACGTAAACCGGCTCCTGATTTTACTGCTGCTCGTGAAGCATTGCGTCCGATAACCGATCGTGCAGGATTTGCTGCGGACTTTGTTGATAATGTAGCCGACAAAGATATGCTGATGACAGTCTTTTATCAGAAATATCTGGAGCTGTTCGGTGAAAATTTTGAAGATTGGTTCGACATGATACGTTATAACAAACTGGACGGAACTGATTGGGTTGCATTGGGATATGTTAATTCATGGACCAGACTGGCTCTCCCTATTCCTCGTTCAGCTATTGCTGGAAATGATTTATTAGTTCAAAATCCTTAAATGAAGAATAATAGTTATGAAGAAAATTTTTTTGTTGGGCATGGTAGCTGGTTTGTTGGCTTCATGTCAGAGTAAAACGGATGGGTATACCATCGAAGGTACATTAACAGGTGATGCAGCTTCAGGAAAAGCTTATCTGGAACGTTCGGTATACTTGTCGGATCCGGTTGTGGTAGATAGCACTGTGGTGCAGAATGGCAGTTTTACTTTTTCAGGAAAAGTAGAGCGTCCGGGACTTTATTATGTAATAATCGACTTAAACAAGCCGGGCGAAGAGCCGGATTATCATAATAAGATGTTTCGTACAATGCTTTATCTGGAGAACTCAGACATTACTTATAAGGGAGATGTAGCTACATTGCCAGGAGTTTATTATGCTTCCGAGCGTGAGAGTAAATCTCCAGAGATTACCGGTTCGTCAGTTCACGATTTATTTGTTACGATGAATAAGGAGATTCAGGTATATTCTGATACTTTGAATACTTTGATGGAACGTTATGCAGATGAATACTTGGTACCGGAGTCGGAAGGAAAGGATGTGAGTGCCGTTGGTATGGAAATAGCTCGTGAAGAAATGAAATGGAAGGATAAGCTGTTACAGTATCAGCTTGACTTTATCAAGAAACATGCAGACTCTCCGGTAGCGATGGATCAGGCAATGTATTATCTTTCGGGTATGGAATTCTTACCTGATGTTAAGGAGATTGACCAGATGCAGGCTTTGTTTGAGAAACATTGGGCAGGAACTGCCGAGCTGGAACATTTTACAACTGCTGCATCAGCGGCACGTCCGTTGGCTGTAGGACAGAAGTATAAAGATATCGATGTTTTAGACCGTAACGGAAAGACTGTAAAACTTTCTTCTATGATTCCGGAAAACGAATATGTCATGCTGGAGTTTTGGGCAAGCTGGTGTGGACCTTGTCGCGGAGAAATACCTCATTTGCGTAAAATACATGATAAGTACAAGGATTTTGCTATTGTAAGCATTTCACTTGATGAGAAGGAGTCTGAATGGCAGAAAGCCATGAAAGAAGAAAATATGAGCTGGACACAGGGACGGATAGAAGGAGGTATTTATGGAGCAGGTGCCAAAGAATATAATATCCAGGCTATTCCGATGTGTCTGATTCTTGATAAAGAAGGACGCTTCTATAAGACAAATATGAGAGGTGCATATTTGGATGTATTTTTAGATGATTTATATAAGGCGAATTAACCTCTGTAAGGTTATTTTTCTTGAAATGTTCCTCAGTAACTGGTATGTGCTGGGGAACATTTTTTGTTTGTTCTCAAAAAAACGATTATCTTTGCTTCCGCAAATTGTATGCAGATGGATAAACAGTTACGATATAATGACTTTGCCGGTTTTTTAACGAAGCAGTTTCCGTTCAAGGTACAGAAACTTTCGGTTAATGCGGGTTTTACTTGTCCTAACCGTGATGGCTCAAAAGGGTATGGAGGGTGTACATATTGTAACAATCAGACGTTTAATCCGGAATATTGCCGTACAGAGAAAACGGTAACCACACAGTTGGAAGAAGGCAAGCTGTTCTTTGCCCGCAAATATCCTCAGATGAAATATCTTGCCTATTTTCAGGCGTATACAAATACTTACGGAGAATTAGAACAGCTGAAGCGAATGTATGAAGAGGCTTTGGATGTAGAAAACGTTGTGGGGCTGGTCATCGGTACGCGTCCGGATTGTATGCCCGATTCGTTGTTGGACTATCTGGAAGAACTGAACCGCCAGACTTTCCTGCTGGTTGAATATGGCATAGAAAGCACTGATGATCATACACTGGCACGGATAAACCGGGGACATACATTTGCATGTACGGAAGATGCTGTACGTCGTACGGCCGGAAGAGGGATCTTGACAGGTGGACATGTGATATTGGGTTTGCCTGGGGAAGATTCTGAAAAGTTGATCCGTCAGGCTGAGGCCTTATCTCAGTTGCCACTGACAACGCTGAAAATGCATCAGCTGCAGCTGATAAAGGGTACGCGTATGGCCCATGAATTCGCACAACATCCGGAGGATTTTCATTTATATACGGTCGATGAATATATTGATTTGGCTATCGACTATATAGAACACCTTCGGCCGGATTTGGTTTTGGAGCGATTTGTTTCGCAGTCGCCCAAAGAATTGCTGATAGCTCCTGACTGGGGACTGAAAAACCATGAGTTTACAACCAGACTGAAGCGCCGGATGGAAGAACGTGATGCATGGCAAGGAAAGCATTGTAGTAAAAAATATAGTATAATTAATTCGGATAACAAAAATGGAAATTAAAGGAAAAGTACATTACGTAGGTGTGAACGACCGCTCAAAAGCGTTGTTCGAAAATCTTTGGCCGCTGCCTTATGGTGTGTCTTATAACTCATATCTGATTGCCGACGATGAAATGGTAGCGCTGGTAGATACTGTTGATGTAGCATTTTTCGAAGTTTATTTGAAGAAAATTCGCGCCGTTATCGGTGACCGCAAAATCAATTATTTGATTATTAATCATATGGAACCCGACCATTCTGGCTCTATTGCACTGATTAAGCAGTATTATCCTGATATCGTATTGGTTGGAAACAAGAAAACTTTCGATATGGTAGAAGGTTATTATGGAGTAGGTGGTGACCGTTATGTTGTAGGTGACGGTGATTTCCTGAAATTAGGACATCATAATTTACGTTTCTATCTGGTTCCGATGGTACACTGGCCTGAAACAATGGTGACTTTCGATGAAACAGAAGGTATCTTATTCTCTGGTGATGCTTTCGGATGCTTCGGAGCACTGAATGGAGGATGTATCGATAAGAATATCAATACAGATATTTATTGGAATGAAATGCGTCGTTATTATTCCAATATTGTAGGAAAGTTTGGAAATCCGGTACAGAAAGCTTTGCAGAAATGTAGTGGACTGCCTATCAAGATGATCTGTTCTACTCACGGTCCTGTATGGGAAGAAAAGATTCCTCAGGTTATCGATATGTATGATAAAATGAGCCGCTACGAAGGTGAAGAAGGTGTGGTTATTGTTTACGGTACAATGTATGGCAATACAGAAGAACTTGCAGAAACCATAGCTGAAGAATTAAGTGCCCAGGGTATCAAGAATATTGTAATGCACAATGTTTCGAAAACTCATCATTCATTTATCTTGGCAGATATCTTTAAATATAAAGGTCTGATTGCAGGATGTACTACTTACAACATGAACTTATATCCCGAAATGGAAGCTTTGTTGAGCAAGGTGGCTGCCCGCGAGATGAAGAATCGCGTAATGGGATATTTCGGTTCGTTTACATGGGCTAGTGCCGCAGTCAAGAAAATCGGTGAATATACAGAAAAGCTTAAATTCGAGGTTGTTGGCAATCCGGTAGAAATGAAGCAGAGTATGAAGGAAGATACTTGCCGTCAGGCTAAGGAACTGGCAAAAGCTATGGCAGACCGTTTGAAAGCTGACCGTTGATTGTGCTGGTAGAAAAAGAGAAGCGTTAAAGCTAAAATAAGTATATAGTAAACTTATATACTCTGGTATACAAACATAAAAGAACTGTATCAGGCTCTATTTGATGAGCTATGATACGGTTCTTTTTTATTTATTTTTCGAAGATATATCGGTGGTTTTCTCCCCATTCATCCAGTATGTCTATCAAAGGCAATACACTTTTGCCTAATTCTGTCAGTGCGTATTCGCTGTGGGGAGGTAGTTCTGCATATATTTTCTTTTCTATGATGCCGTGTGCTTCGAGCTCTCTCAGATTCTGATCTAGCACGCGAGAGATGGCCTCTGGTATTTCACGGTGAAGCTGGCTGGGACGTTTGGGAGTTTCTCTCAGTGCATCTATCAGGCAAGGCTTCCATTTTGAACCGATAATTTCCATTGTAATGCGGATTCCGCAAGAAAGATCAAGAAGTGTTTTTCTTTTATACATGCATGTTATTTTTAGTTTACTTGCAAAGATAGTTCTTTTTATTTGCTTGATAATCAATATATGGATAAAGTTGTTGGTATCCGATTATTTTATCGTGTATTGCAACGGCTGATAATATCCTTTACTTTTGCTGTAAAAAGAGGCACGTGTTAGAGCCGTAGTAGTTATATAAAAAATCATAGTATGAATTATAGAGTTTTTGGAAAAACTGGATTTAAAGCGAGTGAGGTATCTTTAGGAACTTGGCAACTTGGTTCTAAATGGGGAGATCCTTTTGATGAGCAGGTAGCTATGAATACATTGCAGGTTGCATACGAACAAGGGGTAAATCTGATTGATACGGCTGATATTTATCAGGATGGAATGAGTGAACATACTGTCGGGAAGTTTCTGAAAGGCAAGAAAGATAAAGTGTTTGTAGTAACCAAATGTGGTAGAAAGCTTAATCCACATGTTTCAGCGGGATATAATGAAGAAAATATCGTGAAATTTGTGGATGCTTCACTTAAGAATATGGACGTTGATAGCCTTGATCTGGTTTTGCTTCACTGTCCGCCTACTGAAGTATACCGGAATCCGGAGATTTTTTATGTTCTTGATAAATTGAAACGGCAGGGTAAAATCTGTCATTATGGTGTCAGTGTAGAAAAGGTAGACGAAGCACTGGAAGCATTGAATTATGACATATCTGCCATTGAAGTTATTTTTAATATGTTTCGTTTGAAGCCGGCAGAAGAATTGTTTCCGAAAGCAAGTAAACAAAATGTCGGAATCATAGTCCGTGTACCTTTGGCTAGTGGACTGCTGACAGGAAAATACTCAGAAGAAACAACATTTGGAAAAGCTGATCACCGCTGTTACAACAGAAACGGAGAGCTTTTCGATAAGGGGGAAACTTTTTCAGGAGTAGACTATATGACAGGCGTGAAGGCTGCACGCGAGCTGAAACAGCTGTTGCATACAGATAATCTTGCAGCTCGTGCTTTAAGATATATTCTGATGTATCCCGAAGTCAGTACTGTCATTTCGGGAGCAAGTTCTCCTGCTCAGATAATGGAAAATGTCAAAGCTTCTTCTTTGCCTCCTTTTTCACATGAAGAAATGGAGGTGGTACGCCAAGTATACGATAAGCATATCCGTCCTCTGGTACATCATTGCTGGTAACCAGTTGTATTTTTAAAAGCCTGAAATGAATAATCACAGATAAAAAAGTCATTGCATTTTAAAAAGTGCTATATTTGTGATTATGATACAGAAATTATATTCCAAGAATAACGATTCCGATGTGTTGCAGCACATTGTGGATATATTGAATGACGGTGGGATAATCATTTATCCCACCGATACCATGTATGCTATGGGTTGTCATGCCCTGAAAGAACGGCCGATCGAACGAATCTGCAAGTTGAAGAATATCGATCCGCGTAAAAACAACCTCTCTATTATTTGCTGCGACTTGAGCAATATCAGCGAATATGCCCGTGTAAGCAATGCTACCTTTAAGTTGATGAAGCGAAATCTGCCCGGACCGTTTACATTTGTCCTTAATGCAGACAGCCGGTTGCCTAAGATATTCCGTAACCGGAAGGAAGTAGGAATTCGTGTGCCGGACAATAATATTATTCGTGAAATATGTCATTTACTTGATGCACCTATTCTTACCACTACTTTACCCTTGAATCCGGATGAAGATGTCGAATATGTTACCGATCCGGAGCTTATAGACGAGAAATTTGGTTCGGAAGTTGATTTAGTGATAGACGGAGGCATAGGAGGCGTTGAACCTTCTACCGTTATAAATTGTTGTGAAGATGTGCCCGAAATAATTCGTCAGGGCAAAGGGGTATTGGAAGAATAAATATTAATCAATTTAAAATAAAACAACTATGTTATTATCATCTTTATTGAATGGAACTTTCCTGAGTGCAGGTTCTAAGGGAGTAGATGTAGAACAGCTGCTGTCGAAGTTGCTTGACTGGGGTATTGAGGTAGGAAAAGACCTGTTAGGAGCAATCATTATTTATATTGTCGGCCGCTTTATCATCAAGCAAGTCGGACGTTTGCTTGCACGCATTCTGGAAAAGAGAAAGCTTGAAATCAGTGTGCAGACTTTTTTGAGAAGCCTTGTCAGTATATTGCTGAATCTGATATTGGCTTTTGCTATTGTTAGCCGTCTGGGAGTAGAAACTACCAGCTTTGCAGCCTTGCTGGCTTCTGCCGGTGTTGCTATTGGTATGGCTTTGTCTGGAAATCTTTCCAACTTTGCAGGAGGATTGATTATTCTGGTATTTAAACCTTTTAAGGTAGGCGACTATATAGAAGGCCAGAATGCGAATGGTACTGTACGCGAAATTCAGATATTCCATACTATTCTGACAACAGTAGATAATAAAGTCATCTATGTTCCGAATGGTGCATTGAGCAGCAATGCCATTACAAATTACAACAAACAGGAAACACGTCGTGCTGAATGGGTATTCGGAGTAGAATATGGTGAAGATTTCGAAAAGGTAAAAGCCGTATTGCAGCGTATTATCGATGCAGATCCTCGTATATTGAAGGATCCGGCTCCGATGATTGCTTTGGGAGCTCTTTCGGCAAGCAGTGTGGATATTAAGGTCCGTGCGTGGGCTAAGACAGCTGATTACTGGGATGTATATTTTGACATGAATAAAATCGTGTACGATACATTCAATAAGGAAGGTATCGGATTCCCGTTCCCGCAGCTTACTGTTCATCAGGCAAAAGACTGATTGTGATTTTTACATAAAAAAACGGAAAAAGCATTTCCTCTTCCTTTGTGTGGATGGGAAATGCTTTTTTGTTTGAATGAAAGTTATTTGCAATATCGTTCTATCAGTTGGCGTGCTTCATCTTTTCCTGAGGCGAAACTCATTGTATCAATGATTAGCTGACGGTTGTGGCAGTCGTATATGTGAGGCGCCATGACTTGCAGGAATTTTATCCGTTCATTGTCGAAATCACATATAGAAAGCAGTTTGACACATTGCTTGCATGTAATATTTCTGCCATTCATGCCTGTTTGCAGTATCTTTAGCTGATCGAATGAGAAAGCATCCTTTACCTTTTCATATAATACATTGATTTCACCGTCACTATATAGCCGACCGCTGTGATGCTTCTTGTTCAGTATGTTTTTTGCTTTTTCCTCTCCCGATATAAAAGTCATTGAATCAACAATCCGGTCGGTATTTTCCCGGTCGATAATGGTTGGTTCCAGAATGACCAATGCTTCCAGTCTTTCATCGTCGAAGTTGAATATTTTCATCAACTGTACGATTTCATCACAGGTAAAGTCTGACTGGCGTGCGGCTTCTCTGAGTATTTTCAGACGTTCGTCTTTGAAAGGCTTGTCTTTTACCTTCTGATACAATTCCTGAAACCATGCCTGATCGTCTGTCGGATAAGCCAGCGAAGGTCTTTCTTCAACAGGAGCAGGCGGACAGATAGCTATAGGCGGGTAGGCAGGAGAGGGGGTAGCTCCTGCGTATGAATTGAATGAAATGACTTTATCGTGTTGAAAATCGAGCAGAATGGTTGTTACTGCTCCGCTGAAGTGTATCTTATGAAATTCCCATTGCTCTATTCCATTGTAGGAACGTTTGAACTCGGGATTTCCCAGTAGGTCAACGACTTCACGTTTTGTCATACCTGTATGTAGGCTTTCTGCCAGGCGGGAACGCTGTAAGGAGGTATCTAAAACTCCGCAGCTGGTTGTAGTCAGTAGCACGATTGCCATAATGACGACTTTCATAAAGTTCTTCATATCCATTATTCTTTTTGGTTGGTGTTACAAAAATAGACAATAAAATGAATGATAGACGAATAGAAAATCCTATAAATATGCAGGCAAATTCCTATAATGAATAGGGAATTTCCCTATAAAGGATATACTATCTGTATTACTTAGAGTATATTTCCTTCTGTCTTGCTTTTTTTATTATAAAATAATAGTTCGTTAAAAATTCGCCAAGCCTAAGCGGCTCTGGCAGTAAATAAAATGAGTTCTTTGAAAAGTTTGTCAATAACTTGCATGTCTGGGTTAATCCCGAACACGCAAATAAATCGTTCAAGCATATAAGCATTGTGTATGAATGA
>DXLO01000032.1 GCA_019414665.1 Bacteroides sp. | reverse complement strand
ACAAAGGTAGGAAGGAAAAGAGGGGAAAAAAACACGCACGAGGCCGAATGCTTACTATCACTAAGGTAATCAAGCTTCATCACTAAAGTGATACAGTTTCTTCACTTTAGTGATAAAACTTGATGAAAAGGCAGAAGAACAAAATACAACAGACAGATTTCACTGACAAGACAAAGAGCTTTCATGCTTTCCCACCTCACTTCCAAAGGAGAAGCCACGGAAAGCATAAAAAACTGACTTTTCCCTCTATCAGATACAAGTTGCCCGGATTTATGACTATATTTGCAAAATCTGAACACATTCTTATGAAAGCTTTACTTTTGACAGGACTACTATTCATTCTCATCCTCCCCGGATGCAGAAAAGAGACAAGCATACTTCCGCTATTACGATCTGTAGAGGAACTGATTCCCATGTATGCCGATAGTGCTTCCGTGCTACTGGACAGCATACAAGCCCCCGATGAACTGACTGATAAGGACTTTGCCCACTGGTGTATGCTATGCGGTAAAGTAACGGACGAAGCAGCCACCGGATTACTCCCTATCTACCAATGGCAACGGGCACAACAATGGTTCACCGAACACGGCACGGCAGAAGAACAGGCGCAAATAGACTTGTATCTGGGCCGTGCTTATGTAGAAGATGGGGAGTATGATAAAGCAATGCAAATATATGCCGATGCACTGCAACTGGCCAAAGAACATCAGGCCTATAATGTGGCAGGGTATATTTGTGCCTATATGGCAGATTTGTATGGTTTTAGAGATATAACCAGTGAACGTCTGGAGAAAAGAAAAGAGGCCAGTAACTTCTTCAAGAAAGCAAGGAACTACAAAAGCTATGCATACGCCTTAAAAGATTTAGCGTGTGAATGTACACTCACTGATTCTTTTAATTACACCATACCCTTACTTCAAAAGGCTGATTCCATCTCACAACTACTGCATAACAAAGATTTAACAGCTGATGTAGCCAATGCTTTTGGAGTGATATATGAGGCACAAGAAAAATACAAGAATGCCGAAAGATATTTCTTAAAAGCCATTGAAACGGGCAGCAAAGAAAGCTATAAGGATTCTATCTCCCTATTACACATATATATAAAAGACAACCAACTGGCAAAAGCACACGAATGGATTGAAACGATAACCAAACACAATGATATCGCTTATTACTTCAATCAAGCTTACTACCTGCTTTATAAGGCAGAAGGAAAATACAAGGAAGCACTCCATTACAAAGAAATCTGTTCCGACATGCTCGATTCACTGACATTAGTTCAAAATGAGACAAAAGTATTGGAAATAGAAAAAAAGTATAACAACGCCAAGATACGGGAAGAGAACGAACTATTAAAGATTACACAGCAAAGGAATACAATCATCATCATTATTGCCATCTCCTTATTCTTACTATCAGTTGCAGGATATATCATTTACCGGCAGAGAAGCAAAGCCAAAATCTATTACCAGCAAACAATTCTAGATAAGATGAAAATAGAGCTCCTTCACTTATCTGCAGAACTAGAAGAAAAAAAGCAGATTTTGCAAAAAGCATTGGCAGACAAAGAGAATAATGCCCACAAACTACAACAGGAAATAGAAGTAATATCCTATAAATACGACCGGCTGCAAAAGCAAAGTCTGGAAACATCCACAGTTGGCAAGAAGCTTATTTCTTTGACTAAAAAAAATAGGCTTGAGGACTCCCAACTCCCTACTGACAAAACATGGCATTCCATAATGACGGAAGTAGACAAGATATATCCCCAATTCTACTCCCTACTAAAAGAGGCATTTCCCAACCTGACAGAATCAGAATATCAATATTGCTATCTCCATATCTTTGGATTTGACGCAAATGATGAAGCCAAATTGCTCGGCATCAATCCGGCTTCTGTACGAATGAAACGAACGAGAATTTATCAAGAGGTCCAACTAAAGCACAATAAAGAAACGTTTTTACGAGATTACATCATCAAAAACCTCTTAAAATAAATAGTTCTCATACAGATCTTATTATCAGTGAATTATAAAACACTACATATACATCACTGTATATAACAATTTTTGTAACTCGCTGATAATCAACAAATCTTGTATATACTATAACTCCCTCTTTTTGTCATTCATAATCCTATAATACCTAAGTTTGCACAAAACTAAAACGTAAAACGATTATGAACAAATTAAAAATGAGTTTGGCTTTGATAGCCTTAATTATTCCTCTATTACTATGCGCTAAAAAACGAAATATAGAATTTATAAAACATGGCAACCATAGAATTCCAGTAGAGTCATTCATTCCGGTAAAAGCTTTCTTTGACGACTGCAATAAAGAATTAACCATCGAATTCGCACAGGACTGGGAAGCGGTAACCATCGAGATTAAATCAAAAGAAGGATATGTAGTATATAGAAACCTCTATATACCCCACTCCAATTCTTCTTTATCAACTTCTTTAGAGAATATTCCGGCAGGAATATATGAACTGACAATCACCGATGAAAAGGGAATATTGGCAGGAGAATTTATATACGAAAACTAATCTCATACATAATATTCTAATAACAAACTTATGAAAATCATTCCATTATCACTATTCTTTGCAGGAATTACATTATTCTCCTGCTCGAATGAAAGCACCAATAACCTTTCTACTAATTCCCAAAAGGTTAAGTTGAATAAAAACGAAGTCCTCAGTATCGCCTACGATGATGCAAAAGAGCTTACAGACAAAGATATTTTCAATATGGTAAGTTCTTTTGCCAATATGAATAATAATGGTGTAAGCAGAAGCACTAGTGCATCATTTAAGATTACAAAAAGAACATATATAAATAAAGAAGGAGAATTTCAAAATAAAGAAATAGCTTCCCGAACCGCCTTACCAGAAGATGATATCATATCTGAAATTTGTGAAGTTGAATTTCAAAACGATACTGTAAATGGGTTGGCTGTAGTAGCTACAAATGCAGAACTTCCTTCTATTATAGCATTTATTCCCAATAAAGGCAATGATGATGCAATGCAACTGAGCGGAGCAAACGAACTATTATATGCAGCAAAAGCCAGCTATCTTTATAAAGCCATTAAAACAAAAGAATTGGTAGATTCGCTAAAACAGCCAACGTTGGAGAAAATTAGTAAGAAATTAAACATTCCTATCAATGAAATTAACTACCAAAAAATTCAAGATAATATCATTTTAACAGATACCTATTCATCTAGATCAACTGCTGTACAAGGTCCTCCCGAGGGAATACAAAAACTACCATCATCAATATCTCCTCTAGTCAAGACCAATTGGGGACAAGACGATCCCTATAATTGGGCTTTCAGAGAAGAAAATAAAGTAGATTGGATAAGAACTGAAAATAATGGAAAGAAAATGGACGCACTTCCTGTAGGATGTGTCAATGTGGCACTTGCTCAAATAATGGGATATACTCATCAAAAATATACTCCCCCTCTTACCTTTACTTTACCCAACAGTACTATGACTTATATGCCTAACTTTATTAAAATGACCCAAAAAGCCTCTATCAATGATTTACAGGGGCAAGCTCAAATGCAAGTTCAATACCTTATGCTCAACTTCTATAATATGAATAAAACTACATCCAAAAAAGATTGGGATGGTGCTGTACTTGAAAGTGGTGTTTCTGAAGAGAATATGCTAAATACGATGAACAAATTTTTTAAATATAATCCAAAAGCCCCTTTTGATGGTGATCAAGTTTGGGCCTCATTAAGAAATAACAATCCGGTGCTTATGCTAACTACGAACCATGCTTTTATCATTTCCGGACTTCTAATCACCGAAAAAGCTAGTCAAACTCGCCAAATGGTTAAGACGAATGATTTATATTGGCACGCAAATTTGGGGTGGGCTGATAAAAACACAGGGTATTATCAACTAGACGGAAACGCAAGAACCTTTTTTGAAGCAGGAGGCGTAAAGGAATGGTGTTATAAAATGGATTGCATAAAAAATATCCGTGCTAAGTAAAAATATAGGTTTACAGAACTAACAATAAGAAACAAGATGAAAAAGAAAATCATTTTCTGTTTATTATCCCTTTCATTGATGATTGCCGGATGCCAATCAAATGAAATAGAGGATATAACACCCCCTAGTAAGGAAGTACAACTATCACCAGAAGAGCTATTAAGCATCAGATACAAAAGTTCTCCGGAACTTAGCCAAACTGAGGTATTCAATTTATTGACAACCTTCCAAAGCAGTGAACTAAAAAATAATGCCCATTCACGTATTACTTTTCAGCCTAACATCTTTCAGATAAAAGAGAAATACTATTTATCTAAAAACAAAGCAGATGCCAGGAATATTGAAAGTACAGAGGAACAAATACCTATCTATAAAATAGAATTCACATCAGAAACAGGCACAGGAATGGCTGTTGTTTCGGGAGATAGAAGAGCCCCACACATCCTTGCATATATAGACAACATCAAGGAAAACCAGGATTCTCTTTACACAAGTCCCAACGCTTTGCTTCAATGGAGCGAAATGTACATCCGCAATGAAGTTACCAAATTTGATGAGATTAAAGATTCATTGTATGAATCTGCTGTTTTGAAAATATCCAAAGAACTATACATAACATCCAAAGACATCGATTATGAAGCAATCAAGAATCAAATTATCATAAACAACAGCTCTATCAGCCGCTCTAAACCTATAACAGAAGTTCCTTCCAATCTAAAGGTCAAAGTTGCAGTATTTCCTATGTGTCCTGTGGCATGGGGACAATGGGAACCTTATAATTGTATGTTACCAAAAGCCAATTGTGATAGGTATGGTCCGGGATGGTCAGAATATACAAATTATCCTGTAGGCTATGGAGCAATTGTGGTAGCGCATATTCTAGCTAGTTTGGAGCCAACGATGAGACCAGCCAGCCTACAAATAAATTGGAGTTATTTGACTGAAAATAAAGAAATCAAAGCACCAGATTATTTTAACTCCGGTGATCCTTTAGCTAAAAGAGAAATGGTAGGCAGGCTATTCAAAAATATCTATGATTATACAAAATCTTCTGTAGTCAAAGACTCAAAAGGAATTGTTACGGGGACAACTTGTTTAATGTCTGATGTGGAGAATTATTTGGCAAGTTACTTCAATTATAGCAAAAAGACATCATGGAATATCAATACTGTCAAGAATTCCTTAAAAGCAACTAAACCTGTATTAATATACGGCAAACCTGACAATATAGCTACCGATGGAGTCACCCCATTCATTCTTGATGGAATAAAAGAATGCTATGGTAGGATAGACAATGTTCCTTCCGATGTGGACGTATGCTATTTACACGCTAATTTTGGCTTCGGAAACGGTTATCAGGATGGCTACTATTTAATGGATATAAAAACATCGACAATAACTTTTGAAACTGCCATTCCACTAATTTTCAAAGACAATGCTATGACCATAATGGCAGACTTCAGAAAAAAATAATTTTCATATATCAAAACTGACTAAAAGATATCAATAACGCAACCTTTTAGCCAGTTTTATCATTCAATCATTAACAAAAATGCCATGAAAAAGGTTATATTATCACAACTCATATTGATAACATCTATTCTTATATCGTGTACTGATAAATTAGAAAATACAGAAGTTAACAACAACCCAACCAACCAAGTGGTTTTGACATCGAATGAATACGCCAGCATAGCGTATGATAATCCCAAAGAACTATCGGAAGACGAGATTACAAATGTAATTTACGACTTTAAACGTATCAATTCAGAATTTAAAAAACAATTCATTACAACAAAAGAAGACAAGCCCAAGATTTCCATTATTAATAAATATTATCTTACAAACAGCAGGAATCACTCCCGTTCAGCAGACTCCATTCAAATAAATGTACCTATATTTGAAGTTGAACTAACTAATAATAGCGGAACAAAAGATATGACAATTGTTTGTGGTGATGAAAGAGCACCGAAAGTTCTGTTATTTACAGAGAACTATCAATTTTCCCAACCTATGAACATAGATATGAGATATTTGGTTGAAATAGCAAAACTAAATATCCTTTCAGATATTAAATATATAGAAAAACTTAAATCAGAGAAAAGAAGTTCCACTCTCGACAAAATCAGCCAATCCCTAAATATATCCAAGGAACAAATTACAGAAGACATCATAAAAAGAAATATTACTATTATTGATAACAGCAATTCAAGAGAATATAATCCTATCAATGGCATTGATATAAGCAAAATTCCTTCACGAATTGTATCTATGGTACCTCCCATATCAGATATTGTATGGCATCAAGAAGCACCTTACAACGATCAAATGCCCATAGGAAATATATGGGACGGGCATATGGGAACATATCAGGGGCATTATTTAGTGGGATGTGGAAATATAGCGGTTGCTACATTATTCAGTATACTGAAACCAGTCATGGTGGGAGAAACAGCAGCAGGTAGACAAATTTTAATAGATTGGGACTACCTGACCGCTCAAAAAACAATTACATACTACAGCTCACCTGATTTAATCGAAATGACTGCCAGTTTGTTAAGAGCTATATACAATAAAACTCGCTCATTTCCTAACTATGTAGATTTTAATACCTATGACGAGGACAATAACCCAATTATAAAAAGAGGTATCGCTTCAACCTCAACCCCAACGGAAGGCATGTTGGAATATCTTCAAACAATGACTACCTACTCAGGAAGCACAGGATTCAATCCGGAACTGGCTAAACAGTCATTACAAAATTATAATCCAATACTTCTTTATGGAAACGGACACTATGTTGACAACAATCGTCTCCCTATCACAAAAGATCCATACAAAGACAAACCGGGTCATGGTTGGATTATTGACGGATACTGTACTACCAAAAAATCGAGTTCACCAAATAGTGATTTATATTGGTCTGTCAACATGGGATGGGGAAAAGGTTCTTCGGCCGTCTATTTTAAAGCAAACAACGGTATAAACTGTGATGTAATCTTCCACACAGATACAGAAGACGTAAACATTGTATATTATACACAAGAACAACAAATGATCTATGACATTCAAAAGAAATAACCTCAGTCAGGACGTAATACACGCCCTGACACTAACGCTAGTATTATGTCTGACACTGTTATCGGGATGCTCAGACAAAGAAGAAATCCTCCCTCCGGAACCGGAAGAAGGAACAGATATTGTGAGTGAATACAAAGCTTACGTAGGCCATCCATTCAATGCCTCCTTGGGCGAACAAACAAATGGTTACACAATAAAGAACAACGATCCAGAAAAACTGAAAACGGAATATTTCGGAATCGAACATTTCGGTGTCGTATGTATCTTTCCACTTTGCGAAGGAGAATCATCTATACATGTGCTGGACAAGAATAACAAACTGGTAAAAATAATAAAAATACAAACCACCATGTGGGGAAGCAAGGATGTGGAAGTGGAAAACGGAGCTCATCCTTATGTCAAACCGGAAGTACGAGTAGAAGCACAAGACACACAAACCAAACAAAATATAGAAAAAGAACTGATGCAGGAACTGAAAAACAGAAACGGTACACGCTATACATTCGACAACCAGACCCGACTATTTACCATGACTTTTCCCGATGGGAGAAAAGGATATGAAGGGACCTACAAATGTAGAGTAGACTCACTCATCATGCAAACCCAAAGTATAATAAAAAAATATGGATACGAAGTGAGCTACAAAAACAAATTCCTAATTATACGAGAAGACAGAACAGAAGAATTTTGCCAACGTTACCCTGATTCCGGAGTGACGAGCGTCACCACACAAGAAATTTGGAGAGATTATTCCATACTGGACATATTTCCCTGAAACATTTATGAAGGATTCTATTACGAATCCTTCATAACAATACACTATCAATCAGCTATCTACACCACAATGATGGATTTGAAGAATTTTCCGTCCTCTTTTAATTAATATACTCTTACAGGTTTAAAGCTCCCCCAGCCTTTTTCCCAATACCGGATGCACCACATCCGATGCAATCTCCGCCAGCGGGTCCATGACAAACCTCCGTTCAGTCATCAGGGGATGAGGGATTTCCAATTCCGGCGTATGCAGTATTAAATCGCCGTACAACAAAATATCTATATCAATCAGGCGGTCACTATAATTACCTCCCGCCGACTTCTTCATCCGGCCTAATTCACGCTCTATCTCCTGTGTTTCCCGCAATATATCCAAGGGAGGAAGCACACTCTCCACGCAACAGGCAGCATTCAGAAAAGAATTTTCAGAAGAAAACCCCCAAGGGGCGGTAACATAAAAAGCGGAAAGGGCAGTAACCTCCCCTATCCGCTCATTTATCTTCCGGACAGCAACATGCAGATTTGATTCTTTATCACCCAGATTGGTTCCAAGTCCCAAATAAACCCTCATACGCTGCTCCAACCGGTATTACTTATCCAAAATCAACATAGCGTCGCCATAAGTACCGAAACGGTAATCTTCCTTCAACGCTGTGTGATAAGCCTCCATCACCAGATCATAACCACCGTAGGCAGCTACCAGCATCAGCAAAGTGGAGAGAGGCAGGTGGAAGTTAGTAACCATGCTGTTGGCTACCGAGAAATCATAAGGAGGGAAAATGAACTTATTGGTCCATCCGTCAAATTCTTTCAGATGACCATCCGTACCTACCGCAGTCTCTATCGTGCGCATCACTGTCGTTCCTACCGCACAAATATTCTTTCCTTCATCCTTGGCATTATTCACAATACGGCACGCATCCGCATTGACATACATCTGCTCCGAATCCATCTTATGCTTGGTAAGGTCCTCCACATCAATCTCGCGGAAATTACCCAGTCCGGCATGCATCGTCACAAAAGCAAAGTCTATACCTTTGATTTCCATACGCTTCATCAACTCGCGGCTGAAATGAAGTCCGGCAGTGGGAGCTGTCACAGCCCCTTCGTTCTTGGCAAAGATAGTCTGGAAACGTTCGGCATCTTCCTCTTCTACCGGACGACGGATGAAACTGGGCAGCGGAGCCTCTCCCAACGCATACAATGCTTTCTTGAACTCGTCGTGAGAGCCGTCATACAGGAAACGCAGGGTACGTCCGCGGGAAGTGGTGTTGTCAATCACTTCGGCCACCATGGAATCATCGTCACCAAAATAAAGCTTGTTACCGATACGGATCTTACGGGCAGGATCTACCAGCACATCCCACAAGCGAAGTTCCTCATTCAGCTCGCGCAACAAAAATACCTCGATACGGGCACCGGTCTTTTCCTTATTTCCATACAAACGCGCAGGGAAAACTTTCGTATCATTAAAGATAAACACATCTTTATCATCAAAATAGTCCAGGATATCCTTGAATACCTTGTGTTCAATCTTACCTGTTGATTTGTGAACAACCATCAGGCGCGACTCATCTCTATACTTAGCCGGATGCAAAGCTATTTTATCCTCCGGCAGTTTAAATTTAAATTGCGACAGTTTCATCTTATCTCTCCTTATTCGTTTATAACTTCTTCAATCTCTTGTTGGTCAAGCCATTCCGGAAAACTTTCCACCGACAAACAGTCTTCCAGTCTCACATCCCCCACCCGGGTACGTATCAGCCCTGTCAAATGAGCACCGCTATTCAAAGCTTCGCCAATATCACGGGCCAATGCACGGATATAAGTGCCCTTGCTGCACACTACCCTGATTTTAATCTCAGGCAGATTACATTCCAGCAACTCTATCTCGTCTATAATCAACGTCTTGGCTTTCAACTCCACATCCTCACCTTTTCGAGCCAAATCGTAAGCGCGTTTACCATCTACCTTACAAGCCGAGAAAACAGGCGGAATCTGTTCTATCCTGCCGATAAAACGCTGCAAGGCTTCCTCTACCAACTCGCGGGTGATATGTTCCGTAGGATAGGTAGCATCTATCTCCTTCTCCAGGTCGAATGAAGGTGTGGTAGCCCCCAACTGCAAGGTGGCAATGTATTCTTTGGTATGATACTGGAACTCTTCGATGCGTTTCGTTGCCTTGCCTGTACAAATAATCATCACCCCGGTAGCCAGCGGGTCTAATGTCCCGGCATGTCCCACTTTTATTTTCTTCACGCCCAGTTTGCGGCAAATATGGTATCTTATCTTGTTCACCACTGCAAATGAGGTCCATTTCAGCGGTTTATCAAAGTATAATACTTCTCCTTCTTTAAAATTCATCCAATTACATCAATGTGCACGCTATCGTAACGGCACCGGCTATGGCACAATAGATAGCAAAATAAATCAACTTACCTTTCTTCACAATATTAATCATCCACTTACAAGCTACACAGCCCGATATGAAAGCTGCCAGAAAACCTACAACCAATGACAATACAGATATATCTGATGTGCCGGCTGCAGCTCCTTTTACAATCTTCATACCATCCAGCAACGCCTCACCCAATATAGGAGGAATCACCATCAGGAAAGAGAACTGAGCCAGTTTCGCCTTGTTGTCTCCCAACAACAAACCGGTAGCAATGGTAGTACCCGAACGGGATAATCCCGGCATCACGGCACAAGCCTGTGCCAGACCTATAATAAACGCATCCTTCATGCTGATGTTCTCTTTCAAACGAGGTTTTGCATAATAAGAGAAAGCAAGAAGCAAAGCTGTCAATAACAGCATACAACCTACAATGAGCAAGCCGGAACCGAAAATTTCTTCCACATAATCTTTAAAAAACACACCCACAATGCCGATAGGAATCATGGATACCAGGATATTGATCACATATTTTGTCTCCGCATTCATCTCAAACTTGAACAAGCCACGGAATATCCAGCCTATTTCTTTCCATAATATAACCAAAGTACTGAGTACCGTAGCCACATGCACTGCTATGGTAAAAGTCAGATTATCTT
The DNA here is from genome assembly GCA_019414665.1 of Bacteroides sp. Lineage (GTDB taxonomy): Bacteria > Bacteroidota > Bacteroidia > Bacteroidales > Bacteroidaceae > Phocaeicola. The sequence goes on along the minus strand of DXLO01000032.1, from coordinate 11,301 downwards.
CCCCTTGTATGCCAAACAATGCCGAACCGATAGCCAGATGACCACTACTGCTGACCGGCAAATACTCTGTCAATCCTTGGAGCACACCAAGGATCAATGCCTCAAACCATTCCATTCTTTAAATAAAAATTGAGAATTAAAAATTAAAAAAATCAAGAGTTAACCACTTCTGTCTTGTCCTTTGGCTTGCGGACAATGCCATAAATCATAAAGATAAAGCCAAAGAAACATACTGCGGGCGCCACTTTGATGCGACGTACACTAAAAATATCCGGCTCAAAATATCCTTCTGTCGAACTAGGTCCTGTCATCAGCAGAAAACCGACAATAATCACTGCCATACCTATGGCAAGCAATATAAAATTAGTTTTATCAAAGGCGAATTTTTGTCTATCCATATCCTTTTATTATTAAATGTAATACAACGCACTAGCTTTCATGCGCAAGTATTTGTTGATTGATATATATGCACACATAAAGGTAATAACCACACCAAACACAAAAACAGAACCCATTACCATAAGCATGGTCATAGGGGTAATAATCTCAATCAATTCGGGTTCATATCTTACCAACGCATAGGCCATTCCTATCAATGCCGCATCTGCCATGGCAGCGGCCAGTATCCCTATCCATATATTCCGCACCAAAAAAGGACGACGGATAAATCCCCAGCTTGCCCCTACCAGTTTCATGGTATGAATCAGAAAACGTTTGGAATAAATGGCCAGACGGATGGTGTTATTAATCAGCGCAAAAGAAATAAGGGTAAGCAGCGCAGCCAGTCCCAATAGCAAAAAACTGATTTTCCGTATATTGCTGTTCACTGCATCCAGTAAATCCTGGGGATAGTTGATTTCCATTACTTTCTTGTTCTGCATAATTTTCTGCTCTATCCAAGAAATGCTGTCCGAATTGGCATAATCGGCATTCAGTTTTATTTCAATAGAAGCTGTAAAAGGATTATATCCCAAGAATTCAGCCGGGTCTGTACCCATCGCTTCGCTCTGCTCTTTCAACGCCTGCTCCTTCGATATATAGGAAGTTTCTTTCACAAAAGGTTCCTCATTCAATTTTTTCTGGAATTTCAAAGCGTCCGCTTCTTTCATATCATCGCTGATGAGTACGGAGAAACTGATGTTCTCGCGTACATACTTGGATAAGTTATTGGCAGACAGCACAAAGAATACCACCATCCCCAACAAGAGCAACACCAGCATTGTACTGATGCTGGAGGTAATGAACTGCATATCGAAAAAGGACCCTGATTTTTTTCCCATAATCACTTCTTTCTGAATACATAAATCATTGAACTACTGCGTTCTTTTTTCGCCAGTGAACTGAACCAGGCCAACAGGCCCGTCCACATTCCCTTCAAAAAGGACAAACGGCTGCCTTTATATCTTTCCGTCAACATGGATACATAAAAAGCATCAAAAGGCATCGGATGCTGTTCCGCTAATTTAAAACCATGCTTGACACCGAATTGTTGCATGACGGAAGGTGTAAAATGCCATAAATGACGAGGCACATCGTATGCCGCCCACCATTCCTTATACTTTTCCGCATCATACGAACTGGGATTAGGCACAGCCACTATCAATACTCCCCTCTCTTTCAACAGCTTGAATAATTTCTTCCACGTTTCATTCAGATGCTCCAGATGCTCCATCACATGCCATAAAGTTATGGCATCAAAAGAATGATCGGCATATCCCGCCAAAGCATCCTCCGTATCTACATCCAATTCAAAATGCTCTTTGGCAAACGAACGCGCCTGCGGACTTTTCTCTATCGCTTTCACCCGCCATCCGCGCTCCTTCATAGCATTACTGAAATATCCGGTACCGGTACCTATGTCTAACAAAGTACCTTTACTCAAACCGGATGTCCGTTTTATCAGCTTGGCTTTGCGTGACAGCATATACTTGCGTACCTCATGGTATACACGGTTCATCAGCCCCTTGCGGGTATCAGTGTGTGAAATATAATCGGGGGTCTCATAATATCGCCCTATCTCGGCTTCCACGGGTGCACCTTGTGTAAAAATAAAGCCACAATCATCGCAGCGAACCAAATTGAATTGTTCACCCGAAGCATAGTGATCCGTACAAGTGATTGCATGTCCCAAATGTTTTCCGCCGCACAACGGACAAGTATTTATTTTGAGTATATCCACTTTTTGCCCTAATTTGCTGCAAAATAACAAATAAATTGAATGAGAAGGACTATCCTTTAAGTACTTTTAAGAGTATAAGTTAATAATTCGTTTTTACTTTTCCTACATTTGTGCAGATAACTTAAAAAGAAACGAAAATGGAAAATAAAAAACTGACCCGTTCCAACAACAGAATGCTAGCCGGAGTATGTGCGGGACTGGCCGATTATTTTGGCTGGGATGTTACGGTAGTGCGCATTATCTATTCATTTGCCACGGTTTTCACAGCCTTTTCGGGCATTATTGTCTATATAATCTTATGGATTGTTATGCCCGAAAAGAAATATCGTGACGGTTACGAAGACCGGATGAATGACAGACTGCATAACCGATAACCGGAGGCATTATGCAATGCCCAGCAGTTCCACCTCAAATATTAATGTAGAGAAAGCAGGAATCGGCCCGCTTGTACGGTTGCCATATCCCATAGTATAAGGAATATAAACCACCCATTTATCTCCTACATGCATACGTTGAAGCGCCAGCTGCCATCCCTCTATGACATCACACAGCCGGAAAGCTTCGGGGCAGTTACGGTCATAGGAATTATCAAACTCTTTTCCGTTTATCAGACTTCCCCGATAATGAACGGTGACAATACTTCGGATTGTAGGTGAAACTGTACCCGTACCTGTCTGCAATACTTTATAAAACATATTACAAGGTAAAGGACAAATACCTTCCTGTGTAGAAAGAACTTGCAAATATTGCAAGTTCTTTTCCTTATATTCTTCTTTTCTCCCCATCAGAACACCTCTTCTCCTTTCAATGTGGCCGAACTGGCTTCAGTAATGCGTACATGGACAAAATCACCGATACGATGATTCCCACGATCAAAGACCACCACCTTGTTTTGCTGTGTACGGCCAAAAAGCTGCTCTCTGGAACGCTTGGAAACACCTTCTACCATCACCTCGAAGGTCTTGCCTACATCACGGGCATTACTTTCGGCAGAAAGACGGTTCTGCAATTCAATGATTTCATTCAGCCGGCGTATCTTAACCTCTTCGGGTACATCATCCGGCAGATGCTTGGAAGCATATGTTCCGGGACGTTCGGAATATTTAAACATAAAGGCGGAATCGTACGCACACTCACGCATCAAGGATAGAGATTCCTGATGATCTTCTTCCGTTTCCGAATGATAGCCGGAGAAAATATCAGTACTCAGACCACAATCGGGAATGATACGGCGAATAGCCGCTACCCTTTCCAAATACCACTCACGGGTATATTTGCGGTTCATCAGCTTCAATATGCGCGAACTGCCGCTCTGTACCGGTAAATGAATATGCTTGCATACATTAGGCGTTTCCGCAATGACTTGCAAGGTTTCATCACTCATATCCTTGGGATGTGAAGTGGTAAAACGAACACGCATGTCCGGAACCGCCTCGGCCACTGTGCGGAGCAGCATCGGGAAAGTAATTATTTCACCCTCTTTCTCAAAACGATAAGAATTCACATTCTGTCCCAGCAACGTTACTTCTTTATAACCTTTGTCTGCCAAGTCACGCACCTCATTCAGAATACTTTCCACATCACGGCTGCGCTCACGCCCACGGGTATACGGTACAATACAATAATGACAGAAATTATTGCAACCACGCATAATGGATACAAACCCGGAGATATGATTGCCGCAAATACGGGACGGAATTACCTCACGATAGGTTTCTGTAGTAGAAAGCTCCACATTAATGGCTTTCTCCCCCGCTTCCACCGAAGCGACCAAATCGGGCAAAGTGAGATAGGCATCCGGTCCTACGACAAGATCTACATGATGGTTCTCGATCAAATCATCTTTTACACGTTCTGCCATGCAGCCCAACACACCGACAATCAGATTCCGGCGTTTGTTTTTCTTCATAGAATGGAAAAACTCCAGACGGTTCAGAATCTTTTGTTCTGCATTGTCGCGAATGGAACAGGTATTCATAAATACAGCATCCGCTTCATCCAATGTTTCGCATACATGGTAGCCTGCCATTTGCATAATAGAAGCAATCACTTCACTATCAGCAACATTCATCTGGCATCCGTAAGTTTCAATAAACAATTTCTTGTTTTCGGAATCAGTTGCAGATTTAAAGTCTGCTCCTGTTGTTTCTTTCATATTTTCTCTGTTTTATGGTTTCGTAGGCAAAGATACGGAGTTACCGACAAATTAAACGAATAAAAGAGCCGAAAATTGAATATTATAAGAGAATTATGCATTTAACTGTTAAATAATTATAACCAGTGAACAAAAAAAACCGTTAACGTTACCAACGTATTATTATAATTCGCATATTTGCTTCCGAAAAACATTAGATTTTTTCATAGTTAAGGTTTAGGTTAAAAAAATAGGGGAAGACAACTGTGAAGTTCTCTTCCTTTTTTTATGCCCTTTTATAGAGTTAGTTATGAAATATTTTTCTAACTTTGAGCATTCATTATATAATAAGGAAAGTATGGATATCATTCAGGTTATCATATTTATAATAATCATTGTTGCAGCCATCGTGCAACAAATCTCAAAAACAGGCAAAGAGAAGAAAACACCTTCTCCAAAGAAAGTGCTTGCAGATATATTTCCTGAAATAGAGCAGGAGAACATAGAGGAGGACCTTCCTGTTTCTTCCGTTCAAACAGTCCGCACACCTCAGACTCCCCGCATGCAGCATCAGCCGATGGTCAAGAAACCAACAGATTCACCCCGGAAAGAGAACAAAAGGGAAGACCGGACTCCTATAAGACTGAGTACTAAAGAAGAGGCACGACGTGCTTTTATTTATTCAGAGATTTTTAATCGCAAATATTAATAACAACTATACTAATAAGAATAACACATTGAATATCATGGGATTTAATATTATTTCCGCAGCCGAAGCAGCCAGCTATATCAAGCATGGCTACAACATTGGACTCAGCGGCTTTACTCCGGCAGGAACACCGAAAGCCGTAACACCCGAAGTCGCAAAAATAGCAGAAGAAGAACATGCCAAAGGTAACCCTTTTCAAATTAGTATCTTTACCGGTGCTTCTACAGGAGATGCTACAGACGGCATCTTATCCAGGGTCAAGGCAATCCGTTACCGTGCTCCTTACACAACCAACCCCGATTTCCGAAAAGCCGTAAATAACGGCGAAATAGCATACAACGATATCCATCTGTCACAAATGGCACAGGAGGTACGTTACGGGTTCATGGGTAAAGTAGATGTCGCTATTCTGGAAGCGTGTGAAATCACTCCCGACGGCAAAGTTTATCTGACAGCCGCCGGTGGAATTGCACCGACTATTGCACGTCTGGCAGATAAAGTGATCATCGAATTGAACGCTGCCCACAGTAAAAACGGTATGGGCCTGCACGATGTTTATGAACCGCTTGACCCGCCTTACCGTCGTGAAATTCCTATTTACAAACCCAGCGACCGTATCGGTCTGCCTTATGTACAGGTAGACCCGAAAAAAATCATCGGCGTAGTGGAAGTAAACACCCCTGACCAGGCCCGTTCATTTACCGCACCGGATCCTATCACCGACCAGATTGGACAAAATGTTGCCGACTTCCTGGCAGCTGACATGAAACGGGGTATTATTCCTGCAAGCTTCCTGCCATTACAGAGTGGAGTAGGTAACATTGCTAATGCCGTATTGGGTGCTTTGGGACGAGACAAAACAATTCCCGCCTTCGAAATGTATACGGAAGTATTACAAGACGCAGTGGTGGACCTGATTCGCCAAGGACGTGTAAAATTTGGAAGTACCTGTTCATTGACTGTCACCAACGAATGTCTGCAAGGTATTTATGATGATATCGACTTCTTCCGTGACAAACTGGTCATGCGTCCGTCTGAAATCTCAAACAACCCGGAAATTATCCGTCGTCTTGGTGTTATATCTATCAATACAGCCATCGAAGCAGATATTTACGGTAATGTAAATTCTACTCACATCAGCGGCACCAAAATGATGAATGGTATTGGTGGCTCAGGTGACTTTACCCGCAATGCCTATATTTCCATCTTTACTTGCCCGTCTGTGGCAAAAGAAGGAAAAATCAGTGCCATCGTTCCTATGGTTTCTCACGAAGATCACAGTGAACACGATGTCAATATCCTTATTACTGAACAAGGTGTTGCCGACTTACGCGGCAAGAGCCCGGTAGAACGCGCCAAGGCTATCATCGAAAATTGTGCACATCCGGATTATAAGAACATTCTTTGGGATTATGTAAAAATGTCTTCCAAAGGACAAACTCCTCATTGTATTCCGGCTGCATTGGCTATGCATGATACGCTGGCCAAGAAAGGGGATATGCGCCTGATAGATTGGGCAGAATATAAATAGTCATTATTTGCTGTATCTCATACGTTTCCGGTCGGTACGATGTATCCGGCCGGAAACTTTTTATATCTATCCCACCTTTTTGTATAAAAAACAATATCTTCCACCTTTTTAATCAAAAAATACACGGACTTTTTTCATAATTATTCTATTTTTGCCGTGTAACTAATCATTTTTACCATTTTACTATGAGAAACAAAATTCTATATTTATTTGCTTCCCTTGTGATGCTAAGCGGCTGTAACAATCAACCGGCTTATAAAGACAGCAGTTTATCTCCCGAAGAACGGGCAGAGGATTTATTGCAACAACTTACTCTAGAAGAAAAAGTTGCCTTAATGATGGACAACTCCAAACCTGTCGAAAGATTAGGCATTAAACCTTATAATTGGTGGAACGAAGCCTTGCACGGAGTGGCACGGAGCGGACTGGCCACCGTCTTTCCTCAGCCTATAGGTATGGCGGCCTCTTTTGAGCCCGATGCCATACATACCATCTATACCGCAGTTTCGGATGAAGCCCGGGCCAAAAATGCCGCATACTCGGCGGCGGGAAGCTACGAACGGTATCAAGGCCTGACCATGTGGACACCCACCGTCAATATTTATCGCGATCCCAGATGGGGGAGAGGTATTGAAACGTATGGGGAAGATCCTTATCTGACAAGTGTCATGGGGGTAAATGTGGTAAAAGGATTGCAATGCATGGATGCTAATCAAAAATACGATAAAATACACGCTTGTGCCAAACACTTTGCCGTCCATTCAGGGCCGGAATGGAATCGTCATGAGTTCAATGCGGAAAATATCAAACCGCGTGACTTGCATGAAACTTATCTTGTACCTTTCGAAGCATTAGTAAAAGAAGCAAAAGTAAAGGAGGTAATGTGTGCCTATAACCGTTTGGAAGGTGATCCGTGTTGCGGAAGTGACCGCCTGCTGATGCAAATTCTCCGTCAAGACTGGGGATATGACGGCATTGTACTTTCAGATTGTGGCGCTATTGACGATTTCTATCGGGAAAAAGGACACAAAACACATCCGGATGCTGAATCGGCCTCTGCCGCCGCAGTATTAAGCGGTACGGATCTGGAATGTGGTTCCAGTTATAAAGCATTGGTAGAAAGCGCTAAAAAAGGATTAATCAGTGAAAAGGACATTGATGTATCCGTAAAACGATTATTAAAAGCACGCTTTGAATTGGGGGAAATGGATGATCCTGACAAAGTGGAATGGACTAAAATTCCTTATTCAGTGGTTTGCTCGGCAGAACATGATTCCCTGTCACTAGATATAGCACGCAAATCAATGACGCTGTTACTGAACAAAAATAATATCCTGCCACTGAAACGCGGTGGACAAACCATCGCCGTCATGGGACCTAACGCAAATGATTCTGTGATGCAATGGGGTAATTATAACGGTACTCCCAAACATACGATCACCTTATTGGAAGGTATCCGCTCAGCCATGGGAGAGAACGACAAACTGATCTATGAACAAGGTTGCAGCTGGGTGGAGCGCTCATTAATCAGAAGCGTTTTCAGCCAGTGTACTTCTAAAGAGGGTCCAGGATTCTCCGCCCACTATTGGAACAACAAGGAATATGAAGGAAATGCGGTAGCCACCGCACAACTTACCACACCGTTCCGTCTTTGCACTTCCGGAGCCACCGTATTTGCTCCCGGTGTGAACCTGACCGATTTCTCGGCCGTCTATCAAAGTGTGTTCACCCCCCAGGAAACAGGAGAGGTTATTTTCAACTTCTATAGTTGTGGAGCTACACAATTATTGATAAATGGTGAAGAAGTAAAGAAATTCACCAACAAACATGGGGGCAGGGGACAAGCTTACGCCATGCATGCAGAAGCCGGCAAGCCATACGATATAGAAATCCGCTTCCAATACTTTAGTGGAGACGCACAGTTGAATTTCGATCTTGGATTTAAAGAAGAAGTCAACATTAAAAACACGGTAGCAAAAGTGAAAGATGCTGATGTAGTTATATTTGCAGGCGGTATATCTCCAAGTTTGGAAGGAGAGGAGATGGGTGTCAATTTACCGGGATTCCGCAAAGGAGACCGTACTGACATCGAACTTCCGGCTGTTCAGCGTGAATTGATAAAAGCACTCTGTGATGCCGGGAAAAAAGTTATTTTCGTTAATTTTTCCGGATCACCCATTGCCATGGAGCCCGAAACCAAATATTGTCAGGCCATTTTACAAGCATGGTATCCGGGACAATCCGGAGGTAAAGCTGCCGCCGAAGTTTTGTTTGGAGATTACAATCCTGCAGGACGACTGCCCGTTACTTTTTACCGGAACATAACGCAATTACCTGATTTTGAAGATTATAATATGACAGGACGTACTTACCGTTATTTTAAAGGTGATCCTCTTTTCCCATTCGGTTATGGTTTGAGTTATACCACTTTTAACTATGGTAACATCAAACTGGAGCAAACGATTAAAGTAGGAGAAACTGCCAAAATTATTGTTCCTGTAACCAATACCGGTAATCGTGACGGGGAAGAAGTAGTACAGGTATATCTGAAAAAACAAGAAGATGCGGAAGGACCGGTTAAAACACTGCGTGCTTTCAAACGTGTACAAATTCCTGCAGGAAAAACAGTCAATGTAGAATTAGAGTTAACACCCAAACAATTGGAATGGTGGGACGCGCAGACAAATACCATGCGCACCATAGCCGGAAATTTCGATATAATGGTAGGGGGTAATTCTAAAGATGCCGAATTACAAGTAAAGACGCTGACACTGCAATAATAACTCCGAATAAAATAAATCAAGTCTGCGGCATTTTTGTTTTAAATATAGAATTTGACAAAAATGCCGCACTTGACAAAATAAAAACATCAGAACAACTCAATCTGCTTATCTGCCTTTATTTGTTGCACAAAATAGTTGTCATGACTCACCACCAACAAAGTGCCTTGATAATCCTTCAAAGTTTCGGTCAATATCTCCATACTCAGAATATCAATATTATTAGTAGGTTCATCCACAATAAAAACATCGGGGGCCTGTGCACTCACCATAAGACAACAGAGAGAAAGTTTCATCTTCTCACCTCCACTCAGATAGCTACACTTCTTGTTCCATGTGGAAACAGGAAACAAAAAACGGTTGAGAATCGTTCTCAATTCATTATCATACAATTCACTATTGAATAAGGCAAATTGTTCCAATACCGACAAATCATTACGAATTATAGAATATTCCTGATCAAGATAAACGTACGTCAGCCCTTCTGCCTGTATCAAAGAACCTTGAGTAGGAGCAAGACTTCCGGTTATCAACCTCAATAAAGTTGTTTTACCACTACCATTACTTCCTTTCAAATGAATACGGTCACCACTTTTGATGGTAAACTCAAGAGGAGAAGACCACAAAGGATTTTCTCCATACGAATAATTCACACTTGAAGCTACGATAAGTATTTTACCGATATGCAAAGAAGATGAATTGAAATTTACTTTCATCGTCTTCATATCAGGTAAAGCTTTATGCAGTTCTACTGTTTCTCCTGCCAAAAAACGGATCTTATCAACATGAACATCTCCTAAACGGACAGTACTTTTCTCAGCCTGATCCCTGAATGTATGCATTGCCATCTTTCCGACTCCTTTCTTCACATTTTGTTTTTTACCTCGCACATCATGCTTTTGTTGACGCTCCATTACCTCACGTGCCTGCTTCCGGGCTTTTTGTAATTGCTTTTCATTCTCCTTCAACCGGGTTTGCAGAGCTTCTACAGCCAATTTCTTCTGTTCTTTATAGAAATCGTAATTTCCAGCATAATAAGTGACACCTTTTGCAGTAAGCTCATAGGTAGAAAAAAGTAAATTGAGTAATGTCCGGTCGTGGCTGACAACCAGTATCCCTGCTGCAGCAGTAGTTATAAAACGGTACAGCCGGATACGGCTTTCGTCATCCAAATGATTGGTAGGCTCATCCATCAAAATAAAAGCAGGAGAGTATATAGTAATTCCTGCTAGAAAAACTTTTGTTTTCTCACCGCCACTCAACAAATGCATGGGATAGGAAAGAGGTACTCCTACCAACCCCCATTCATTCAAAGCAGCAACCGCTTTCTCTTCTATTTTCCAGTCATCCGCCAAAGCCGTAAAATGCTCTATCGAAGCATCTCCCTGTAAAATGGCATGAAGTGCATATAACTTTCTTTCTATTCCCAATGCCCCGGCTACTGTCAAATGATTAAACTGACCAAAATGCTGTGGAATAGAATAGGGGATATCCGGACATATAATTTGTCCTTCAGAAGGTAATAGCTCTTTAGTTATCAATCGCATCAAGGTAGATTTTCCCGAACCGTTGTTTCCGATGAGGGCTACTTTTTTCCCTTTACTGATAGTAAAACTGACATTACTGAAAAGCACATCTTTATCCGGATGCATGTAAGTAATGGACTGTACATGTATACACATACTCTTTCTAAGAATTTTAAATATGAATACTGAAAAGTTCGTAGTTGGAATAAGAAGACAACTATTGCGCAACAAACGAAATTATTTCGCCTGCTGTCCCAACGTAAAAACAAATAGTTGTATGGAAATGAATGTTTTAAATTCTCATCGGAATATTTTTAAATTTGCGAGGCAAAGATAGCAGGTTTATGGAACATAAAAAAATATTCCCCAATCTAAATGAATAGATTGAGGGTAAGCATTCGGCCTCGTGCGTGTTTTTTTCCCCTCTTTTCCTTCCTACCTT
>DXLO01000031.1 GCA_019414665.1 Bacteroides sp. | reverse complement strand
TTATCGGCTGAAAAACAGCCGATAAAATTGTCGTGGCGGAAAATAGAATGGTTACACGCAATGAAAAGAAAATACTGGAGTCTGGGAGCATTATGGCTATATAGTACCATTTTACTTTCAGCACAAGAAGTACGAGTACACACCATTGGTGACTCAACAATGGCCGATTATGTAGAAAATACAACCCGTACACGCGGATGGGGAGAAATGTTTCAGGAATTTTTCTATCCAGAAGTAGAAGTAATTAATTACGCCCGGGGAGGACGCAGTTCACGTTCATTCTATCAGGAAGGAAGATGGGAGAAGGTAAAGAACAATCTTCGTAAAGGCGACTATGTCTTGATTCAGTTTGCACATAATGATGAAAAGGAAGGAGGAAAGGACGGTGCAGACGGAAGAGGTACTGCTCCATGGACTACCTATAAATCTTATTTGGAAAAATATGTGGATGAAACCCGTTCGTTGGGAGGTAAACCGATATTCGTGACTCCCATTGTAAGAAGATATTTCCAGAAGGACGGAACAATCAGCCCGAAAGGATGCCACGATCTGAGTATCGCTCCCGATGACTCTACATTAAATTATGTACGAGTAATGAAGTATGTAGCACAAGAACGGCACGTTCCAGTCGTAGACATGACAGCATCAACGAAAGCCTTTGTGGAACAATTAGGAGAAACAGCTACGGTAAAACAGATATATGTTCCCACTGACGGAACACATACACAAGCTACCGGAGCTGCATGCTACGCAGAACTTGCGGCAGAAGGTTTGAGAGAAAAAGATATCCTAAAAAAATATATACGTACCAATGTTCCTTTAATATTGAACCCTACCCTGATTAATTTTGATACGATATATGCAGGTGACAAAGCCACGAGATGCTTTGACCTGACTGGACTACATTTATCTCCCCAGCAGGGTACATTAAAAGTGAAAGCTCCAGAGGGTATGACGTTAACGGATTCTCCAGAATCAAAGGACGAAAAGAATGAACTCGTACTCACTTACACCAACGGAAAACTGTGGAACAAATGTTTTTACCTGCATTACACTCCTCGAAAAGCTAATACAGTCTCCGATTATGTGACAATCAGTTATGGGGACAATTGCCGTAAACTTCCGGTACAGGCTGTATGCAAAGAAGTAACAAACAGTCAAAATATCACAATACAGGGGAAAGTTACCGGAATGAAAGGAATTACTTTCAATGAGGGAAAATATACAATAACAGGAGCAAACTGGCCAGCAGATATTGATGAAGCTGCCAACCGGTATGTAGAAATCATAATAGAGAGCAAAGACAAGACTTTGCTTGTCAAACAAGTGTCTTTCATGTTAGATGGAGATATCTGTTATCGGGCAGCCTATGCAAGAGGAAAAGACTTTTATCCACGTACAGATATTGGAGAAGCCCAACGTCCGGTAGCAGTCAAACATAAAATAGTACTTCCGATACAAGCAACCCTCCAGCCGCATAAACAGCTGCATGTCCGACTCTTTCCATGGAGTCTGAAAGCAACAGATAACTTGTATTTCAATATTCAGGAATGTATTTTTGAGGCTACAGAAATTCAATAAAATTACTTCTTGCAAACATACATTTGTTTATAATCAGCCGAAAAAATAATTGTTTATCTGTTATCTTACCCAGCAAGACTTACAATAAACACCATCGGCACTCGGAATACCTAATATATTTATAGACAGGAACAAATAGTAAAGGGGAAATTTGAAAATGTTATCAGGTATTTTCAAATTTCCCCTTGCCTTTTACTTCAGTTAAAAGATCGCTCTACTTTATTTATCTATAAGAATGATAAACAGGAGTCATGATAAAGCTAAATTCATAATCACCATAAGGCAGCAGATATTGTGGCTCTGGAATTGCTCCCCAACTATCTACACAACCCAGTCCCATCTGAGCTTTATCTATCAATACATTGGTTAAATCAGCCTTTTCTACTTCATTAGAGTGTTCCTGCTTCTTCTCCCATCCAGAATCAAGAGATTCAATAGTATAGTGTAAAGCAGATGCTGAGAATGGAGCTTCAGCAACAAACATCAGTCCGTTTCCAGCAACATTCAGTTGTTTCCACCAGCGTATATCCGATTTCGTTCCATTTTCTTGCGGACGAATATAAGCATAGAACTGTTCGTCTACCGACTGATTATATATACCAAGATCAGTAGAAGTCTTACGATCTGCATAATTTTCAACCGGACCACGTCCATAATACGAAATCTTTTCAAAAGAAGCAGGCATTACCATCTGCATACCAAAACGGAACATGTTGGCCACTTTCGCGCTCTTATCTGCGGTCATTTTCTGAGTCACCTTAACAGCACCTTTATTGTTGATAGCATACGTTAAAGCCAACTTAGCCGAAACCTGTTTCATTTCATATTCAGCAGAAACAACAGCTATGCCATCGACCATTTCAGCCTTTAAAGACACTAATTTGATTCCAGGATTATTCCATGCTGCATACTTCTGCTGCAAACCTGCTCCAAAATCATTATCGGTCGGAGCACGCCAGAAGTTCGGAGTCATAGCTTCTCCTTCTTTTATCATCTCCAAGCCATTTACTTCATATTTATCCATATATCCGCTCTGCTTATTGAACTGGATATTGAAGTTTTCTCCCTTTACAACTATACGGTTTACATTTTCATCTTTTATCTGCGGAACTACTACAGCTACGTTCTTCTCCTCTACATTGGCAAGATCCATTGCAGGAGCCTTATAAGGATTCAGGGTCAACTGTGCCTTGGCAACTACATGACCAGCCGGAAGCAGTCCTTCGCGATTTTTCTGAACGTATTTTACATTCAGCAACCATTCTGCACACTTACAAGTTTTGCCCAGATCAAGTTTAACATTAGTAGTCTGACGTGGAGCTACTGACAAATTTTCAACGCGTCCACTACGAACCGCCTTACCATTTTTCAATACCTCCCATTCCAATGCATAAGCAGATAAATCACGGAAGAAGTTTTCATTATAAACTTTAATCTCACCTTTTGATAAATCACCAGCACTGGTCCAGATGTTCTGATAGAAATAGCCTACTTCATACATATGTGGATTAGGCTTACGGTCAGGGCTGATCAGACCGTTATCACAGAAATTGTTATCACTGGCATCGAAACGGTTGAAGTCACCACCATAAGCATAAATCATCTTACCGTCTTTTCCGGTCCAGCGGCATGACTGGTCAACAAAATCCCAAATAAAACCTCCCTGATACTTCGGATATTTGCGAATCAAATCCCAATACTCTTTAAAACCACCTTCAGAATTACCCATCGCATGAGCATACTCGCACTGAATCAACGGTTTTGGACTATCAGGATTCTTTGCATATTCCTCACAGTCTTTATATCTGTAATACATCGGACAATAAATATCCGTTTTTCCGTTAAGGCCTGCTCTTTCATACTGTACAGCCCGACTGGGATCTTCAGCCTTTACCCATTCGTAAGCAGCTTCAAAGTTAGGTCCGTAACCAGCTTCGTTACCCAAAGACCAGAAGATAATGCTTGGATGATTGAAACCACGCTGAACATTGCGCTGATTACGTTCTAAATGTGCTTTCTTGTATGAAGAAACTTTTGCCAGTGTTTTTTCTTCATACCCCATACCATGAGATTCCAGATTAGCCTCAGCTACTACATAAATACCATATTTATCACATAATTCATACCAGAAATTATCGTCCGGATAGTGACAAGTACGTACGGCATTGATATTAAACTGTTTCATGATCTGGATGTCCTGAATCATGCGTTCACGAGATACATAATATCCTCCGTCCGGATCCATTTCATGACGGTTTGCACCTTTAAAAAGTACAGGCTGTCCATTGACTAAAATTTGAGCATCCTTCAATTCTACTTTTCGGAATCCGACTTTCACAGGAACCACCTCACTTACTTCATTACCTTTTTTCAATGTAGCACGTAATGTATAGAGATAAGGAGTTTCTGCCGACCACTTATGAGGTGCATCAAGAGCAATGGTTGCAGACACTTTACCACTTCCTGCCACTTCCTTGGTTGCAACAACCTGATTCTGCGCATCAAGCAAATCCAGAGTCACTTTCGAACTGCCCTTCAACTTCAGCTCAACAGCCAAAGAACCGTTTTTATATTCGCTATCCAGATCGGGAGTTACACGAATATCATCTATACGGTTTTTATTTCTTGTATAAAGATAGCAGTCGCGGGCAACACCTGTATAACGGAAAAAATCCTGATCTTCCAAATAACTGCCGTCGCACCAGCGGAATACCTGAAAAGCAATTACATTCTTCTGCCCCGGCTTCAAATAAGAAGTAAGATCAAATTCAGCTTCCAGCTTACTATCTTCGCTATATCCGACATACTTTCCGTTTACCCACAGATACATATTCGAACTTACTGCACCAAAATGAGCTATGATATCTTTTCCTTTCCAGTCGGCAGGTACTACAATTTCACGACGGTAAGAACCTACATGATTGTTTTCTACCGGTACATAAGGAGGATTATTCGTAAACTGATTTCTCCATGCATAACCCACATTAAGATAAATAGGATCACCATAACCATTTAGTTCCCATACAGCTGGAACTTGTAAGTCATCCCATCCTTTATCATTAAAATCAACTTTCCAGAAGTCTGTAGGACGTGCATCGGCATTTTTTACCCAGAAAAATTTCCAGTTGCCGTTTAATGTCATGAAATTGTTAGAATGTTCCTTGATTGCCTGTGCTGCTGCATCCATACTTTCATAAGCAAAAAAGTTTGTATGCATCGGAGCACGATTGACAGCATTTACTTCCGGATCTTGCCATTCCTTGAAGGTCTGTGCCTGAGAAGAAAGTGCACAAGCTCCCAGGATGCCTAATAAAAGATGTTTTTTCATAATAAAATTAGGTACTCTTATATTAATAAAATTATATCAATACAAAAGTAGTGATTTTTAAATTATAAAAAAACAGGTCAGCCGGTTTATTACCAGCCAACCTGTTCTCTATAAGATTTATATACTAATATCAATTTTCTTCCGCTTACCCGCGCAACTGTTTATCCATTGCGGCAGCAGCACGGCGTCCGTCACCCATTGCCAGAATTACGGTAGCTCCACCGCGGACAATATCGCCTCCTGCGTAAATAGTAGGAATAGACGACTGCATATCATCATTTACAGCAATTGTTCCTTTTCGTCCTAATTCCAGTCCAGGAATCGAATTCGGGACAATCGGATTCGGAGATACTCCCACGCTGACGATAGCCATATCAATGTCTATTGTTTCTACAGCTCCAGGAATAGCAACAGGGCTGCGACGTCCTGAAGCATCCGGTTCACCCAATTCCATCTTCTGCAAAACAACTTGTTTTACACGTCCTTTTTCATCTGCTATATACTCTATCGGATTATGCAAAGTCAGGAATTCCACACCTTCCTCTTTGGCATGTTTTACTTCCTCCAGACGAGCCGGCATTTCTGCCTCCGAACGGCGATAAATAATCATTGCCTTTTCAGCTCCAAGGCGGCGAGCTGTACGTACAGAGTCCATAGCAGTATTACCACCACCGATAACAGCCACACGCTTGCCAAATGTTACCGGAGTATCAGAATCTTCACTAGCCGCATCCATCAGATTGACACGAGTCAGATATTCATTGGATGACATAATATTGATAGAATTTTCCCCCGGAATGTTCATGAAGTTTGGAAGTCCGGCACCAGATGCTACGAATACACCTTTATAGCCTTCCTGCTCCAATTCTTCCACGCTGATAGTCTTGCCGATGATACAGTCTTTGACAAACTGTACGCCCATCTTCGACAGGTTTTCTATTTCAACATCAACAATCTTGTTCGGCAAACGGAATTCAGGAATACCGTACTTCAGCACTCCACCAATTTCGTGCAAAGCTTCGAATACAGTTACATCGTAACCAAGTTTTGCCATATCTCCGGCAAATGAAAGTCCGGCAGGTCCGGAACCTACAACTGCAACTTTGATACCGTTCTTTTCAGCTATTTCAGGAACAGAAATCTGACCGCTTTCACGTTCATAATCGGCAGCAAAACGCTCCAGATAACCAATAGCTACTGCTTCGTGTCCCATCTTCAGGTGAATACACTTTGATTCACACTGCTTTTCCTGTGGACAAACACGACCACATACAGCAGGCAAAGCACTGGTCTGCTTCAAGACACGGGCAGCTTCGAGGAATTCACCACGCTCGATATTTTTAATGAATCCAGGTATATTGATACCGACCGGACAACCTTCCATACACGATGGATTAGCACAATCCAGACAACGTTTAGCTTCTGTCAGTGCCTGTTCCTCATTCAAGCCTAAGTTTACTTCTTCTTTACGGCTGTGAGAACGGTACTCCGGATCGAGCTCATTCATTTTCACACGTGGAATGGCAGTACGTTCCTTCGGCTTCATTGCTTTACGTAACTCTGCACGCCACGGTGTATTACGGTCTTCAACAGCCTTCACAGCTTCACATGTATCAGGCTGTACAGCATCCAGTTTATGTATTTCTTCACGTTCAATATCCTTGAACGCTCCCATACGCTTCAACATTTCATCGAAATCCACCTGATGTCCGTCGAACTCAGGACCATCTACGCAAACGAATTTCGTCTTGCCACCCACAGTGATACGGCACGCTCCGCACATACCTGTACCATCTACCATGATTGTATTAAGCGAAACATCGGTAGGAATTTCGTATTTCTTGGTAAGCAGACAAACAAATTTCATCATGATAGCCGGACCAATGGCAAAACACTTATCTACCTTTTCACGCTTGATTACCTCTTCAATACCTTCGGTCACCAAACCTTTCTTGCCATACGAACCATCATCGGTCATAATAATTACTTCATCCGAACTTTCTCTCATTTCTTTTTCCAAAATGACCAGCTCCTTAGAGCGGCCCGCCAATACAGTAATGACACGGTTTCCAGCAGCCTTCAGAGCCTGAACAATAGGCAACATCGGAGCTACTCCTACTCCACCTCCAGCACAAACTACTGTTCCGAAGTTCTCGATGTGGGTTGCTTTACCCAACGGACCTACTACATCGGTAATATAATCACCCTCGTTCAGTTCACACAAACGAGTTGATGACAGACCGACCTCTTGTACGACCAACGTAATAGTTCCCTTTACAGGATCGGCTTCTGCAATGGTAAGAGGCATACGTTCACCTTTTTCACCTACACGTACAATCACAAAATGACCAGCCTTACGTGACTTAGCAATCAGGGGAGCTTCGATTACCAGCTTAAAAACCTTTTCTGAAAAATGTTCTTTTGAAATAATTTTATTCATTTCCTCGTACTATAAGTTAGTTATTTTTTGCAATTCATTATATTTTGCAAAGTTACCACTAAATAAAATAATACCAAAAGAAATCTTCAAAATCGCAATTTCCGTTGTATATTTTTGTCATACAACGTTCTTAATTCAACTATAAAATCATAACCGTCATAAAAATCAACAGTCAGCGTACCATTTTTAAAAGGGATTTTACTATTTTATAAAATCCACAACTCTTCCACATAATATAAACATTTCACTAAGGTAAAACCATCGCCTCACTATAGTGAAATGATAGCTTCACTTGAATGAAACGTTCACTCCACCATAGTGAAACATTATATCTATAGGGAAAAAGTAGCATAAACATACCCAGCCATATAAAAAAATCTCCTCCGGATTCCCGAAAGATTCCGAAGGAGATTTCATTTTTGTAGCCTCACTACTTATATTGCTACAATGGCATCAGGGTTTTACCTGAATAGCTTTATCAAATTCAGCCCAATGTTCATCAGTCATATTGGCAGGAATAAACAATGCCACTCCAGCAGCTCCTGCTTCAATAGAACCACGAACAGCTTCACCGATTTCTGAAGGAATCAGACCGTGGCCTTCCGGATCTTTGATATTAGCCTTATTCTGCCAGTCACGACAAATGAACAAACCACTGTAAACAGGCTTCTTTCCATTTACGGAAGCTATTTCTTCTTTAGTTATTTCTCCTACCCAAGAAGCCGGTTCCAGATAGAAATCATTATAATTCATCGGGAAGAATGCATCGATATCCCATTTGTTCCATTCCTGACGAACCAGTTTTTTTGCATATGAGTCCGGACCTGGGAATACAGCAGCACTGACTTTTTTGCCTTTTGCATGAACTGCAGCCGCAATCTTATTTACCAGACTGGTAATACGGTTGTAACGGAACTGTTTCCATTCTTCACAAGTAGAAGGGTCTTCTACCGACTTGATATCGATACCGCTTTCAGCCTTGAAATCGGCTACACATTTGTCGCAGTAACAATAATCGGCTGTAGGATATTCTTCATTCATCACCAGACCATATTTATCCCAAAGTCCACGTGCCAGAATTACATCGACATAGCG
This sequence comes from Bacteroides sp., assembly GCA_019414665.1. Lineage (GTDB taxonomy): Bacteria > Bacteroidota > Bacteroidia > Bacteroidales > Bacteroidaceae > Phocaeicola. The sequence goes on along the minus strand of DXLO01000031.1, from coordinate 16,602 downwards.
AATATAATCCAGATGAATGAAATCAACTTCGGGAATCTCTGCAATCTTACTATATTCAGTAACCAGATAATTGATTACATCCGGATTGTTCGGACACATACATTTATAATAAGGAACATATGCCTGCACAGTATATGCCGACTCGCCTTTACGGTTTACCGCATACCAAGTAGAATCTGCATCCCCTTTCAACATTGCAGGAATCCATGCATGATACTCCAATCCGGTAGCATGAGCTATTTTTGCAGCACGAGTATGTTTTTCTACATTGAAACCACCCGCATTATAACACATACCTACCAGCCCGTGGTCCTTCCATTTTTTGAAATCGGACTGTATAGACGCTTCTGTAGCCTCCTCACCTTCTCCTTGCCAACCATATACAGGAATAGTTTTCACTGATTCATTTGAGCATGAAGAAAAGCCCAATACACATGCTACCGTAGCAGCCAATAATAACTTGATTTTCATAAATTTGATTATTTATTAATAATAAAAATAGTACTGTCAGCAAATATCAGCTGTAACATAAAACAGTTAAAAACTGAATAACTCTTATAAAGTAAATATAAATTTCTAAATAAAACATCCGATAATGCTGTTTTTTTTACATCCCGATATAATTTTTGTCTATTGAACCCACTTAATCTTCCACCAAAGACCTCATTACCGTTTTACAAAACACATCAAAATTACTTTCAATACTCCTATAACTATCCACATAATTAATCAAACAACTTTTTCATATGAAACATTCAAGCCCTACCTATAAGGTATTACATATCAACACATTATACAATCAGTAAAAAAATTTTTTATCCATAAAGAGGAAATAGTTATCCAAAATTCCTATTCGATTGAAAATAAGCTTTATCTTTGTGGGTAGACTAATATATTCAAAACCATGACCGAAAAGCTGAAAGAGATAAAGAATTTAATAGCCGAAGGTTCTACCGAACACGCTATCGACCAATTAAATCAATTAATCAATTTAAATCCTGAATATGCTGCCGAAGCATATTATTTATTAGGAAATGCTTTCCGCAAAAAAGGTGACTGGCAAGGAGCATTGAACAACTATCAGGAAGCCATTGCATTAAATCCGGATAGTCCGGCAGCAGAAGCACGGAATATGGTGATGGATATTCTTAACTTTTACAATAAAGATATGTTTAATCAATAAGGTAATCGACTTATGGCTAAAATGAAAGGTGTAGTTGTAGTGAATACAGAACGCTGCAAAGGGTGCAACTTGTGCGTAGTAGCTTGCCCGTTACACGTACTGTCGCTCACCGCCAAAGTAAATCAAAAAGGATATAACTATGTGCAACAGGTAGTAGAAGATACCTGTAACGGATGCTCTTCGTGCGCCATTGTGTGTCCAGACGGTTGCTTAACCGTATACAGAGCAAAATGTGAAGAATAACTTTAAAGCAAAACAATCAGAATTATGGCAGAAGAAATAGTTCTAATGAAAGGTAACGAAGCTATCGCTCATGCCGCTATCCGCATCGGTGTAGACGGATACTTCGGTTACCCTATCACTCCCCAATCAGAAGTATTGGAAACTCTTGCCGAACAGAAGCCGTGGGAAACAACCGGAATGGTTGTATTGCAGGCTGAAAGTGAAGTAGCAGCAATTAATATGGTATATGGAGGCGCAGGAAGCGGTAAAATGGTAATGACTTCGTCATCCAGTCCGGGCGTCAGCCTGAAACAGGAAGGTATTTCATACATTGCCGGTGCAGAATTACCTTGCCTGATTGTAAACGTAATGCGTGGAGGTCCGGGACTTGGAACCATACAGCCGAGCCAGGCAGATTATTTCCAGACAACAAAAGGTGGAGGACACGGCGATTACCATTTAATAGCTTTAGCTCCGGCATCTGTACAGGAAATGGCCGATTTTGTAGGTCTTGCATTTGAACTGGCTTTCAAATATCGTAATCCTGCAATGATCCTTGCAGATGGTGTAATCGGACAGATGATGGAAAAAGTAGTTCTTCCAGCTCCTCGTCCGCGCCGTACCGAAGAGGAAATCATTGCACAATGCCCATGGGCCGCTACCGGATGCAAGGGACGCAAACCGAATATCATTACTTCACTGGAACTCGATCCTGCTGTAATGGAAAAACGTAATTTACACTTGCAGGAAAAATATGCAGAAATTGAAGCCAACGAAGTACGATATGAAGAAATAGACTGCGAAGATGCAGAATACCTGATTGTTGCATTCGGTTCATGTGCCCGCATTGCACAGAAATCAATGGAACACGCACGTGAAGAAGGAATTAAAGTCGGACTGTTCCGCCCTATTACTTTATGGCCATTCCCAAGCAAGCCATTGGCTGAAAGAGCAAAAAACATAAAAGGCATCCTTGTTGTAGAGTTGAATAGCGGACAGATGATTGAAGATGTTGAACTGGCTGTAAAATGCAGCATACCAGTTGAACACTTCGGACGTTTGGGAGGTATTGTTCCCGACCCAGATGAAGTGATTGATGCACTAAAAGAAAAAATCATTAACAAGTAAGAAACTCATGGGCAATATAGATCAGATCAGAACCGTGCTCAATGTGATATTCATGATAGGAGCAGCAGCTTCTTTCATTCTTTATTTTTCATTGGGAGAAGACAAAACTATCTTCTTTTATGTATGCGGCGCATCGCTGTTCGTAAAGATGATGGAGTTTGTGTTCCGTTTCTTTCTACGCTAACCCGATAAGGAGGAGAAATTTATGACAAAAGAAGAAATAATGAAACCCGAGAATCTGGTTTACCAGAAACCTCGTTTATTAAATGATAATCCGATGCACTACTGTCCGGGATGCAGCCACGGAGTAGTTCATAAACTGATTGCCGAAGTTATAGAAGAAATGGGTATGGCAGAAAAAGCTATCGGTATTAGTCCGGTGGGATGTGCTGTATTCATGTACAACTATCTTGACATCGATTGTCAGGAAGCAGCTCATGGACGTGCGCCTGCACTGGCCGGAGCCATCAAACGCTTATGGCCCGACCGTCTGGTATTCACATATCAGGGAGATGGTGACTTGGCTTGTATCGGCACAGCAGAAACAATCCATTCTCTAAACAGAGGTGATAATATAGCCATTATATTCATCAATAATGCCATTTATGGTATGACAGGAGGACAAATGGCTCCTACTACTCTGGTAGGAATGAAAACTGCAACATGTCCGTACGGACGAAATCCGGAAATACACGGATATCCGTTGAAAATGACAGAAATAGCAGCGACACTGCAAGGTACATGCTATGTAACACGCCAGTCAGTTCATACGGTAGCAGCAATTCGCAAAGCTAAAAAGGCAATCCGCAAAGCATTCGAAAACAGCATGCAAGGCAAAGGTTCGAGTCTGGTAGAAATCGTTTCTACATGTAACTCAGGATGGAAAATGACTCCAGAAGCAGCCAACAAGTGGATGGAAGAAAACATGTTCCCTTTCTACCCATTAGGCGACCTGAAAGATACAAGCGGAGAAAACAAATAACATTACCAAAACAAGCACTATCATGAAAGAAGAAATCATTATAGCAGGATTTGGAGGACAAGGCGTATTGTCAATGGGTAAAATTCTGGCTTATTCAGGACTGATGGAAAATAAAGAAGTTACTTGGATGCCTGCCTACGGTCCCGAACAGCGAGGAGGAACAGCCAATGTAACGGTTATCGTCAGCGACGAACGTATTTCATCTCCTATTTTAAGTAAATATGATACAGCCATTATTCTGAACCAGCCTTCACTTGCCAAATTTGAAAACAAAATCAAACCAGGCGGTGTACTGATTTATGATGGTTATGGCATTATAAACCCTCCTACACGCAAAGACATTCATGTATATCGTATTGATGCTATGGATGAAGCCAACGAACGTAAAATGGCAAAGACATTCAATATGATTGTATTGGGAGGATTATTAAAAATCCGTCCTATCGTATCAATAGAAAGCGTTATTAAAGCACTGCGTAAAACATTGCCTGAACGCCATCATCACCTGATACCGATGAATGAAGAGGCAATCCATATAGGAATGGATATTATCAAAGAAATAAAATAATAAATACCAACTCCAATCAAAACTCAGAGGCGTGCAGATAGTTTTTGTATAGAAAGTTCTGCACGCCTCTGTATCAATACATCTTCTAGTATTTTTGCACTCCGTACACGGTTTCTTTCGTTTTTATATTGTATCTTTGCCTCCATTATGAGGAAGATATTTTTTATAGCAACAATATTACTGATTTGCGGAACCATATCTGCGCAAAATACCTATCAGCAAAGTCAATTCACAGGGCAGTTCGGAAGTTCTGCTTCAGGAGTGGACAGTAACTTGTACGACCGCAACGGAAACCCGATTGATACAACTTCCGTAATTGATGCCAGTACTATTCCTATCGGACTTACATCATGGAAGATAGACAGACTTTTCGGCAACAGAACAGAGATTCCGGTAGATACATTGCAGCATAACTTTCAAAATACGAATGATACAGGAGGACCTACAGGACACTATACATATTTAGGAAACTTGGGAGCTCCACGTATCGCTCACGTTTTTTTCGACCGCAAAGATCCTGAACAGTTTTTCTTTCTGGATCCGTATGACTATACAGTCGTCAGACCGGAAGATGTCGTTTACACCAATACCAAATCTCCTTTTTCAAATCTGACTTACTATAAGCAGGGAGGAAGTAAAGACGGTGAAGAACGTTTTAAAGCTTATTTTGCCGTAAATGCCAATAAAAGACTGGGATTCGGTTTCAATATAGATTATGTTTACGGTCGAGGTAAATATATGAACCAGTCTACTGCCTTATTCAACGGAAATCTTTTTGCTTATTATCTTGGCGACAAGTATAACATGCATTTCAGTTTCATGAACGACAACTTAAAAGTTGCCGAGAATGGTGGTATTACTGACGACCGCTTCATTACTGACCCCCTGGGAATGGCAGAAGGAGGTAAAGTGTATGGCAATAGCGAAATTCCAACAAATTTATCTCAGGTATGGAATCATAATACCGGTTACCATGCTTTCCTTACCCATCGTTACAACTTGGGATTCTACCGTGAAAATCCAGACGCAAAGGATACGGTCAATACAGAAGTATTTGTTCCGGTAACAAGTTTCCTTCATACTGTAAATGTAGACATTAACCGTCGCAGATATATTTCATACGACGAGGAGCAGAACCAGAAATATTTTCAGAATAACTATTTGACAGACATCCAGCGTGATGAAACAGAACATCTTGCCGTAAAAAATACCATAGGTATATCTTTACGTGAGGGATTCAATAAATGGGCCAAGGCTGGACTGACAGCTTTCATGAGTCATGAGTACCGCCGTTTCACAATGACAGATACCCTTGCTCAAACTCCGGGACAACGTATTCCGACCGACTATGTTGAAAATACCGTATCGGTAGGAGGACAACTCATCAAGGAACAAGGAAAGACATTACACTATGACGTCATGGGAGAAATAGCCCTGGCTGGAGAAGATGCCGGACAGTTTCAAATAGAAGGAAAAGGTGATCTGAATTTCCGCCTGTTCAGGGATACGGTCAGACTGGAAGCGAATGCATACATCAAAAACCTGAATCCGACATTCTATTACAGACATTTCCATTCCAAGCATTACTGGTGGGATAATAATGACTTATCGAAAATCATGCGTACCCGTATTGAAGGGAAACTGAGTATTGACCATTGGAAAACCCAACTGAAAGCTGGAGTAGAAAACATTAAGAACTATACATATCTTGACAATACTTCTGTAAAATATACCGAAACAGCTTCGGATAAAGAAGTTGTAAGCTATAAAAATGATGTAGCCGTAAAACAGCATACGGGTAATATCCAGATATTCAGCGCCACATTGAATCAAGATTTCCAGTTGGGTATATTCCATCTTGACAATGAAGTTACTTATCAGAAATCGAGCAATCAGGATGTCTTGCCATTGCCCGACCTGGTATTATACCATAACTTCTATCTCAAATTCGGTCTGGCAAAGAAAGTGCTTCAGGTAGAATTGGGTACAGATGTCCGGTATTTCACTCAATACTACGCTCCCGACTATGCACCTGCTATCGGACAGTTCTATCTGCAAAATAAGGAAACCCGTTTCAAGCTAGGAGGTTATCCATTGTTGAACGCATATGTCAATATTCATTTGAAACGTACCCGTATTTTTATAGCCATGTATAATCTGATTCAAGGACAAGGAGAAAAGAGCTACTTCCTGGCTCCTCACTACCCTCTGAATCCCCGCTTGCTGAAATTCGGGTTATCATGGAACTTCTTCGATTAAGAACTACATCACTATGCTAAGAAAAGGAGTACGATATATCATCATAGCACTGGCTATAGCAGCAGGTATTATCATGCTGAATACACAAGAAGAAGAAAAACCGGCTTCTTCCCCCCGTGACTATGCCGAAATACTCAGTTCCGGACAGCTGCGTGCCGTAACCGAATATAATGCAGTAAGCTATCATGTCAGCAAAGATACATTACAAGGATTCGATTACGAACTATTGAATGCTTTTGCTTCTGAGAAAGGACTGAAACTGGAAATTACTCCTGAAATGAGTTTTGAAAAGCGTCTGCAAGGTATCATCAACGGTCAATACGACATACTGGCTACCGGAACAGTCGTAACGACCCAGCTAAAAGACTCATTGCTTTTTACACGGACTCTACTATTAAGCAAACAGGTTTTAGTACAACGAAAGAAAGAAGAAGGAAAAGACAGCTTATACATCCAGAGTCAGCTTGATCTGGCACATAAGCATCTTCATGTGATAAAAGGATCGCCGGCACTGCTGCGTATACATAATCTGATAGACGAAATAGCCGATACTATTTACATAAATGAAGTAGAACTATATGGACCGGAACAATTACTGGCTATGGTTTCGGGAGGAGATATCGATTATGCAGTATGCGATGAAAACATTGCCCGTGCATCTATCGATGATTTTCCAAATCTGGACATCAATACCGACATCAGCTTCACACAGTTTTATGCCTGGGGAGTAAGCAAACATTCTCCTGCCCTGCTGGATAGCCTGAACGTCTGGCTCAATGATTTTGTCCAGACACCAAAATATAAAAAGCTATACAATAAATATTTTAACTGATACATACACCGTACACTATGATACAACTGAATAACGTATGCTGGGGATTTATCGGTTGCGGTGAAGTAACCGAGAAAAAGAGTGGACCTGCCTTCAATATGATAGACGGTTCGAAAGTAGTAGCAGTAATGAGCCGTGACGAAGAAAAAGTAAAATCGTATGCACGCCGTCACAATATACCTCGATGGTATACAGATGCTCAGGAACTGATAGGCGACGAGGATGTCAATGCTATTTATATTGCCACTCCTCCTTCTTCACACGCTACATTTGCCATTATGGCGATGAAAGCCGGCAAGCCTGTTTATATAGAAAAGCCGATGGCCGCAAGTTATGAAGACTGCGCCCGCATCAACCGTATATCGCAAGAAACAGGTGTTCCTTGTTTTGTAGCTTACTACCGCAGATATCTGCCCTATTTCCAAAAGGTACGACAACTGGTTGAAGAGGGAGAGATAGGAAATGTAATCAATGTACAGATACGTTTCGCACAACCTCCGCGAGCACTCGATTACAACAGCACCAATCTTCCATGGCGTGTACAGCCCGACATCGCAGGAGGAGGATATTTTTACGATCTGGCACCCCATCAGTTGGACTTTCTTCAGGAAATGTTCGGATGTATACTCGAAGCAGAAGGTTATACAAGTAACCGTGGAGGGCTTTATCAGGCAGAAGATACTATCAGTGCCTGCTTTAAGTTTGCTTCCGGACTGCCTGGTTCAGGTTCATGGTGCTTCGTTGCTCACGAATCGGCAAAAGAAGACCGTATAGAAATTATAGGTGACAAGGGTATGATTTGCTTCTCTGTCTTTACCTATGATCCGATTGCCCTGCACACTGAACGCGGTCGTGAGGAAATACTCCCACAGAATCCGCCATATGTACAACTTCCGTTGATTCAGGCTGTGGTAGAACATCTACAGGGGAAAGCAATCTGCACATGCGACGGGGTGAGTGCAACTCCTACAAACTGGGTAATGGACCGTATTCTAAATAAACTCTGAAAAACTTTATTCATCGCGCCACTCAATACAGACGTCATGAAATTTTTCCGACATATCGGCATAATCCTACTGCTTTTCGGTCAGACGATACAGGCACAGACCGAAAAGCAGAATAAATTTATGCAACATTTGGAAAAGATTTTTACAGAAACAGATACCACCTACATCGCTCCCAACAAATATAACCTGACGTTTATGGTGGAACAAAGTTTCTGGCATGAACGTTACCGTCTGGGGACCCGAATAAACGAAGAAAGACAAAACATCAGTTTTGCACCTACTCCAACTCCTAAGATAGGAGCCTATTTCGGCTGGAGATGGATATTTTTAGGAATGTCATTCAGCATTCCCGATCTCATAGGCAAAAGCCAAAGCGGCAAATCGAAGAAAGAATATGTTTTCAACCTATACAGTTCACGAGTTGGAGCAGACTTTTATTACAGAAAAACAGGTAGCGACTTTCATATAAATTCCTATTCAGGATTCAATCTTCCGGAAGATTATGTAGGTCAGAAATTCGAAGGCTTCCAAAGCAAAATAGTCGGCCTTAATGCATACTGGATTTTCAACAACAAGAAATTTTCATATCCGGCAGCATACAGCCAGTCTACTAATCAGCGCCGCAGCTGTGGTTCGTTTATGGCTGGTTTTTCATACTCACACCATAGTATTTCTTTCAATCATACCAAACTACCGGCCGAGATGATTGAACAAATACAATCGTCACTAAAATTCAACAGCCTGAAATATCGTGATTACAATTTAAGTTTCGGATACGGATATAACTGGGTATTTGCCAAGAACTGTCTGCTCAACGTTTCGCTAATGCCAGCTATCGCTTATAAAAAAGCTAAAATGAACGGAAAACCAACAGATATGGAAAACGACTGGTTTGAGTGGATAAACGATATTAATTTCGATCTGGTAACCCGCGCAGGCATAACATGGAACAACAGCAAATATTATATCGGGGCCTCACTCGTATTAAATACGTATGACTATCGCAAATCTGATTTCTCGATGACAAACTCTTTCGGAAGCTTACGTATATACGCCGGATTCAATTTCTGGAAAAGAAAAGAATACAGACAGGAAAAGTAATAAAAAAACTTCACCCCAAGTAATATCATTACCCGAGGTGAAGCCGATAAACACACACAATTATAATCCTATCTTTTAGAAATGTACTCCTATAGTAAATAACAATTGATGACGCTCATTGTTCACTTTTGTCGGTGATAATAATAAATTTCCTGACTGGTCAAGACCTCCGTCAAACGCGTAAAAATCACCTTTATAGAAATCATATTTATAAGCAACATCTGCATAAACCAGACGACCTCTGTAACCTAATCCGACACTGACAGCCTGACGCGATTTCAAATTCAGATATTCGGCATCGGTACGAGTATTGTCGGTAACCGGAATATTCTTGAAGGCATCACCCGTAATAGGAGTAGAACGGAAATTATATCCGGCACGTACACTGAAGGCAGATGAAACTTTTGTTTCCATACCCACACGGAACGAGTGAACCCCTTTCAAGGTCTCCTTAATAGCTGACTGACCGTTCAGTTCCACACCTTCAGTATTCTGAAGTTTGGTTGCAGAATAGTTTTCAAACTCATATTCAGCGTCCAAAGCCATAATGCCTCCTACAATCGTACCGACACTAACATTGAAGCGCCACGGAGTAATCAGTCTGTAATCCCATACATATTGCCCGCCATATAAATAATCCGCTAAATTCTCAGTATAGCTAGCCGACGGCAAATTACTCGTCAGCACCGATGTATAACGGTCGGACATATTATATAATATAGGCGTATGTATAGCCAGACCAAAACGGAACGGAGAATATTCGAACGGACGAATGATAGTACCAACCTTCAGATCGATTCCTGTACCTTCTGTTTTATACGTATTGTTTAAGGTGAAATTAGCCAGATATTCTCTATCAAATCTTTGCACGTTTTCTCCATACGAAGAGTAGCGCAAGTAATCAATATCATAAACACCTAAGGTTGCACCAAAATAAAAGCGGTCGCGAACATTAAAAGAAACATTGAAATCATACTCATTGACAGAGCCTGTCTCACGACTATAATATTCCCCATCAATACCTTCCCAACCATAAATCTTGGTAATATTTCCTTTATCATCCCAATCCACATTTACCAGACCGGTACGTGCTCCCATAGCACCTAAATATGGAGTATCATAAAACGAACTTTCAGTATAAGGATTGTTGGCATCCAGCAGACCGTTAAAATGATTATCAGTCTGATATCCAGCTCCATCTATCATATCAGCCATCTGCCAGGTAAGCGAATTTCCATTCAAACCACCTTTCGAAGCGAACTGACGGTTAAAATTAACACGCTTATGATAATTGAATGCGAAATTCAGAAAACGCAAATCGGTCTTGTTGCCAATTTTCGTACTCCATACAAAACCAACCTGATCGAACGAAGCACGATTACGGCTTTCATCCATCACACTACCATTAAAGTCGCTATGCGATTTGTTGGCATTAAAGCCAAAACTCAACGCAACATCATTACTTCTGTAAAGTCCGATGCCGGCAGGGTTTGTTCCAATAGTAGACAAATCTGCCCCCAATGAACTCATAGCTCCTCCCATACCGACAAAGCGTGCCGTACCATTTACATCGTTTCCTAAGAAACGAAGTGCATCATATTGATTTTGTGCTGCTGCGGCCGAAGCTAATGCACCAGCCACAGTCAGAACCATTATTTTCTTTTTCATAATTCGAATGACCTTCTAATTTTTGTTTCTTTATCTTCTGCTTGAGCTACCACCTCTTGAGCTGGAACGTGAAGAACTTCCTCCCGTTGCTGAACCTCGGCTATAGCTGCTGCTTCCTCTTGAGAAAGAGCTTCCTGAGCTACGAGGAGTGGAATAACTACTGCTGGAACGAGTATTCGAACGGTTATTGTTATAGTTCGAACTGCGTCGGGTACTGCTAGGACGGCTGTAGATAGATCCTGTACGGTCTACTGTACTACTAGGACGTACGTAGCTGCTTCCGTTTCCACGTGACGGACGAGTTATTGACGATGGACCGTTCTGCTGGAAACTTGATCCTCCACCCGAAGGACGAACAGAAGTAGACGAAGAACTTCCTGCTCCACTTCCCGGACGAACAACCCGACCTACACTACTTGAAGACCCTCTTCGTGAGCTAGTTGTAAATCTGCTGGTATTACCAAATCCTGACGTACTGCGTCTGGAAGAAGAATATCCTGTATATCTTGACGGGCGGTAGTCTGTATGTCCGACACGGTAGTTGCCTGCCCAGTACGGATAATGATGGTGATGATGCCAGGCAGGTCCCCAGTAACCACCCCAGTAACCGCCATAGTAACTTCCCCAATAGCCACCCCAGTAGCCACCATACCAGTAAGGAGAATACCAACTGCTATAATACCACGGAGAAGACCATCCCCAGCTGAATCCCCATCTCGGGCCTGCAACGCCCCAATTCCAGCGCCAGTCCCACCACAACGGGTTCGTAGATGTCGGGAAAACATATGCATACAATCCGTCTTCATAAATATTCCAGTCCCATGAAGCATATCCCCCGTATACAACATCCCAATAAAGCGGGCTGCTTACAGGTATGGCATATCGCGGACTGCGGAAACGTATGATTCGCATGGCATATTCATAATCATCCTGAGAACCTTCGAAACCGTTAACCCACTCTCCACGCTCTCCATAAGGCTTCTCTTCGATATACAGTGTATCGTTCTGCATAGAAAAGGTATTATCGCGTGAAGTATAACGGCGATTGTATTCGTCAATGTCACGAGTCTTTCCTGTAACGTCCTTCACCACGATAGTCGACCCTGGAGCTGCATATACCGTCGTATTGTTTGAAGTCTGCTTCGGAACGGACTTAACCTCTGCCTTCTGTTCCGTTTTCTTTTCTTTTTTCGGAATAAAGTAAAGGTCGTCGTTGCTTTGAGCCATAGCCAGCCACGGCAAGCAAGCTATCAGCAGCGAAGCACATATTCTACTTTTCATACTCATATCATTTTATACGGTTTATTTCAATTACAAAAGTAAGAAGTAAATTCTTACAGGCAAGTAGAAATTCCCTATTTCAGTATAGGGTTTTCCCTATTTTCACTACCTTTGTGTAAACAAACGAATATCTCTATATATGAAATACTTTGAAGTCACTTTTACTGCACAGCCGTGCAATGAAATTGTAACCGATGTCCTGTCGGCACTGGCAGGCGAAATAGGTTTCGAGAGTTTTGTTGAGTGTGAAGGAGGCGTTCAGGCTTATGTACAGCAAAGCTTGTTCGATGAAAATGCCCTGAAAGAAACACTGGCAAACTTTCCTATACCCGATACCCAAATTACTTATACCATTACCGAACCGGAAGACAAAGACTGGAACGAGGAATGGGAAAAGAATTTTTTTCAGCCTATCGTGATAGAAGACCGCTGCGTGATACACAGCACCTTCCATCATGACTACCCGCAGGCTGAATATGATATTGTAATCAATCCGCAAATGGCTTTCGGAACCGGACATCACGAAACAACAAGTTCTATTCTAGGCGAACTGCTGGATGCCGACCTGAAAGGCAAGTCAGTACTCGATATGGGATGCGGAACATCTATTCTGGCTATTCTGGCAAGCATGAGAGGAGCAGATCCGGTAACTGCTATTGATATAGACGACTGGTGTGTAAACAATTCACGCGATAATATTGCCCTGAACAATATTTCAAACATCACAGTAGAACTGGGTGATGCATCGCTTCTGAAAGGACGCAAGCCGTTCGACATCATCATAGCCAATATCAACCGTAATATTCTGCTGAATGATATGGCTGCCTATGCAGCATGCATGCACAAGGGTTCTGAACTTTATATGAGCGGATTCTACGTAGAAGACATTCCTGCTATCCGCGAAAAGGCTGAAAGTCTGGGAATGACTTTCGTTCACCATCGGGAAAAGAACCGCTGGGTGGCTGTAAAGTTTATTATGTAACAATATAAAAAACTTCAGCATCTTTTCGGGAAAAGATGCTGAAGTTTTTATTTTTTCTGTACAAAGATCAGGAAACTTCGTACAGATTTTTCGCCATAATTCATCGTCTTTTTTCAAAGGGAAAAGCTGCTTTATTCTTCTTTTTCCGCTTTCTTCAACTTAACCTCCGTAGTGGCCTGATAAGTACCATGGCTCCAGCCAGACCCTTCCTCTATTTTTTCGAGCTTCATATCTTTCAGTAAAATAGAATCCGACTTGAAAACCTTCTTTTCGTCATTGAAATAAACTTTCTGCTCATCTGGCTCGAAACCGGTTGTAACAAATTTCTCTGCGGCAAACGCCCCTTTGTTATCCGTGTAAATTGTATCCCCCGAACGATAATCATTATTGTACGCTCTGCGTACGATAACCTGAATGTCTTCCAGCGGATTGCCTTCCTCGTCGGTTACTACTCCTTGCACCTGAAAACCAACCGTAGGTGTTCCATATTCCAATGGAATATCTTCTGGATCCTCATTACTGGTGCATGAAGCAAAGCCTAGCAAAGCAAGAAATCCAGCCCAGACTCGAGTACTAAAACAACTAACTTTCTTTCTCATAACTGTATGATTTTTTACATTAAGGATTGACGATTCTTTTCAAATGGCAGACCATTAACTCTCCTTGTCCATCACGCAAATGCATACCATTTCCACGACAATAGCGGAAATACTTGCATGTAGCACACTCTCCTTTCTTCATCCATGTGCGGTCGCGATAAGGCTGATAGTTATTCTCCCATACATCCATAAACTCATCTTTATAAATGTTTCCCTGATGGAAATCGGCACGAATGCTGGGGCAAGCGGATATAGAGCCATCGATAAGGACTGATCCCACTGTTATCCCTGCCTGACAGGAAAAGAAATGATCGCGAACATCACCTTCATAATTACCTAAAAACCCCTCACATCCATAACTGATGCGTATACGCCCTTCCTTACGAGTTTGCTTGATAAAATCCAGCATTCCACGAAATTCCTCGCCGGACAATTGAAGTTCGGCATCACTTGCCGCACGTCCTACAGGAAATACCGTAAACAACCTCCACTGTTTTAACCCTATGCCAATGAGAAACTCTTTCAATTCATTTAACTGCGCATAATTATGCTTATTGACACATGTTACCACATCGAACACAAATCCGGGAATAGCGGCCATCATACGAATAGCTCGAACAGCCTTGTCAAAGCTTTGCGGATGTCCGCGCATCCAGTTATGCTCATCGGCAAACCCGTCCAGACTGACTGTAGCAGTATGCATTCCGGCCTTCAGCAAAGCAGTAAATCGTTCGGGAGTCATAGCCAGCCCATTTGTCACCATTCCCCACGGAAATCCTTTGTCGTGAATAGCTTTTCCACACTCTTCCAAATCTTCACGCATAAGAGGCTCTCCACCCGTAATTACCACAAAAACATGATGCGGATCGGTATGCAAAGCTATATTATCCAAAACCCGAAGAAAATCTTCTTTAGGCATATCGGCATAACCGGATATTTTCTTGCAATCGCTGCCACAGTGACGGCAATGCAAGTTACAGCGTAAAGTACATTCCCAGAATAATTGTTTCAGAGGATGCTGTTCGACCAATGTATTCGTCATCTTACGGGCTATTTCTAACCCCAGCCTGCGACGAAGAGACAGATTTGTATTCATAGTTTTCGGATTTATCACAAAAATAGTTCTTTTTATCAATTTAAGTTTCGCAAGTGCTAAAATGATGTAATAAAAAAGGCTAAAGTGTTTGATAATTCGTTAATTATCACTATATTAAAGTCGTCAAACAAAAAACATAGAACCCTTTAGCCATGAACAAAAATAGACATATTATCGGTGAACTCCAAGAGTTTTTTGCAAACAATGATGCCAGCAAGGCAATAAACAGCATATCAACCATAATGAACAGCATTAGGATACAGAGCAAAGTCATCGGTTCAGTCAAGAATCCGAACTGCAAGTTCACCTGTCTTCAGGTGTTGCAGTTGCTCGTGCTCTTCCCGTTCTTCTCGGTGAAAAATGCTGCCAATTATTCGTCCTCTGCACTCTGCAAGTTGTTTACATGCGATAAGGATATGTTCTATCGTTTCATGAATGACGGCAACGTCAATTGGCGATGTATAATCTACTCGGTTTTCAGACAGCTGTATTCTCGTGTGAGCCGCAAGACAACAGCAAAATCTGATGTCAAATGCGTCATTATCGATGATACAGATCTTCCTAAGACCGGATTCAAGACAGAGAAGATCGGTAAAGTCTTCTCTCATACTCAAATGAAGCCTATACTGGGCTTCAAAGCAATGTTCCTATGCTTTACTGACGGTATATCTCAGTCTATTCTTGACTTCTCTCTTCATGGAGAAGAGGGTAAGCGCAGCGACAAGCCACAGGGCTTATCCAAGAAGCAGGCAAACTCACGTTATACCAAGGAACGTTCTGAGGATGAGCGTATTGCTAAACGTAGCTCTGAGTATCTTGCAAGCAAGATTGAGACTGCTATCAGTATGCTGAAGCGCTCAATCATTGAGGGTGTACGCTTCGACTATCTTCTTGTCGACAGCTGGTTCACCTGCACCGAACTCCTGAAGTTCATAGTCTCAAGGCACTTTGGTTGCCATCTTATTGGAATGATAAAGATGGGCAAGATCAAGTATGAGACAGCTCTCGGAACCAAGACCGCACCTGAACTTATCAAGGTTCTTCAGAAGACAAAGAACTTAAAGTACAGCCGATCAATCGGTTATTATACTGCTACCATCTCTGCAAAGATCTCAGGCATCAAGGTCAACCTGTTCTTCTATAGAAAAGGCAAGAACGGTAACTGGAATGCCCTGCTAACCTCCGATCTTAAGTTGGACGCCAAGGAAGCCTTCAGACTTTACTCAAGAAGATGGGTTATTGAGGTCGCTCACAAGGAAATGAAGCAAAATCTAAAGCTCGGTAAAAACCAGTGTAGGGACTTTGCCGGACAGATCGCCGGCATATCATTATGCGTCTTGCAGTACAATATACTCAGTTATGTCAAACGCAATGAGTCTTACGAGACCATCGGAGGACTCTTTGCTGAAATTACAAAGAACTCTGTTGAACTTTCAGTAGCAGAAAAAATCTGGCTGCTGATCGTAGAAGTTATAAGCGTCATTGCCGAGGCTCTCAACTGTGACGCTATGGCTCTGACCGAACAGGTAATATCAAACGATAAACAAATTAAAGCAGTGAAAATGGCCTTTGACAAGCTGGCGGTCGCCGCCTAACGGGGCTAAAATTCACTTGCGAAACTTAAGTTATCAATACTTCGGTCACGGCTCTTTCATTTAAAACAACCTCTATAATCCTTGTTATTCTCCGAAAAA
>DXLO01000030.1 GCA_019414665.1 Bacteroides sp. | reverse complement strand
TATTTGCGAGATTACCAACTTTTATAAGCTATATCTTATCCCGAACTCACGTATTATATATAAAGAAAACGCGGATTAACGCAGGCTCTTTATAGATTCAACCTTAAAGAATTCTGTAAAAGTCTATGTTAATCCGCGTTTTGCAAATTTCAAATATGGAAAAGGAACGTCTTATTACACCAAGCTATTGTTGTATACTGGCAGCCAATTTCCTTTTATATTTCGGCTTTTGGCTATTGACTCCAGTTCTTCCGTTTTATCTTTCAGAGATATTCGAGGCTTCAAATACGACAATAGGTATAGTGCTTTCCTGCTATACCATTTCCTCTCTTTGTATCCGTCCGTTTTCCGGATATTTTCTCGATACTTTTGCCCGTAAACCTCTCTACCTGATTGCCTACTTTATCTTTACACTGATATTTGCCGGATATATGGTAGCTGGCTTGCTGACATTATTCATTATTTTTCGTGTGATACACGGTATATCATTCGGTATGGTTACAGTTGGCGGAAATACGGTAGTAATAGACATTATGCCTTCCAGTCGTCGCGGAGAAGGTTTAGGATATTATGGACTGGCAAACAATCTGGCTATGTCCATCGGACCGATGTTCGGATTGTTCCTTCATAGCGGAGGAGCTTCATATATCACCATTTTTTCTTATTCACTGGGCTCTTGCATATTAGGCTTTCTGGCAGCTACCATGGTGAAAACGCCCTATAAACCTCCCGTAAAAAGAGAGCCGATTTCATTGGACCGGTTTATTTTGTTAAAAGGACTTCCTGCCGGATTCAGCTTATTACTGTTATCTATTCCCTACGGCATGACAACAAACTACGTAGCAATGTATGCTAAGCAAATAGGTATCACTGCAGAAACAGGATTCTTCTTTACTCTTATGGCTGTAGGAATGGCTATCAGCCGACTCTTCAGTGGACGCCTGGTAGACAAAGGAATGATCACACAGGTCATCTCTGCCGGGTTATACCTCGTCTGTATCTGCTATTTCGGTCTGACAGCCTGCGGATGGCTTATCAATTGGAACAGTTCATTTACTATTATTTTATTCTTCCTTATCTCCCTATTGCTTGGAATCGGGTTTGGAACAATGTTTCCCGCTTATAACACCTTATTCGTCAACCTTGCCCCCAACAGCCAACGAGGAACGGCTACAAGTACTTATCTGACCTCATGGGATGTCGGATTAGGAATAGGAATGCTGAGTGGAGGGTACATTGCAGAAATAGCTTCTTTCCGAGCAGCCTATCTGTTTGGAGCCTTTCTGACTGTAGTTTCTGTTATTTACTTCCATTTTAAAGCCGGTCCGCATTTCCTGAAGAATAAACTCAGATAACTAAGAATCTCCTATTCTTTATAGGTAAAAACAAATATATGCGAAAGCTTATTGTTTACATTCGTAATTTGGACTGATAAGATAAACGAACGGAATAATTCTACATGATCATAAATAAACGCAGGTAGATAATTTTTATATGCACCCAGATTCTGTGCCAGCTTATCTACATCTGCCACCATAATAAAGGATGCATCGCGCGATAGATTCGAAACACACTCATCAAACAACGTGTGTTGCGGAATAGACAATACTTGCGAAATGCAGGAATCCACCTTTTCCTGACCGGAAAGGATGAGCACACTGTCCTCACGAAGAGGCTGAATGGACTTTAACCGTTCTTCTACCCGATATAGGCATGAATCGGAAGCATACATAGAGCCACTCAGATAAAATACTTCACTATTCAAATGAATATCAAATTCACTCCAACAATCAGTATTTTCTTCTGCCAGCAAAGGTATCGACGCTGTATGTCCGTATAAAGTCAAAAAATTTGCCGTCTTAGTATGAGCGATAGAAGTAAATCCGACATCCTGGCGCAATGACTTTTCGTCTTTCTCGGCATCTATTACTTTTTCTATCAGATTCTTCTGATAACTGACAGCCAAAAATCCCTTGCCATTGTAACAAGATATGAAATCATTATTACTTACGGGGTAAATCTCTATCGTTTTTCCTCTATAAGTTTCTTTTTTAGCTGAAAAAGAAAGTCCCTTTCTGGTTATCATTTCGCGAATGAAGTTCCTTCCAGATTCATTTGTACGGAAATACATAACCAAATTACGAGAAGAAATCGGAGCATGAAAACTCACCATCATATAATTCATCTGATTATGTAAATCGTGAGCATTCTCTACGATGTAAGGAATCATGTCTTCTCCCACAACAGAAAAAAGTCCACTGCTTTGAAGTGTATCAAGCTGTCCTGCATAAGCAGCCTGTGGAAACTCATTGACCATAAACTCAATATTATCAGTTTCCAAAAGTCCGATACAATCAGAAGGAACAACAGCAAGCAAATCAGCATCCTTTCCACTTTCTGCAAGACTCAAACGAGCAAAACTATAAAGCCCTACTCCTATGCAAAAAAGTATAACAGAAAGTATTACACCTAATTTACCAACTGTACGCAATTTCATAGTTATTTATATTTTTTATGCAAATATAAACAAATAATAAAGAAAAGCAAACTGGAAACACAAAAAAGCGACCTTCACTTGAAGATCGCTTTCATTTTCAGAAGGGTGACTAGTGGGACTCGAACCCACGACATTCAGAACCACAATCTGACGCTCTAACCAACTGAACTATAGTCACCATATTAAAAATGGTTGCTTCTATGAAAGGGTGACTAGTGGGACTCGAACCCACGACATTCAGAACCACAATCTGACGCTCTAACCAACTGAACTATAGTCACCATGTTGATTACCCTTTCAAAAGCGAGTGCAAAGATATATGTTTATTTTGAATTTGCAAACACTTTTGAGAAAAATCTTTCATAAAAGTTCATTTTATGCTGTAAAACCTTCTAGAAGGAGCATTATTTATATATAGCCTTCTTACCAGCCAGCAATGTATTCTTCATCAACGATACAATTGTCATCGGTCCTACACCACCGGGAACTGGAGTTATATATGAACATTTTGGAGCCACTTCATCAAATTTCACATCTCCGGTAAGTTTAAATCCTGATTTTTTTGTTGCATCGGGTACACGAGTTGTACCGACATCAATCACAACAGCCCCTTCCTTAACCATATCTGCCTTTACAAAATTAGGCTGTCCCAAAGCTGCTATAATTATATCCGCTTCACGACATTCTTTCACCAAATCTTTACTACGGCTATGGCAGACTGTTACGGTAGCATCACCCGGATATGCTTTCTGCATCATCAGCATTGCCATTGGTTTTCCGACAATATTACTTCTTCCAAGTACAACACATTTTTTACCCTGGGTTTCTATATTATAGCGTCGAAGCAGTTCCAAGATACCATTGGGAGTTGCAGAAACATAACAAGGAAGCCCGATGGACATACGGCCTACGTTTATCGGATGGAAGCCATCAACATCTTTACGATAGTCGATTGTTTCTATAACTTTCTGTTCTGAAATATGTTTAGGCAAAGGCAATTGTACGATAAATCCATCCACATCGGGATCATTATTCAGCTCTTGCACTTTCGCCAGAAGTTCTTCTTCGGTCACATCACTTTCGTAACGAATAAGAGTAGATTTGAAACCGCAAACTTCACAAGCCTTTACTTTTGCTGCAACATAGGTTTCACTACCCCCATCGTGCCCTACCAAAACCGCAGCCAGATGTGGACGCTTACCGCCACGGGCAACTATATCGGCAACTTCAGCAGCTATTTCCTGCTTTACTTGTTCCGAAACCTCTTTTCCATTAATTAATATCATAATATAAACTGCAATTATTAGGTTATCTGTAGTATTAACAAATGTACAATTTTTCAGGGATGCTTAACCGAGAAAAAGAACGGTTTATGTTTTATTAACACTGATTCAGTTTGTATTCTACCCATCTATCAGTGGGTACGACGAGGTTTCCAAGAGCGAGAAACAAGCCTCAAAACAAAAAACTTTTTATTTCACAGGTAAATCTGCATATTTTTTTCTACCCAGCAGTTTCGACTGCCACAGGATGCTGAATTTAAAACGTTCTGGAATATCTGCGAGAACAGTCTTATCCAAATTCTCCTGACGATCTGAAACAAATTCCGGCCGTAAACGAAGAAATTCTTTTCTAGCCTGAAGTACCGCACGAAAATTAGAAACATCTCCTTTAAGCAGAAAGAACAAGGCTGCGAGATAGTCCAAGCATGTACGTGTCCGCATTACTGAAACAAGCTCTTCAGCCGGAAGATTTTTATAAAGCATAAGCAGGTTATTGCGAAAGTTCAAGAACGTCTTCCGAGGATTTTCTTTCTTCAATGTGGCCCCACCTACATGATAGACTACGCTTTGAGGCAGGCAAACCAGCTCATAGCCACGGCTGCGCAAACGCCAGCACAAGTCTATTTCTTCCATATGTGCAAAGAAACGTCCGTCGAGTCCCCCTACTTCCCGATATTTGTCAAGCCTGATAAATAAAGCTGCACCCGTAGCCCAGAAAATGGAAACCGGAGCATCATATTGTGCAATATCCTTTTCTACCGTATCAAACACACGGCCGCGACAGAACGGATACCCATATCGGTCGATAAATCCACCAGCCGCCCCTGCATATTCAAAATATTCTTTATTTTTCCAGTCGAGAATTTTAGGCTGGCAGGCTGCAACCTCCGGATGCAAATCCATATATGATACCATTGCTGACAACCAGCCTGATGAAACTTCCACATCGCTGTTAAGCAGCACAACATATTCAGCATCAACCTGTTCCAATGCTTTATTATATCCATCTGCAAAACCATAATTCTCAGGCAGACGAATCAGACGGACAGAAGGAAACTCTCCCTCTACTATCCGGCAGGAATCATCAGATGAGCCATTATCGGCTACACAAACCTCTATTCCCTCTCCTTGCGAACACGAAATGACAGAAGGCAAAAAACGGCGCAGCATATCTGCGCCATTCCAGTTTAATATAACGACCGAAACTTTTATCATAATATAATACCTTTCAACGCGGTTCCGTCATCATTAAAATCACCTAAACGTACGCGTATTAACTGATTGTCTAAAGCATCGTTCTGCTCCAGTTCCACACGGATATAATTATCGGTGAACCCATGCATAGGACAACCTGGCTTGGAGTGTTCCATCAATACAGTTGCTTCCTGACCAATATGACGAGCATAAAAACCTCTTGTCTTTTCGTCCGATAATGCCAGTAAACGCTGACTTCTTTGATGTTTATCGTCGGGAGAAACTACATAATCTATTTTCAAAGCCTGAGTACCAGGGCGTTCCGAATAACTGAACACATGAAGCTGGGTTACATCCAACCCTTGTATAAACTCATAAGCCTGTTCAAAGTATTCGGGCGTTTCTCCTCTTGTACCGACAATCACATCTACACCGATAAAGGCATCGGGCATCAAAGACTTGATTTTATGTATCTTGGAAGCAAAAAGCGCAGTATCATACCGGCGACGCATCAATTTAAGCACCTCATCACATCCCGACTGCAACGGAATATGAAAATGAGGCATAAAACGACGTGACTGTGCTACGTATTCTATAATTTCATCGGTAAGCAGATTAGGCTCAATGGAAGAGATTCGATACCGCTCAATGCCTTCCACCGCATCAAGTGCCTTTACCAAATCGAAGAAACTTTCTCCTGTAGTTTTTCCGAAATCACCTATATTTACTCCAGTAAGTACAATTTCTTTTCCACCTTCTGCTGCCACCTGACGAGCTTGCTCTACCAGATCAGCAATTTTACCATTACGACTTCTTCCTCGCGCAAAAGGTATAGTACAATACGAACAAAAATAATCACATCCATCTTGTACTTTCAGGAAATAACGGGTACGGTCACCTCTAGAACATGAAGGAACAAAGGTACGTATATCCTTTGTGGCAGTAGTGATAGCTTCACCATGCTCATGCTTCTCCAAATTTCCCAAATATTTCATCAGATCGCCTTTCTGTTCTGCTCCCAAAACCAGATCGACTCCCTCAATATCTGCTACCTGTCCAGGCTTCAGCTGCGCATAACATCCAGTCACTACGATAAAAGCTCCCGGATGCTCTTTCGCCAAACGATGAATAGCCTGACGGCATTTTTTATCTGCCATTTCAGTGACCGAACAGGTATTAATTACACAAATATCAGCCTGCTCACCTTTACGTAGGGTACGGACTCCTACTTCCTTAAGCATTTTTCCAATGGTAGAAGTTTCCGCAAAGTTCAGTTTACAGCCTAATGTATAATAAACAGCCTTTTTATTTTGAAAAATAGTTGTATCTGTCATACTTTAAATATAATAATTTGAATGCAAAGTTACGTATTATTATCGGAACACAAAGATAAGGAAGAGAGCTTTCACCACCGAAAAAACATCTCCCCTAAAAACATGCAGAAAAATCGTTTAAATATACGAATATTCTCCCATATTTCCATATCCGAAAACATCTTTTATGAAGAAAAGTATTTTAAAACATATTTTTTTTGAAAAAAAATGCCCTAAAGAGAACAACGTATTAAAAAAGTCTATATCTTTGCATCGTTTTAAGAAAACAACATAAGTATTACAGATTTTAAAAAGCAAAGAAAATGAAAAAATTAGTATTTTTGTTCGTAGCATTCGCTGCTGTATCTTTCGCATCTTGCGGTAACAAAGCAGCTAACAATGAATCAACAGTTGACTCAACTGCAGCAGTTGAAACAGTAGAAGAAGCAGCTCCAGTTGTTGACTCTACAGCAGTAGTAGCTGACTCAGCAGCAGTTGATTCTGCAGCAGTAGTAGCTGAATAATTTCGAACAACATTCGAGAGAATTGAAAGTCTGGCATGCGAAAGCATTCAGACTTTTTTTATACCCTTTTATATCCTCTGATGAGCGATAAGAAATATTTCCTTTACCACCTTCCCTATCTTTACGTAGTAAATTCTCTACCAATCATATTCTTTCACCAAAAACATGCTCTTGTTTACTTCTCTTTTTGTACAAAAATTTCAAAAATATCCTGATATTTTTCCAGACTCTTGAGGAAGAATAAATCAGTATATCCACAAATTTCTGTAACACCCCATCTATTCCACTAGAGAAACAAAAAAATCCAGCCCCTCATTTAGTAAAAAGAAAAACACTATAAATATCATCTTTTACCAAATTCCTCCCCTATTCTTTACTCTCTCTTAAAAAATAATTACTGGCCATTATTTCAACCAATAAGATCCACCAGCATAAACATAACCAACAATCAAGCAATTTTGAATATACTTATTAAGATAATAAAAAAAGAAATCCCGAGCAGATTTTCATCTACTCGGGATCTTATCAAGTATTTACAGACTGCAAAATTAAGCTTCTTCTGCAACAACTTCGAAAGGAATTTCAACAGAAACTTCCTTGTGAAGTTTAACGACTGCTTTGTAATGACCAACTTCTTTTACAGAATCCTTAACAACGATAATCTTACGATCGATGTTGTGACCCAATTTAGCCAATTCTTCAGCAATCTGAATATTACCAACTGAACCATAGATAACGCCAGTTGCGCTAACTTTTGTAGCGATCTTCAAAGATACATCTTTCAAAGATTCTGCTACTGCTTCAGCATCTTTCTTAATCTTTTCCAATTTGTGAGCACGCTGTTTCAATTCTTCAGCCAACATTTTCTTTGCAGCTGGAGAAGCGATAACTGCTTTGCCTGTCGGAATAAGATAGTTACGACCATAACCTGACTTAACGGTTACAATATCATTCTTGTAGCCCAAGTTAACTACGTCTTCTTTCAAAATAATTTCCATACTCTTATTCCTCCTTTAATTATTTCATCATATCAGTTACGAAAGGCAGCAAAGCCAAGTGACGAGCTCTCTTAACAGCCTGCGCAATACGACGCTGGAACTTCAATGAAGTACCTGTAATACGGCGCGGAAGGATTTTACCCTGTTCGTTCAAGAATTTCTTCAAGAATTCAGGATCTTTGTAGTCGATATACTTAATACCACTCTTTTTGAAACGGCAGTATTTTTTCTTCTTAACGTCTACTGAAGGCGGAGTTAAATATCTGATTTCTGATTGTTGCTGTGCCATGATTAGTTTTCCTCCTTTTTAGTTGATTTTACATTTCTTCTCTTAGCAGCGTATTCTGCAGCGTATTTGTCCATCTTGAAAGTCAAGAAACGGATAACACGTTCGTCACGACGGTAGTTTACTTCAAGTTTTTCAATAACCGACGGTTCTGCTTTAAATTCAATCAGTTGATAGAAACCTGTAGATTTTTTCTGAATTGGGTAAGCCAATTTCTTCAATCCCCAGTTTTCTTCATTAATGATCTCCGCACCCTCCTGTGTAAGGATAGCTTTGAACTTCTCTACCGCTTCCTTCATCTGAACATCAGACAAAACGGGAGTTAAAATGAAAACGGTTTCGTATTGATTCATACTATACGTTAATTAAATTATTAATAATAAATTTTTCAAATGCGGCGCAAAGTTACGACTTTTTCTCTAATATACAAACCATTGCATTCTTTTTATATGATAAAGAATGTTATTTTGAGGTATTTTCATATACCATATATAGCAAAAGTATCGTATATTTGCGTAGTTGTTTAAACAATAATTACATGATAGAACAGTTTAACTTTGACATACAGCTCATTTTTGCGATCCTAAACGGAAAGGTTTCTGCTGCAATCAACCGTAAGCTAAGCCGTAATTTCCGACAGAATGGAATGGAGATAACCCCTGAACAATGGACCGTATTATTGTTCTTATGGGAAAAGGACGGAGTTACCCAGCAGGAGTTATGTAATGCGACTTTTAAGGACAAACCTAGCATGACTCGTCTGATAGACAACATGGAGCGCCAGCATCTGGTAGTACGTATATCGGATAAAAAAGACCGACGTACCAATTTGATACATCTTACAAAAACAGGAAAGGAACTGGAAGAAATGGCACGCTTTATAGCCAACAAAACATTAAAGGAGGCTCTTCACGGGCTGACATTGGAGGAATTAAGAGTGAGCCAGGAAGTTCTACGCAAAATCTTTACCAATACAAAAGACTAAGAGTAAGCTTTTTTATTTTTTTTCATCAAATAATTTCTTCAATACAAGAATTATCCTTTAATTTGTAACCAAGAAAAAATAAACCATAAAATAGAAGACACACATGAAAAGCTTATTAAAGAACTTAGGATTGTTACTGGTTATTATCGGAGCAGTAATCCTGATTATTTGCTACTATGGAGGCAACGTAAACGACAATGCGATTTTGGCAACTTCTTTGGTTCTCATTATCGTTGGATTAATTTCTCATATCGTTCTGAATAAACGTATTGCCGATTAATATTGAGCTAACAAAAAAGAGAAATAAAAAAGCCTGGGTTTTATAAACTCAGGCTTTTTTATTTCAGTTATCAGTTATTTCTTATTCTTGCTCTGGGGTAATCAATTTATATCCTTTACCATGGATATTGATAATCTCGATAGAATCATCATCTTTCAGATGCTTACGCAATTTAGTGATATACACATCCATGCTTCGTGCGTTAAAGTAATTATCATCTATCCAGATAGTCTTCAATGCAAAGTCACGCTGAAGAATTTCATTAGCATGAGCGCAAAGCAATCCTAACAATTCAGACTCTTTAGTTGTCAGTTTAGTCTGCTTATCGCCAATAGACAAAATCTGTTTCTGAGTATCGAATGTGAAACGTCCGATTTTATACATATTGCTTTCCTTATTGCGTTTTCCACGTACACGACGTAAAATAGCTTCGATACGGAAAGTCAGCTCTTCCATACTGAAAGGTTTAGTAATATAATCATCAGCACCAATCTTGAATCCTTCCAGGATATCTTCCTTCAGTGTTTTAGCTGTAAGGAAAATAATAGGAATTTCAGCATTTGCCTGACGTATTTCCTGTGCCAAAGTAAAACCATCTTTCTTAGGCATCATTACATCAAGTACACACAAATCGTATTTATTTTTCAAAAAGGCCTTGAAACCAGCTTCACCGTCAGGAAACAACTCTGCTGAATATCCTTTTGCCTGCAAATATTCTCTTAAAAGCATGCCAAGATTCTCATCATCCTCGCACAACAAAATACGCAATTTTTCGTCCATATCAATCTTCTTTAAATAAAGGTAATACAATAATAAATTTAGTTCCTACATTCAGTTCACTTTCGGCACGTATAGTTCCCTTGTGATCTGTAATTATCTTCTTTACATAGGCCAAGCCCAAACCAAAGCCTTTCACATCGTGTAAGTTGCCTGTATGAACCCGGTAGAACTTTTCAAATATTTTTTTCAGGTTTTCTTTCTTTATACCGATACCATTATCTTCTATCGATATATGAAGCTTGCCTGATTCATTCCAAGTACGGACTTTCAGATGAATATTAACATCCGGTTTCTTATATTTCAATGCATTATCCAAAAGATTGAATATTACATTCGTAAAATGCATTTCATCTACATAGATGAACGGATCGTCGGCATCCAGAGCAACATCCAAAGTTCCGTTACAGTTTTCCACTTTCAGGCGGAATGTGTTGGTTACACCGTAAACCAGTTCATTGGCATCAACCTCTTTTTTCTTCAGTGTTGCCTTT
The DNA here is from genome assembly GCA_019414665.1 of Bacteroides sp. Lineage (GTDB taxonomy): Bacteria > Bacteroidota > Bacteroidia > Bacteroidales > Bacteroidaceae > Phocaeicola. Next base: position 16,341 of record DXLO01000030.1, on the reverse strand, counting down.
TGTCGTTCGAACATAGACATCTGCAAAACCTTTTCTACCTGGAAACGCAATCGTTTGGTTTCATCATTTATAACCCCAGAAATATGCTTAAACATGGCAGGCGATTTACCTACGGCCGGATCATTCAACATCTGGGCAGCCAAAGAAATAGTAGAGATAGGTGTCTTGAATTCATGAGTCATATTGTTAATGAAATCATTCTTTATCTCTGTCAGTTTCTTCTGACGGAAAATGATGTATATGGTAAAAATAAAAGTCACCAACAATACCAGCGTAAAAATAATAGATGGTATCATGAACCGTACAGAACTGAAAATGTAATTGTCCATTGTCGGGAAAAAGACATTTACAAATCCCATCTTTGCGGGAGGATCTTTTTCGAACAGCAACCGAGAGTAAACCTTTTCGTTATCGTATTCATAATCAGAGCAACGATAAATTTCTTTATTATCACGGTCTGTTACCGTAAAATGATAAGGTATGTCTACCCCGTTATTCTTTAATTCCGAATTCAGAAAATAATCCAGCTGTTTGAAATTTACTCGTTCTTTCAACGGCTTATCACTCGCCGTATAAAGAATATTGTAAACTACCTCATTCAACAAAGCACGCTGGTAAATATAACGTTCTTTTACGATCTCCTGCAACGTACGTGAAGTCTGAGGAATATTCTTTCCGGTTGAAATAATCTCTTTAGGAATACTAGAAGGACGATTTATCACAGTTTTCCACTCGAAAGTAGAAATCGTACTTCCATCGGAAGAACCGATCAACACACTTCCACTAGACTGAGACTGATGTTGACCTTGAAATTGTTGAGAAAGCTGTGCAGCACGTTCAGTGGCCGCAACATCTTTTTCAAGATATTTTTTCGTTTCCACCAACTCTAAGTTATGAACAGCCTGAGCAAGACTCCGTCCTACATTCTCTTCGAACTGCTCCTTGCGCATCTTGACCATCTCTTCTATATAACTTACCTGCAAATAGAGCAAGCTAAGAAAAGAGAGTCCCATTACAATACCTAATATCCAAATAGTTGACTTTTTCATGAAGGCAAAATTAAACAGCTATCACTTACAAGATACTCTGCTTAACATGTTTTAATCCGTGATTCTCTTATATTAACGAAAAGCGGATATTTACATGTTATTTTAAAAACTTTACGCCACACATTACTCTGCTTTAATGCAAAAATAATAAAATTTTAAATTAATAACAAACAAAGTATGCTAATTGTTTAAGCTTCGTTAAATAAAAAAGGCCGCATTTTTAAGAAATGCGACCTTTGCAACCTATAAAAACAACAACTAGAAAGTTTATACCTCTTCTTTTTCTTGTTCTTCGAATTCTTTCATCAACTTATTCTGAACATCAGTCGGCACAAGTTCATAACTTGCAAACTTCATAATGAACGAAGCGCGTCCTCCTGTAAGTGAGCTCAATGCTGTAGAATAATTAGACATTTCTTTCAAAGGTACCTTTGCAGCAAGCTTTTCATAGCCTTTTTCACTGCTCATACCCATAATCATACCTCTACGGCCTTGCATATCACTCATAACATCACCCAGTTTATCACTTGGTACGAATACTTCTACGTCATAAATAGGTTCCAGAATCTTCGGACCAGCATTCTTAAAGGCTTCACTGAAGGCCTGACGTCCGGCCAGCATGAAAGAAATTTCATTTGAATCTACCGGATGCATCTTACCGTCATAAACAATTACACGTACATCACGGGCATACGAACCGGTCAAAGGTCCCTGTTCCATACGGCTCATGATACCTTTCAAAATAGCCGGCATGAAACGAGTATCAATAGCACCACCTACTACACTGTTAACAAATACCAATTTACCGCCCCATTCCAGATCAATTGTTTCTGTACTCTTTACATTCATCTTAAATTCCTGGCCGTTGAATTTATACAGTTCAGGAGCAGGCATTCCTTCATAATAAGGTTCTACAATCAGATGAACTTCACCAAACTGACCAGCTCCACCCGATTGTTTCTTGTGGCGATAATCGGCACGAGCAGCTTTTGTAATAGTTTCACGATATGGAATCTTAGGTTCATAGAACTGTACCTGAAGCTTTTCATTGTTTTCCAGACGCCATTTCAAGGTACGCAAGTGGAATTCACCCTGACCATGAACCAAAATCTGTTTCAACTCTTTAGACTGTTCTACTACCCAAGTCGGATCTTCCTCACGCATGCGGTTCAATACAGCCATCATCTTTTCTGTATCAGCTTCATTGACTGGCTTAATAGCACGAGTATATTTCGGATTCGGATACTTAATAAAGTTAAAACGATTTTCGCAGTCTTTACCATTCAAGGTATTTCCTGTCTTCACATCTTTCAGTTTCACTGTACATCCGATATCTCCCGCACGAAGTTCGTCTACCTTTTCACGGTTAGCTCCGGCACACACATAAAGCTGTGCCATGCGTTCTTTAGAACCACGATCGGCATTATTCAAATCATCACCTTCGTGTACAACTCCACTCATAACCTTAAAGTACTGTACATCTCCGATATGTGGTTCAACTGCTGTTTTAAAGAAATACAAAGAAGTAGGTCCGTTTGCATCAGGAGCAACAGGAACACCACGTGTATTATGTACAGTAGGCATTTCATCAACAAATGGAACGACATTACCCAAGAATTCCATCAGTCGGCGAACTCCCATATCTTTACCTGCACACACACAGAAAACAGGGAACATACCACGTGCAGCCAATCCTTTACGAATACCTTCACGCATTTCGTCTTCTGTAAGCGATTCAGATTCGAAGAATTTCTCCATCAAAGTTTCATCATGTTCGGCAGCAGCTTCTACCAGAGTCTTATGCCAAGCCTGAGCTTTTTCCATTTCCTCAGCAGGAATTTCTTCGATAGTCGGTGCTCCACCGTCAGGACCCCATGAATATTTTTTCATCAAAAGTACATCGATCAACGAATTGAAGTCTGGTCCTGTAGCCAACGGATACTGAACCGGAACAACTTTAGAACCGTAATTTTCCTTCAACTGTTCCAATACATGATCGAAATCACATTTTTCACTATCAAGCTGGTTTACCAGGAAAATCACAGGTTTTCCCAACTTTTCAGTATAACGGAAATGATTTTGTGTACCTACTTCGGGACCATACTGGCCATTCAACAATAAAATAGCCGTATCCGTTACGTTCAATGCTGTAATAGCAGCTCCCACAAAGTCATCACTTCCAGGACAGTCGATGATATTCAGTTTTTTGCCATTCCACTCTACATGATAAACGGTAGAGAAGACCGAGTAACCATACTCCTGCTCTACCGGAAAATAGTCGCTGACTGTATTTTTGGCAGTGATTCTGCCGCGACGTTTTATAATACCACTCTCATAGAGCAGCGCTTCTGTGAGGGTGGTTTTACCTGATCCGTCATTGCCAAGCAGGGCAATGTTTTTAATTTCGTTGGTCTGATATACTTTCATGGTATTTCAAGATTTAATTATTGAACAAAAGGATATGCTTTTCATATCTCTAACATAGTGATGCGCAAATTAGAAATTAATGAGCAGAAATGCAACAAATTTATTCGTGTTACTAAACTATGTTTTTAGACAGAAAACGTCAAGATTCATCTTTTTCCCCTCTACGGCATCAGACTAAATACAATAAAAAAGGCCATGCCACGGCAAACCTAAATTGCCTTGACATGACCTTTTCTAAGGTATATAAAGAACTGTATTACCAGATATTTACACGGTTTTCAGGAGCAATATACATCGGACTTTCCGGAGTGATATTGAAGGCATCATACCAAGCCTGAATATGAGGCAGAGCACCATTTACACGCCATTCGCCCAATGAATGAGGATCTGATTTTGTACGAGAACGCATATCTTCTTCACGAGTATTGGCAGCCCATACGGTTGCATAAGCCAAGAAGAAACGCTGTTCCGGAGTAAATCCGTCTACATCACCCAGAGGATTTTCTTTCATTGCATTCTGGAATGCAAGATATGAAACATTCAAACCTCCATGGTCAGCCAGATTTTCACCCAAAGTCAGTTGTCCGTTAGCTTTCAGTCCCGGCAATACTTCGATATTGTTGAAGAAATCAACCATCACTTTTGCACGAGCATCGAAACGTTCTGCATCACCTTCTGCCCACCAGTCGGTCAGGTTACCATTCTTGTCATACTGACGACCCTGATCATCGAATCCGTGAGTCATTTCATGACCGATTACTACACCGATAGCACCATAGTTGAATGCGTCATCAGCGTTCATATCGAAGAACGGATATTGCAGGATACCTGCCGGGAAGCAGATTTCGTTAGTAGAAGGATTATAATAAGCATTTACAGTCTGTGGAGTCATCAGCCATTCATCCTTATCAACAGGTTTTCCCAAACGGCTGTACATGTCATCCAATCCCCATTTATTTGCACGGCAAGCATTAGCCCAATAAGAGTCCTTCTTGATGTCCAGATTTGAATAATCTTTCCACTTGTCAGGATATCCCACCTTAACATGGAAAGTAGACAGTTTTTCCAAAGCAACCATCTTCGTGCTGTCACTCATCCATTCCTGAGCCTTAATACGTTCTCCAAGAGCATCCTGTAAATTCTTAACCAGCTTAACCATACGTTCTTTGGCTGCTGCAGGGAAATATTTTTCTACATACATTTGTCCTACAGCCTCACCCAGCATGCTTTCTACAGCGCTAACGGCACGCTTCCAGCGAGGAGAGTTCTGCTGACGTCCAGACAATACCTTTCCATAGAAATCGAAACGAGCTGTTACAAAGTCATCGCTCAGATAAGGAGCAGCAGCGTCCAGCAGATTATACTGTAAATAAGAGATATGTTTTGATACAGGAAGTGTGTTGATCAGTTTTTCAACTTCTTTCAGAGGTTCTATCTGCATCACGTTCAATTCAGTAACTTCCTTGATGCCCAAGCCTTTCAAATAAGTATCCCAGTCAATACCAGAGAAAGTCTTTTTCAGATCGGCATACGACATTTTATGGTAGTTAGCCTCTGGATTACGTTGCTGTACAGCGTTGAAAGCTTCCTTAGCGATAGAAGTTTCTATTTCCATTACATCAGCCATTTTCTGCTGAGCCTCAGCTTCAGAGAATCCTGCCAGAGTAAAGAGTTTAGCAATATATTTCTTGTAATTTTCACGCACATTTACAGTTGCGCTGTCATTGTCGAGGTAATATTCTTTCTCACCCAAGTTAAATCCACCCTGAGCAATCTGGAACATATTGACATCACTGTTTTTCGGATCTGCATAAACAAAGCTTGAGAAATAAGTTCCGATACCACAGTTCAGCAGTTCTACTACCATAGGGATAATTTCTTTTTTATCCTTCAAAGCAGCAATTTTATCCATTTCTGCCTTTACCGGAGCCATGCCCTCTTTGTTAAGAGTCACGCTATCCATTGCCATGTTATACACATCCCCGATCTTCTGAGCCAGCGAACCCGGTTCATTCTGCTTAGAAGCCAGTCCTTCGATAAGTTCCTGCAATTGTTTGCGGTTGTTTTCAATCAGCACTTCAAATGTTCCATAACGAGAATACTCGTCTGTGAGAGGATGATTCTTCATCCAGCCGCCACATGCATAACGATAGAAATCCTGACTAGGAGCAACTGTAGTGTCAAGATTTTCCAAGTTGATACCGGAAGTAGTTTTAGCTTCCTTTTGTCCGGCACAACCTGTCATGGCAGCAGCAACCAGCACTGCCATAGCAGCAAAAAGTTTTGTTTTCATAATCAATTATAATTAGCAGTTTTAACTTTTAAGTTCTTCCAGTTCAAGAGAAACATTCTCCCATTCTTCTTCAGCATCCGATATCTGTTTTTTGAGTTGCTGATGCTGTTCGTATAATTTCATATCCGATGCCCCTTCTGGAGTAGCCATCCGTTCTTCCAGTTCGGCAACTTCTTTTTCCAGACGTTCAATAAGCGTTTCACAATCTGCAACCTGTTTTTCCAGTTTACGGATTTTTTTGTTCTGCTCTTTCTGTGCTTCGTACGAAAGTTTATTGTCACTGGCCTGTACCGGTTCTTCTTTCTTCGCAGCAGAAACAGTAGGCGACTGAGAAAGCTGAAGTTCATTGAGGTTTTCCATTTTCTTTTTCTGCAAGAAATCGTAAATCCCTCCAATATGTTCTTTCACTACACCTCCTCCAAACTCATAAACCTTTGTAACCAGTCCGTCCAAAAATTCACGGTCGTGAGAAACTACTATCACCGTACCGTCAAATTCACGGATAGCCTCTTTCAGCACATCCTTGGAACGCATATCCAAGTGGTTGGTAGGTTCGTCCAGTATCAGGAAGTTTACCGGTTCCAGCAACAGTTTTATCATCGCCAGTCGGCTCCGCTCCCCTCCCGAAAGCACCTTTACTTTCTTGTCGGAAGCTTCCCCGCCAAACATAAATGCTCCCAATATATCGCGTATTTTCAAGCGTATATCTCCTTTGGCCACAGAATCTATCGTATCAAAAACAGTCAGATTTCCATCAAGCAGCTGCGCCTGATTCTGCGCAAAATAGCCGATCTGTACATTGTGTCCTATTACCAGCTTTCCTTCGTATGGAATTTCATCCATGATACATTTCACGAGAGTTGACTTACCTTCACCGTTCTTTCCAACGAAAGCAACTTTCTCTCCACGATTGATAGTCAAGGTTACATCATGAAACACAACATGGTCGCCATATGCTTTCTTTACCCCTTCGCAAATTACCGGATAATTGCCGGAACGCATGGCTGGAGGAAATTTCAAACGAAGTGCTGAGTTATCTTCTTCATCTATTTCAATAGGAACTATTTTCTCCAGTTGCTTGATACGGCTTTGTACCTGAACGGCTTTTGTCGCTTTATAGCGGAAACGCTCTATAAAGTCTTCAGTATCCTTTATCTCCTTCTGCTGATTTTCGTACGCACGCAACTGCTGTTCGCGACGTTCTTTACGGAGGACGACAAATTCATCGTAAGCAACCTTATAGTCATAAATACGTCCACAAGAGATCTCGATAGTCCGGTTTGTTACGTTATTGATGAAAGCACGGTCGTGACTGACCAGCACAACAGCACCGGGACTCATTTTCAGGAAGTTTTCCAGCCATTGAATACTTTCAATATCCAAATGGTTGGTCGGCTCGTCCAGCAACAATACATCAGGGCGGCGTAACAACAGCTTTGCCAGCTCAATACGCATACGCCATCCTCCACTGAACTCACTGGTAGGACGATCAAAATCAGACCGGCTGAATCCGAGTCCGACCAAGGTACGTTCTATTTCCGCTCTGTAATTTGTACCGCCCATCATCAGGAAGCGTTCGTTATCGTGAGTAAACCGATCTATCAGTTCATGATAACTTTCCGAATCGTAATCCGTACGGTCGGCAAGTTCCTGATTCATTTTTGCCAACTTATCCTGTAACTCGAATATATGTTCGAATGCCATTTCGGCCTCAGCCATTACCGTACGCGTATCACTCAGAATCATCACCTGAGGCAAATATCCGATTGTCACTCCTCGCTGTACAGCAACATTACCTTCAGTAGGTTGTTGCAGGCCTGCCAGAATCTTCAGCATGGTCGATTTTCCCGCACCATTTTTACCTACTAATGCTATACGGTCTTTCTTATTTATAACAAATGAAACATCCTCGAACAAAGGAGTAACTCCAAACTCAACTTTCAGTCCTTCAATAGAAATCATATATTCGTTCCAACTTTACAAAGTGCAGGCAAAGGTAGCATTTATTTCCTTTTATTTTATACATTTGCTTATACAAATCAATCATTATATTACTTATTTATGAAAAACGCGACAAAAAAATTTCTTCTATTATCCGCCGGCATATGTATTTGCTGTCACTCAAGCGGACATTTTAAAACACATCCGGGCATGCCTATCCACATAACGGAAGAAGGAAAAATCGTATATTATGCTTACCCTAACGGCGACCGGGTTCCTGATTTTTCATATTGCGGATATCAGCGATCGGAACATCCCATTCCTTATATAGAAGCCAAAGTCTATGTTCATCCGCCTCAAGGTGATGCAACAGCCGTCATCCAGCGGGCAATTGATTATGTCAGTTCTCTCCCCTTGCAGGATAATCAGTTCCGGGGAGCTATACAGCTGCTTCCGGGCATATACCACATCGAAGGACAGTTATTGATACGCAAAAGTGGTATTGTACTACGTGGTAGCGGATGCAATGCTTCAGGAGGAACAGTTTTGCAAGCAAAAGGATTTACAAAAAACGAATTAATCCGTATACTGGGATATGACAATGCCGAAACATCCGACAGCCTGAAAGTTTCCGACAAATATGTTCCTGTAAATGCAACTTTCATTCCTTTAGCTTCGGCCGACAAGCATTTAAAGGTTGGAGATAAAATACGAGTAATACGCCCGTGTACTCCCGAGTGGCTTGCAGAGCTAGGAACAGACCGTCTGGGTAACCAGCAGGAGTACAACTTTTCGAAATGGCAGCCCGGACAGTATACAATGGCATGGGAACGTAATGTCACTCAAGTCAGTGAGGAAGGTATCGAAATAGACGTGCCAATTACCATGAGCCTTGATCCTGAATATGGAGGAGGATATGTCACTCCCCTGAAACGGACCGGACGTATATATAATATAGGTATAGAAAACTTATGCTGCATTTCCGATTTTGATGCGGCCAATCCCAAAGATGAAAATCACCGCTGGCAGGCTATTACCTTCAATCACATACAAGACGGATGGGTAAGAAGAGTAACAGCCAAGCATTTTGCCGGTTCGGCAGTGATGTTGCTGGAAGGAAGCAGCCAGATAACCGTAGAAGACTGTAAGTTTCTGGAGCCGGTTTCAGAAATAGCAAATCATAGACGATATGCCTTTCACACTCTCGGCCAGCAAACACTTTTCCAGCGTTGCTATTCCGAAAACGGCTATCGTGATTTCAGTGTCGGAAAAGGTGTGCCAGGGCCCAATGCCTTCGTGCAATGTCATTCAGAATGTCCTTACAGTTTCAGCGGGTCTACCGGAGGATTTTCGAACGGTATTCTGATGGATAAGATTACCGTATCCGGGGGAAACCTGGAGTATGGCTATCGCGACATATCCGATCAGGGAGCAGGATGGACAGCCGCCAATTCTCTTTTCTGGCAAGGTCGGGCTTCACAGACTCACTGTGTTACCCCTCCGACAGCACACAACTGGGCTTATGGTATGTGGACTCAGCCTTACGGCAACGGATATTATCAGTTATCCCATACATTCATAAAACCGGAAAGCATATTTTACGCACAGCTGACAGAACGTACAGGGAAAAAACAAGAGCTGGAAGAAAATAAGATTTTTGTTTATCATACACTCGAAACAGCCAAACCTACGGTAGAATATGCAGCTTGGATGTCTAAGCAATCATTACATCCTGATATCCGAATGGATAAATGGATAGACAGCATGATTGTGTCATACCCAATAGATTGCAGCATACATAACATTCCGGAAATTTCACAAGTTAAATATAAACCGAGAAAAGAACATATTGATGCCGTAAAGTCTGCTCCACTCACTATCCGCAACGGATGGGTGACACGAGGAGATCTGATAATGACCAGAGGTACTTATCCACATAAGTCGGAACCGGGAACAACAGGATGGCAGGGCATTGGTTCACTCACACTTTTTTATCCGGGAAGAACCGGACACGGATATACGGAAGAACCGGACAGCATTGCCCGGCAACTGGAGGCATCGGGAAGCCATGTGTTGCACCACCGCACAGGATTATGGTACGAACGCCGGCGAAACGATCATGAGCGGAACATGCAGGCTGACTCGGAGGTCTGGGCTCCTTTCAACGAATATCCATACAGTCGCAGTGGAACAGGAGAAGCGCAAGACCGACTGAGTAAATACGATTTAAATAAATTCAATCCCTGGTATTGGTACAGACTCAAACAGTTTGTCGACCTTGCCGACAGAAAGAATCTGTTACTCTGGCACGACCATTACAACCAGCATAACATCATAGAAGAAGGAGCGCACTGGTGTGACTATCCCTGGCGTTCGGCAAACAACATCAACAATCTTGGATTCCCCGAGAAAACATTGTTTGCAGGCGACAAGCGTGTATATATGGCCGAACAATTTTATGACATCACCCGTCCGGTTATCAGAAAATATCATCAGTTGTTTATCCGGCAAAGCGTTAATACGTTCCACGACAACAATGGAGTCATACACAGCATCGGAATGGAATATACCGGTCCGTTACATTTCATGAAGTTCTGGCTGGAAGAAATCGCTTCCTGCCCCAACCATCAACTGGTAGCTCTGACTGCAACCAAGGATGTGCAAGATGCCGTTCTGCAAGATTCTCTCTATAATAAAATGGTAGACATCATCGACATCCGGCAATGGCACTATCGTAACGACGGAAGCTTGTATGAGCCCCAAGGAGGATGTAGTCTGGCTCCCCGACAGTGGGCACGACTCATCGATCCCGGTACAACGTCTTGTGAAAGCATTTATCGGGCTGTATACGAATATCGTTCCCGTTATCCGGAAAAAGCGGTAACCTACAACGCTGCCATGCCACGCAACGTCGAAGGTAATGCAGCCAACTGGGCTGTTTTCATGGCAGGCGGTTCACTTGCAAAAGTTCCTCCTATCAAAGCTATGGATGTATATACACTGGCTTCAGAATTTCAGCCTGTCGCTTCACTTACGGAAAGCAACCGGCAATGGGTGATGGGAAAAGCCCAAAAGGGATACCTCGTATATTGTCTTGAAACAGATATCCACCTGGACCTGAGCCATGACCGGAAGACATACAAGGTAGTATGGATCAATCCGGTAAACGGAGAAATATTCAGAAAAGAGCAGACACGTCTAAAAGGAGGAAAAGTAATCTCCCTGAAAGCACCACAGAAATACTGCGTATGCCTGCTTTATTAAAAAGATAGAAATAAAGCCCGTCGGAATATTACCAACGGGCTTTTGTTATATTATTTATTATATCTCAGATTTCCGAATCAATCTTCAACGTAACGTTCGATAGTCTGTGCACGGTCCGGACCTACAGATACAATCTTGATAGGAGTTTCCAACTGTTCTTCAAGGAAAGCAATATAAGCATTGAATTCTTCTGGGAATTCATCTTCACTTGTCATCTTAGTCATGTCGGTCTTCCAACCCGGCATTTCTACATATACAGGTTCAACTCCTTCGGTAATATCGAATGGGAAGTAATCGATTTCTTCACCGTTTACCTTATAAGCTACACAAGCCTTGATAGTTTCAAATCCATCGAGCACATCGCTCTTCATCAGAATCAGCTGAGTAACTCCATTCACCATAATAGCATAACGCAAAGCTACCAGGTCAACCCAACCGCAACGACGTTCACGACCAGTTACAGCACCATATTCGTGTCCCAGATCGCGGATAGTCTTACCTGTTTCATCGAACAATTCTGTTGGGAACGGTCCTGCTCCAACACGTGTACAATAAGCTTTCATGATACCATACACTTCACCGATTTTATTCGGGCCAAGACCCAGACCTGTACAAGCACCAGCACAAATTGTGTTAGAAGAAGTAACAAACGGATAAGAACCGAAGTCAACATCCAGCATTGTACCCTGAGCACCTTCACACAAAACACTCTTGCCTGCTTTCAGCAAATTATTGATTTCATGTTCGCTGTCTACCAAATTAAACTGACGTAAGTATTCAATACCTTCCATCCACTGTTTTTCCAGTTCGGTAATGTCATACTCATAATTCAGGCTTTTCAGAATCTGTTCGTGACGAGCTTTAGCAGCTGCATATTTTTCTTCAAAGTTGTGCAGGATATCTCCTACACGAAGTCCGTTACGGCTTACCTTATCAGTATAAGTAGGACCGATACCCTTACCTGTAGTACCTACTTTAGAAGCTCCTTTTGCAGCCTCATAAGCAGCATCCAGAATACGGTGAGTAGGCAAAATCAAATGAGCCTTCTTTGAAATGTGCAAACGTTCTTTCAAAGGATGACCGCTTGCTTCCAGCGCTTCGGCTTCTGCCTTGAACAAAGACGGATCAAGAACAACACCGTTTCCGATAATATTTACTTTATCCCCCTGAAATATTCCGGAAGGAATAGAGCGGAGTACATATTTCTGACCTTCAAATTCAAGAGTATGACCTGCATTCGGTCCTCCCTGAAAACGAGCAACAACATCATAGCGCGGAGTCAAGACATCGACTACTTTCCCTTTTCCTTCGTCGCCCCATTGTAAACCTAGCAAAACATCTACTTTCATGATTTCCAACTTTTATAATAAGTTTATTTACTTTTCTTACGTTTAGCCGCCATACACTTGTTGCACAACCCGTATATGTACAAGGAATAGTGCGAAGCATGAAAACCTTTCAACTTTGTGTCGGCAATAGCCTGCTTCAAAGTTTCATCTTCAAATTCAGACACTTTCCCGCACGAGGTGCATATCATGTGATGGTGGGTTTCATTATTGTACGAACGTTCGTACTGTGAAGTATTGCCGAACTGATGTTTGATCACCAGCCCCGCATCAATCAGGAGTATGATTGTATTATAAAGAGTAGCACGACTTACACGGAACTTTTCTTTTTCAGCCATATAGGAATAGAGCATATCTATATCAAAATGTCCCTTTATGGTATAGATTGTATCGAGTATAGCATAACGCTCGGGTGTCTTCCGATGCCCGTTCTTCTGAAGATAATCCGTCAGAATCTGTTTTGCTTTATCTTTTATATTCTCTTCCATCCGGTAATTCGTTCAGGGTTCAAAGTTAATCTTTTTTATGCAATTAAGAAAAACAATAAAAGAAAAATTTCTCTAATCAGGAATCTCTAAAACATCAGAATTCCAAATCTGCCTTAATCTCTTCTGCCAATGCCCTGACAGCCGGCTTCTCCGATTTTGCCCAGATACCCAACTGCTTGCTTACGGTTCTTTTATTTTCACGCGACTGGTGTGCATACTTGCGCAATGCCACGGATGCCGCCTTCTGAACCGGACCGCAATCTCCTTCCACAGCCGTACAGGCCTGATCCAGAAATTCAGCCTCAGCACGCTCGTTCAGTCTTTCTCCTTTCATCAGCAAACGCGCCATCAGTAAAAAGCCACAAAGCTGGAACATCTCGCGTTCATCTGCCATCCAGCGGAACACAACTTCCGATGCATAAGGCAAACGCTGGAACAGATTCATCACCGTATATTCTGCCAGTTCAGGATAGTCCATACCCTCTATCCAGATATCAGCTATTTCCGGATAAAACGTATCTGCCGGCTGAAGCAGACCTGCCAGAATCTTACATTCTCTGATATTTTCCTTCCACAGTGCCTGAGCCAGTTCATGATCGGGCTCATATCCCGCAGCTATCTCCTTGATACGGGGATATTCAATACCGAAATTCAGTTTGTACTCCATCCCTTTTTCACGCATGCTTTGCGAAACCATGCCGTTCATGAAAAGACGGAATTTCGATTTGATATCTTTAATTGTTTCGTGTATATTATTGTCCATAATAAAAAGCAATCATAAAATCCTCCGTTGCAGACTTCGTATTCTACAACGGAAGTATATTATAAATTAGAATAATCTCTGCTATATCGGAGCATCTGCTCTGCATACCCTTCCGAATAAGAAATATGCACATCGGTAATGTTTCCCTCCTTATCGGTTTGTGGCGTATATACCGGATTGACAAAACCTTTATAAGGAGCCAGATGCAGACTGCGATATCGTTGCAAGACTTCGGCATGCAATACCGGATCGATTTGTACGGCATACGTTTCAACCAGCTGACGGGCTGCCTCATAATCTCCCTCGCTCTTGATGCGCTGAATTTCGGCCAACAGTTTACCAAACAGCATACGCAACTTGGCATAATCGTTAATACGCACGTAAGTTTTTCCGTCACGGTTCACCATTTCCACCACATGCTCTGCCTGCCCATGTTCCAGTGCCCAGCGAGCTATCAGCTGACGGTTGCGCATATGTGCCTCTTCTACCGTACACCCGGGCTCTATACGTACCAGCTGCGTCATCAAGCCGTTCATCATGTACGAATAATATTCAGCCTTATAAGCCTCAGCATCCGGCACAAGTCCCAGTTCTATCATTTTAGCGTCGGGCAAATAGTAAAGACCAAACAAATCGGCACGTGCTTCTTCAATCGTAGAACCATGCGCTTTCAAAGCATCCGGATCTACTCCCGGAAGCAGTTTTCCTGAACCATGCCCCAGACATTCATGCAAATCAGTATGCAAGTCATCGGTTATATCGGCATACTTCTCAAGCAACTGGCGTTCTGTTTCACTATATACAAATTCTTCGCGGAAACCATTACCACGGGCAGCTTTGTTATAAGCATCGGTCAGATTGCCAATCGTTACCGACTTCGAGCCATGTACACTACGAATCCAGTTGGAATTCGGGAGATTGATACCGATAGCAGTCGACGGATATAAATCGCCGGCCAGAATAGCTGCTGTAATAACCTTTGCCGAAACACCTTTCACTTCTGTTTTCTTGAAGCGGGCATCTACCGGCGAGTGGTCTTCAAACCACTGGGCATTACTGCTGATGGTTTCTGTACGGTGAGTAGCTTCCATATCCTTAAAGTTGACAATCGATTCCCAACTTGCTTTCATTCCCAGCGGATCGCCGTAGCTTTCGATAAAGCCATTCACAAAATCCACCAACGAATCAGTATCCTTCAGCCAGGCTATGGAATAAGCATCAAACAGTTTCAGATCTCCTGTTCGATAAAATTCTATCAACAGACGGATAACTTCGCGCTGTGCGTCATTTTCTGCGACATCCTCAGCTTTTTGCAACCATGAAATAATTTTTTCAATGGCAGACGAGTACATTCCTCCAACTTTCCATACCTGTTCGTACACGTGTCCGTTTTCTTTTACCAGACGACTGTTCATACCATACATTACCGGTTCCTGATCGTCTGCTTTCTTTTGAGCTGCATAAAAGTCTTCTGCTTCCTGCTGAGTAACCCCTTCATAATAATTGGCAGCAGAAGTGAGTACCAAGTCTTCCCCATCCGACTGGTTCACCCGCTTGGGCATAACGCTTGGATCAAAGATTACCGGAAACAGCTTATCGCACATAGCCTGACATGTTTCACCTTCTTCAAGCGGAAGCACCTCTTCAGGCAGTGAGTTGACAACTTCTTCCAGGTAAGCAGATGTAAATGCCGGTACGAACTTGTCGCATGCATAATGATGATGAATACCGTTTGCAAACCATACACGTTTCAGATAGACTTCCAGTGCAAGAAACTGCTCACTGGTACGGTCACCTTTGAAATGTATATAAACGGCTTCCAGCAGACGACGAATCTGCAAGTTGTATTTTCCGTTCTGATCGAACAATATATCTCTTCCTTCAAGAGCAGCCTGAGATAGATAATAAATCAACTGCTTGCGCCGTAAGGGCAAGTTTTCAAATCCGGGAACCCGGTAACGCAAAATCTGCAAATCTGCAAACTGTTCTACTGTATATGAAAATGAATCTTGCAACATATATATTCTTCTTTTTTATAACCATCCATTATCTACTTATAAAAAGCCCTCAAACTAAATGTCATTCTAAACGAAAAGAAAGTATACTCGGAAAAGCCTTGCATGTACTTTCTCCCGTTTAGAATGACATCTGTTGTTTTTATAAGTTCTATTTTCTTTAACCGTTACCTATTATTTTCCAGTTTTCGTCTTCTATAGTTATTAGGTGTTTCGCCAACATTCTTATAAAAAGCCGCATAAAACGACTGACGGTTGGCAAAACCGACCATTGTACTGATTTCTTCTACATTCTTTTCCGCATAACGCTTGTCGATCAACATATGCAAAGCGTCCTTGATTCGGTACTCGTTTACCAGGCATGAATAGTTCATTCCGAAGCGGGAATTGATGACAGCCGACAAGTAACGAGTATTGGTTTTAAGTTCTTTCGCAAGATCTTTCGCCGAATAATTAGGATCCTTGTATTTCTTCTGAAGAACAATAATGTTCATAATTCGGTCATACAATTCATCAGCCAGTTCGGCACGAATCATGTTACGGTAAGGTGCGTCCTTTATCTTCCTCTCCCGAAGATTATAGGGCTTTTTTTCTAAAACTTGACCTTGCTCGGTCATTAATTTGTCCTCTTCTCTCATCTGTCTTTATATTTAGATAATGGTTGTTTCTTCTCCCCGAAATACTATAATTATACAAATTTGCTAAGACTTTTTGTATTTTACAACATATTTACGAGCTTATTTTTCTAGAATATC
>DXLO01000003.1 GCA_019414665.1 Bacteroides sp. | reverse complement strand
TACATTGTGTATGAATTAGTTGGCTAATTTTATATTATTTACTGAGTGTCCCTATATAATAATTACTATAATGATTTCTCTTTGATGGTACCAGTCCGGTAGGCTACAAGCAATTTCTTCAGATCATTTATCTGTATGCTTAACTCTCGCCCTTTATCGGTATCTTTTACCATCATACGTTTACTGCTCATTTCCACGATTTGAGTTGTTGATTTAATATCAAGCCCTTCTTCTATCGCTTTTTGAGTGGAAGTAAATGGTTCGTGTTGTACTAGTTGGAAACCGCGTGAATGATAAACAAGTGTATATCCCGCAATACCGGTTTCTGGCTGATATGCTTTAGAAAAACCTCCGTCGATAACCATCAGTTTTCCGTTGGCTTTAATCGGTTTTTCTCCTTTTACAGCTTTTACAGGTACATGACCGTTGATGATGTGGCGATGTTCGCCTTCTACACCGAATTCATCCATAATCATATCGCATATATCTTCCCGATCTCGTAATGTATAATAGAAACCTTTTACTTCTTTATGCGTTTCTTTGTCAGTTAGGAAATAGCGTTCGAATGTGGCCATTTTACTTTTATCAAATGCTGGAGAATTTTTTCCACACCATAAATACCATACATAGTCAAGAGCAAAGGCCTTTTCTTCGTTGTCGTTTTCTGCAAAATAAGCTGTGCGTATTAATTCGCCTACTCGGCTCAATAATGCTTTGCCTTTATATTTCTTCCCTAGAATGTCTACTTCCTTCAGAGAGCCGTCTTCGTTGAGAGGCATGGAGGCATGAAACAGTAGGTTAGAGTTGCATACATTATACATACAGCCATAGCGGAACAGACACTTCATATGTTTACGAAGCTTCTCACTTCCGGTAAATGAATGATGTAATTTTTGTACTATATCTCTTTCTTCGTCGGTTAGCTTATAAGGATCTGCCGGATCGATAGTCGGGAACAAACCATCACGCAGGGCGTATTCTTGTCCATCTAATGTGATGACCTTACGTTCGAAATCTATATGGTGCAACAATAATCTGTCTTCCATTTCAAATTCCGGACGGCGGCGGATAATTTCTGCTTCCAGTTTAAACTGGATGATACTGATGGCCTTATGCATTTGGGCAATCAGACGGATGGTTTTATCATTGTATGGACTTACTGCCTTGTCTATTTTTGGGGTAAAGCATTTACATGGATCATCGGCATAAGTTTCCATGGCAAATGTGGCCAGAGGAAGCAAGTTGATACCGTAGCCATCTTCCAAAGCCGAGAGGTTTCCATAACGCATGGCAAGTCGTAATACGTTGGCTATACTACAGTCGTTTCCAGAAGCTGCTCCCATCCACAATATGTCATGATTACCCCATTGAATGTCAAAATTATGGTAGTTGCAGAGAGTATCCATGATGATGTGAGGACCAGGACCACGGTCGAATATATCTCCCAAAATATGTAAGGAGTCGATAGTTAGCTGTTGTATCAGATTACACATTGCAACAATGAAATCATCTGCTCGATGTGTGTCGATAATAGTACTGATAATAACATTGATATATGCTTGCTTGTTGGGCTCCATACTGCTTTCGTGCAGTAATTCTTGTATGATATATGAAAATTCTTCAGGCAATGCTTTACGTACTTTGGAACGTGTATACTTGGATGATACATTCTGGCAGATTTTTACCAGCTGATTTAACGTAATAACATACCAGTCTACAATATCGGTTTCGACATCTTTTACTAATTGCAGCTTTTGTTCCGGATAGTAAATCAGTGTACAGATTTCCTTCTTTTCAGATTCGCGTAATGTATTTCCGAATATTTCGTTGACTTTCCGTTTGATAGCTCCTGAAGCATTTCTTAAAACATGCTGGAATGCCTCATACTCTCCATGTAAATCGGCCAAAAAGTGTTCTGTACCTTTAGGCAAATTCATGATTGCCTCCAGATTGATTATTTCGGTACTGGCCGAAGCGATTGTAGGAAAGCTATGTGAAAGAAGTTCCAGGTAGCGGATATCTTTCTGTATCATTTCCAGTGTAATCTGTTTATAGATTTTCATGTTATTTATTTAGGTTAGAATGGTTAGTTATAAGAATATCATTAAAATAAGTTGTGCAATGATTACACGTATAAACATACCGAGAGGATAAACGGTTGCATAACTGATTGCCGGATTATCATTCGGGATTATATCGTTTGCATAATTCAGAGCCATTGGATTTGCCATACTTCCACATAGCATACCACAGGTGTTGCCAAAGTCCATTTTACAAAGACGAAGGGCTACCAGTGCCATAATGACTACAGGAATAAAAGTAATGAGAAAGCCTATGCCTATCCATAATGCTCCTTCGGGACGCATTACTGTATCAAAGAAATGGGCTCCAGAGTCAAGTCCCAGGCAGGCCAGATAGAGTGACAGACCGATTCCTCTAAGCATCAGGCTGGCACTACGGGTAGTATATGTTACCAAATGTAGGCGAGGTCCGTATGAACCTATCACTATACCTGCAATAATCGGTCCTCCAGCAAGTCCTAATTTTACAGGAGAGCTGATTCCCGGAATTGCAATAGGGATAGATCCTACAATCAATCCTAAAACGATGCCAATGAAAATAGAAGCCAAGTTGGGGTCTTTTAAGGTTTTTACAGTATTACCCAATACTTTCTCTACATTTTTTATAGCAGCGGCTTCGCCGACAACAGTTAGACGGTCACCTAGCTGTAATACTAATTCGGGGGTAGCCAGTAGTTGAACTCCGCTACGTAATACACGACTGATATTTATTCCATAGGTATTTCTCAGGCGTAGTGAACCAAGTTTTTTTCCGTTTATTTCCGGGCGGGAGATGACAATATGCTTTGAGATCAATTCACTGTCGATGGCATTCCAGTCAATGTCTTCTTTGTTCCAGTCTTTTTTTTCTTGCTCTCCGAACAGAATTGTCAGAGCCTGTACATCTTTCTCTGTTGTGATGACCAATAACCGGTCATGTTCTTTTAATATTTTCTCAGAAGTAGGGATAGACACTTGTCCATTTCTCCACAAGCGTGATATGACAAATTTGATGGTGCTTATATGTACTAAATCTTGGATGCTTTTATTGTATATTGCTGGATTGTGCACTTGAAAAGTTGCAATATATGTATGATTGGGATCTTCGTGTTCATGCTGCTCCATATCAGCGGGCCGAACGAAAAGCTTCTTTACTACAATAATAGCCAGAATAACCCCAACGACACCTAACGGGTATGTTACAGCACAGCTCAGTGCAGCTCCACTTGTTGATTCTCCTAACTGTTTTAGTGTTTGTTGTGCAGCACCCAGAGCAGGAGTGTTGGTTGTAGCTCCACATAAAATACCTACCATATCGGGCATAGATATAGGAGTAATCGCTGTCAGTGCCACAGCCATAATCGTACCCAATAAAATAACCCCTAGTCCTAACATATTTAACTTATATCCGCCTTGTTGTAAAGAACTGAAAAAACCAGGACCGACTTGTAATCCTAGGGCATATACAAATAACACAAGTCCGAAGCTTTCAGCGTAGGTAAGCATCTGTGGGTCAATAGCAAATCCGAGATGTCCGGCTAATATACCCATGAAAAAAACAAATGTCACTCCTAAGGATATTCCACAAATGTGTAATTTCCCTAGTCCAAGGCCAGTAGATATAATGAGGGACAGTATGATTACTGCCTGTAAGGCTGTTTGTTCAAAAAATAAATCGTATAACCATTCCATGTTGTAAAGATACATAAAATAAAATTATTATCGCCACAAAGGACACAGAGTGACACTCTAAACAAGTAAAATTTGTCTTGTGTACAACTCTGTGCCCTTTGTGGCAAGAATAATTTGTTTATCGCACGAATAATAACTCGCGATACTTCGGCAATGTCCACATCTGGTCGTCGACAATCAATTCAAGCTTGTCGATATGATAGCGGATCTGTTCCAGCATTGGAGCAATATTATCATGGTAGGCGATAGCTTTTTCTCTTTCGGTGGTGATACGGTTAGCTACTTTACGAGCTTCCACCATTGCATCTACATGGTCTTTGATAAATGCTGTATGTTCTGCTATTTCCTTGATTATTGCTAGATTTTCAGCTGACAATACGGCTGCTTCATCAGCTGGGAAAAGTGATTTCATCTTGTAGGCATTATCTATCAGTTTTGTCTGATATTCAATAGCAACAGGAACCACATGATTCATTACTAAGTCGCCTAGAACACGTGCTTCGATTTGTATCTTTTTAGTATACATTTCCCATTTCACTTCGTTACGTGCTGCCAGTTCTTTTCGATTCATGACTCCGGTAGATTCAAACATATGGATTGTTTCCGGTTTCAGATAATTATCGAAAATAAGTGGACAGCTGGTTTCGCAATCCAGTCCACGACGCAAGGCTTCTTCCTTCCATTCATCACTGTAGCCATTTCCGTCGAAACGGATAGGTTTACATTCTTTGATGTACTGGCGGATTACTTGGATAATTGCCGAAACTTTAGGCTCACCTTTTTCGATCAATGCATCTACGTCTTTCTTGAATACTGTGAGCTGTTCTGCTACAGCAGCATTCAAAGCAATCATAGCGCTGGCACAATTGGCTTCTGAACCTGGAGCACGGAATTCGAAACGGTTTCCTGTAAACGCAAAAGGTGAAGTACGATTACGGTCGGTATTATCAATCAGAAGTTCTGGTATTTGGGGAATATCCAGGCGCATACTTTGCTTGTCTCCCAAGGCTACTAACTCATTGTTTGTACTTTCTTCCAAATGGTCGAGAACTTTGCTTAGCTGAGTACCCAGGAAAGATGAAATAATTGCAGGAGGTGCTTCATGAGCTCCCAGACGATGAGCATTTGTTGCGCTCATGATAGAAGCTTTCAGTAGACCATTATGATGGTAAACTGCCATTAGCGTGTTGACAACGAAAGTGATAAAACGCAGGTTCTCTTCCGATGTCTTACCCGGAGCCATCAACAATGTTCCATTATCTGTACCCAATGACCAGTTATTGTGTTTTCCTGAACCGTTTACACCTTTGAATGGCTTTTCATGAAGCAGCACACGGAAACCGTGATTACGTGCGATTTTACGCATCAGCGACATGATAAGCATGTTGTGGTCTACAGCCAGATTACATTCTTCATAAATAGGAGCTAATTCGAACTGGTTGGGAGCAACCTCATTGTGTCGTGTCTTGACAGGAATACCTAATTCCAAAGCCTGAATTTCCAGATCTTTCATAAATGCAGCAACACGGGGAGGTATTGCGCCAAAATAATGGTCTTCCAGCTGTTGGTTCTTTGATGCTTCATGTCCCATAAGTGTACGTCCTGTCAGCAGTAAGTCCGGACGTGCAGCGTACAGACCTTCGTCAACAAGGAAATATTCCTGTTCCCATCCCAGATACGAAATAATCTTTTTTACGGAAGGATCGAAATAATGCATTACATCGAGTGCTGATTTTGTTACGGCCTGAATAGCTTTTAGTAATGGTGCTTTATAATCCAATGATTCTCCTGTATATGCTATAAATACGGTAGGTATACACAATGTATCATCTACGACAAAAACAGGTGAAGACGGATCCCATGCACTGTAACCACGTGCTTCAAAAGTATTTCTTACTCCACCGTTAGGGAAGGAAGAACCGTCTGCTTCTTGCTGAACAAGAAGTTTACCTGAAAACTCTTCCAGCATACCACCTTTACCGTCATGCTCAACAAAGGCATCATGCTTTTCTGCTGTACCCTCTGTTAATGGCTGAAACCAGTGAGTGTAGTGAGTTACACCTAATTCTACTGCCCATTTTTTCATTCCAGCAGCTACCTCATCTGCAATACTTCTGTCGAGTGCAGCTCCGTTGTCAATAACATCTATTAATTTGGCATATACTTTACTTGGCAGATATTTGAACATTTTTTCCCGGTTGAACACATATTTAGCGAAATATTCGCTTGGGCGCTCTGACGGGGGAGTAACTTCAATTGGTTTCTTGTGAAACGCTTTTTCTACAACTCTGAATCTTAATTTTGACATAATACCTAAAAATAATTTTTATGTTGTTTTTTCTTGTATATTATCTTTTTTGTGGTTATAAACATCGACGGAGGCGATATATTGCTTCCTTGCAATCTTCTTTTTTCCCAAAACCGGTAAATCGCATATATCCTTCTCCGCTAGGTCCGAAGCCGATACCGGGAGTTCCTACAATATGTGCTTCGTATAATAGCTTGTCGAAAAACTTCCACGATGACATTCCGTTAGGTGCTTGTACCCAGAGATAGGGAGCATCTTCACCTCCTGCTACTCTTAGTCCGAATTCGGTTAATGCTCGTTTCAGTATTTGTACATTGTCCATGTAGTATCGGATATTTGCTTTTACTTGCTCTTTACCTTCTGGAGTATAAATAGCTTCAGCCCCTCGCTGGGTAATATAGGATGTTCCATTAAATTTTACTTCCTGATGCCGCTTCCACATTGGATTGAGTGGGATGCGCTTGCCAGCCAATGTCGCTGCTGTTATTTCTTTGGGTATAACCATATATCCACACCGCACACCAGTAAACCCGGCTGTTTTCGAAAAGCTTCTACATTCTATGGCTACTTTTTTAGCTCCTTTTATTTCATAGATGGAATGTGGTATATCTGGATTCTGAATATATGCTTCGTAAGCTGCATCAAAAATGATCAGAGTATCATTTTGAAGAGCATAGTTTACCCATTTTTTAAGCTCATTTTTGCTAAGTACAGTTCCCGTAGGGTTATTGGGGTAACATAAATAAACGATATCAACGCGCTGGCTAGGGATTTGAGGAATAAAATTATTTTCCGGAAGGCAAGGCATGTATACTACATTGCTCCATTTACCATCATTTTGAAGTTCTCCAGCACGTCCACAGGAAACATTTGAATCGATGTAAACGGGATAGATGGGGTCTGTAACTCCGATACTATTATCATGACGAAGAATGTCACCGATACTACCGGTATCACTTTTGCTACCGTCACTGATAAATAGCTCACTAGGTTCCAAATGTATTCCCCTTGCAGCATAGTCGTTTTTAATAATTTCATTAATGAGAAAATGATAACCTTCTTCAGGACCATATCCGTGAAAAGTTGCTTCATGTCCCATTTCGTCTATAGCCTTGTGCATGGCTTCTATACAAGCTGGGGGAAGGGGAAGAGTGACATCTCCTGTTCCTAAACGAATGATATCAGCTTTAGGATGAGTTACCCTGAATAAATTTACTTTCTTCTCTATATCCGAAAAGAAGTAATTGTTCGGTAATTTCAGGAAATGTTCGTTTACTAACGCCATGATATGTATTAAAACAGTTCTAAATGTTTATCCCAATTTGGGGCAAAATTACGAAAATTATATGATCTACAAAACCGTCTATTTCCTTTTCTTTATTTCTTGTAAGAAATTTGTTTGCATTGTATCGTTATAGGTGATTTTTTCGTAATTTTGTATCACCAAATTCAAAAACTATAACTTGTAATTTATAAGATGAATCAAATGAAGCCGCTTACGAAGTCGCAACAGTTTTTTAGGGAAACTAAAGACTATTTGATGATTGCTTTAGGTATGCTAATGTATGGTGTGGGATGGACAGTGTTTTTGTTGCCTAATGACATCCCATCGGGTGCGGTTCCCGGTATTGCATCTATCGTGTTTTGGGCAACAGGTTTTCCGGTTCAGTACACATATTTGATTATTAATTTTTCATTATTGTTGCTGGCTTTGAAAATACTGGGACTTAAATTTTGTCTGAAGACAATTTGGGCGGTTGCCGTGTTAACTATATTGTTGGCTATAATACAAGATTTGATAAAAGGTAGCTTAATACATGATCAGCCTTTTATGGCATGTGTGTTAGGGGCTTCATTCTGCGGGGGAGGTATCGGAGTCGCTTTTTCTGCAAATGGAAGTACCGGTGGAACAGATATTATAGCTGCGATAGTCAATAAATATCGTGATATATCATTAGGACGTGTCATCCTTATGTGTGACATAATTATTATCTCTTCCAGCTATTTGGTTTTACATGATTGGGAACGGGTTGTATACGGATATGTAGTTTTGTTTGTTTCCAGTTTTGTTCTCGATCAGGTTGTGAATAGTGCTCGTCAGTCTGTACAGTTTTTTATAATTTCTTCTAAGTATGAGGAAATAGGAAAGCGTATTAATCTTGATCTCCATCGTGGTGTAACCTTTATTGATGGTGTAGGATGTTATACGCATAACAATGTGAAAATGATGTTTGTATTGGCAAAGAAAAGCGAATCGAATACTATTTTCCGTTTGATAAAAGATATAGATCCGGGAGCTTTTGTATCTCAAAGTGCAGTAATTGGAGTCTTTGGAGAAGGTTTTGATCGTATTAAGGTGAGATGATATAATATTAACAAAGGTAATATGGAGATTGTATGATGACAAGTGTTGAGGTTGTGCGGCAAATGGCCGCCGGAAAGCAAGTTTTGCTGGAGCGGGAAAGTATTCATGCAATGGCAGACATTCTGGTGTGTAGGAAATATAAAAAAGGCGAAATTATTTTGAATGAAGGCGAGGTATGTGAATGCATGCGCTATATAGAAAAAGGAATGACTCGCCAGTTTTATTTTAAATATGATAAGGATGTGACTGAGCATATCGGATATGAGGGAGGAATGATAATATGTCTGGAAAGTTATCTGAAACAAAAGCCTACTCGTATAATGATTGAAGCTCTGGAACCAACAGTTTTGTGGGAAATAAAAAAAGATGATATAGAACGTTTGTCTATGGAACACTCAGATATCGGAGTGTTATATAGAAAGTTCTTTGAATATTCTTTGATTGACTCACAGATTAAAGCAGATACATTGCGTTTTGAACCAGCACACGAACGGTACAACAAGCTTCTTCAGTTGCATCCGGAGATATTAAAACGTGCACCGCTTGTTTATATCGCCTCTCTGCTTCAAATGACACCTGAAACATTGAGTAGAGTACGTTCTGCTAGCTTAAATGGATAGAATTTCTTTTTGAGAATATAAAATTACCGCTGTATAGTTCCCTTGGTGAATAGGGAGTTTATACAGCGGTAATTTTTTTAGAGATATAGTAATTTAAAATAATACGATTCCAGCTTCGAAGGTTGCTTTGTGGTCGAACATGCTACTGTGACCATACTGGCGGGTCCAGCTGTATCCTCCTGAAGCAAAGATTCCCAATTTACTTCCTATGCGATATTCTACGTTTATTCGTGGTTGTAAAGCATATAGTCTTGCTGGTATTCCTTGGTTCTTATTATCAAGTGTTTCAATATGGTAAAATCCTGCATCTGCACTCAGCTCTAGTCGCGGGAGGAGAGAACAATATAAACCTCCCCGATAGAATGCCGAAACGGATGCTTTATAATCGGAATTTAAGTAAAATGCTCCGCCTCCAAGTTCTGTATATGTATGTCGATTTTTAAAACGTATAGCCAGATTTACCTTGTTGAGATTGCCTCCCGAGATAATCATCTGGTATTTTGTATGGGGAGTAATGTTGATACAGCCTATTTGATGTGCTGTACTATCTTGACTGATATTTACAATACCCAGTTGCAAACCTTTTGCAGTTTTGACAGATACATTTGCCAGACCTGCCTGCAAACCGTTGTTCTGTTCTCCATAGTTTGTGATACCCAATTGCATTCCTCGATTATCCACAGCTATATTTCCTAATGCGGCAAGTTGCAGACCTTTGTTCTGAGTTCCGGCAACGTTCAGTAAACTGGTGAGCTGTACTCCTTTCAGGGTTTCTCCGCTTACATTCATTAAACCACCTATAAAGACACCTTTTTGTGTTTTCTTTGTAACATTGGCGAGTCCTGCAAAATGTACTCCTGAGCTATTTCTGCCTGCAATGGTTACTAGTCCACCTATAAAAATACCTTTTGCATCTAGTCCGGCAACGTTTCCAATAGCAGATACTGCGATTCCTGATGAGGAATTTCCTGTTACATTTATTAGTCCGGCAAGTGTAACTCCTTTTGTGTCTTTTCCGGTTACATTAGCTATACCTGATAACTGAAATCCTGACGCGTTTAATCCTGTAACATTGGTTATTCCTGCTACTTGAAATCCTATGGAATGATAATGAGTTATACTGGAAATTGCATTGATGCCTACACCATTCAGGCAACTATAATTGCTTATGAGGCCAAGATTCAGATAGGTTCGTGGAGGATCTTTCTTCTTATTTGTGATATTAGCTGCTAGATTTACTCCTTTTTTCAATCCTTTATTGGAGCGTGTTTGAGCATAAAAAGGCATTGTTCCTGCCAGCAGACAACCTGACAGGAACATGCTTATAAGTTTGGTGTTAAGTTTCATCAGTTTTTATTTTACATCCTGATAAAGGAATCGCTTGATACTCTTTTTCGGAGTCTTTTCGAATTCTTCAGGATAGATTTTTATTCGTGAAATTTGTGAATAAGCTGGAAGCTCTGCATTTAGCGTTGTGCGATTTTCTTCCATTACTGCTTCTATGTCGCTGTCGCTCATACCCTGCGAATATGCATCTTCAAAATCAGGATAAATCAGGGCAACGAGTTTATTGTCGTTTTGCTGGATAACGATACACTCTGCGACAAATGGTAAGTTATTCAACTTTTCTTCTATCTCTTCTGGATAGATATTTTGGCCGGAAGGACCGAGAAGCATGTTTTTGCTTCTTCCTTTGATGGTTACGTTACCTTCTTCATCCATTACACCCAGGTCTCCCGTGTGCAACCAGCCATCAGCATCGAGGATTTGTGCTGTCGCTTCAGGATTTTTGTAATATCCCAACATAACATTATCGCCACGTGTTAGAATTTCTCCTACTATATTTTGTGGGTCGGGACTGTCGATACGTACTTCCATACGAGGTGCTGCTTTTCCGCAAGAACCCGGTTTGAAACGTTTCCAGTCTTCATAGCAGATAATCGGACCACATTCAGTCATTCCGTAACCTACGGTATAAGGAAAATCAATGCTTTTAAGTAATTTTTCTACTTCCTGGTTGAAAGCAGCTCCACCGATAATAACTTCGTAAAAATTACCTCCAAACCCTTGAATCATCTGTTCACGGACAGCTGCTTTTATCTTGTCGTTAATAATGGGAACCTTCAGCAAGACTTTCATCTTGAGTGTTTCCAGTTTAGGCAGTACGTTCTTTTTAATAATTTTTTCTATTATCAGTGGTACGGCAATAACAATATGCGGCTTAACATCAGCAAATGCCTGGAAAATGATTTTGGGACTAGGCATACGAGTGAGAAAGAATACATGACATCCACAAGCAACCTCATATAAAAACTCGAATGCCAGACCGTACATATGTGCCATTGGCAGCATGGAAACAATTCTGTCGCCAGGCTTTAATGTCAGTACATCGAAAGCAAACTGAGTATTAGCCCACAGTGAACGATAGGGAAGCATAACTCCTTTCGAAAAACTTGTAGTTCCCGAAGTATAGTTTATTACAGCCAGTTCCTCCGGATTGTCGCGGCGGTATGATACATGTTCACGGCGGAAATTACGAGGAAATTTCTTGCCGAAAAGTTCATTCAGATGTTCGCGAGCATATTCCAGCTGTTTGCTGCGGCATACCAATAGCGTAAAGTCAGTCATGAGGATGATACCTTCCAGCAGAGGCATTTCTGCTTCGTTTAGTGACTCCCATACTACATCGCCCACAAAGAGTAAGCGTGCTTCTGAGTGATTGACTATATTGTGGATATTGTCTGCTTTAAATTCATGCAAGATAGGTACGGCTACTGCTCCATAAGTCAGTATGGCAAGAAAGGCCACTCCCCAGTGTGAGCTGTTTCGTCCACAGACAGCTACTTTGTCACCCGGTTTGATTCCGCTTTCTGCAAGTAGGATATGTAACTTTTCTATTTTGCGGGCAACATCTTTATATTGTAAGGTTGCACCTTTATAATCAGTCAATGCATCCAGATCCCAGTGTTTCTTGATGCTTTCTTCTACAAAGGCAATAAAACTTTTTTCCATAAAATGTAAAAATTTAGTAGTGCACAAAATGTGCCTTATTGTGCAAAGATATTGTTTAATTCTTAGTATTCCAAATTAAACAGCTTCATACTGTTTCATTCTTTGCACTTTATGTGGTGAAATATTCTGATTATTTATTGGAGTTATGCTGTTTGCTATCTTTATCTGAAGAAGTATGCAGTGTCTGGCTGATGAAAGATTTGGGTAGGAGCATGATATGACTGAGTCTGAAAAGAAAAAAGATGCTGAAAATGATTCTTGATTTAGATAGAATACTTGATTTTCAGCATCTTTTCTTGTGGAAGATAGAGGAGGAGATTCTAACCGTTTACTTTTTTAAAGTTTGGATACATTATCCGACTTCCCTTCTATGCTTCTCGGATTTCCGGCATACCGGATGTCACCTCCACTGCTTGTATGAGTAGAAAGTCTGTCACTGGCATAACATTCAATATCTCCTCCAGAAGTGGCTGAGGCTGTTACATTCTTCGATTTCAGACTTTTGGCATAAATATTTCCTCCTGACTGTGCAGAATAATTAGCATCTTCACATTTTCCGGATAAGCTGATGTCACCGGAAGAGCTAGTTGTTGCTTTTACTGTACCTCTGCATGATAGTGATTCTATTTCGCAGTCACCTGATGAGCTCGACTTAATGTCAGTTTCGTTACACCGGGCTGTGTTAATTTTCATATCTCCACTGCTGCTGGTTGAAAGGCTAAGCATATGGCATGTGATATTATCTATTGTGATATCTCCACTGCTGGAAGTGTTCATTTTCAGATTGCTGCAAGTAATGTTTGTTGCATCGATATCTCCACTGCTCGATGTGTTGAGAGTGACATCTTTATGAGTCTTTAGTCCGTTGGCAAATTTGATATCGGAAGAACTGGAGGTCGAAAAGTCTGTTACTTCCGGTGCAAAAACTCTTACCTCACATACATATTTTCCTTGTATGGATAATGATTCCCCTTTTGGAAAATCATAGTTTACTTTTAGCTTATTTCCACTTTGCTGGACTTTTATGTATGGAATAATATTGTCGGGCGCATATACTTCTGCATAGGCTTTTCCTTGCGATTGTGTGTATACAACGTCTACTGAAGTTGAAGCGCTGATAGAATTAATATTCTTGATTTCTACCTTTTTGGTTACGTATTTTTTGCTTGGTTTAATAGGTGTATTTCCTATAGCAAAAGAACAACTTTCGGAAGTAATCAGTGTCAGTGCTATAGCCAATGAGGCTGCAAATGTAAATGTTTTCATAAAATTAAGTTTTGGTGTCTTTTATATATTTAGACGCAGATATATCACAAAAGTAACATGTTTTACTGAAAAAAAACATTTGAGAGTATCTTTTTAATGTTCTAGATACTGTGGTAGCAATAAGTAGATCCTGTTTCTATCTGGAACTTTTATCTTTTGCGGAGGAAAGTTATACAGATAAGGATATAAAAAATCCGGTGAACTTAAATATCTAAGTCCGCCGGATTCGTTTTTAATTCGCAACGATATTCTTATTCTTCTCTGTTACTATAATATCTCATGAACTGAGTGCGTTCGAATGGATTGATTTCGCCAGCTGATTCTGCGTTCATCTTACCTTTGAATTGTGACAGGCTTTCATAACTTTTTTCGTCCATCCATTCACTTAGTTCTTTTTTCATATTCTCTATTTCTTTTGCACCATATTGATAAATTACACTGCATACTTCAACAGCAGCTGCGCCAGCCAAAATAGATTTAATAACTCCTTTGCCGCAATGTACGCCACCCGAAACAGCGTAATCCAAACGTGGAACAGCTGCTGAAGCAATAGCTGTCCAGCGCAGACGGTCAGGCAGTTCATTAGGAGTACTCATTACATTGGCACTGGTGAAGGCCATGGTGTCGATGTTTATATCAGTCTGATAAAAACGGTTGAATAGAACTACAGCTGCAGCTCCGTTAGCATAAAGCTGATTAATCAATGCAACCGGATTTGTAAGGTTGCTTCCCAATTTCATGATTACAGGGATTTTTACTACTTTCTTGATGTGGCAGAGAATGTCTATATGACGTTGTTCGAAACTGCCTGGAGTGTAATCCTTATCTGTCTGTAGAGATAGGATATTAATTTCCAGAGCATCTGCTCCTGCTTTTTCCATCATTGTAGCAAAATCTACCCATTCGCTGTCACTGTAACAGTTGATGCTAGCTATAACAGGAATATGACATATTTTTTTTGTTTCTTCTATTAAATTGATATGTTCGTTAAGCGCATGAGAACGTACGTAAGCTCCCAGATAGTCGTCTGCTTCTGGTGAACCATAGCCCTGCATTGATCCTGCTTGCATGCTGATTTGTTCTTCAAAAACTGATTTCAGAACAACAGCTCCAGCGCCGGCTTCTTCTAGTTTTTTTATTTTTTCAGCACTGTTAGTAAGTCCCGAACTACTGATAATAATAGGGTTCTCAAGTGCTAATCCTGCGAAAGTTGTTTTTAGTTGTGCCATATTAGTTAGATTTTAATAGTTTCTGTCTCCAAAAATTTTGCTCCCTACGCGTACCATTGTACTTCCTTCTTTTACGGCTATCGGGTAGTCGTGTGACATTCCCATAGAGATTTCTTTAAATTCAGGGCGATCGGAAAAGAATTCTTGTTTCAGCTCATCAAAAAATACTTTTAGAGAATGAAATTCGTTGGCAATTTCTGTTTCGTCCTCAGTATTCGTCGCCATACCCATAACACCTGCGATACAGATATTGTTCAGATTTTTCCATTCTCCTGTACGAAGCATTTCCCGACAACTGTCGAATGTAAAGCCATATTTGCTTTCTTCCTGTGCTATGTGAATTTCGAGTAAGCAGGGAATAGTGCGTTCGTGCTTGGCAGCCTGCTTATTTATCTCAACCAGTAATTTATAGGAATCGGCGGCATGTATCATTGCGATGTAGGGTGCAATGTATTTTACTTTGTTGGTTTGTAAGTGTCCGATAAAATGCCATTCAATATCTTTCGGTAATTGTTCATGCTTGCCGGATAGCTCTTGTTCTTTGCTTTCGCCAAAAATGCGTTGACCTGCCGAATATGCAGCTTCGATAGCTTCGGCAGGATGGAACTTTGATACAGCTACAAGGCGTACATTTGTCGGTAGTTCCGCTATTACTTCCTTTAAATTAGCTTGAATATCCATTTCTGATTGTTGTTTTTTCAGTCTTATCTTTTATCGGCATCTGGAAATTCCGGCTTAACGTCTGGTTCGGCAGAATAGGGATATACATCCATAATTGCTGTTTCTGCAATCGAAGCAATGACGTAATCGGCCATTGTGCCTTTCATTCCTTCATCCAGCTTTTTTACAGCATCCCGTAAGTCGGAAGCTTGTACCAGTACGTTTGTTGCTGTTTTCTTTTCAGCGCCGCTTTTTTCATCGAGTGTAATGAAATACAGTTTGCATTTAAACCAGCGGTCGGCTGCATCTTCTTCACATGGGAATAGTTCACTATAGTTAGCTCGTTTAATGTCTGCTACCGTAAATTCTCCGCTGATGAATGGGGTTATTTCTTCGATGATGCGTGATTCAGCTTCTGTAAAACTGAGTGCATCTACCAGATAAGGTTCTGTTACTTTTTTGTTCATGCCGTTCTCCGCAACTTTTTCGTAGCGGATTTTACATTCGAACCAATTATGCATCATAATGAATTTCTTTCTGTGTTAGTTTGACAATGTTCATGCAAATGTACACTAAAATTTTAATAAAAACTCTTACACTGATAATTTATTTGTTCATTCGCGTAGCTTGCACCGATTCTGTTGCATGAACTCTTGTATCTCATCGGCATGGCTTCCCTGAAGCAGAATATGGTGGTTGCCCAACGGATTGGTCAGGAAGTAGCTGACAGGCTTGTTTAGCTTGATTTTTAATTGTGTACGGCAGGATGTTGAAAGATTTGTATTTTCAGTCATATAACCTTCTGCCAGATAATATTCGTCCAGACATTCACTACCACACTTGAAAATTGTTACATCTCCTTCGTGCATCAGTCCTTGTATAGCAATTCCGCTTTGGGTCTCAAAATGGTCGCGTATGATAAATTCATTAACCATTTTAGTCGCAATAGAGCAGTGGGCTAACAGAAGCTCGTTGCGTTTGACGTCGATAAATGATGGATTTCCCATAAATGAGGGTTGTCCGGTTACGGCCTTAGCCATCATCATGGTCATGATAGCTTGTAAATCACCTTCGCAACCGGCTGGTATTCCTTCATTATTTAATAAGGATAGTGCCAGACATCCTGTGGTATTCAATTGTTTTACTAGGGCAAAACAAGATAAGGCTATTGCATCTAGTTGCTCTGAAACACATAGCTGTTTGATGGCTTTGTATAAACGCATGGCCTTTAAAAGATCTTCGGCTGTAGCATCCTGACATGCTTTTGCTTTGTTGGCAAAGATAGAAGCTTCAAGTCCGATTTCATCATCTGTGATTTCATAGAACCGTTTGTAGACTTCCTGAAGAGGTATGTCTATATAGTTTACTCCCCATCGTTGACTTGCCAATAAATAGTCCACATGGCTGGCTACCAGCCATGAAGCCGGAGTTCCAATGACTCCGATACGTTTGCCTTTTAACGAACGTTTGGCTGCAAAAGCTTTGTGGTGTAATAATACTTGTTTTGCCATATCGCTTGTATGGCCATGGATAATGCGTACTTTCATGTCCTTATTGCGTACACAGGCTGCTATTTCCAGAGCGGCAGCAAGCGAGTTGTTCAATCCGTCAGAGAGTAGTGTAATAGGGTAGGGAAGTATACTGAAATTTCTGATGACACAATCTTCTACACCTCCGCTTGCTATAAATGCCATTTTATATGCATTGGCTGGAATACTTTCTACTTCTTTATAGTTTACTAAATGGAGGGTAAAATGCTTTTCTAAAGCCATGAATAATTCTTTATGGCTTTGATAAATTTGCTCCATTTTATAACTTCCGGATGTGAATATAATAAGGTATAAATTCATAGCTCTATATGTAATGGTTTAACATTTACGAATATACATTTTTTTCTTTTTGGCTCTCTGAAGTTGTGTGAAGTTTTTATGTTTTTTGATAGAGTTTAGAGCCTGTTTAGTCTTTTCACTCAATACGTCTTTGGATTTATTTTATAAGAAATGTTGTGCATTTTGTTCTTTCGGGTTATATTTGTAGCCACATTAAAATCAAATTGTTTATTTATGCCACAAATATCCATTAGAGGAAACGAAATGCCAGAGTCACCTATTCGTAAGCTGGCTCCTTTGGCTGAAGCTGCAAAAGGAAGAGGAATTCATGTATATCATCTGAATATTGGTCAGCCAGACCTGCCTACACCTCGAGCGGCCCTCGATGCGATTCGTAATATAGACCGTACAGTTCTCGAATATAGTCCCAGTCAAGGTTATCGTAGCTATCGTGAAAAACTGGTGGGCTATTATAAAAAATACGATATAAACCTTGATGCTGATGATATTATTATTACTACCGGAGGATCTGAAGCTGTTTTGTTCGCTTTTATGAGTTGTCTGAATCCGGGTGATGAAATTATTGTGCCCGAACCTGCATATGCTAACTATATGGCATTTGCTATTTCGGCGGGAGCTATAATTCGTACAGTAACAACGACGATTGAAGAAGGGTTTTCTTTGCCTAAGGTAGAAAAGTTTGAAGAATTGATAAACGAACGGACCAAAGGTATTTTGATTTGTAATCCCAATAATCCGACTGGTTATTTGTATACTCGTCGGGAAATGAATCAGATTCGCGATTTGGTTAAGAAGTACGATTTATTCTTGTTCTCTGATGAAGTTTATCGCGAATTTATTTATACAGGTTCTCCATATATTTCAGCATGTCATTTAGAAGGAATCGAAAAGAATGTTGTCTTGATTGATTCTGTTTCTAAGCGTTATTCTGAATGTGGAATCCGTATCGGTGCTCTGATAACCAAGAATGAAGAAGTCCGTAAAGCTGTTATGAAATTCTGTCAGGCACGTTTAAGTCCTCCTTTGATTGGACAGATTGCGGCAGAGGCTTCGCTTGATGAACCGGAAGAGTATTCTCGTGAAATGTATGATGAGTATGTAGAGCGTAGAAAATGTCTGATTGATGGCTTGAATCGTATTCCAGGAGTATATTCACCTATTCCTATGGGGGCTTTCTATACCGTGGCAAAACTTCCGGTTGATGATGCGGAAAAGTTCTGCGCATGGTGTTTAAGCGATTTTAATTATGAAGGAGAAACTGTAATGATGGCTCCTGCAGCAGGCTTTTATACGACTCCGGGTGCAGGTCGCAATGAGGTACGTGTTGCATATGTTCTGAAAAAAGAAGACCTGGCGCGTGCTTTGTTTGTGTTGCGTAAAGCCCTTGAAGCATATCCCGGACACGTAGACGAATGATATGAACTGGAAGCTTTTTATTGCACGCCGTATCTATAAAGATAATGAAGGCGGAAAGGAAGTTTCAAAGCCAGCCATACGTATTGCGATGGCTGGAATTGCTATTGGGCTGGCTGTAATGATCATCTCGGTAGCGGTTGTCATTGGTTTTAAGCATCAGGTACGCGATAAGGTTATCGGTCTTAGTTCGGACATTCTTGTTACTAGTATGGATGAGGCTCAGGCATACCAGACAACTCCGGTTGCCGGAGGAGACAGTGTGATGCAAGTGTTAAGAAGCTTACCTTCTGTGAGCCATGTACAGCGTTATGCCAGTAAGCCGGGGATGATTATGACTGCTGATAATTTTCAGGGAATGCTTCTGAAAGGTATAGCTCAGGAGTATGATATGACTTTTTTGCAAAACCATCTTCTTGAGGGAGAAATTCCAGCATTTACAGATTCGATAGCCAGCAATAAAGTTCTTGTATCGAGAACCATTGCCGACCGTTTGTCTTTAAAGGTTGGGGATAATCTGTATACTTATTATCTGGAGAACAATATTCGTGCTCGTCGACTTACTGTTTCTGGTATTTATCAAACAAATTTTTCTGCCTATGACGATTTGTTTTTGATAACGGATTTATATACAGTCGTTCGTCTGAATAATTGGGAAAAAGACCAGGTGGGAGGATTGGAGATTGAAGTCAGTGATTATGCATTACTCGAGCAGGTCAACGATAATATACGTGGTTTGTTTGATGAAAAGAGTGATCGATACGGCAATATGTATTATTCGCGTACAGTAGAAGAAGTATATCCTCAGATATTTGCATGGTTGGATTTGCTTGATGTTAATGTGTGGGTTATTCTGATTCTGATGGTTGGTGTTGCAGGATTTACTATGATTTCCGGATTGCTGATTATTATATTGGAACGTACAAATATGATAGGGGTGCTGAAAGCATTGGGAGCTGATAATACTGCTGTCCGAAAGATTTTTCTTTCGTTCTCCGTACTTCTTATCAGAAAAGGTATGCTGTGGGGAAATATTGTCGCTCTTTCTTTCTGTATTCTACAGTATTACTTCAAAATCGTAAAACTAGATCCGGCGACATATTATGTCGATTCTGTTCCTGTTGAGCTGAATATAGGAGTCTGGCTGTTGTTGAATATCTGTACATTGATAGTTTCTGTTTTAATGTTGGTAGGACCTTCCTATCTTGTCAGTCGTATTCATCCGGCTAAATCCGTAAGATTCGAATAAGGGTATTTTTACAGTAACCATATAAAAATGTCCTGATATTTTAAAGAAGGTTATCGACTTTCACTAAAATATCAGGACATTTTTATATGTCTTGGTATGAGACTATCCTATTTTGCTGATTTTCTTCAGACGTTCTTCATCAATTAGCTTTATCTTACGTCCGTCAATAATAATCAGTTTTTCTGTTGCGAAATTAGATAAGGTACGAATAGCATTCGAAGTAGTCATATTGGATAAGTTAGCCAAATCTTCTCTTGACAAATAAATGCTAAGTGTACATTGATCTTCTTCTACTCCATAAGTATCTTTAAGGAACAGAAGTGATTCGGCAAGACGTCCTCGAATGTGTTTTTGGGTCAGGTTTACCGTACGTTCATCCGAAATACCCAAATCTTTTGATAATTGGCGAATAAAGAACATTGCCAGATCTGCATTTTCCTGAATTAACTTGATAATGACAGGCATGGGTATCAGACACATTGTACATGGCTCGAATGCCGCTGCTGCTGTTACAAAGTTTTCCTCTGCAAAGTAAGCACGATAAGCAAAGTATTCTTTATTCTTTATGACACGAATAATCTGACTGCGTCCGCCTACACCATCCTTGTATATCTTTACTTTGCCGCTGAGCAGGCACATCAGGTGCATGGGAGTTTCTCCTTCACAGTAGATTGTTTCGTTTTTTTTATATTTCTGTATTGTAAAATTTTGCGCAAGTAATTCACGTTGCGATTCGGTAAGAGGCTGCCACAAATCAGGGATACTTTCGGCAATCTCGGCTTCTGTTAATTCCTTCTTGACCATAACTGCTATAAAACCATGTTTTGTAGCACAAAGGTAGGAAGAAAAATTTAAAAACTTAATTTTATCCTTGAAAAATGTCGTGTGTACATATGGATTTGTTATATATTTGCTTCTGTTTATGGGAAAATTAAGAAATATATATCATGTTATATTCCGATTGTTAATGTACCTTCTTGCTTTAAGTTTTGCCACTGAAGCAAGGGGAGGGGATAATATGCCGTCTTATCTTTCCAAACCACATGTTACCGATTCTGTACTTTCCCATATTTTTCATTCGGCATCAGTCTATGCTCAAGAGGTGGGAGAGTATAAAGCCGATTTGTACCTGAAAGGTCGGTTGCAGATTCATAAGCAAAATAGAATCATCAAGTATGTTCCTTCTATGTTTCGTTTTGAGAAGGGAGTAAATGACTATATACATGAGTCTATCAGTGAATTACATTATACGGCTCCTCATATATACGACCGGAAGATTCGTGCTGTTTCTACAACTTTTACGGGAGGTAACAGCCGTTTTTTTGATATAATGGATTTTGTTAAGTTTAATATTTACGCTCCTTCGTTGATGGAAGACAAAGTTCTTTCACCACTTAACGAACAGTCTAGTGTACATTATTATTATCTGCTTGATTCGATCGATTACTGGAAGGAGGGAGAAGTTTATAAAATACGTGTAATACCCCGTTATCGTAGTACCCAGTTGCTTGAGGGATTTTTTTGGATAACTACAAATGACTGGACGATACGTTATTTGAATTTTCATGGAGCTTACGATCTGATTCGCTTTCATGTGGCAATGCGTATGGGGGAAACGGAAAAAACAAAGTATCTTCCTCAGCTGATAAATCTGGATATCGTATTTAAGTTTTTGCGTAATAACCTGGAAATGAATTATACGGGCTGGCTAAAGTATGATGAGGTTATTTTTAAGAAAAAAGAAGAAATGGATGTACTGCTGAAGAAACGGCATAAATATAATTTGTCTAATTCTTACACGTTAACTTGTGATACCACACGTTTGGTTCAGGATCGTGATTCGTTTGCCCGTATTCGTCCTTTGCCTCTTACCGATTGGGAAGACAGTTTATATTTGTCTTTCGATGAGCGTCGCCGCAAGGAGCAGGGAGATACCTTGCAAAGAGCAGAAACTAAATTTAAGAAAAACCTGGTGTATATCGGACAGTTGGGAGATGCCTTGATCAGTAGTTATGATATTGATATATCTAAAGTTGGTAATATTACATGCTCTCCTTTAATAAACCCTTTGCTCGTAAGTTATAGTCATCGCAATGGAATTTCGTATCGTCAGGAGTTTAAATATAATAAACTTTTCCACGATGGGAGATTATTGCACATCGTACCTCAGATCGGTTATAATTTTACGAAGAAAGAGCTTTATGCTAAAATGGATGCAGAATATGTTTACAACCCTATGAAACATGGATCTGTTTCTGTAAATGTAGGAAACGGTAACCGTATCTATAGTAGTTTGGTGCTCGATCAACTGAAAGAAATGCCGGACAGTCTGTTTAGCTTTGACGGGCTTGAACTGGATTACTTTAAGGATGTATATCTGAATATTTCTCATAATATTGAGATTATAAACGGACTGACTTTATGGACGGGTGTGGCCATGCACTGGCGTTATGCAGCAGAAAGTACTCCGGAAGTGGCAAGCCGGGTACGTTTGAAGTATAACAGTTTTGCTCCTCGATTGCGTGTTGAATGGACACCGGGTATGCACTATTATATAAACGGAAATCGAAAGGTGAATGTTGGCTCGAGTTATCCTACTTTCCTTATAGATTATGAACGTGGAATAAAGATAATGAAGAATTCAGGGGAATATGAACGTTTTGAATTCTCAGCGGAGCAAAAGATACGTGTTCGTGACCTGCATACGATTGCTTATCATCTGGGTGGAGGTTTTTTCACAAATCAGAATGATATGTATTTTGTGGATTATGTGAATTTTGCCAATCGCAATTTGCCTCAAGGATGGAATGATGATATCGGAGGTACATTTCAGATGTTGGATGGACGTTGGTATAATGCATCACGTCATTATTTCCGTGGAAATATGACATATGAAACTCCTTTTTTATTATTATATCCTGTAAGTCGGTTGCTGTCGTTTATTCAAAAGGAAAGAGTTTATGCAGGTATCTTGTTCATGCCTCATTTGAATCCCTATCTGGAATTAGGTTATGGAATAGGTACACATCTGTTTGATTTTGGGGTATTCGTGGAAAATGAAAAAGGTAAATTTACATCTGTGGGATGTAAATTTACCTTCGAGCTGTTCAATAGATGATAATCTAATTCTTTATGTATTCTTTCTTTATTTTCTTAGGAAGTCTTTCTTTTTGCGTAGCAGATATTGCATTTGCCGTACCAGACTCCATAATGGACGAAGTATGTCAAACAATGGGAAAATACAACATAGGTTTTCATTCAGATCGCGGCTCGTATGGTGAAAGACAGTCATAGTCGAAATAAAACGGATTAGCCAAAACAAGACAATGAGGCCCATACCGATCCATTGTTGTTCTATAATACTGAATGCCAAAGCCGAAATTGTAGCTAGATGAAATAGTCCGCAGGTCCATGTGTCGATAGCATTGATAAACCTTGCCGTGCCCAGATAATAGTGTCCGGTAACCATTGCATTCATTTTTTCTTCAAACCAGATACGCTTGTAAGGAGGAACCGGCATGCGGACAATGCTGTCTTCTCCTGAAGCTACACGAGTGTTGTATTTGTTTGCAACTGCATTGATGAATAAGTCATCTTCTCCTCGTTGCAGTTGCAGATGATCAGCAAAACCCTTATGCTTTTCATACAAACTTTTTCGGTAAGCCAGATTACGTCCTATACCCATATACGGATTGCCTGCTAAGGCCATACCTAAATACCGGAGTGAATGGAAAAATGAGTCGGTTGTGATTCGTCGGGCAAACCATCCTTTTTGGGGTAGATAATTGCTGTATCCTAGTACGATATCTGTATTTGGAGTCATTTGTTCGGCCAGTCTTCTCAGCCAGTTCCGGCTGACAGGACAGCAATAAGGTTCTGTAACTACAAGCCATTCATAACGGCTGGCACGTATTCCCATTGCGATGCCCAGCTTTTTCCGACTGACGTAGCGGGCAGTTTCCGGAATGAAGGTGTGATACAGATTATTGTATTTGTCGGATAATAACTTCAGGATGTTTTCATCTTCTCCAGCCGACTTGTCATTGATGACAATTACCTCAAATTCCGGATAATCTTGTTCGAGAATGGCAGGAAGGTTTTTGGTTAATGCACTTCCGGAGTCTTTGGTCACGATAATAACTGATAGTGGTGGAAGTTCTGTTCCGGCAGCTTCATTCTTTTTTTTGAAATGCCGATGTATGCGGTTGTAGATTCCAAAAACGTAACATAACTGAATCGCACAAAGTATGCCACAGACTGCAACCAGCAAAAAAGTGGTAGATGCCAAATCGAGTGTAATCATATTGTGAGTCTTATAATAAAAATCGGTGCAAAAATAGAGTAATTTTTCGAGATTGCGCTCAATCTGTCTTCTAATAAAGGATGATTTTTTGTGCCTTATTCAATTTTCGCTATCTTTGCATGGCGTAAAATAATGTTACGCTGCCGGAAGAATCAGAAAATAATAAAAGTAAGAAATGAAGAATATACGTAATTTTTGTATTATTGCCCATATCGACCACGGAAAGTCTACACTGGCAGACCGCCTTCTGGAGTATACTCAGACAGTGAAGGTCACAGAAGGACAGATGTTGGACGACATGGATTTGGAGCGCGAGCGTGGTATAACTATCAAAAGTCATGCTATTCAGATGGAGTATACCTATAAAGGTGAAAAATATATACTGAATCTGATTGATACTCCGGGGCACGTCGATTTTTCTTACGAGGTATCTCGTTCTATCGCTGCATGTGAAGGAGCTTTATTGGTAGTAGATGCTTCGCAAGGAGTGCAGGCACAGACCATTTCTAATCTTTATATGGCACTGGAGCATGACCTGGAGATTATTCCGGTAATGAATAAGTGTGATATGGCGAGTGCTATGCCGGAAGAAGTGGAAGATGAAATTATCGACTTGTTGGGGTGTAAGCGTGAAGATATTATCCGTGCATCTGGAAAAACCGGCATGGGCGTAGAAGAGATTCTTCAGGCGGTAGTCGAACGGATTCCATGCCCGGTGGGAGATGAAGAAGCACCTTTGCAAGCTTTGATCTTCGACTCTGTATTCAATTCGTTTAGAGGTATCATTGCGTATTTCAAGGTAGTAAACGGAGTGATCCGTACCGGTGATAAAGTTAAATTCTTCAATACTGGAAAAGAATACGATGCCGATGAGGTTGGAGTGTTGAAAATGGATATGGTTCCTCGTAAGGAGCTTCGTACCGGTGATGTTGGTTATATCATATCCGGTATCAAAACCTCGAAGGAAGTTAAGGTCGGCGATACAATTACTCATATTTCTCGTCCTTGTGATAAAGCTATCGATGGTTTTGAAGAGGTTAAGCCTATGGTCTTTGCCGGTGTCTATCCGATAGAGGCTGAGGATTATGAGAATCTGCGTGCATCGTTGGAGAAACTTCAGCTGAATGATGCTTCACTTACTTTCCAGCCGGAATCATCATTGGCATTGGGCTTTGGCTTCCGATGCGGATTCTTGGGATTGCTCCATATGGAAATTGTTCAGGAACGTCTGGACCGTGAGTTTGATATGAATGTCATCACGACTGTTCCCAACGTGTCATATATGGTGTACGATAAGCAGGGAAATGTGCAGGAGGTACATAATCCTGGTGGCATGCCCGATCCGACTCTTATCGATCATATCGAAGAGCCTTATATCGATGCGTCCATCATTACTGCTACCGATTATATTGGCTCGATTATGACATTGTGTTTGGGTAAGCGTGGTGAGCTGGTTCGTCAGGATTATATTTCGGGTAATCGTGTAGAGCTTCACTATAAAATGCCGTTGGGTGAAATTGTGATAGATTTTTACGATAAGCTGAAGAGTATATCGAAGGGATATGCTTCTTTTGATTATCATCAGTCGGGCTTCCGTCCTTCGAAACTTGTTAAACTGGATATCTTGTTGAACGGTGAATCTGTAGATGCACTTTCTACCCTAACTCATTTTGATAATGCATACGATTTGGGACGTCGCATGTGCGAGAAACTGAAGGAGCTGATTCCCCGTCAGCAGTTTGAAATAGCAATTCAGGCAGCTATCGGTGCTAAGATTATTGCTCGTGAGACTATTAAAGCAGTACGTAAGGATGTAACAGCCAAGTGTTACGGTGGTGATGTGAGCCGTAAGCGTAAGTTGCTTGAAAAACAAAAGAAAGGAAAGAAACGTATGAAGCAGATCGGTACGGTAGAAGTGCCTCAGAAAGCTTTCCTTGCTGTGTTGAAATTGGATTAAACAGGTAATTTAGTCAGTCTATAGACTGTACTCTTTTTAAAGACGCTCTCTGTATTTTCATGATATGTAAATGACTTGGTATTGTACCAGTCTTTGAATAATGAAAAATACAGAGGGTGTAATGTTTTAGGGTCTATGTTCTCCTTTTGTCGACCAGCTGTTCTATATGAAAATTTATTGTAGAATCTTTGTTGTTTTGTATAAATAATTTGTCTTTTTATACGAAAGGAGGCAAAACTTTATACTCTTCTTTTAAAAAGGTTTTTTCACTTTTTTATCAAAGTCTTTAATTAATATTTTGATATTACGGAAAAAAGAGTTTCCTTTGTAACAAATCATTAAACAAATCCGTGTTTAATAGGTATTCAAAAACGCTTTCTGTTGAATATAAATTCGTTTGTGGTTTTGAGTTCTTGATTTTGAAATTGTCTGTAACACGGTATCACTCTTCTACAGTAGTTGTCTTTGGGTTTCAGAAGGAATAATTGAGCAGGGGACGCTGTGTGCGGGCAGATTGTTAAACCCTTAAAAGTCAATCCTGCTATGGAAGATAACGAAAGAATATTCCCGGATGATAAGTTGGTTTCTATGTTTCGTAATGGTGACAGTCACGCTTTCGAAATTTTGTTGTCACGTTATGATGAATGCATAATGAGAGCTATCCGAAAGAGTACCATTAATAATAATGATAGCGTAGAAGACCTGTATCAGGAAATTGTTACCCATCTCTATGAAAAACTAAAATG
This sequence comes from Bacteroides sp., assembly GCA_019414665.1. Classification (GTDB taxonomy): domain Bacteria; phylum Bacteroidota; class Bacteroidia; order Bacteroidales; family Bacteroidaceae; genus Phocaeicola. The sequence continues at coordinate 98,354 of DXLO01000003.1, read as the reverse complement.
CGTATACAAGGCAAATGGCCATTTCGGAGCATGGCTGAATTGCGTCGTTGGGAATTTTTTATGTAGTGTGTATCGTAAGAAACATCAGGATTGCCTTCCATTGAAACTTGATATATTGAAAGATGACGATTGTCTTGTCGATAATTATATTTCAGCAGAAAGAAGAGAGCGGAAATTCGAGGATCTGAAAGAGGCTGTAGAAGGCCTGTCGGAAGAATTGGGCCGTTTGGTTAAAATGAAAATCTGGGAGGGGATGACTTATCAGGAAATATCAGAACAGACAGGTATTAATAGATCTACAGTTGTAAAACGCTTGAAGTCTGCTTATCAGGAGTTGGAAAAAAGGATGATTGCCAAAGGATATGATGATGCTTTGATATAAAATTTTACTTTTTTTAATGAGAAAAACATTGTTAACGTTACCAATGAAACAATTTTTATAGTACATTTGCCACGGATTTGTAAAGTACGGTTTGCAAAACATGGTAAATAGTATAAAACATCTAGGTATTGTGGAAAACATCAATGGCTCTCGCTTGAAAGTAAGAATTGTGCAGAGTTCAGCTTGCTCGTCTTGTAGTGTGAAAGGACACTGTAGTGCTTCCGAAACCAAAGAAAAAATAATTGATGTTTATAATAAGAATGGAGTTCCATGCCAGATTGGCGAACGAGTAATGATTGTTGGAACTACCTCAATGGGTATGAAAGCTGTCTTTTTAGCTTTTGTACTCCCTTTTGTCGTGTTATTGCTTGCCCTGATTTTTTCGTTGAAACTGACTGGGGGGGATGAGGTTTTGTCGGCTTTGATTTCTTTGGCTACCCTGGTTCCCTATTACCTTATTATATATATGTGCCGGCAGAAAATCAGCCGCTCGTTTATGTTTACCCTAGAATCAATATATAATTAATAAACTAACTTTATATTTTTATGAACTTAATTTTGGTTGCAGTGATTTCATTGGGGGCCATTGGCTTGATTGCCGCAGTTATTTTGTTTGTGGCTTCAAAGAAATTTGCTGTGTATGAAGATCCGCGAATTGCTCAGGTAGCCGAAGTGCTTCCACAAGCTAACTGCGGTGGATGTGGTTATCCGGGATGTTCTGGTTTTGCCGCTGCTTGCGTGAAGGCTGGTTCACTCGAAGGAAAACTGTGTCCGGTGGGCGGTCAGCCTACCATGGAAAAGGTTGCTGGTATTTTAGGACTGGAGGCTACAGCTTCAGAACCTAAAGTAGCGGTAGTGAGATGTAACGGTACATGTGCCAACCGTCCTAAACTTACTCAGTACGACGGTGTGCGTTCATGTGTAGTAGCTAATTCCACTTATGGAGGTGAAACCGGATGTACATTCGGCTGCTTGGGATGTGGCGACTGTGTGAGTGCTTGCCAGTTCGATGCCATTCACATGAATCCGGAAACCGGATTACCCGAAGTGGATGAAAGTAAATGTACTGCTTGTGGTGCTTGTAGCAAAGCATGTCCGCGCAACATTATCGAAATCCGTCCGAAAGGAAAGAACAACCGTCGTGTATACGTACAGTGTGTCAATAAAGACAAAGGTGCTGTTGCACGTAAGGCTTGTACCGCTGCATGTATCGGCTGTGGCAAGTGTGTGAAGGTTTGTCCGTTCGAAGCTATTACACTCGAAAATAATCTGGCATACATCGATCCGGCTAAGTGTAAATCTTGCCGCAAGTGCGAAACTGAATGTCCTCAGAATGCAATTGTTGCGGTAAATTTCCCTCCTCGCAAGGCTAAACCTGCTGACGCTGCTCCTGTAGCACAGGCTGCTTCTGCTGCATCAAAGGCTGCTCAGCCTGTAGCTGAACCTAAAAAGGAAACAGTGGAAGTTAAAGCTGCTGAGGCTCCGAAAGAAGCTCCTAAAACTGAGGCTTAATCAAAATTAGTAATTAAATTAAAAAGATATTTACAGTGAAGACATTTAGAATTGGTGGAGTTCATCCAGCAGAAAATAAATTGTCAGCAGGCAAAGCTATCGAAACGCTTGCTCTTCCTAAGCAGGCTGTTTTCCCTTTGTCACAGCATATCGGTGCTCCCGCTACTGCTATCGTAAAAAAAGGTGATGTAGTGAAGGTCGGAACCAAGATTGCTGAAGCAGGAGGCTTTGTTTCTGCCGCTATCTTCTCTTCTGTTTCTGGTAAAGTAAACAAAGTGGATAGCGTTATCGACGCCAGTGGCTATCGTAAACCGGCTATTTTTATTGATGTGGAAGGTGACGAATGGGAAGAAAGCATCGACCGCAGCAGCGAACTGGTAAAAGAATGTAACCTGACTCCTGAAGAAATTGTTGCTAAGATAAAAAATGCAGGTGTTGTTGGTATGGGTGGTGCTTGTTTCCCTACTCATGTAAAACTTACTCCTCCTCCGGGCTGTAAGGCAGACTGCGTAATTATCAATGCAGTAGAATGTGAACCATATCTGACAGCCGACCATCGTCTGATGCTGGAAAAGGCAGATGAAATATTGGTTGGCGTACAGATTCTGATGAAAGCAGCTAAGGTTACCAAAGGATATATCGGCATTGAAAATAATAAGCCGGATGCCATCAAGCTGATGACAGAGAAGGCTGCTGCTTATCCTGGTATTGAGATTGTTCCTTTGAAAGTGAAATATCCGCAAGGAGGTGAAAAACAGTTGATTGATGCTGTTATTGGCCGTCAGGTTCCTGCTCCTCCCGCAATTCCTATTAATGTAGGTGCAGTCGTTCAGAACGTAGGAACTGCTTATGCAGTATACGAGGCTGTACAGAAAAACAAGCCTTTGTTCGAACGTATCGTAACCGTTACAGGAAAATCGTTGAAGAACCCTTCAAACTTCCTGACACGTATGGGTACTCCGATGAGCCAGCTTATTGAAGCTGCCGGCGGTCTGCCCGAAGACACAGGAAAGGTAATCGGCGGTGGTCCGATGATGGGTAAGGCACTGGCCAATACCGAAGTTCCTATCTGCAAAGGTAGTTCGGGCGTATTAATCATGAACGATAAGGAAGCACGTCGTGCAGAACCTCAGCCATGTATCCGTTGCGCTAAGTGCGTTAGTGCTTGTCCGATGGGACTGGAACCGTTCTTGCTGGCTACTTGCTCGGCTCATGGCGACTGGGAACGTGTAGAACATGAAATGATTATGTCATGTATCGAGTGCGGTTCTTGTCAGTTCACATGTCCTTCTCATCGTCCGATGCTGGACTATATTCGTTTAGGTAAAGGTAAGGTGGGCGGAATTATCCGTGCACGTAACGCTAAAAAATAATTGAATTTTAATTATGGCAAACAAATTAATTGTATCATTATCACCCCACGTGCATAGCGGTGACAGCGTACAGAAGAATATGTATGGTGTAATCATCGCTTTGGTGCCTGCCTTGCTTGTATCATTCTACATGTTCGGTCTGGGGGCTGTCATTGTCACGTTGACTTCTGTCATTGCGTGTCTGTTTTTCGAATGGGCTATTACAAAGTATATCTTGAAGCGTGAACGTACTACCATTATGGATGGTTCTGCTGCGCTGACCGGTATTCTTCTTGCATTCAACTTGCCTTCTAATCTTCCTTTATGGATTATCATCATCGGTGCGCTGGTTGCTATCGGTATTGGTAAGATGACTTTCGGCGGATTGGGATGTAACCCGTTCAACCCTGCTTTGGTAGGACGTATTTTCTTGCTGATTTCTTTCCCTGTACAGATGACTTCATGGCCTGTTACCGGTCAGTGGGCAAGCTATACAGATGCTGAAACAGCTGCAACTCCACTTGCTCTGATGAAGCAGGCTGTACATGGCGATGCAAATGCATTGAGCCAGTTGCCCGATACAATGAGTCTTTTCTTGGGTAACAATCCGGGATGTATCGGTGAAATCAGTGCATTGGCTTTGCTTATCGGTCTGGTATATATGTTATGGAAAAAAATCATTTCATGGCATATTCCGGTATCTATCATCGCAACAGTGTTCGTATTCTCAGGCTTGATGCATCTGGCAAACCCTGTAGCTTATGCATCTCCGTTCGTTCACCTGTTTACCGGTGGTTTGATGTTGGGAGCAATCTTTATGGCTACCGACTATGTTACTTCACCTATGACTCATAAAGGAATGATCATTTATGGTGTAGCTATCGGATTCCTGACAGTGGTAATTCGTCTTTTCGGTGCTTATCCGGAAGGAATGTCATTCGCTATTTTCATCATGAATGCATTTACTCCGTTGATTAACACTTATTGTAAACCTAAACGATTCGGGGAGGTAGTAAAGAAATGAAAAAACTTGAATCATCTTTAAAGAATATGGCCTTGGCACTGACAGGCTTTTCTGTAGTAGCCGGAGGTTTATTGGGCTGGGTGAACGATATTACCGCTGAGCCGATTGCTCAGGCAAATGCTAAAACATTGAGTGATGCAATTGCTGTAGTGGTTCCGGGATTTGACAACAACCCTGCCGAAGCGCCCGAAACTGTAGAGGTAAACGGTGCTACTTATAAGATTTATAAAGCAACTAAAGGCGGAGAGCCGATAGGAGCTGCCGTAGAGTCGTCGGCAAACGGATTCGGTGGTGCGCTGACCGTATTGGTTGGTTTTGATAATGATGGAAATATCATCGATTATTCTCTGTTAAGTCATGCAGAAACTCCGGGATTGGGTTCGAAGGCTGCCGACTGGTTTAAAAAGGGAGCTAAAGGCGACATTACCGGAAAGAATCCGGGTGAAGCAGCCCTGACTGTAAGCAAGGATGGGGGACAGATCGATGCGATTACGGCTTCTACCATTACTTCACGCGCTTTCTTGCTGGCAGTGAACAATGCTTATGCAGCATATAAGAATCAGTATGTAGATGGTGCTAGCGGTGCAACTACCCAGACTGAAGAGGCAGATGCTGAAACAGCTGTTGCTGCTGATAGTACAAATGTTGAAAATAATTAATAGGAAGGAGCAGACTATGAATAATTTTAAAGTATTGATGAACGGGATTGTAAAAGAAAATCCTACGTTTGTACTCCTTTTGGGTATGTGTCCTACGCTGGGTACTACCTCTTCTGCCATTAATGGTATGGGAATGGGACTGGCTACTATGTTCGTTCTTATCTGTTCGAATGTGGTGATTTCGTTGATTAAGAATCTGGTTCCTGACATGGTACGTATTCCTATTTTCGTTGTTGTTATCGCTTCGTTCGTAACCTTGTTGCAGATGGTGATGCAGGCTTATGTTCCCGCACTGTATGCTACCCTCGGATTGTTTATCCCCTTGATTGTGGTAAACTGTATCTTGCTGGGACGTGCAGAAGCTTTTGCTGCAAAGAATAATCCGCTTTCGTCGTTCTTCGACGGACTGGGTATGGGACTTGGTTTTACCATTGCTCTGACACTGTTGGGCGGTGTTCGTGAATTCCTTGGAACAGGTAAGTTGTTTAACATTGCCATCATGCCGGAAGAATATGGTATGCTGATCTTTGTACTGGCTCCGGGAGCATTCATCGTATTGGGTTACCTGATTGCTATTGTAAACCGTCTGAAAAAGGCATAACTCCTAAAAAGTAGAAGATATGGAATATATATTGATATTTATCACCGCTATCTTTGTGAACAACATTGTGTTGTCACAGTTTCTCGGTATCTGTCCGTTCTTGGGCGTTTCTAAGAAGGTAGAAACCGCTATGGGTATGGGAGCTGCTGTTGCCTTTGTGTTGACGCTGGCTACCATTGTGACTTACGTTATCCAGAAGTTTGTGCTCGATGCTTTCGGACTGGGTTATTTGCAGACCATTGCATTTATCCTTGTCATTGCGGCATTGGTTCAGATGGTGGAAATTATTTTGAAGAAAGTTTCTCCGGCTTTGTATCAGGCTCTGGGAGTATTCTTGCCGTTGATTACAACAAACTGCTGTATCTTGGGTGTGACTATTCTGGTTATTCAGAAGAATTATGATTTGCTGACAGGTGTTGTCTATGCGTTCTCTACAGCTCTCGGTTTTGCTTTGGCATTGATCGTCTTTGCTGGAATTCGTGAACAACTCAGTCTGGTGAATATCCCTAAAGGTATGCGTGGCATGTCTATTGCATTGGTCACAGCTGGTCTGCTGGCAATGGCATTCATGGGCTTCTCTGGTGTAGATAAAGGCCTGGCAGTTTTATTTGGACTGTAATCCGCACGAAACCTGATTGGTTAATATATTGAATGAGCAGAACTCTTTTCTGTCCGGAAGGATGAAAGAGTTCTGCTTTTTTTATGCCTTTGCATATTTATTTGATAAATTTGAGAGAGTTTTTTCTGACAGATGACGTGATATTCGATAATTATTTCTACTTTTGTTGAAGAAAAAATTTGAAGGACGTAATTTTATAGCAATATGAAAGAAAGAATTCTGGTAACAGGTGGAACCGGTTATATTGGTTCTCATACAGTTGTAGAGCTTCAGAATAGTGGTTATGAGGTAATTATTGTAGATAATCTTTCGAACTCTCGTGCTGATGTAGTCGATAATATTGAAAAGATTACAGGTATTCGTCCTGAATTCGAACAGGTAGACTGCTTGGATTATGCAGGAATGGATGCTGTGTTTACCAAATATCCAGGTATTAAAGGAATTATCCATTTTGCAGCAAGCAAGGCTGTAGGTGAATCAGTGCAGAAACCTTTGTTGTATTATCGCAACAATCTGGTTTCATTGATTAACTTGCTGGAGCTGATGCCTAAGCATAACGTTCCGGGCATTATCTTCTCATCTTCATGTACAGTATACGGTCAGCCCGACAAACTTCCTGTTACAGAAGAGGCTCCGATTAAGAAAGCAGAATCACCTTATGGAAATACAAAACAGATAAACGAAGAAATTATTCGTGATACTGTGGCTTCCGGCTCTTCGATTCATGCTATTCTGTTGCGTTACTTCAATCCGATAGGTGCTCATCCTACAGCACTCATCGGTGAATTGCCTAACGGTGTTCCGCAGAATCTTATTCCGTATCTGACTCAGACAGCTATCGGCATCCGTGAAAAATTGAGTGTATTTGGTGATGATTATAATACACCTGATGGTTCATGTATCCGCGATTATATTTATGTTGTCGATTTGGCTAAGGCACATGTTATTGCCATGAACCGTATCCTGGGAAACAAACAGAAAGACAAAGTTGAAGTATTCAATATTGGTACAGGTAGAGGTCTTTCTGTTCTGGAACTGATTCATGCTTTTGAATCGTCAACAGGAGTGAAGCTGAATTATCAGATTGCAGGTCGTCGTGCCGGAGATATCGAACAAGTGTGGGCCGATCCTTCTTACGCTAACAATGAATTGGGCTGGAAGGCTGAAACTTCTATCGAAGAAACACTGCGTTCAGCATGGAACTGGCAGCTGAAACTTCGTGAAAAAGGAGTTCAGTAATCGGTTGAATGAAAAATGATAAAAAACGTTAATACATAAAACCAAAACGTTTGAAGAAATGTTTTATTGATGCAGACGCTTAAAACACTTGGATGTATGTGAATATGTGTAAGTGTTACCTGTTCCAGAAGTGGAAAAGGAGCGTTAATGCATAGTAGTTTTGTCGTGTTTTATTTTGTGTTTGTGTTGTGACTGTTTCTCGACGTGAGTCGGGAAACAGTTTTTTGTTTGCAGAATTTTGTATAACTTTGCAGCCGATTTTGAATTCTGTCCGATTTTACCGATTATTCAGGCTGATTCAAAGTCAGGGGAATGGGACTTCCCTGTTATAAACCGCTAATAAAGTAGCTGATAGTTCCTGCCGGAGTTGGTCTTTGGAGTAAGACTGGCAGGAAAATCTATATCTGCTTGTCTGAAAAAAGAATCCGGCTTCCGTTTTCGAAGAAGTTATTTTTATTGTTTGACAAAATATAGACAAGAGATGAAGATTCAGAAAAATCAAAACATTGCGATGAAACTGCAACAGTTTCCTTTACTTTTTTATTTATTCAAGTGGCTTTTTCTTTCTGCTATATCCGGAGCGTGTATCGGTTCGGCTTCCGCCTTATTGTTGGTTTCGCTGGAATGGGCAACCCAATATCGTGAACACCATCTGTGGATTATAGCCCTGCTTCCTGTAGCCGGTTTGGTCATCGGACTGATGTATCATTACCTGGCAGGTACGGCGTCACGGGGAAATAATTTTTTGATAGAAGAAATCCGTTCTCCGCATGACATAATTCCTTTTCGGATGGCTCCTCTTGTTTATATAGGAACAGTTCTGACACATCTGTTTGGCGGATCAGCCGGACGTGAAGGAACCGGAGTGCAGATGGGAGGGGCAATAGCCGACCGTTTTTCCAAGCTTTTCCGTTTGCCCAGACGCGACCATCGGGTTATGGTGGCAATAGGTATCAGTGCCGGCTTTGCTTCTATTTTCGGTACACCGCTGGCAGGAGCTGTATTTGGCCTGGAGGTAATCATTGTGGGAAGAATGCGTTATGAATCTATTCTTCCGGTCTTTTTGTCGGCTGCCTTTGCACATTTGACTTGCCATTCCTGGGGCGTAGAGCATACGCTTTATCCGGCTCCTGTAGTTCCGGAACTGGGCGTTTCAAATATCTTGTGGGTTGCTCTTTCGGGCATTGTATTTGGAGTTGTCGCGATGGCATTCTCACGTTCTATCGGTTTCTGGGGAGGAGTGGCAAAAAAGTTTATATCCTATCCACCTTTACGTCCGGTAGCAGGAGGTATAATAATTGCCTTGGCAGTCTGGCTGTTGGGTACGACCAAGTACATCGGACTGGGTGTGCCGACCATCGTAGCCTCTTTTTCGGAACAGCAGATGTGGTATGATTTCCTCTTGAAACTGATTTTTACAACATTTACGATTGGTGTTGGTTTTAAGGGAGGAGAGGTTACTCCTTTGTTCTTTGTCGGAGCTACCTTAGGCAGTGCCTTATCTTTTATCATTCCATTGCCCATGAGCCTATTGGCCGGACTCGGATTTGTAGCCGTTTTTGCCGGAGCCACCAATACCCCGATAGCCTGTACCTTTATGGGAATCGAACTGTTCGGTATAGAGCCGGGAATTTATCTGGGCATAGCTTGTGTCGTAGCCTATTTGTTTTCCGGACATACAGGAATATACACGTCGCAGGTTGTTGGTACTCCCAAACATTTACTCTATTTGCGTGATAAGGGAAAGACGCTGAAATAAGTCTTGATTTATAGCAAGATTTTGAAGATAAAAAATGAGAAAACTGTTAAATCGGCAATATTATCCATGGGTTTCCGTAATTTTGTAACCTATTTCAGAAACAGACACGGATATGGCACAATTAAGAGAAATGACAACAGGCCCTTCACTGCCGTTGATCTTCAATTTCACATTACCTTTATTGCTGGGTAACTTGTTGCAGCAGACTTATTCATTGGTTGATGCGGCTATTGTCGGAAAATTTCTTGGGATAAATGCCCTGGCATCGGTCGGAGCAAGCACTTCGGTGGTCTTTCTTATATTAGGCTTCTGCAACGGATGCTGTGGAGGATTTGCTATTCCCGTAGCTCAGAAATTTGGTGCGCGCGACTATGTGACGATGCGGCGTTATGTTTCTGTCAGTCTGAAAATAGCCGGAGTCATGTCGGTCATCATCGCATTGCTTACCAGCCTGCTGTGTGCCTTTATTCTCCGGACGATGCAGACGCCTGAGAATATTTTTCAAGGAGCATACAGCTATCTGCTGGTAACTTTCATCGGAGTGCCGTGTACATTTTTCTACAATCTGCTGTCCAGCATCATACGTGCGTTGGGCGATAGCAAGACACCTTTCTGGTTTCTGCTTTTCTCGACAATCTTGAATATTATACTTGACCTCTTCTGCATACTGATTATGGGGTGGGGGGTAACAGGAGCTGCTGTCGCTACGGTATTTTCTCAGGGAGTTTCGGCTGTATTATGCTATTTTTATATGTACCGGAAGTTTGATATTCTGAAAACAGAACCTTCAGACCGTCGCTTCCGTCCGGAACTTGCCAGACAACTGATGTACATTGGCGTGCCTATGGGACTTCAGTTTTCCATAACCGCTATTGGCAGTATCATGCTTCAGAGTGCGAATAATGCGCTGGGTACGGCATGTGTGGCAGCCTTCACAGCCGCTATGCGTATCAAGATGTTTGTGATGTGCGCGCTCGACAGTCTGGGAATGGCGATGGCTACGTACAGCGGGCAGAATTACGGTGCGGGCAAACCAGGCCGTATCTGGCAGGGCATTAAGTCGGCTTCACTGATGATGATAATCTATGTAGCTGTAGTGGCAGCTCTTATCTGGGGATTTGCCGATAAGTTTGCCTTGCTGTTCATTTCTGCTGATGAAACGGAAATCATAGCCGATACAGCCTTATTTCTGCACTTCAATGTTTCTTTCTTCCCCTTGCTGGGCATGCTCAGCATACTCCGCTATTCCATTCAGGGAGCGGGATATACCAAGCTTGCCATGTTTTCCGGCGTTTCAGAGATGATAGCACGTGTGCTGGTAAGTGTGATTATTGTTCCACTTTGGGGATTTGTAGGAGTATGTGTGGGCGACCCAACCGCATGGCTTTTTGCCAATCTCTTCTTGATACCCGCATTTATCTATGTATATCGCCGTTTGCAGGTCATTGTAGCCAAAGAACGTTAGTTCTTCACCGGCATCCGTTTCCAGATTCCCGCAGGGATAAGCTTCCAGAAGAATACTAGCAGACGGTATCTCCAGTCGATAACGGCAATGCGCTGTTTCCTGTGTAGGGCTCGTACGATATGTGCGGCTACTGTTTTCGGCGACATGAGCATGGGATAATGTTTCCCGTCGTTCAGAAGTCCGGTAGCGACAAAGCCCGGCCGGATGTCTGTGAAACTGATATGCAGATGATGCATACGCGATAATTGTTCGAGTGCATCGATATATGTATTCTGGAAACGCTTGGTTGCCGAATAAGCCGGTGCGATACCCAAGCCTTTAGTTCCGGCTATGGAACTGATGATTGCGATATGACCTTTACCCTGCTGGCGGAAGTGCCGGAAAGCATATCCTACCATACGTACGAATCCTGTACCGTTTGTTTCAAGCGTATTCAGTTCAATGTCGGGCGAAAGCTCAAAATTCTGGAAACCGATACCGGAACTTTGTAGAAACAAATCCATGCCTCCCAGTTCCCCTATTAGTTTCTCCAGTTCGTTTTCTGCCCCTTCTTTCCTGATGTCGAGTGCACAGATTTTTATTCTGTCGGGAGATTTCTTCTGAAATTCCAGCAGATTTTCCCGGCGTCTTCCTGCTATGCCGAGATACCATCCTTCGGCTAATAATAACTGTGCTACCTCATAGCCTATGCCCGAGGTTGCTCCTATGATGACTGCACGTCTGGTTTTCGGTGAATCCATATCAGTGGTTGTTATAGTGTGTAAATTATTTGTTTGTACGTATTTCGTATATGAATGTTTCAGCGTTTGGAATATCCGCACCCTTACAGTTGTAAAAGAACTGGCCGGCAAAAGGCATTTGTTCATTCAAGGGCCGGAGCTCTTGTGTAAGATGGGCACAGAATGTCTTGTATGAATGGATATTCATGCGTTCGCCGGCATCGTCACGGAAAAGGATGGCATAATGGTTAAGCGGACGGGCATGCACAAGCTGGTTGATTTCCAGGGCAAGTGATCGGGCTTCCCGAGCCGATATACGGTCGAAAAGACTGGAAACATTGAAAATAATCAATTCAGATAGAACAGCGTGTGCCGCCCAGAATGAAGCCGGTACAGCCGATATTCTCGGATAGAAACAGTGAGTTGCATGGCGATATGCTTCCGACTGGAAGAACTGCAAGGCTATATCGTCCATTTCTTTTGTCGGGTAAATACCCATATAAGTCAGATCCAGATGAGGGAGTCGTCGGCATGCGTCGATAAAGGCAAGTCCGGAAGCACCTGTTTCGTAGCTTAAGTCGCAGAACACTACACGTCCCGATAAGTTGCGGACGGCACTGAACAGCCAGCCTCCGTTGCTTTCGAACAAAGCACGTGCCGCACTGTATGCACGCCTCATATAGTAGCAGTTGTAGAGCTGTATTTGCTCGTATGCAGAAACGGTATCCGTTCCGTTCCGGAAATCACATCTTCCGTAAGCAGTCAGTTCACGGTTACGTGCTTCATCCTTGTTTATTCTGCTGTTTTCTTCTACTATATGACGGAAAGCATGGTCGAACGCTTCAGAAAGAGGATAGTTTTCCGATTGTAAATCCCATCCCGGCATATATTCAGACAATGTGAAATCTCCCCGGCAGAATGCGTCGGTATCAGTCTGGCTATATCCGTTGTTCATGCGGATATATTCCATCAGTTTATAAAATGTGATGTTTGCCCCCAGTATTTGTGGGTTTCCGGTAAGAAACAACTGCTTTCTTGCGCGGGTGATCGCCACATTAAGTTTTCGGTCTATTACATATTCATCTTCCTGAAAAGTATTGGCCGTCAGGAAATTCAGCTGACTGAAATTCTGTATGGTAAACGAATAGATGATTACATCACGCTGGCTTCCCTGATAGCGTTCTACCGTATCAATGGAAATATGGGCCAGTTCCGGGATTCCTTTTCTGGCAATCTCTCTGCGTATCATCGCTATCTGATTTCTGTACGGGACAATCACCCCCACAGTCTTGTAGGCGTCAAAAGTGCCGGAAGTCATCCGGTAAATACGTTCGAGCAGAGCGGCGACAATTCGTGCTTCATTAATGTTCGTTTTCTCCGAATAAGCGAGATTGTCGGGAGCATCTGCGGGGATAAACACCATACGGCGGCTTTGTATTAATTTATCCAGATTATCCTGTGGGGCAGGTGCGGAGGCGTAGGGCAAGCACTCCTCCTGATGCGGCAACGGGACTGGCTCCAGTTGCTCACGATAGTAAAATGTCTGGTTAGGAAATTCCGATATGGCAGGATGCATACGTCCCTGTTTATGCAGAATACTTCTGAAATCCTCCTTACTCTGTTTATACAAACGCTCGAAAAGCGAATTGCGGCAGTCGTTCAATCCGATAGACTGTAACAGCGGATCATCTACGCGAGCTTCTTCCTCTTCCTGCTGGGCGATGGCGGGCAACTGCTTGTAGTCGCCTATCAATATAAACTTGTCGATTGCGTTACTACGGTCGTGGCGTGCCGATAAAATACCGACCAGGTCCGGTTCCAATATCTGTGAAGCCTCATCGATGATAGCCAGTGTGAAATGTTTCAGATTAAACAGGTGCAGACGGCTGTTTATTGCAGTCGTAGTACCAGTGAAAATGCGTGTATGAGCTATTTTCTGCTGAATATCCGTCAGCTTGGGGCAGTCGGCAAGGCTGTTCTTCAATAAGTAAGGCGCGAAACGTTTATCGCATGACAGTTCACTGCCTATCCGGATAAAAGGAGTACTTTCTGCGATGCCCGAGTCGACCAGCATGCTACAGATCTCATCAACAGCCCGGTTGGTGTACGACAAAAGCAGGAGAGAAGCTTCCGGATCGGTCAGAGCTTCTTCTACCATATACCGCAAGGCACACGATGTCTTTCCGGTTCCCGGAGGACCTACCAGCAGGAAGTAATCGTCCGTCTGCTTTTCTTTCAGAATCAGTTCGTCAAAACGTCCGTACGAACCGTTCAGTGTACGTTCCGGATGTTTCCCCGGAGTACGTAGCCCCAGCAACAGTTCTTTACGGTCGGTTCGGGCAGACAGGAACGCATATAGTCCGCGCATGGCATTCATGGCCGAAGAGTCAGACGAGTCATGTTCTACGGCAAACACTTCATCGGCTCCACCTATGATATCCTTGTTCTGCTGTCCGTTACGCAGCAATATAGTAAGGTTGTTAGCCTGTATGTCGAGTATATTGCCTTTCATCAGTATCTGTTGGCGTACGTCGGGCTCCTTTTGATATGCATAAAAAATGATGATATCCCCCGTGCGGAAGTTGGGCAGGAAGTCTTCCCCCTGTTGCGGTATATGGAGTTCGATAATATCATATCCTTTTCCCGGTCCGCTTTGACGCTTTTCGGTGACTGTCAGTCCGAGCAGAATATTTCCCGATTCGATTTTTTCGGCAAGAGGAGTGTGCCAAAGGCCGGCAAATCCGTTCGAAGAATCATTCTTTCCTCCCGTTTTGCTTAGTATCTGCTCTTTCGATACAAAGGTGAAGAACCGCTGGAAGTAGGCCCGTTCCAGTGGCGTACAGCGTTTCAGCGTATTGATTGTTTCCTGCAACTGCGGTTCTTGAAAATCATTCCATAAGCGGTTGCTCACCTGTAGCTCGTTCAGCAGGTCGGTGCTCAGTTCTTCCGTTACAGAAGCGATAGCTCCGTCACCGAAAGCCATTTCGCGTGCCGCTATCCGGTTGCGCAGATGTATGCTCTCACGAAACAAAGTTTCGGCAAAATGTTCTATCATGAGGCCATCGGTATATTTGGAATAAAGCAGGAAAGTCTGCAAGTCCTCCGTCTTCCGTCCGAAGTTATACATCAGTACCCCCTGATAAAGCATCATCTGGATGAAATGATCCTCCTTATGACGCCGGTTGTATTCATCCCGTTTTCCCGATTTCTGTTCCACAAGTACCTTGAAATCCTTTTGAAGCATATCGACACGTCCCTGCAAGCCAAGCTGTTCGCAGATGAAAGAAGCCTCCAGCAAGGTATTGTGCTTGTCGAAAGCCTGAATATTATGTGGCAGTACATCGTGTACAAACGAGCGGATGTTCATCATTTGTGCCTGCGCCTGCTCGTGAAAGTTGGCGGGAATAGGGCAGGTACAAAACTCCAAAGCCGCTGAAGCAAAAAACTTCTTGACCGTTGTGCTATAGGCTACCGGGGCATCTTCGCGTTCGTTTATATAATCATCCAGAAACTGGCTGGCCAGGTTACCCAGCAGAATAGGAGCCGTATTAGCCTTTGGCTTGACCTTGTTCATGAAAAAGTTCAGCGGATGATGCCCGTACTCGCGGAAACAGGCAGCCAGCGAACTGATATCTATCAGATAGTCGGGATGGATGACAATCAGGTTCGGTATATAATGATTCTCTTCATCCACATGTACATCCAGCAGATTCAGCTGAAGATTTTCAGCAAGCAAGTCTTTTACGTAAAGCATGTCGCTGTTATATCCTCCTTTTGCATAGTCAATGATGATGAAAGGATCTTCATCACTGTCGGTTGCCGCAAATATCTTTGTATCATCCCAACTGCTTACGGCTGCGCGTATATAGGGGATGCGTGAGTACTGCGTACCGCGATAAGGACGGTTCGAATGTGGAATTTCCGGAATTAAAGAAGCTGGAATATCTTCATCGAAAGCCAGGGAAACGAAACGGACTATGGCACGGAGGTCGTACAGGTATTCTTCCATTACGGGACGGAAATCGTCGCGCATGGCAGCGTTGCAGTTGCGTCGCATGGTCTGTATGGCATATTTGTCCGAAGGAGTCATCCGTTTCTCTTTACAGATATAGTCGAGGCGTGAAAACAAATTTGCGAAAGAGAACGTAACCCCTGCCGTCAGTTCGTAACATGCCTGTTCGAGCACTTTGTATAAAAGAATATATTTGGCCCGGATATTTTCGGGAGCGGCTGTAGGCTGACGGTGAATTTGTTCGATGCGATTATATAAATCGAAAGATTGCAGTTCGATGTGGTTCGTTAAGTTTCCAGACATGGCAGATGAATATCCTTGAATAAAATGACTTTACATAACAAACAAAGTAAAGCCCTTACCTATTAATCTTTTGTTCAAAGATACAACTATTTTCCGAAACACTGCAACCTCTCCTGCGTTCTGCTAAAATCTTTTGCGGTTCGTGATGCTTTTTGTTTCTCTTGCTTATCTTTGTCATTTGAAAAACGAAATAGTATTATGAAGCATGTAATAGCGTGTATGAGGGCCTTATGTCCTATATCGGATGAAACAGTGAAGGAACTGGAAAGTCTTGTTGTAAAATGTAATTATCCCAAAAGATATCAGCTTATAAAAGAGAATATTTTCTGCCGATACGCTTATTTTATAGAAAAGGGAATGACGCGTTCTTTCTGGCTGGTAGACGGAGAAGAAATTACGACCTCATTTTCGTGTGAGGGAGGGATTGTCTTCAGTATGGACGAACTCTATTATAATAAAAAGAGCGAAGAATTTGTTGAAACACTGGAAGACGTAGAGGTGTATAGAATAGAACTGACAGATTTAAGACGGCTGTTCGAAACCAATCTTGAGTTTTGTAACTGGGGGAGAATCATACATCAGAATGAATACAGAAGGCTGCACAGAAGTCATAAGGAAAGGCTTACACTTCCGGCCAGACAGCGGTATGAAGAGTTCAAGAAACAGTTTCCGTATGTTTGCCAGAGAACCAATTTAGGCTACATCGCCTCTTATCTGGGCATTACTCTCTCTACGTTGAGCAGGCTTCGCTCGAATGAGAATGATAAGGCATAATGGCAGCCGATTTTGATGTAGGACAACTTTTTATTGGCGGATAGAGGCTACCTTTGTTGTGTGATTAACCTTGAAAGTTTATTTGTTTAATTTAAAAATCGATAATCATGCAACAATTAAAAGCATCTGCAGCTTTTTCTGATACAAAGCCTCATTACGACTTGCTCGACGGTCTGCGTGGGGTAGCTGCTATCTTGGTCTTATGGTATCATGTTTTTGAAGGATATGCTTTTGCGGCAAATGCCCCAATCATCGAAAGTCCTAATCATGCATATTTGGCCGTAGACTTCTTTTTTATCTTGTCCGGATTTGTCATCGCTTATGCGTATGACGACCGCTGGGGAAAATCAATGTCTTCCGGCAACTTCTTTAAGCGCCGTTTAATCCGTCTGCATCCCATGGTCGTAATGGGAGCTGTATTAGGAGTAATAACCTTCTTGTTACAGGGCGGCGTGCAGTGGGACGGAACACATGTTGCCACATCAGCAGTGATGATTGCCCTTTTGTGCGCCATGTTCTTTATCCCCGCCGTGCCGGGTTGCAGTTACGAAATACGCGGAAATGGCGAAATGTTTCCGCTGAATGGTCCTGCATGGTCACTTTTCTTCGAGTATATAGGCAATATCTTGTACGCATTGTTTATTCATCGTTTCAGCAACAAAGCGCTGGCTGTGTGGACGGCCGTCATGGGAATTTGCTTAGCCTTCTTTACACTGACCGATTATTCGGGCTACGGTTCGCTCGGAGTAGGATGGACACTCGACTCTGTCAATTTCATCGGAGGCTTGCTGCGCATGCTTTTCCCGTTCAGTCTTGGTATGCTGGTGTGCCGTTATTTTAAACCCGTGAAAGTTCGTGGCGCATTCTGGATTTGTTCACTGGTATTGATATGCCTGTTTTACGTACCGTTTATTCCGGGCTTGGAACCCATCTGTTACAACGGCGTGTTTGAAATGGTGTGCATTATGATTGTTTTCCCGGTTCTGGTATGGCTAGGTGCTTCCGGTTCTACCACCGATACGATTTCCTCTTCCGTATGTAAATTCTTGGGCGATATATCTTTCCCCGTTTATATCATTCACTATCCTTTCTATTACCTGTTTTACGCGTGGCTGATAAAGAATCAGTATTTCACTTTCGGAGAAACATGGGAAGTTGCAACCTTGTTGATGGCCGGTAATATCGTTTTAGCCTACCTGTGTCTGAAGTTATACGATGAACCGGTGCGTAAATATCTTGCAAAACGTTTCATGCATAAAAGATAACAGGCAGTCTGCATTGATTTGATATGTTGATTTAGAGGACTATCTGATTCGCTTCATTCTCAGTCGGAGGCTGTTTGTTACCACCGAAACCGAACTGAATGCCATGGCAGCTCCCGCAATCATCGGGTTCAGCAAGAATCCCGTGAAAGGGTAAAGCACCCCTGCCGCTACGGGAATTCCTGTCAGGTTGTAGATAAATGCCCAGAATAAGTTCTCGCGAATGGTACGTACGGTGAGTGTCGAAAGCCGGATGGCCTCGCTTATTTTAGTCAGGTCCGACGATATAATGGTCATCTTTGCCACATCCATGGCGATGTCGCTTCCTTGTCCCATGGCGATACTCAGGTCAGCTTGGGCAAGGGCGGCGCTGTCGTTGATGCCGTCGCCAACCATGGCTACATGCTTTCCTTCCGCCTGAAGCTGTTTGATATACTCCGATTTTTGCTGAGGCAATACTTCCGCGCGGAATTCGGCGATACCAGCCTCCGCAGCAATCCGACGGGCAGTCTGCTCATTGTCACCCGTCAGCATGACAACCGAAATACCTCTTTGCTGTAACTCGGCGATGGCCTTTTTCGATGTTTCCTTTATCCGGTCGGCAATGGCGCAGGTTGCCAGTGCCTGCTGTTCGTCGGCAAACCAGATGACGGTTTTGGCTTCCTGTGCGAAAGCTTCAGCCTTTTCTGAAAGGACAGGAGAGATAGTAATACCCTTTTCGGCAAGCATCCGGTGGTTTCCTGCATAATACGTTTTGCCGTTCCAGCTTGCTTTCACACCTTTCCCTGTAATACTTTCGAAACCGGTTAGCAGACAATCCCCTCCGTTATCAGCATTTGCCTGAGATAATGCCTGCACTACGGCTGTAGCCAGCGGATGTTCGGAATGCTTTTCCAGTCCCAGAAAGATACGCTGTATATCAGCATTCTCAGTTTCCCAGACAATGTCTGTCACCACAGGTTTCCCTTCCGTTATGGTTCCCGTCTTGTCGAGTACAATCGTATCTATCTTTTTGGCCATTTCCAGACTTTCGGCATCCTTGATCAGTATACCGTTTTCAGCCCCTTTGCCGATACCCACCATAATAGCCGTAGGAGTAGCCAGTCCCAAGGCGCACGGACAGGCAATAATCAGTACGGTAACGGCTGCCAGCAGTCCGTGCGTAAAGCCGTTCTCCGCCAGCACAATCCATGCAATGAAAGTAAGCACGGCAATTGTCATGATAGCAGGGACGAATACAGCTGCAATTTTGTCGACCAGTTGCTGTACGGGCGCTTTGCTTCCCTGAGCTTCCTGTACCAGATGAATAATGTGAGAAAGCATCGTATCAGCTCCTACCTTTTCAGCCCGAAACCGGAAACTTCCTTTCTGGTTGATGGTTCCTGCATATACTTTTGCTCCTGCCGACTTACAGACAGGAATTGGCTCGCCGCTCAGCATACTTTCGTCGATGAAAGAACTGCCTTCCGTTACGGTTCCGTCTACAGCGATACGTTCTCCCGGTTTAACGACAATCATGTTGCCTGGAACAATCTGTTCAATACTTACTTCCCGTTCGTCGGTTCCGTCATCGATGATAACTGTACGGGGCTGTAGTCCCATCAGTTTCCTGATAGCAGCCGATGTATTGCCTTTTGCACGTTCTTCCAGTGTGCGTCCCAGCAGGATAAAGGCGATAATCACGCTGGCCGCTTCAAAATACACATGCGGAGTCACTCCCCTTGATAGCCAGAAATCGGGAAAAAACAAGTTGAACAAGCTGAACAGATAGGCGATTCCGGTACTGTTTGCCACCAGCGTGTCCATATTGGCAGAACGGTGCTTCAGCAGCTTCCAGGCATTGACATAGAATCCGCTTCCCAGCCAGAACACTACAGGAGTAGATAATATCCACATGATGTAATTGGCATATGGCATATCCATGAAAAACATTCCGATAATAGCGACAGGAAGCGATAGGATAATAGCCCATATAGTCCGGAACTTCAATTGCCTGTAATGGGCGGCATGTGTGTCTTCAGCCTCTTTTTCGGCTTCTTTAGCCGTATCAATCAGCAAGTCGAATCCTGCGTTTTGTACAGCCTGCTTCATCATTTCGGGCGAGCAGAGCGACGGATCATATTCTACGGTAGCGATAGCTGTTGCCAGATTGACATTGGCCGAGCACACCCCTTCCTGCCGGCTCAATGTTTTGTTAACACGTGCAGCGCAGGCGGCACAACTCATGCCCAGTACGGGGAAAGTCTGTTTTTTTATTTGTTGGTCTGTCATTGTTCTTTTCTTTTTGATTCTGGCGCAAAGATACACCGGCAGACCATTGTGTATGTTATAAAATTATGGATATGATTTATACGATTTCATCCAGTCCTTTGCGTAATTGGATCTTTTGTTTTTTGAATTCGCTAGGAGTAGTGCCGGTCACTTCTTTAAACTGCCGGCTAAGATGAGCCGTACTCGAATAATTTAGCAGGAAAGCGATTTCGTTCAGTGAGAGTTCATCATACACAAGTAGTTCCTTTACGCGCTCTATTTTTTGTGAAATGAAGTATTTTTCTATTGTAATGCCATTGGTTTCCGAAAACAGTTTGCTTAAGGAGCTGTAATCGTGATGAAGCCTGTCGGCAAGAAAGTCCGACAGAGTTGTTTTAAGTTCACCGTTTTGGCTATGTACCAGCCGGATAATTTCCTGCTTGATTTGCTCTATCAGCCTGTTGCGTTTGTCGTCTATCAGTTCAAATCCCACAGACTGTAACGTTTGCCGGATATGTTCCAGTTCGGCTTTTCCGACAGTTTCCTGTATGATAGCCTTTCCCAGCTCAACATGCAAGGGTGTAAAGCCCAGTTTGGCAAGCAAGTCTTCTACCACCATAATACAGCGGTAGCACACCATGTTTTTAATATAGAGCGTTGTATTGTTCATGCGTCTTAAAATAATTTCTGCAAAATAAAGCTTTTCAATATGAATATATGCCGGTTTGCTGAATTTTCTTTTGTTAAAAGAACCACAACTGTTCTTTTTTTGTTTCTATCTTATATTTTTGTAAAGTTAATAAAAATCAGCATAGAGAAATGAGAAAAATGCTTTGTCCGCAGTGTAAGATTGCTGCCATGTATGTAAAGAATGAAGCAGGCGACCGTCGTCTGGTATACGTTGTTGAGGGAGGAGAGGTCATACCTAAAAATCCGGAAGAGTCGCTCGACGGATTCGATGTGAGCGAAGTATTCTGTCTGGGCTGTTCATGGCACGGGAATCCGAAGAAACTGGTCCGCTATTGAAAAGGGTTTGAGAATAAATTGGTGAGGCTGCTATAGAATACCAGCAGGAAGTGTTCCATAGCAGCCTATGATTTTAGTTGACTTTCATGATAGCCGAGTTGATGCTTCGGTCTACATCGTTCTTGTCGCGCGAAGTCTTCCGTCCGAAATCGAAAGTATAGGCAAGTTTCACGTAACCTGTACGCTGGTAGATGCGGCTGGTCTGTACCTGATTATACAGGTATACTCCGTAATCTGCATGTTCGCGGTATCGGCTGTGTCTGGTGAAAGGGTTCTCTGTTCCTGCTTCGATATACCAGCCTTTATGACTCCAGCTTACGGACGCACCATAAGTCGCGGGAGATTTAGTAACTATTAAAGTTGTAGTTTCAATCTTTTTAGTTGGGATTTTTCCAAACAAATTAATTGAAAAATCTTTTAGAAAGTAATTTATATCAAGTATGGCACTGTATGAGTCTAAATTAATATTATAGTTTTTACGAGTTTGAACATTTAAATACTTAAATGCTAGTTTTGTTCTTAAATTATCTGTTACATGATAAGAAATATTTAATATTATCCCTAAGCCATAAATGTTACCATCTGAGCGGTAACTTCCAATCAATTTATCTCCTTCTAAATAATATATTGGAGATACATTATGGGTATATATGGAATATCCCGGTCCACCTACTACATTAAGTTTACCAAACACCCCATTATAAAGTAAACTGATATTGTAAAGCTGCATATCATCTAAGAATGGATTGCCTCGTTTTATTTGAAGAAAATCAACGGTTTGGTCTACATTATTCATATAACTAATATCCGGTTGATTAACTCCTGCATCAGCTGCTAAGGTCAATTGTTGCTTTTTATTGAACTGATAACTGAATCTGGAACTAGTCTTTAATGAACAATAGCGACGTACGTCTTCCGTATGCAATTTATAATTCATCCATGAAAGCCCGGGTCTTAATATCATAGTGAAATGCTTGCCAAATCGTTGGGAATAATTAAGCATAAACATACTTTCTCCTGTCCATAAATGTTGCCAAGAGGAATAATCTCCAGCATAAGTAGAAGATGTTATGTTATGGTAATGCCTGATATCAACACCAAAAGAATTCTGATGCTGCAATTTGATATTATAATTGGCAGAGAAGTTAAAAGAATAAAGGTCTTCTTTTACATCACTCAACGAATTATTTTCATTTTCCGTATATTGTCTTGTATAGTCATTCTGAGTATAGCTTCCTTTGGCAGTAAACTCTAATGTTTGGTTCTTTCCTATATTGAAGTCACCGAACAGACGGAGCGATGGACTTAAATTCTGCTCTTGCTTGCTGTCAGTGGAACGAGTGCTGTAAGTATAATGTCCCGAATAATCTAACAAGCCATAATTTTCATCGGAAGGAGTTTCATTACGTACCAATGCTATTTGAGCGGAAAGATTACGTTTCTTATTAACATTACTTACCTTAAACTGCATATACTGTTGATTGTTCCGATAATTTCCAGCTGTGGTTTCCCTATTCCGATAAACAGTATAGTCAGGAAAA
This sequence comes from Bacteroides sp., assembly GCA_019414665.1. GTDB lineage: Bacteria > Bacteroidota > Bacteroidia > Bacteroidales > Bacteroidaceae > Phocaeicola. The sequence continues at coordinate 75,855 of DXLO01000003.1, read as the reverse complement.
AGAATAGTTTCGTTTTTATCTACTATACTTCCTTTATATTTCTGCATTGTATGCCCACCCCAGAAAGAATAACTGGTATTGCCATGATCCACTTTTCCTCCTATATTATAGTCACCAGCCATATATCCGATTGTTTGTTTACCATCGGCAAATATATAACCTCCCGACTGACGTTTCTTTACAATATAATTGATGGCGGCTACATCATTGGCATACTTACCTGTGGGGACATCATAATATTCCACATTCTCTATATCACGAGGGCGGAGGCTTTGCACATCTCGGTAATCGGCTTTCTCCCCATTGATATACAGACTGACTTCACCGCCGAAAGTGGATACTGTTCCTGTACGTTTGTTCACTTCAATGCTTGGAATCATCAGGTTATATAGTAAGTCATATCCCGTTGAGGCATGTTTCACCTGCTGTTTGTCCGGAATCACCAATACATGATCATCTTTACGTATAAATGAACTGCCTTTTATCACAACTTCTCCGAGTACAACGTTTTCTGTTTCCAGTGTGACAAGAGGAACTTTTAAATTTTTATCAGACATTTTTATCTGGATGAACGCTGGCTTATAGCCGATTGAGCTGAGAGCTACTAAATAGTTTCCTTTCTCTATATTGCTGAAGACATATTTCCCCAATGTATCTGTGGTAACTCCTGAAACAAAAGTTGAATCAGTTTCTAGCAGGCGGACTGTTACATAGGGCAATGGCTTTCCGTTGTTTTCTACTGTCCCGTATAATTTATTCTGCGCTTGCATAGAGTTGCCCAATAATGCCAATAACATTATTAATAATCCGGTTTTATTCATAAAAAATGTGTTATGTTGAATAATCGTTTGGTTAACTTGCAGTATCAGGATATGTTCTTTCGTTTGGAGAAGAACAAATTTGTAGAATCAAATGTATGGGAAAAGTGCTTTTTGCCGAAAAAACAATGTTCACAATTTGTTCACATTTTGCAAATTGCTGATATTCAGTGGAATAAAATAGCTATACTTGAGTGTTGAAATGGAGAAATTATACCAATTTATATAAGAACTCGGTCATTTTTTGCACGCTGCCTTTTTCTCCGGTTATCTTTGTGTACAACCGGCTCAGGGTATTGCTGATGGATGAAACCGAGTGGCTCAGCAGTTCTGCCATCTGCGTGCGTGACATGCCTATCTTTGTCAGGCAGCAGACACGGAGTTCGTGCGAGGAGAGTTTCGGGTAGTACTGATACAGTCTGGATGTAAAGTCAGGATAAGCCTTGTTTATGGCCTCCGTCAGCTGTTGCCAGTATTCATCAGTCAGTTCTGAACTGCGTGTTACGGAGAGGAATGCAGCAAAAGATTGTCTGGCAGTCGAGGGTGTTAGGTTTTCCTCCTCATGCTGATTTTCGGTTATTATATGCGCCTCATCCTTTTGTGGCTCTTTGCGGCGGGCACGGATATTCCTGCCCATATAAATCATTCCTGCCACCAGTATAATTAGTGCCAGCGCCAGTATATGCCGTAGCCTTTTCATGTGCGAGAGCAGATCAAGTTTTTCTGCCTCGTGATTGATGCGTACTGTCGCTTCTGTACGTGTCATTCTGCTGATGGAGTCGGACACCTCCCGATAGCAGCGGGCGTAACGGTGTGCATCTTCCTGTTTGCCTTGTGAGAGTGCTATTTCCTTCAATATGCCATAGGCTGTGCGGTGATGGTAAATGTCATTTGTCTGTAATGCCTCAACCGAATAGAATAAGGCAGAATCTAGATTGTTTTTCTGCCAATAATATTTGGCAAGTACTAAAGCTGCTAATTCATCGAAATGGTCACCCAATATTTTATAGGCAAATGCTTTTGCCGTATTATGCCTTCCTTGTGCGTAACTGAAGTCGGCCCATTCGCTCAGTACACCATATGCCGGTCTGGTGAATCCTTTTTCTTTCATCAGGTTGTATGCCTTGCTGTAATACACTTCTGCGCTGTCCGGATTGTACTGCCGGTCGAATATTCGTGCCATATCTCTCCAGCTGTAGGCAATTCCCAGATAACCATCGCATTTTATGTTATATACCAATGCCTGCCGTAAAGCTTTCATGCTTTCGTGGTATGCTTTTTGATAAGCATACAGGGCCGCCAGTTGTCCGTAGATGCGACCGTTCAGCGTATCGTGGTTGCAGCCCACCTCGGCTGCACTCAGGTATGTACGTATTGCCCTTGATGGTTCGTTGCAGTCGCGGTACACTCCTGCCTTGTAGTAAAGTGCTTCCGCCAGCCTCCGGTCATCTCCTTGCTGCTCGTAGAAGCGGACTATGCGGTTTATCAGTGAATCGGAGGTGTGCGGAATATAGAGTTTGTCTTCGGCTTTGATTCGTAGCATGTGGCAGTACATCCGTTCTTCTTCCGTCAGTTCCTGCAAGGATGCGTCGATCGAGTCCAGACAGGCAATGGCACTGTCCGGACAAGCTTCTGCCCAGTACTCCGCCTGTCTGATCAGGGGAGGGTAGGATGTTTTCCGGTTGCGGCAACCGCATGCTCCTATCAGCAGAAGCAACAGCAGGAAGTAAGCTGTTTTCTTCATTGCATTTCTTTTGGCTGTGCAAATATACGATTTTACGGTATTCCGACAAATTTGTCTGGCATGGAAGTCCGTAATTCTTCCTGTAAATAGAGAGAAATGTTAATGACAAACCTGTATCTGCTTCGGATTTTTGCAGGCTAAATCCCTGTAATAGTTAAAAACGACCTTTATGTTAAAGCTTTTGGAGGTGAAAATGACCTGTTGTTTCCTCAGAAAGATGCTGATGTTTGGGGTAAAACATCCTGTTATTTTATTCGAAGTTTCGGCATGTTTTATTTTGAAGCAGGAATCAGGTTGAAATTTCCTGTTTTTGCCTCTGGAATTTCTTTTAAATGAAACGGATTACTCATGGCATTGTGCTATTAAAACAGGCGAGAAAGTTTCTCGCTGTGATACGATTGTGTTCTGTTTTATGAATAATGTTTCTTGGCGAAAGGAATGGCTGTCTATCTGGATTCCGTAGAAGCGGTGAGATTCTGATTTTTTGGAACCGGCTTGATCCTCTCTCCAATTTTGTGATAATGGAGAAATCAGCATGTCATTTTATTATGCGGCACGACTTGTCTGTCATTCTGTAATAATGGCTTCTTTTCCGTTCATGCTGACCTTCTTTTCGGCTATCAGCTCCGATAAGGCTCGTGCCAGCGAAGGGCGTGCCACTCCCAAAATGAAAGCCACTTCCTGCTGATTGTCTATCCGTCCGTTGATTTTCAGGTAATTCAGCAGACGCGACTTCAGGCTTTGCAGGGCGAATTCATTTAATTTTTTACTTAGAAAAAGGCTGCGGTCGGAAATCATTTCGATAAAATTCTTCATGATGACAGGCTGGCTGTGCATGAATTCCAGAAAGTAGTTCTTGTCGAGCACAAGTACTTCACAGTTTTCCTGCACCTCTATGTTTACCGGAAAGCGGTTCTCCGATGCGAATATAAAGGCTGGAGCGAGTACTTCGGGAGCACTTATCCGGTCGATGGTAACTTGTTTCCCTTCCGCATTTTCCATTTGTGCACGTACGTTTCCTGTACATAATATATAGAGCGAGCGGCAGGGGTCTCCCTGACGGGCAATGAAGTCGCCTTCTTTATAGCGACGGACACTGTTGGGAGCTTCGGCAAGCAACTGTCTGGCTGCCGCTTCGGATATGCCCTGAAATAAGGGAAGCTGTAAAAGTTGTATGGCGTTCATTTAGTCTTCATTTAACGATTATTCAGAATGGCTGTAACATAGGTTACAGTTATTGCCGGCAGAAAGCGGCATCTTTGCACAAACTTAATAAAAAATCACTAATGACTATCTGAATATGGAAGGAAATATGTTTTGCTATCAGTGTCAGGAGGCAGCCAAGGGAACCGGCTGTGTGCTGAAAGGTGTGTGTGGAAAGAATAGCAGTACGGCACGTTATATGGATTTGCTGCTCTTTACGGTAAGAGGCGTATCGGTAGCTGCCAGTGCTTTGCGTGAGCAGTCGGTAAAGGTGTCGGCGGAAGTCGATTCGTTTGTGACGGATGCTTTGTTTTCTACCATTACGAATGCCAATTTCGACGATGAAAGTATTTTACGCCGGGTAGAGAAAGGAATCGGTCTGCGTGATGACCTGAAGGCTGAGGCTGCTGCGCGGGGTATTGCACTTCCCGGAGTAGACGAGCTGGAGTGGAAGGGGGAAAAGGACTCGTTCGAGGAGAAAGCGGCTGCGGTCGGTGTATTGCGTGAGGCAAACGAGGACTTGCGTTCGCTGAAAGAACTGCTTGTTTACGGTCTGAAAGGTATGGCGGCTTATCACGAACATGCCATGCGTCTGGGGTATAGCAACGGGGAAATTCATGCGTTCATGCAGGCGGCACTGGCGAAAATTGCTGTCGGCGGACTGACAGCCGACGAATGGGTGGCGCAGGTGATGCAGGCGGGAGAGATGGGTGTCAAGGTGATGGCACTGCTCGACGAGGCAAATACGACCCGTTACGGCAATCCGGAGATTACAAAGGTGAATATCGGGGTGGGCAAGAATCCGGGTATTCTGATCAGCGGACACGACTTGCATGACATCGAAGACTTGCTGAAACAGACTGAGGGAACGGGAGTGGATGTATATACGCACAGCGAAATGCTTCCGGCACACTATTATCCTGCTTTCAAGAAGTACAAGCATTTTGTTGGCAACTACGGAAACGCGTGGTGGAAGCAGCGTGAGGAGTTTACGGCGTTCAACGGTCCGATTGTGTTTACAACCAACTGTATTGTGCCGCCGCTCTCGAATGCAACATATAAGGATCGTATGTTTACCGGAAACTCGACCGGATATCCGGGTTGCAAGCACATTGAAACGGGTGCCGACGGACATAAGGATTATTCGGAAGTAATTGCGCTTGCCAAGCAGTGCCAGCCGCCTGTAGAACTGGAAACCGGGGAGATTATCGGTGGATTCGCGCACAATCAGGTTCTTCAGCTTGCCGATAAGGTAGTGGAAGCTGTGAAGAGTGGGGCTATCCGGCGTTTTGTGGTGATGGCTGGATGCGACGGCCGTATGAAGAGCCGCGATTATTATACTGATTTTGCCAAGGCATTGCCGCAGGATACGGTTATCCTGACTGCCGGATGTGCAAAATACAAATACAACAAGTTGCCTTTGGGCGATATAAACGGTATTCCGCGTGTGCTCGATGCCGGTCAGTGCAACGACAGTTATTCGCTTGCCGTTATCGCTCTGAAGCTGAAAGAAGTCTTCCAGCTGAACGACATCAACGAACTGCCGATTACCTATAATATCGCGTGGTACGAACAGAAGGCGGTGATTGTACTGCTTGCCTTGCTGAGTCTGGGCGTGAAGAACATTCATCTGGGCCCTACACTGCCTGCATTCCTTTCGCCGAATGTGGCAAAAGTACTGGTCGATACCTTCGGGATAGGAGGCATTACCACTGTCGACGAAGATTTGAAGAAATTCGGTTTGCTGGGATAAATTCTTTCTCCTTACTTTATTAAGTATCCGATATTTTACTTACCTTTGTTCATTAATTCGTCATAAAAATCGTACTATATGAGCAAAGCTATTATTAATTCTTACGAGGAATTTGAAAAAATGATCGGTCAGCAGATCGGAGTTTCCGACTGGCTGGAAGTTACACAGGAGCGCATCAACCAGTTTGCCGACGCTACACTGGATCATCAGTGGATTCATGTCGATGTAGAACGTGCGAAAGTGGAAAGCCCCTTCAAGAGCACAATCGTACACGGCTATCTGACTTTGTCGTTGCTTCCGTATTTCTGGAATCAGATTATCGAAGTAAACAACCTGAAGATGATGGTAAACTACGGAATGGACAAAATGAAGTTCGGTCAGGCTGTATTGTCGGGACAGAAAATCCGTATGGTTGCCGACCTGCATTCGCTGGTTAATTTACGCGGAACGGCTAAGGCTGAAATTAAATTCGCTATCGAAATAGAAGGACAGAAGAAGAAAGCACTCGAAGGTATCGCTACTTTCCTGTATTACTTCAACTGATGTACGGCATACTGTCTGTAGATATTTTGAATAGGACGATGAGATTCATTACAGGATAATCTGGTTTCTGTAGTGAATCTCATCGTTGTTTTTATATGTGTTTTGATTATGACAGAAAAACTTTGCCGGCAGTTGCGTGAGTGGGCGGAAGCCTATCATCAGGCGGATTTCATCGCGAATGATCCCGTACAATTCCCGCACCGTTATGTCCGGCAGGAAGATATTGAAATAATGGGACTGCTGACTGCCGTCCTGAGTTTCGGAAATCGCCGGATGATTCTCCGCAAGGTAGACGAACTGGATGGACTGATGGGACGTGCTCCCTTGCAGTATGTGCTTTCCAGACGCTGGGAGAATGATTTCAGTCGTGGGAACCAACGGAGCTTTTACCGGATGGTTTCGTATGCGGCATTCCGTATTTATTTCGAGAAGTTGTATGCGGTGTATACGGAGAATCGTACGCTGGAGGATGCCTTGCTGACTTTTCCGGGAAATCCGATGCAGAAGCTTTGTGCGTTTTTGGGGGTGTCCGGCAGAAGTCCGCAGAAGAAGCTCAACATGTTTCTGCGCTGGATGATCCGTCGTGATTCGGCTGTCGACTTCGGTATCTGGCGGCGGATGAGTCCTGCCGACCTGATTATCCCGCTCGATACGCATGTGTGCCGGGTAGCTTTTCTGCTGGAACTGACCGATAAACCTTCTTTTTCGTTGTCGGCTGCCCGGTGTATCACAGAGGCATTGGCGGAGGTGTTTCCCGGCGATCCGTGTCTGGGCGACTTCGCACTTTTCGGTTATGGGGTGAATCATCCTGAATTAACAGATAACTTACCATGATAAAGATATTGGCTACAAGCGACTGGCACTTGGGGAATACCTTCCACGGCTTCGACCGTCAGGAAGAGCATGCCGATTTTCTTCGGTGGCTGCTCGGTGCTGTCGGACAGAAAAATCCTGATGCCTTGCTGGTGTCGGGCGACATATTCGATTCGAGTAATCCTTCGGCTGCCTCTCAGGAGTTGTATTACAGTTTTCTCGATACGCTGACGCAGCGTTTCCCGCAGTTGCAGACGATAATAATTGCCGGAAACCACGACTCGGCTGCACGGCTTGAGGCGCCTCGTCTGATGCTGGAAAGGCATCGGGTCTATGTGCGCGGGCTGATACGCGGGCAGGAGGAAGGTAACTTCTTGCCGGACGATTTGCTGTTGCCTGTCTGTTCGGCAGCGCATCCGGAAGAACGTGCCTGGGTGCTTGCCGTGCCTTACTTGCGCGATGGAGACTTTACCCGTGGTATGAGTTACGGGGAGGGTGTAGGAGAGTTCCTGCGTCGGGCGGTTGAGGCGGCGAATCTCCGGCGCGACCGGAGCAGGGAAGCGCTGATTCTGATGGCGCATTTATATGCTACGGGGAGTGAGATTGCCGAAAATTCTTCGGAGCGTATCGTGATAGGTGGTTCGGAAATGGTCAGTCTGGATGAAATAGATGAAAGTGTTACGTTAGCCTTGTTGGGACATTTGCATCGTAATCAGAAAGTTAGCGGCCGTGAAAACTGGTTGTATCCGGGCAGTGCCCTGCCGATGTCGTTTGCAGAGAAGGGCTATCGTCACGGAGCTGTTTATTATGAGATAGAGGACGGTCGCCTGAATGGTGTGTCCGAGTTCCTCGACTATCCTTTGCAGCATCCGCTGGTTTCTGTTCCGGCAAAACCGCTTCCGCTGACCGAGGTGCTCGACTTACTGCGTGCCTTGCCCGATAAAGATAAAATGAGCGAAGAAGAGCCTGTTCCGTATCTGGAGGTGAATGTCTTGCTCGACGCTCCCGTGGCTGGCATCAACAAGCAGGTAGAGGATGTCCTTCAGTCGAAAAATGTGCGCTTGTGCCGGACGGTAATCGCTTATCGGGTGCAGCAGTCGGCTGGCGACGGGGAAGTGGTGTTGGAATCGGTCGACGATTTGCTGACGCTCGACCCGATAGAGGTGATCAGAAAGAGTTATCAGAACAAGTTCCGCTGCGAAATGCGCGATGAGCTGGTGGAACTTGCCAGACGGGCTGTGGAAGCGGCTCGCAGGGAAGGAGGCAATGAATGAAGTTGTTGAAAGTAATCATGTATAACCTGGCTTCGCTCGAGGGGGAACAGGTGATTGATTTTGAGAGTGAACCTTTACGGAGTGCCGATTTGTTTTCCATCGTAGGTGAAACGGGAAGCGGAAAGTCGACCATTCTGGATGCTGTCTGTCTGGCATTGTACGGGCTTGCTCCTCGTTTTTATGGGGCAGATAATTTCGATTATTATCATACCGAGCGTCCGAACAACGATCAGGTGCTCGATCCTGACGACCCGCGTAACATTCTTCGCAAGGGTACGAAGGAGTGTTTTGCCGAAGTGGTGTTTCTGGCGCGCGACGGTTTCCGCTATCGTGCCCGCTGGTCGTGTTCCATAGCCCGCATCAATTATACGCGTCCGGAGCGCAGGCTGTACCGGATAGCAGTGGACGAAGCGGGAAGAACCAGCGAGAAGGAAGTGGAAATAACCGGAGGGGGACGTCAGAAGCGCGGACATAAGAATATCAACAATGAGGGGCTCGACCGCATTATCGGTCTGGATTACGGACAGTTTACCCGTACGGTGATGCTGGCGCAGAATTCGTTTGCCAATTTTGTCAAGGCGGACGACAAGGATAAGGCTGTCTTGCTGGAAAAGCTGACCGGAACGGAACTTTATACGGCTGTTGCCCGTAAGATTTATGAGTTTTATAAGGAGGCGGAAGCTGCTTATAATGAGGTGTTCAATCAGGTAAAGGCTTTTGCCGTACATCAGCTGTCCGACGAAAAGCTGGCGGAAGTGGAAACGCGTAAGGGGGAGTTGGACGCCAGTTTCCGTACCTTGCAGGCTGAACTCCAGAAGTTGAAGGATCAGCAGAAATGGTATGCAGACTTGTGTGCGCTTGAGGTGGCTTTTGCTGGTGAGGAAGCAAAATGGAAACAGGCTTCGGAAAAGGCACAGAACTTGCAGCCAGTACGGGACGAGTTGCGGATGCTCGATGAGGTGGCTCCTGTACGCGATGTATATCAGACTTACATGAATCTGCAACGTGAACTGAAAGAGCTGACAGAGGAAGTCGGTAGGAAACAATTGCAGTGTAGTGCGCTGGAAAAGGAAGAGGCTGAGAAGCGGAAACTTTTACTAGATGTAAAAGAAAATTACAATGTACTCCGTGAGAAACAAGAGCAGATGCTTCCGCTGGTGACGGCAGCCCGTAAGCAGAAGGTGGAGCTGGACACACAGCAGGCTACCGTGACTCGCCTGAAAGAGGAGGAAAGTTTGCTGGAGAAGAAGGAAGAATTGCTGAGAAAGGAGCAGGCGGAAAATGAGCTTCAGGCAGCGGAGTTGCAGAAGCGGCAGGCGGAAGCGGAACGGATGTTGGCGGAACTGATGCCACACCGTGATATGCTGGAAAACAAGAATGCGGTTTCTGACAGGCTGGAGTCGCTTCATAAGGCTGTAAAGCGTTGGCAAAAAGAGTCTGAAGACTGGAAGAAAAACGGTATCGAGCTGGAAAATCAGCAGCTGGTATGCCGGGAAGAAGAGAATCGTTTGCAGAAATCGGATGAGGAACTGGTTCTGTGTCGGGAGAGTATCCGGCAGAAAACACAGGCACTGGCTGGTGTGGATGTAGAGGCATTGCAGCAGCGGATGGCGGACGTGACGAAATGTTATACCGATTTGGAACGACTGAAAAAGTTGCAGGCGGCGGTAATGGAACGCCGGAAGAGTCTGTCGGAAAATCGGCTTGCGTCTGAACAAATAACTAAAGAACTGGATGCCGCAATGCGTGAGATGAAGGTACTGACAACGGAACGTGAAGAGATAAACCGTCTGTTGCCCGGATTGGAGGAGGCGTGGCAACTGGCAAGCAGCCGGAGTGCCGAGCATATGCGTGCCGCGCTGAAACCGGGAGAACCTTGTCCGGTATGTGGTGCACGGGAGCATCCGTATGCCGAAGGAATAGCGGAAGTGTTGCAGCCTGTCAAGGAGGAGATTGCTCGTCGCCGCAAGCGACTGACGGAAATTGAGGAACGGCTGGATGCTTCTCCCGGCGGATTGCGCCTGCTTTGTTCGGACCTGAACGGTAAGTTGTCGGCATTGCGTGAGGGAACCGGACGGCTGAATGCGGAACTGGCTGAGGCTGTCGGCGAATGGACTACACTGGTTGTTGCTTATCCCGCTCTGCCTGCTGATGTTGTACGGGCAGATGCTCCTGCCTTGTCGGCTTTGCTGACGGCGGAATCGGAACGGATTGTGGTACAGGGTAAGCAGGTGCGTGCCGAACAGAATGCTTATCAGCAGGCACAGAATGAGCTGACTGCCATGCGCCGTACGTACGATGAGAATCAGGTTGTGTGTGCACGTCAGCGTGAAGAACTGCATCGCCGGACCGTGGAATTGAAACAACGGCAGGGACAGAGTGAGCAGAAGCGTGCGGAATTGCAGCAACTTGAACGTGCGAACAGTGATTTGCGTGAGGCATTGCGCCAGGAAATTTCGTTACCCAACTGGGAGCAGGCTTTCGAACAGGATTTCGGGAAGCTGGCAGACCGTTTGTCGGATATGTACGACAAGTATCGGGAGGCAACTCGTGTGCAGCAGGAATCGGTGGGTTTGCTGAACGAGCGGAAAGTCGCTTCCGGGGCGTTGGAGAAACAGTTGGCCGAGTGTCTGGCAGCCATGAAGGAAAACAAGGAAGAGACTGCCGGAGCTGTACAGGTTTATGAGGCAAAGCTGAAGGCTTATATGCAGGTGCTGGGCGGTGCTGATCCGGATGAAACGGAACGTACGCTGAAACTGCAACTGGAGGAAGCGGAGAAACAGGTGCAGCTTGCTGATAAGGCTCACAATGAGATGGCCGAATCGTACAGCCGGCTGTCGGGGTTCGTGAAGGCTGCCGAAGAACAGTATCGGAAGAAGCAGGCTGACTGCATGGCTGCGCAACGTGGAGTGGAAGATTTCATCATGCGTTACAATGAGTCGGCAGAGCATGTGGGTGTTCTTTCGAAAGAACGGCTGGATATGTGCTTCTCTCCTTCGGCAGACTGGAACGGAAAGCGTGAACAGGTGCGGCTGGCGGATGAGGAGGTAAAATGGTGTCAGGGACAGATGGAAGCACGCCGGAAAGCGATGGAAGCTCATCGTGACTTGCAGGTTATGCCGCTGGAACAGTCGGGTGAAGATACCAATCCGACGGCTGTGCTACAGGAGGAGATGCAAAAGGTACAGTGTGCATTGGATGAACTCGACAAGGAGCGTTTGCAGGTGGGCGGTATGCTGATGGCGCATCGCCGGAGTGTGGAACAGATGTTGTCGGCAGGCGAAGAACTTGAACGCAGGCGGAAGGCGTATCAGGACTGGAAAGAACTGAATGATATTTTGGGAAATGCCAACGGCGACAAGTTCCGCGAAACGGCGCAATGCTTTACGCTGCGCTTCCTGATACGTCAGGCCAACGAACAGCTTCGGATGTTGAATCACCGGTATAGTCTGGAACAGGTGAGGGATTCGTTGGGAATCCGTGTCATCGATCACGACCGGGCGGATGAGGTTCGTAACATCAGTTCGCTTTCGGGTGGGGAAACTTTCCTGATCAGTCTGGCACTTGCTCTGGGACTCTCGTCGCTTTCGTCGCGTAACATTCCGATGTGCAACTTGTTCGTGGACGAAGGTTTCGGTACGCTCGACAGCAACAGCCTGAATATGGTAATAGATGCCCTGTCGAGCTTGCAGTCGATGCAGGGGAAGAAAGTCGGAGTCATCAGCCATACGGCAGAGATGCGTGAACGGATCCGTACGCAGATCCGGGTTGTTAAGGTCGGCTCGGGAGGGCGGAGCACACTCGAAATAGTATAATCGGAATGCCTGTTGAAGGCCGGGCTTGAATCCGTTAATTTGTCTTTTTGAATAAAAGCTCTGTATATTAAAGAAATATCAGGGCTTTTATCTTTTTATATAAGAGTATATAATAGGGACATTTTTGTCTTCTGACCTGAATTTCGCATTTTTTGATTAGCCCTTATTGGGTTGCGTACTGTCTTTTTTTGTTATTTTGTACATATCAATTTTAAATCAGACGTAAATAAATAACTATGAAACAACCTGTTGTATTATTTGCCTCCCTGTGCTTTCTGGCATCGGAGGCGATGCAAGCTCAAAACGCTCAGAATTCTCCGAAAGCGTATGTCGTATCAGACGCACACCTGGATACACAATGGAACTGGGATATCCAGACAACCATTCAAGAGTATGTATGGAATACGCTGAACCAAAATCTGTTTCTTCTCCGTAAGTACCCCGACTATGTTTTTAACTTTGAAGGTGCTGTGAAATATTCCTGGATGAAAGAATATTTCCCGACACGTTATGAGGAGTTGAAGCAGCGGGTAAAGGAAGGACGCTGGCATGTCACCGGAAGCAGCTGGGATGCCAATGATGTTCTGGTTCCTTCTGCCGAATCGGTGCTCCGTAATATTTTGTACGGGCAGAATTATTATCGGACTGAGTTCGGAACAGAGAGTACGGATATCTTTTTGCCCGACTGCTTTGGCTTTGGGTGGACACTGCCGTCGCTGGCCCATCACTGTGGGCTGATAGGCTTTTCTTCACAAAAGCTAGGCTGGCGCAATCATCCTTTTTATGGCGACAAAAAATATCCGTTTACCATCGGACTGTGGAAGGGTATTGATGGCAATCAGATCATGTTTGCGCATGGTTATGACTATGGTCACCGTTTTAAGGATGAGGATTTGTCGGACAGTGAAGAATTGAAGCAACTGGTAAAGGAAAGTCCGCTGAGTACCGTTTACCGTTATTATGGAACCGGTGATATGGGAGGTTCACCTACAATCACTTCCGTACGTGCTGTCGAAAAGGGAGTAAAAGGCTCTGGCGACATCGAGGTGGTCAGTGCTACCAGCGATCAGCTTTATAAAGATTATGCAGGAAAGCATGAGCAGCTTCCGGTATTCGACGGTGAATTGCTGATGGATGTACACGGCACGGGCTGCTATACTTCGCAGGCTGCCATGAAATGGTATAACCGTCAGAATGAACTGCTGGGTGACGCGGCCGAACGTGCGGCTGTGGCGGCAGAGTGGCTGAACCAGGGAAATTATCCGAAGTCGGAACTTGAAGCTTCGTGGAAGCGCTTCCTTTTCCATCAGTTTCATGATGACCTGACAGGTACGAGCATACCGCGGGCGTATGAATTTTCATGGAATGATGAGCTTATTTCGCTAAAGCAATTTTCGGATGTGCTGACTTCTTCTGTCAATGGGGTGAGCCGTTTGCTGGATACGAATGTAAAAGGTACTCCGGTAGTGCTGTATAACGCGCTGGGATTTGCGGTAAACGATCTTGCCGAGATAGAAGTTGAATTTGCAAAAGCTCCCAAAGGTATTGCCGTATATAATGCCGAAGGTAAGAAGGTGGCTTCACAGTATCTGGGTTATCAGGACGGTAAAGCACATATATTGCTTGAGGCTTCTGTGCCGGCTACTGGATATGCGGTTTATGATGTACGTACTTCGGGAGCCGGAGTGCAGACCGTAAAACAACAGCATGCGAATACTTTGGAGAACTCATGTTATAAACTGTCTTTTGACGCGAACGGAGATATTGTTTCGTTGCTGGATAAGCGTAACGGAAAAGAACTGGTGGCATCGGGAAAAGCTATCCGTCTGGCATTGTTTACAGAAAACGAATCTTTTGAATGGCCTGCATGGGAGGTGTTGAAAAAAACATTAGACCGTGAACCTGTTTCTATCACCCATGGAGTGAAACTGACCTTGGTGGAAGACGGTGACTTGCGTAAATCTATCTGTATTGAGAAAAAACATGGCGAGTCAGTGTTCCGTCAGTATGTCCGCCTGTACGAAGGAACCCGCGCACCGCGTATCGATTTTTACAATGAAATAGACTGGCGCTCTACAAATGCGTTGCTGAAAGCGGAATTCCCGCTTGCTGTGTCTAATCCGAATGCTACTTATGACTTGTCTTTGGGTAGTGTGCAGCGTGGAAATAATACAGTGACAGCATATGAGGTTTACGGACATTACTGGACCGATTTGACCGACCGCAAGGGGGACTATGGAGTTTCTATTATGAATAACGGAAAATACGGATGGGATAAACCTTCGGACAATACGCTCCGTCTTACTTTGCTCCATACGCCCAAGACTGACAAGGGATATACTTATCAGGACAGACAGGACTTTGGTTATCACACATTTACTTACAGCCTGCTTCCGCACCAGGGTGAGCTTGACAAGGCTGAAGTGGTATCGAAGGCAGAGGTGCTGAACCAGACATTGAAAGCCTTCCAGACAGATAAGCATAAAGGTGAAATGGGACGTACTTTCTCAATGGTATCGTCGGACAATCCGAACGTGATAATCAAGGCATTGAAGAAAGCTGTCGATGCTGATGAATATGTGGTACGTGTATATGATGTAGCCGGTAAGGGAACTCAATCGGCCAGATTGACGTTTGCCGGTAAACTTGTGGAGGCTGTTGAAACCGACGGAACAGAGAAGGAAATTGCTAAAGCCGGTTTCAGCGATAATACGCTGGAGGTTACAGTTAAGCCTTTCTCTTTGAAAACATATAAGATCCGTTTGGCTGAATCGGGTATGGAGGTACATCAGCCGAAATGTCTGGCACTTAATCTTCCATACGACAAGAAGTGTGCTACTTATAACGAATTCCGTAGTGAGGCCGATTTCGAGTCCGGTTATAGCTATGCGGCTGAATTGCTTCCCGATTCGATAACGGTAGATCAGGTAACTTTCCGTCTTGGTGAACAGGAAGCTTACAACGGCTTGTCGTGCAAGAATGATACAATTGAGATTCCTGAAGGCTATAATCGTTTGTATTTCCTTGCAGCTGCCGCTTCTGTTGAGGACCAGCGTTTACAGATTGCCTGCGGAAAGCAGACTTCGGAGTTTGTCGTTCCTTCTTATACAGGATTTGTCGGTCAATGGGGACATGAGGGACATACTACCGGCTATTTGAAACCGGCCCAGATTGCTTATGTCGGAACTCATCGTCATGCGTCGGATGGAGATTGTCCTTACGAGTTTACTTATATGTTCAAATTCGGTATGGATATACCTAAGGGTGTCCGCTCTGTTGTTTTGCCCCAGAATGAGAATGTAGTGATTTTTGCCGCTACGGCCGTTGCTGAAGACCGTTCTCCGGTAAAACCATCGACAAAATTATTCCGTACAAACAACCATGAGGAACTGTCGGAACTTGTATCTGGCAACAAAATGATTTCGGGTGAAAATCTGCTGAAAAATGCAAAACTGACAAGATGGTCGGCTTATGTAAATGAAAAGGAACGTCCGCAGGCTGCTGTAGATGGCGACTTGTCGACTAAATGGTGTGACATTGCCGGACTACCTAGTTTCCTGGAATTTGATTTGGGCAAGGCTGAGAAACTGACAGGGTGGAAAGTTGTGAATGCCGGTAAGGAAAATGGATCTTTCATTACGAGCCAGTGTTCCCTTATGGGAAGAAACTCTGTTGACGAAGACTGGCAAACAGTGGATTTCTTCGACGGTAACCGCAGCAATGTAGTATTGCGTACAATCACTTCGGACAAGGCATATCGCTATCTCCGTATGGTTGTGACCAGAGGAACACAGGCTGCTTCGTCGAAAGATGTACGCATTTACGAGGTAGAGGTTTACCGGTAATTGACTGTTAGTGAAATAATTGTTTGTTGTAAACAGATTAATAGCTTTGACTATGAATGGATTATCACGGTTTCTCAAAGTCACGCTAAAAGTTTGTATTCCGGTTTTTGCTGCTGTTTCGCTTTCTGCCCAGGGAGTAAACAAATATATTCCGGTAAGTAAGCATGTGAGCAATGATAATGGAATAACCTGGCCTTACGGACAGGTTATTCCACATTTTGCCATGCCGGCAGATACACTTGATGCCCTTGATATACAAGAGGGAATTTCTGATGATGAAAAACTGATGTTTACTGTACTGCAGGGGCTTGTCAATAAAACTCATCCTCGTTTGTTCTTGTTTCAACCGGCGGGAGAGGGTAAGTACAAGTGGCCTGAAAAGCTTGGGCTATGTATGGATGAGCTGCCTCGTGCAAAACGTTTCGAACTGGTGAGGAAATATGCGGCAGAACTGGACGGTGTAGTGCTTTATGATCCTTCTAAAAACATTCACTATGCCAATCTTGCTTCTACTGTTGCCGGAATCGAAAATTTGTTGCCTGTAACGCAGCCACTCCATCAGCTTTTGCTGAATGAGGGAATCAAGTTGCCTGTCCGGACAGACCTTACACGGTTGAATTTTACGCGTACTACTCAGATTTATGATTATCTGTACAAGTATTATTGGAAAAGATGTACTCACCGCCTTTTGGTGAGCCAACCGCCGGAGAGGGGATTTGTCCGTGATCTTGCCGTTGCGTCTGGAGCAGCTATAGTATGGCTCGATGCCCGTAAATGGAATGAGAATGTGATTCTGCGGAAATTCCTGAAGGAGATGAAACCCGGGGAAAGTCTGGTTACCGGATGGTTTCCTGAGGAGCGTTCTGGGGTAGGGATGACAGCCGAGTATGGTCTTTCTACGATTCCTTCTGATTTTTATATGAATGCGACTGTTTATGCCGGAATGTCACAGCCGGTTCATTATCCGAAGGTTCCAAAGATGCCGGAACTGGAGAATAAAATATATTTGGCTCTTTTCTTGAGTGATGGTGACAACGTGCAGTATTGCCAGCATGCCATGTCGCAACTTTGGGATAAAGAAGGCAGAGGAAGTATTCCCATTAACTGGACAATCAGTCCGGGACTGGTAGACTTTGGACCTGCGTTGCTGAATTATTATTATGATACAGCTACAGAAAACGACTGTTTTGCTTCCGGACCTTCCGGACTAGGGTATTCCCTGATTTATGACTCTCACAATTACATATGGAACAGCGACAGCGGGGAAGCTATTTCACCTTATGTGAAATGGACTCAGCAATATCTGGAAAAAAGTGGGTTGAGGATTATAACCATATGGGATGAAATAAATGATGAACAGCGAAGTGCTTATGCTCGCTATTGCCGTTATTTGTATGGACTTACATTACAGGATTGGGAACACCAGCCTTACAAACTGCCGACCTTAGTGCAAGACCGTAATTTGCCGGTGATAGCCAATCTACCCTGCTATGCAAATGGAGTAGATGTCATTTACTCGTTCTGGCAAGATACGATAGCTAAATTTGATGGCTCAAAACCGCTTTTTCTTTCGGCACAAGGTGAGTCGTGGAAAATGGGACCGGATAATATTGTAGCACTGAAAGAACGTCTTGAGGCTCTTTCTCCGGGAAATATTGTTATTTGTAGGGGAGATCATTTTTTTAATCTTTACAGAAAGGCAAACGGACTTCCTTTTAATTTGACGCTCTCTCCGGACGTTACGGTAAAGACGTCGCTTTCGAAGACATCTTCTGATCTGGTGGCCGATGGTTCTGCTGCTGAGAAACAGATGTGGGTTTCGGGTACGGATGACGGCAAAGCATGGATACAATTTGATTTCAAGAAAAAGTATCTGATAAGCCGGTATGTAGTGCGCCATGCAGGAAACGCCGGATTGCCCGATTCGCTTAATACGCGGGATTTTAAACTGGAAGTAAGTAATGACGGAAAGAAGTGGGAAAGCGCAGACTGTCAGTCTGGAAATACAATGCCTGTGACAGATGTCGATATTGTTCCGGTTAAGGCACGCTATATACGTCTTTCCATAACAGACTCTGGTGAAGACCAGCGGGCCCGTATTGCCGATATCGAGATATATGGAAGTGTATTGTAGGTAGCTTTATGTTTATATGAGAAAATTCATCTGGCTTTTACGCTTATATATGCTTTAAGAAGCGATGAATCTTTTGGAAATATCTTGAAGACTTTCTGCCGAAGTGCATGAAACTTTAAGTATGTTTCTGGGTTTGGTTTTAGTAATACAATAAATCCTCTCTTGAGTTTTTTCAGGAGAGGATTTTTTATCAGTATAGCAGTAGATTCTGCTGCTGTTTCTTTTAAAAGTTCATGGATGCATAGAACCCGTAATGTCCGTCGCCGGCAACAGGGCTGATTGTCAGGTTGTACTTCCTGGCAAACGGGCGGGTGAAGATGTAAGAACTTCCGGCTCCGATTGCTGCTCCGGCAGCTACATCCCACCAGTCGTGTTTCTTTCCGTAAACACGGGTCCATCCTACATATGTAGATAATATGTAGGAAGGCAGTCCCCACTTCCAGCCATAGCGCCGTTGGATAAAGGCTGCGGCAGCAAAAGAAGTAGATGTGTGCATGGATGGAAATGAATGATTGTCGCTATGGTCGGGACGTTCTTTTTTGACAATATATTTCAGCGCGTATGTGACTCCCAGTGTCGTTACTCCTGAAAATACGCCTTGTTTTAATCCTTGCCAGTCTTTTTGAAGCAACACGGCAGTGACTCCTGCAACCGGAAGAAGTAAAGCTCCTACATCGCCTGATGTGCGTACAGCCTTTCTGGTTCCGCTTACTTCTATTTCCTGGGCGCAGACAGATAAAGAAAGAATCAGAGCAGATAGTATAAAAATCAGTTTTCTCATGACAACAGGGTAAGTTTGGGAAGAAAGATTATCAATCCGACAACAGCCGACGCAATGGCCAGAAGCAAAACAGCTCCTGCCGCCAGATCCTTGGTGCGTTTGATGGCTTCATCATACGCTGGAGATACCCGGTCGGCAAGTGCTTCGATAGCAGAGTTTACTGCTTCTGCCGAAAGAACCAGTCCGATACATAAACAGATGACAATCCATTCCATAGATGATAGTCCGACAAGAATGCCCGCCGTAATGACGCATACGGCGGCAAAGCAATGTATCCATGCATTATGTTCCCGACTGATAAGCAGAAAGATGCCGTGAAAAGCATATTTGAAACTTAACGCACGTTTACGCAAGGTAAATCCGCTGTTTTTCATTCTTCTTGTGCGATTACCAGTTGATGGTTACTTCTACCGGACAATGATCGGAACCGAATATCTCGGTATGTATCTTGGCATCCTGAAGTTTATCGGCAATGCGTGACGAAGCAAGGAAATAGTCTATACGCCACCCTGCGTTCTTCTCGCGTGCCTTAAAGCGGTACGACCACCACGAATAGATATTTTCCTGTGTAGGATAAAAGTGGCGGAATGTATCGATAAATCCGGCATCGAGCAATAACTGGAATTTTTCTCGTTCCTGGTCAGTAAAACCTGCGTTCATCCGGTTGGTTTTCGGATTCTTCAAATCGATTTCCTTATGTGCTACATTCAAGTCACCACATACGAGAACCGGCTTCTGTCGGTCTAACTGTAGCAGGTATTTACGGAAATCTTCCTCCCAGGTCATACGGTAATCCAGACGTTTCAATCCGTCCTGTGAGTTGGGGGTATACACCGTAACCAGATAAAAGTTTTCCATTTCCAGTGTAATGACCCGTCCTTCATGGTCGTGTTCGTCTATACCCAGCCCGTAAGTTACAGAAAGAGGCTGATGGCGAGTAAATATAGCTGTACCCGAATACCCTTTTTTTTCGGCATAATTCCAGTAAGAAGTATAGCCTTCGAATGCCAGGTCGAGCTGTCCTTCCTGCATTTTGGTTTCCTGTAAGCAGAAGAAATCTGCATCCAGTTCGTTGAATATTTCCCGAAAGCCTTTATCGCAACAAGCTCGCAGCCCGTTTACATTCCATGAAATGAGTTTCATAATCATAATAAGAGTTTATACGTTTTCTGTTTACGTGATGAATAAATAGAATAGCGTTATTTCTTTATATCGAATAAGTAAGTCAGTCGTCCCGCAATGTATGAGTGAGCCGAACGTGAGAACGGGTCTTTCTTTGTACTGTGGTAGAAGTCACTCAGCCCGAAATAATATCTTGCTTCAAGCAGGAAATTTCCGATGCCTGTACGTACTTCCAGACCTCCGCCTCCTACAATGCCATAATCGAACTTCATTTCTGCCATCTTTCCATATTGCCAGATAACTCCATTCGGGCGGTCTTCCGGATGCCAGGAAGCACTTTGCTTCTCATTTTCTCCCAATAGGAAGCCAATCTGTGGACCGATGTTCAGGACAAACCGTGCTCCGTTCCCTTTATCTTTTCCAAAGCCAAGATGTGCCATCAATGGAACCTCTATGTAGTTCATGGTGCGCTGGTATGTATCTCCTGTGCCGTCGTCGATATTTTCTTTCCATCCTCTTTGGGAGTAGTTGATTTCTCCCTGTATACCACAGAGTATCTTGAAATATCTTTCTGATATATATCGGACAGTCACTCCGACAGAGGGAGTAATAAATGTTTTTTGCTTGATACTTGGCTCAAAACTGACGGAACTAAGGTTTACGCCGCCATTTATACCTATGGCTAAATTGTGGCGCGGGTCTTGTAGTTGGGCGCGGACAGGCAGTCCCACCGACAAACATAATATGCTCAGTAATGCAATAACAGATTGCTTTTTCATGTACTTATTCGAAATCAAGTTTAATCAGTTCGTAATCTTTTGTGAAATGTACAAAGAATACTTTACGGTTGATGAACCCTCCCCAGTTATTGACGCGTTCGAAGCAGAATCCGGTCTGTATCGGAGTTACCTGTACGCGGTTTAGATTTTCTTCCAGCTTGTTGCCTTGCTGCGACAGACCTTTCAGGAAGAAATATCCCACGTCGAATCCTAGCATGCCATATTTAGGATAAGTATTCGACATATCTTTGCTGTACCAGCGGCGGTATGACTGGGTGAAATTGATGGCAGCCGGAAACAGGTTGTTGGTATAGAACGATGAGTAGAAATAGGTATCCAACTCATAAAAGTTTGCCAGGAAATCCTGTGTATAAGTCTGCCATTCAGGATAGCCGAACAGGTGCATGTCGAAATGCGGATGCTCGCGGCGGACAAGAGTCAGGTGAGGCAGTACGCGTGTCAATGCTGAGCTTCGTCCTGAAGTCGGAATAAAGATGTTTTCCTGCAGGGTGTCCATGGCGGCAATCACTTTGTTCGGATCAATATCTCCGGCTAGCTGTATCTGCTTGAATCTAACGTTGTTGTCTTTCAATTCATTCTTCATGCCTTTAATGAATTCGGCTTTTTCCTTATCTCCGCTGCCATCGTCAACGAAAATGACATTGGTTTTTCCGAATTTCCGGATAAAATGTTCGTATACCTTTGAATAAAGATAAGACTGTGGGGTATTGACCTGATAGATATTCGGATTGGTAAATACCTGATCTACTTTAGGAGAGAAAGGAACTACCAGACGGATATTGTTCTTGTCGGCAAAGGCTGCGACAGAAGCGATGGATGACTGGTGTGCCGGACCAAAAATGATGTCCATATCCTTCAGCTTGCTCTGGGATAAGATTGCATTCGTGCCGGCTGTGGTTCCTTTGGTATCGTAGGTGTAAATATCGGCAGATACTCCTTGATGTTTCAGGCTATCAATAGCCATAAGAAAACCTTCGTAAAACTCTACCATGCGTGACTGTTCATCCTGACTGGTAGATGTAAAAGGTAACATCAGAGCAACTTTTATGGTATTTATCTGCTTTTTGCTGATAGAATTTTCTTTGAAGAGTTCTTCGTTGCTGGGAGCTGCCTGTGAAGACGGTGCTGTCTTTCCTGTTTCCTGTGATTTAGGGTAAGGAATGAAAAGGAAGCTTCCTTTCTTCAGCTTTCCGTTCTTTAATTCCGGATTGGCTGCAATAAGTTCTTCTTGTGTGATGCCATACTGCTGGCTGATGCTGAAAATCGTTTCCTTTCGGGCTACCTTGTGCATATCCCTCCACTCGTTTTTCTTTACTGCCGGCTCTGCTTGAGCAGTTTGTTCTGTCTGAGCGGGTGCATTATCCTGTGCCGGAATGACAATAACCTGTCCGATACGGAAGTTTTCGGCACTTAATCCCGGATTGGCTTTGCAAATAGCCTGGGCTGTTACGTGGTATTTCAGTGTCAGCTGATATAATGTTTCTCCTGCCTGTATCGTATGAAACTGTTTTCCGTCCTCATTGGAGTATTGTGCCTGTGGAATTTTCAACGCTTGTCCGGCACGTATTTGTTCCTTGCTTCCCGGGTTCAGGCGTACAATGTCGTCAACCGAAATGTGATACATGCTGGCAATGGAGTACAGGCTTTGTCCTTTTGTCACGGTATGCAAAAAATATCCGGTTCCGGTCTGTGCCGATACCGTTGCACTTAAACTGCTGGCTGATAGCGCCAGCGAAAGGCAGATAATATGGATAAACTTCATTTTCGTTTGTATTTGTTGAGTGGCAAAAGTACAAAAAAAAGCATTATCTTTGCAAAGATATGATTGATTTTAAGGATATGGAAGACGTAAAAGAAACGATAAATGTACAAGGAGCGCGTGTACATAATCTAAAAAATATAGATGTGGAAATTCCCCGCGGGAGTTTGACCGTCATAACGGGTCTGAGTGGAAGCGGGAAATCTTCATTGGCTTTTGATACGATTTTTGCCGAAGGACAAAGACGTTATATCGAAACGTTTTCTGCTTATGCGCGAAATTTTCTGGGTGGAATGGAACGTCCGGATGTGGATAAGATAACCGGACTGAGTCCTGTGATTTCCATTGAACAGAAAACAACTAACAAAAATCCTCGCTCTACGGTGGGTACTACTACCGAAATATACGATTATCTTCGTCTGCTCTTCGCCCGTGCGGGAACTGCCTACTCATATCTGTCGGGTGAAAAAATGGTAAAATATACAGAAGAGCAGATTCTGGATCTGATTCATCGCGACTATAAGGGCCGGCGTATTTATATTCTTGCTCCGCTGGTACGTACCCGTAAAGGACATTATAAAGAATTATTCGAACAGATACGCAAGAAAGGATACCTGTATGTGCGTGTAGACGGTGATGTGAAGGAGATTGTGCATGGCATGAAGCTGGACCGTTATAAAAATCACGATATCGAGGTTGTGATAGATAAAACGGTAGTTACGGAGAAGGAAGAAAAACGTCTGAAGCAAAGTGTGGCGACTGCCATGCAGCAGGGTGATGGCTTACTGATGATTCTTGATGCACAGACTGAGAGCGTGCGCCATTACAGCAAGCGGCTGATGTGTCCGGTTACGGGACTTTCGTATAGGGAGCCGGCTCCGCATAATTTTTCTTTTAACTCTCCGCAAGGCGCCTGTCCGCGCTGTAAGGGATTGGGATATGTCAATCTGATAGATGTAGACAAGGTAATTCCCGATCGTTCACTCTCTATTTATGAAGGTGCTGTCGCTCCACTTGGCAAATATAAGAATGTGATGATATTCTGGCAGATAGAAGCGCTGCTGGAGAAATATGAAGCAACATTGAAGACTCCTGTTTCGGAGTTGCCTGAAGATGCCATAAACGAGATTCTGTATGGGGCAGACGAACGTCTGAAAATCAAGAGTTCGCTGATACATGCATCGTCGGATTACTTTGTGACTTACGAAGGTATTGTGAAATACATTCAGATGATGCAGGAGAAGGATGCTTCGGCCACAGCCCAAAAGTGGGCAGAACAGTTTGCTAAGACTGATGTATGTCCGGAGTGTAAGGGAGCGCGGTTGAATAAGGAGGCTCTTCATTTTCGTATTCATGACAAGAACATCTATCAGCTTTCTACCATGGACATAAGCGAGCTTTATGACTGGCTGATGCATGTAGAAGAACATTTGGAAAGTAAGCAGCGTATTATTGCTGCGGAGATATTGAAGGAGATACGTACCCGTCTGAAATTCTTGCTGGATGTTGGACTGGATTATCTTTCACTGAACCGTTCTTCTGTAAGCTTGTCGGGAGGAGAAAGCCAGCGTATCCGTCTGGCCACACAGATTGGTTCGCAGCTGGTTAATGTACTGTATATTCTTGATGAACCGAGCATCGGTCTGCATCAACGGGATAATATCCGGCTGATTAACTCTTTAAAAGAGTTGCGCGACTTGGGAAACTCTGTCATTGTGGTAGAACACGACAAAGACATGATGCTGGCTGCCGATTATGTGGTAGATATGGGGCCGAAGGCTGGACGACTGGGAGGTGAGGTTGTGTTTGCCGGAACTCCGGAAGAGATGCTTAAGACCTCTACACTTACTTCGCAGTATCTGAATGGAAAGATGAAGATTGAAGTCCCTGCCGAACGCCGGAAGGGAAATGGCAAATCACTTTGGCTGCGTGGAGCCAGAGGAAATAATCTGAAAGGGGTAGATGTGGAATTTCCACTGGGCAAGCTGATTTGTGTAACCGGAGTTTCGGGAAGCGGTAAGTCTACTTTGATAAATGATACCCTTCAGCCTATTCTTTCTCAGCATTTTTACCGTTCTTTGCAAGAGCCTTTGCCTTATGATGCGATAGAAGGACTGGAATACATTGATAAAGTGGTGAATGTCGACCAGTCACCGCTTGGACGTACGCCTCGTTCCAATCCGGCAACTTATACCGGTGTTTTCTCTGATATCCGTAATCTGTTTGTGGGGCTTCCCGAAGCCAAAATACGCGGATACAAGCCGGGACGTTTCTCATTCAATGTTTCGGGAGGACGTTGTGAGGCTTGTGGAGGAAATGGGTATAAAACGATCGAAATGAATTTCCTTCCGGATGTATTTGTTCCGTGTGAGGTTTGTCACGGTAAGCGCTACAACAGAGAAACGCTGGAAGTGCGTTATAAAGGCAAATCTATCGCCGATGTGCTTGATATGACCATCAACCGTGCGGTAGAGTTTTTCGAAAATGTTCCTCAGATACTGAATAAGATAAAGGTTTTGCAGGAAGTCGGACTGGGATATATCAAGCTGGGACAGCCTTCTACTACTTTGTCGGGTGGTGAGAGTCAGCGCGTGAAGCTGGCAACAGAACTTTCGAAGCGCGATACGGGTAAAACCGTTTATATTTTGGATGAGCCGACTACCGGTTTGCATTTTGAAGATATACGTGTGCTGATGACGGTTCTGAACAAGCTGGTAGATAAAGGAAATACAGTTATTGTCATCGAACATAACCTGGATGTTATCAAGATGGCAGACTATATTATCGATATGGGCCCAGAAGGAGGTAGAGGTGGAGGACAACTGCTTTCATGCGGGACTCCTGAGGAAGTTGCAAAATCGGATAAGGGATATACGCCCCGGTTTATTAAAGAAGAGTTGGAAAATCAGTAATTAAGCGATAAAAACAATCAGGTTATTATGGCAAAAGAAAAAATAGCAAAGACGAATGCGGCACGCTTGCTGGATAAAGATAAGATAAAATATGAACTTGTACCTTATGAAGTTGATGAAAACGATTTGAGTTGTGTACATGTTGCCGCTACCCTGGGTGAGAATATCGAACAGGTTTTCAAGACACTGGTACTTCACGGAGACAAATCGGGTTATTTTGTCTGTGTGATTCCGGGTGAGCATGAAATTGACCTGAAAATGGCTGCGAAGGTTTCGGGAAACAAGAAATGCGACCTTATTCCCGTCAAGGAACTGCTTCCGTTGACAGGGTATATTCGGGGAGGATGTTCTCCAATAGGCATGAAAAAACATTTTCCTACGTATATTCATCATACATGCAATGATTTCCCTTATATCTATGTCAGTGCGGGTGTGCGAGGCTTGCAGGTCAAGTTGGCTCCCGACGATTTGATAAAGGTTAGCCGTGCCGAAGTCTGCACACTGTTCGGTGAATAGGAACGTGGTGACGTTTTGTTTGAAACATGGGCGAATTTTGTTCGATTTGTGCTAATATTTTCGTTGTTTTATACCGAAAAGATTGAAAAAACAGGACAATTGCCTGTGTTTTTGCCACTTTTTTATATATTTGCGAAAAATATTAAATTTATTAATCATTAAAATCTTCATTATTTATGTTTAACAAGCATCCTAAAGGTCTGATACCTGCTGCACTTTCTAATATGGGGGAGCGTTTTGGCTACTACATCATGAACGCTGTGCTGGTGTTGTTCCTTTGTTCTAAATTTGGTATAAGTGAGGAAAAAAGTACACTTATCTATTCATTCTTTTATGCAGGTATCTATCTGTTAAGTCTTGTAGGGGGTCTGATTGCTGACAGAAAGCAGAATTATAAAGGTACAATCATGGCCGGCCTTGTGGTGATGGCTATTGGATATATTGCATTATCTATTCCTATTACTGCTAACGCAGGCAATACATCATGGTTGCTTACACTTACTTGTATTGCATTGTTCTTCATAGCATTTGGTAATGGTCTGTTCAAGGGAAATCTTCAGGCTATCGTAGGCCAGATGTACGATAATCTTGAAGCTGAGGCTGCTACAAAGGGGGAAAAAGAACTGATCGAAGCTAAGAGCAAGAGAGATTCTGGATTCCAGATCTTTTATGTGTTTATCAATATCGGCGGACTGGTAGCTCCGTTTATTGCTCCTCTGTTGAGAAGCTGGTGGCTGAGTGCACACGATATGGTCTATAATGCGAGTCTTCCTGCTTTGTGTCATGACTATATAGCAAAAGGTGCAGAGGGAATGTCGGCTGAGGCTATGGGTAACCTGAATCAGTTGATGTCACAATGTGTAGGTGAAACTACCGATATGGCTGCTTCTTGTGCACAGTATTTGCAGATATTTAATGAAGGTATTCATTATTCATTTGTTGCATCTGTTGCAGCAATGCTTATTTCTTTGATTATCTTCTTTGTTACCAAGAGTCAGTTCCCAAATCCGGGAAAGAAAGAAGCCGCTGCTGCTGTTACTTATTCAGCTGAAGAAAAGGCTGCTATGGCGAAGGAAATCAAACAGCGTCTTTACGCATTGTTTGCAGTGCTGGGTGTTGTTATTTTCTTCTGGTTCTCATTCCATCAGAATGGTACTTCACTTTCACTCTTTGCGAGAGACTTCGTTGATACATCGACAATCGCTCCGGAAATATGGCAGGCAGTTAATCCTTTCTTTGTTATTACATTGACTCCGATTATTATGATGATTTTCGGTTCTCTTTCAAGAAGAGGTAAAGAGATTTCTACTCCGCGTAAGATTGCCATCGGTATGCTTATCGCAGGTTTGGCTTATCTCTTCCTGGCAGCATATTCACTCATTATGAGTTATCCTTCTGCTGCTGAATATAGAGAATTGCCTATTGACCAGCAGGTTAAGGCAGGAGCATGGGTTTTGATTGTACTTTACTTCCTGCTTACTGTAGCTGAGTTGTTTATTTCACCACTTGGACTGTCATTCGTTTCGAAGGTAGCTCCAAAGCATCTTTTGGGACTTTGTCAGGGATTATGGCTCGGTGCAACAGCAGTAGGTAATCTCCTGTTGTGGATCGGTCCTCTTATGTATAACGCTATTCCTATCGGATATTGCTGGGCAATTTTCATGATAGTATGCTTCATTTCAATGGGAGTAATGCTGTTCATGGTGAAATGGCTGGAACGTGTAGCTAAGTAATCGGGCAGATAAATCTTATATAAAACTGCAAGGCGTACAGAATGAGTTTTAAACTCGGTCTGTACGCCTTGATTTTTAGGGAAAGGTCTTGGTGATTTCTCTGTGATGTCGACTCCCTGGAAGCATTCTGTTGAATGATCTGATACGCTATATTAATGGGACCCTATTTTACTGGCGTTTTTGCATAGGAAATAAAAGATGTCAATACTGTCTTTCTGGAAAGAAGTCGAGATTTTATCTTTCTCTGTATGTGGAGATAAAACAAGCTCTTTAACCTTTTCTGAAACTTTCTGTTATGTAATCAGAAAGTATAGGAGAGAAGGTTAAAGAGCTTCTTGGTTATTATTGTTCAATAAATGTCTGCTTGTGCCTGTTGGGGGGATAATGTTGTTTATTGAATAACAGTCAAGCTTATTCAACCCCTTTCATCATCTTTTGTAGCTTACCTGAAAGAATGAAAAGAATAACAGCTGCTGTTCCACTCATAAAAACGAACAACATGAAGAAATCGAACAGGTTTTCTACGTGGTAACCCAGGAAAGTCTTGGTTACACCGCCTTCCGGATAATAGCCGCTCAACACACCGGCAAACTTATTGGCAGCTGAGGTACTGAGATACCATACACCCATCAGCAGTGATGAGAAGCGTACCGGAGAGAGTTTGTATACCAGTGACAGTCCGATAGGAGCAAGGCAAAGCTCACCCATGGTATGAATGAGATACAGGCCCGTCAACCAGATCATGCTGACTTTCACGCCGGGCTGTACATCTTTTACACCGAAAGCAATGAACAGATAACCTAATGAGAGTAACAACAGACCGATGGCTTGCTTACGCGGTGAACTGGGTTCGATGCCCCGTTTGCCAAGGAATGACCAGATGGCGGCAAATATAGGAGCAAGTGTTACAATCATAATCGGATTGAAAGACTGGAAATAAGCTGCGGGCATCTCCCAGCTGCCGATGTGGCGATCGGTCTGTTCGTCAGCAAAGAAGGTAAGTGAAGCTCCTGCCTGTTCGTAGGCTGCCCAGAAAAATATCACGAAGAAAGCGATGATGTATATTACACCGATTCGGGCTTGTTCGGTACGGCTCAGACTCTTGTCGGTAATGATGATGATGGGCATAACGATAGTCGTAGCATAAATAAGTGAGCCAATCCAGTCGGCTCCAGCAAAGATACCACCATTGCCATTCCAGTTTACAGAAAACAGAATGGTAAGTAAAACAGTTCCCACAGCCATCCATATAGTACGCTTATTACTTTCCTTGCCTGTCTGTGAGGCCTTTTGTGTGTTACAATCAGCTTTAGAAGGGACCGTACCTACAGGGTTACCGTCCGGATCGCAGATATATTTATTCTTGAATATCTGGAAAACAGCAGCTCCCAGTACCATTCCTATACATGCTGCCAGGAATCCCCATTTGAAATCTTCCGGATGTCCCGTGTTACCTACTAGTCCGCATATCAGCGGGGCAAGGGTAGATCCTACATTCACTCCCATGTAGAAGATGGTGAAGGCCGAATCTTTACGTTTGTCGTCGGCTGTATACAGACGTCCTACCATGGTCGATATGTTAGGCTTGAAGAATCCGTTACCTAAAATCAGCAGTCCCAGTCCTATAAACATCAGCCATTTGGCTAGTTCTACCTGATGAAAATAGCATGCACTCAGGAAAAGCATGAACTGTCCTGCCGCCATGGTCAATGCTCCCACTACGATGGAGCGGCGATTTCCCCAGTAGCGGTCGGCAATGTATCCGCCAATCAGTGGGGTAAGGTATACCAGCCCTGTATAACTTCCGTAAACTTGTGAAGCCATTTCCTTATCGAACAGCAAGGCTTGCACCATGTAAAGCATGAACAAGGCACGCATGCCATAATAACTGAATCGTTCCCACATTTCAGTTACGAAGAGTAAGTAAAGTCCTTTCGGATGTCCTTTTGTCTGATTCATTTTGTTCCTATTTTGATAAAATGTTATTATTTGCAGCGAAAAACGTTGCAAAAATAGCAAATAAATACCTTGTGTCAAAATCAAAAAGTTAGAAGATGTGTTGTTTTTGCTTCGCTTTGCTTTACGTCTGTGCTGAATATAGAAAAGATTATAAAGTTTCTTGAGAAGCCGGATAGGTTATGTAGAGCGTGTCGGGGGAATATTTTACTTGACGTCTGGACAAAATAAAAGGAAGAGCAGAAAAATTACCTTCTGCTCTTCCTGTATCGAAAAATAATCTGATTGGTCTTCAATCTTATCTGTTGGCTGTTACCCCCTGATAACAAGAGGTTACTTTATCGAAGAAAGCCGGATCTGGATTAGCTTCCAGCAGTTGCATCATCAAGTCGTATACATCAGCATGACTGTCGAGTTTGATAGCTGTCTGGAGGTCAGCCAGTGAATCATCGTACTCGCCTTTGTCCATATGAATTTCAGCACGGGTCTTGTAATTCTCTGCATCTGAGGGAGTCAGGCGGATAGCTTCGTCCAAATCTTTCTCTGCCAGATCGTATGCCTGAGCGTTCATGTAAAGTGTGCCGCGGGTATAGTATGCAAACGAGCGGTATTCTGTATCTTCTTCCGGAATAAGTTTTACACTTTCGTTGGCAGCATACAGTGCCAGTTTCATATCGCCGTAGAAATTGCATACCAGCGCCATGTAACAGTGTGCATAACCATTGTCCGGATTTTGGTTGATTTCTTCGTTCAGGTATTGGTAAGCTTGTTCTGCATTGCCTGCATTCAGTGCTTCTACTCCTTTTATGTAATTGGAACTTTCCGGACGGACAAAATCTTTAGCTTGTGTTTGAGCGATTGCCATCAGGCAACATGCAACGGTAAGTATTAGTGTTTTCATTGTATTCATAAGTAAAGTTGTTTTTATGTCAGGCACAAAAGTAGAGAGTTTTCTTGAAACAATAAATATTTTAAGTAAGAAAAATATTATGTTTTAAATCACTTTTTTAACAATTAATAGCATACTTATGCCTTGCTTAGGAATGTTTTGACAGAACGTATTACCTTTATTATATAGCGAAATGTTGTCTGGGAAGAAATAATCTCTGGGGGATTGGGCGGATGGATGGTTGGTAAAATTTTGCGATGTTCTTTCTGTAGCATGAAAGATAGTTTATTTTTTTGTATTTTTGCCGACAAATTGAATGAACTAATGAGTCAACAGTATCCGTCCGTTTTATTGGAAAAAGCAGTGGGAGAATTTGCCAAGCTTCCCGGTATAGGAAGAAAAACTGCCATGAGGCTGGTGTTACATCTGCTGCGTCAGGATTTGCAGACAGTGGAGGCATTTGGCAATGCCGTCATAACACTGAAGCGTGAGGTAAAATATTGTAGGGTTTGTCATAATATATCCGATACGGATGTTTGCCAGATTTGTTCCAACTCATCGAGGGATGCTTCGACGGTATGCGTGGTGGAAAACATTCGTGATGTAATGGCTGTAGAAAATACCCAGCAGTATAAGGGATTGTACCATGTATTAGGGGGAGTTATTTCTCCTATGGATGGTGTAGGACCTTCTGACTTGCAGATAGAAAGTCTGGTGGAACGTGTGAAATCGGGTACAGTCAAAGAGGTGATTCTCGCATTAAGTTCAACGATGGAAGGAGATACTACAAACTTTTATATCTTTCGAAAACTGGCTCCCTATGATGTCAAGCTGACAATGATTGCCAGAGGTATTTCCATCGGTGATGAACTGGAATATACAGATGAGGTTACATTGGGACGTTCTATTGTAAACCGTACTGTTTTTACTGGAACTATGTAAATATATTGAAATGGAAAAAGAAATTGCACAGCTATTGAAATGCCTGAAGATAGAGTATGCGCTGCTTTGGGTGTTGTGTTTGGTTTTGATTGTTTTGTACGAGTATGATATTCTTCCTCAGGGAATCTTTACTGATGATGTACGTACTGGTTATATGTTGCAGGTGTGTGGTATCTTGCTTGCTGTAGGTTTGATTCCCTTGTCGCTTCGCTTGTTCAGTTTGTCGTTGATAAAATATGTGCGTACTCTTCCGCTTGTAGAAGCTGTAAAAAGCTATCGTCGCTGGAATGAAGTGCGGGTATGCCTGTTGCTTGTTGCAGCTCTGGTAAATCTTTCCGTTTATTATTGGACAATGGATACGACGGGAGTATTATGTGCCGGTATGGTACTGGTTGCTTCTTTATTCTGTGTACCGGGACGTGAACGGGTCGTTTCTGAACTTGATTTGCAGCGTAACGAGGAGCGTGCACAATGAGCTTTGCCTTGTTATATACAGATGAAATCCGTCTTCGGGCTTTGGAGCCAAGTGACGTAGATGTGCTGATGAGGCTGGAAAATGATGAAGAACTGTGGGAAAATGGTATTGTGACGGGACCTTTCTCCCGTTTTCAGCTTGAGAGGTATATTGCGGAAAATACCAATGATATATATGTTGACGGTCAGCTTCGGTTGGTCATAGAGCATTGTTCCGGTAGTGTAGCCGGAGTCATAGACTTGTGTACATTCGATGCCCGTCATAGCCGTGCCGAAGTAGGTATTGTTGTTTTGAAAGAATTTCGTCGTCGTGGAATTGCCCGTTCCGCCTTATCGTTGCTGGAACGGCATTGCTTCAGTCTGTTGGGTATGCATCAATTGTATGCTTATGTGAAGACAAGCAATGCCGCATGTATCAATCTCTTCCATTCTGCAGGATTTAATACGACAGGAGTATTGAAAGACTGGTTGCATACCGGAAGAGGATATCGGGATGTATGTCTGCTGCAGAAAATGAATCCTTTAATTGCATGACGGATATTGCGGATATTTAGCCCACAAGCGATAGGGATTGCCCAGCTCATTCATGCTGGTTTGCCATAGCTCCCGATAATTCTCCTCCAGCAAGTGCTGCTTGCAGGTTTCTCCTATGATCCACGAATCCTCGTTTATCTCTTTTTGAAGTTGTGTGTTGTTCCATCCGGCGTATCCCGCAAAGAAGCGGATATGTCCTTCGATGGGATTTCCTGCCAGTATATATTGCTGCACGCGTTCGAAGTCACCATTTAAGAACAGACCATTGCCTAGAGGAAATGAACCCTCCAAATCGGGTAGTGTGTAAGAAAAAGATGGTACTTCTGTCTACGGGTCCGCCTTTATAGACAGGGATAAGGGGGGCTGTTTCCAGATTAGGAACAAGTTGGTTTAGTGAAATATGATATCTGAAATCCTTATTCATTACAATGCCCATACTTCCCTCCGAATTATGTGTTATCATCAGGACGACTGAACGGGCAAAATGATAATCATATAATAATGGGGAAGCAATAAGAATACTTCCCGTATGCGGAAGCGCCTTATTTGATTTTACTTGAAAAATGCGCATATCCATAGCTAAATATTTATATTTTACTAATGTAGTAAAAAAAAGTGAGATAGGAAAGGATATTGGCTTTTATTTTAGGAATAATAATTTTATAGGAATATATAACAAAAAAGCGATTACCGAAGTAATCGCTTCCTGTGATTCCGCTGCGATTCGAACGCAGGACCCACGCCTTAGAAGGGCGTTGCTCTATCCAGCTGAGCTACGGAACCATCCTTAATTAAGCGGTGCGTACGGGACTCGAACCCGTGACCCCATGCGTGACAGGCATGTATTCTAACCAACTGAACTAACGCACCATTATTTTTTTATTTGCTATCTCTCTCGATTGCGAGTGCAAAGGTACTACTTTTTTTTATTCCTGCAAATAAATTGCCCAGTTTTTTGTAAGAAAAATAATCTTTTTCTTGATTTCACTGCTTACGAATACCGTTTAGGGTAGCGTAAAAGGATGCTTAACAGAGCTACTATTCCTAATATTATAGGGTAGTACAGATAGCCAATGATACTGATAGGGGATAATTTTGTCAGTTCGGCTGCTATCAGCATTTGTGCTCCATAAGGAATAAGGCCTTGTACGACGCATGAAAAAGTATCGAGAATACTGGCACTTTTTCGTTTGTCTACCCTGAATTGTTCGGCTATGTTATTAGCTAGAGGTCCGACAGTAATAATGGCTATCGTATTATTGGCTGTACAGAAATTGGCTAAGCTGACTAATGCGGCAATACTAAGTTCGGCTCCTCTCTTGTTGCTTACATGGCGAGTCAGATGATGCAGAATATAATCTACACCTCCGTTGAAGCGAATCAGCTCAAGCATGCCTCCTGCCATTAATGTAATGATGATAAGTTCTCCCATTCCAGTGATGCCTTCACCCATGGAAGCAAACCATCCGAAAAGGTCGAAGCTTCCATATATACAACCTATGATACCTGTTGAAAGTACTCCAAGGAGTAGGACCAGAGTTACATTCATACCGGCAATAGCTGTACCCAGGACAATGAGGTAGGGGATAACTTTGCCCCATTCTATCGCATGTATTTCGCTTGCTGACTCTACTTGTGTACCATATATGATATAATAGATAAATACAAGCAGGGCAGCAGGAACGGCAATCAGGAAATTTACCCGAAACTTGTCGCGCATTACGCAACCTTGTGTACGTGTTGCGGCTATCGTAGTATCGGAAATAAAAGAAAGATTATCACCGAAAAAAGCTCCTCCTATGACGAGAGCTGTCATGAACGGCAGACTTACATCTGTCTTCATGGCAATACCCGCCGCAACCGGCGTAAGGGCCACGATTGTTCCCACCGATGTACCGATAGACAATGATATGAAACAGGAAGCCAGAAAAATTCCTGCCAGCAGCAGATTGTCGGGCAGTAGTAGAAGCGTCAGATTTACGGTTGCATCTATGGCTCCCATGGCTTTGGCCGATTGGGCAAAGGCTCCGGCCAGAATAAATATCCAGAGCATCAGCATGATATTTTTGTTTGCTGCTCCTGATGAATATTGAAGTATGCGGTCGTTGAGGCTTAATCCTTTTGTCGTTGCCACGGCGTAGACAGAGGCTACCAGAAATGCTACGGTGATAGGTACTTTGTAGAAATCGTTGACAATAAGTGAAGTCACCAGATAAAGACAAAGGAATACCACTAAAGGCATCAGTGCCCAGCCGTTGGGCTTGTTGATAATGGGAGTCAGTTTGTTTAAGTCCATAAAAATTGATGTATCTACCTTAAATTATATAAAGGAATCTCTGAAAATTGTATGGTGTGTTCTCAGAGATTCCTTGCTGTGTTCCTTAGTGCCTGATGACATTTTATTTTATTATTCAGGCTTCGGGAAGAAAAATGTTGTTATTATAAAGTTACCCCAGTCTTGAATATTGCAATTTCGCGGTAACCTTTCTTTTCATTGTTAACCCATTCTCCACTGGCTACTTTGATAACGTAGTCGATGAATCGTTTGCATGTAACAGTCATAGGCTCGTTTTCTACAATAACTCCGGCATTGAAGTCAATCCATCCCGGTTTGTGAGCTGCCAGACGAGAATTGGTAGAAATCTTCATGGTTGGTACGTAAGTACCGAACGGTGTACCGCGTCCGGTGGTAAACAATACCATGTGGCATCCACAAGAAGCGAGAGCGGTAGCTGCAACCAGGTCATTTCCCGGAGCAGAAAGCAGATTCAATCCTTTTGTCTGCAAGCGTTCTCCGTAAGGCATTACTCCTGATACGTAACTCTTTCCACATTTCTGTGTGCAGCCCAATGCTTTTTCTTCAAGAGTAGAAATACCACCTGCCTTATTTCCCGGTGACGGATTTTCGCCCACTGGTTCTCCGTGTGAAAGGAAGTATTCCTTAAAGTCGTTGATAAGATGTACGGTCTTTTCGAACAGTTCCGGAGTCTTGCAGCGATTCATCAGGATTGTTTCTGCTCCAAACATTTCAGGAACTTCAGTCAGTACGGATGTTCCTCCTTGTGCGATGAGGAAGTCTGAGAACATTCCCAGCAACGGATTGGCTGTAATACCTGAGAAGCCGTCTGAGCCACCACACTTTAATCCGACACGCAGTTCTGACAGTGGAATGTCGGTGCGTACATCCTGTTTACATTTTGCATATAAGTCACGCAAAATTTTCATGCCTTCCTCAAATTCATCGTCAACCTTTTGAGCTACCATAAACTTGATTCTGTCTTCGTCGTACTCACCGATAAATTCACGGAAAATGTCAGGCTGGTTGTTTTCGCATCCCAAACCTACGACCAATACAGCTCCGGCATTGGGATGGAGTACCATGTCGCGTAGGATTTTCTTCGTGTTTTCATGGTCGTCTCCCAACTGAGAGCATCCGTAATTATGAGGGAAAGCCATGATGGCATCGATTCCTTCTTCTTTTGTTTCACGGCGAAGAGCTTCTGCAAGCTGGTTCACGATACCGTTTACGCAGCCCACTGTCGGGATGATCCAGATTTCATTACGAATACCTACATCTCCGTTTTTACGACGATATCCTTTGAATGTAAGATTTTCCTGCGGAATATCCAGTGAAACCTCAACCGGATTGTACGTATAGTCCAGCAATCCGGCAAGGTTGGTTTTTATTTCTTTCTCGCAAATCCAGCTTCCCTGAGGTACATGTTTAATGGCATGTCCGATAGGATAACCGTATTTTACAATATTGTCACCTTCATTGAAATCTTGCAGTGTTACTTTGTGTCCGGCTGGAATATCTGTTTTTAAAGTAATCTCCTGTCCGTCAATCTGGATAGTTTCTCCAGCTTTCAGGGGAGTGATAGCGACAGCAACGTTGTCTGCCGGGTTAATTTTTAGATAAGTTGTTTCCATAAATTATATGTTAGTTATTGTTCCTGTTTGCATCCAGGTAGAAATCTATATTCTCTATTGTCAGCAGGTTGATTGGCATATAGTTGCATTCTTTTACTTTTTTCTTTAAGATAAGATGATTGCATAAACTTTCTACGCTGCTATATCCCTGTAGAGTAGGTTGCTGTGCGATAAGGAAGTCTATCACGCCTTCGCGCAGACAGGCTACATTTCTGGTCAGTAAATCGTAACCCATTAAGTGGAAATCGTGTCTTTTGTGTCTCAATATATATTCTCCAATGATATAGGCTTTTGAGTTGAATGTGATTCCATATGATATACCTGGATGCTTTTGGAAGAAATCATCCAGTATGGCCTCGTCTTCTCCTGGCTGTTTGGCATATAGATTCAATTCCCACATCTTCAAATCAGGATGGTGTTCTTTCATATATGCATAAAATCCTTCCTCACGGTGTAACTGCTGGTTTGAACCTAATCTGCCTTCGTTTATTTGCCGGAAGATAATCAGTTCTTTGCTGTCTTGTATCAGCATTTTTGCCATGCGTGCAGCGAAATACCCACTTTGTTTAGCATGTTGTCCGTAAAAAGCCAGTGGATTCAGATGAGGTATATTTGAATCTATAAATATATAAGGTATATTTAATATCTGAAGCTTGCTTACAATTTGGGTTGTTTCCGTTTCAATTGTCGGAGATAGAATCAAGCCGTCTGGGTTCATTGCCAGCAGGCGGTTGCCGGCGGATACGAAAGAGCCGAATTCGTATTGGTCGTAATAATCAATATGTAATGAAATGTTGAAATCGGAAAAAGCCTTCATTGCCTGATACATGCCATTTTCTACATCCACCCAATAGTCGCCTTTTGCATGGAGAGGCAATAAACAGGCAAAAATATATTTTTTATTTGAGGCCAGTGCGCTGGCATACATGTTGGGTTGGTAGTCAAGTTGCTTAAGGATGTTTTCTACCTTCTTGCGACTTGCTTCCGAAACGCCAGTTCGCCCGTGAAGAACTCTGTCTACTGTCCCGACTGACACTTCCGCCATCTGGGCTATATCTTTTATACGAATACGTTCTACTTGTTTATCCATATCTATATACCTTATTTATATAGGAGGTCTTTCTTAATTGATGAAGAAAAAATTTTTCGATACAAATATATAACTTTTTTTGTTATTTAAAAAATAACTCGTACCTTTGTGTGCGTACACAAAGAGGATATTGTTTATTTAATCTATGAAGACGCGAACATGTGATATCCACTTTGACGGTAAGATTATCAAACTTATTATAAATAGTATAAAATTTATCTACAATGGGAAAAATTGTTACTTTAGGTGAGATCATGTTGAGATTGTCTACTCCGGGAAATACCCGTTTCGTGCAGTCTGATAACTTTGATGTTGTATACGGTGGTGGTGAAGCAAATGTTGCTGTTAGCTGCGCCAATTACGGCCACGATGCATACTTCGTAACAAAGCTGCCGAAGCATGAAATCGGTCAATCAGCAGTAAACGCTTTACGTAAGTATGGTGTTAAGACAGATTTTATTGCTCGTGGTGGTGATCGTGTAGGTATTTATTATTTGGAAACAGGTGCTTCTATGCGTCCTAGCAAGGTTATTTATGACCGTGCTCACTCGGCTATCGCAGAAGCTGATCCGTGTGATTTCGATTTTGATGCTATCATGGAAGGAGCTGACTGGTTCCACTGGTCTGGTATTACTCCAGCTATCTCTGATAAGGCTGCAGAGCTTACTAAACTGGCTTGTGAGGCTGCAAAACGCCATGGAGTAACAGTTTCTGTTGACTTGAACTTCCGTAAAAAACTTTGGACAAAAGAAAAAGCTCAGTCTATTATGCGCCCATTGATGCAATATGTAGATGTATGTATCGGTAATGAAGAAGATGCTGAACTTTGTCTTGGCTTTAAACCTGATGCAGACGTTGAAGGTGGTAAAACTGATGCTGAAGGCTACAAAGGTATCTTTACAGCAATGGCTAAGGAATTCGGATTCAAATATGTTATTTCTACATTACGTGAATCGTTCTCTGCTACTCACAATGGCTGGAAAGCTATGATTTACAACGGTGAAGAATTCTATACTTCTAAGCGTTACGATATCAATCCGATTATTGACCGTGTAGGTGGTGGTGATTCATTCTCTGGTGGTATTATCCACGGATTGTTGACTAAACCTAACCAGGGTGAAGCTTTGGAATTCGCTGTAGCTGCTTCTGCTTTGAAACATACTATCAATGGTGACTTCAACTTGGTTTCTGTTGAAGAAGTTGAAGCTTTGGCAGGTGGTGATGCTAGCGGACGTGTTCAGAGATAATTTATTCAGTTAAGGAAATATTAGGTTATAAATAAAATGGCAAAATTTGACAAAATCGCGGTGTTGAACAAGATTGGTTCAACAGGTATGGTTCCTGTATTTTATCATAAGGATGCAGAAATCGCAAAAAAAGTAGTTAAGGCTTGTTATGACGGTGGTGTTCGTGCTTTCGAATTTACAAACCGTGGTGACTTTGCTCACGAAGTATTTGCTGAAGTTGTAAAATTTGCAGCAAAAGAATGTCCGGAAATGGCAATGGGAGTAGGTTCTGTTGTTGATCCTGCTACTGCTGCTTTGTACATTCAGCTGGGAGCTAACTTTGTAGTTGGTCCATTGTTCAACCCCGAAATTGCAAAAGTATGTAACCGTCGCCTTGTAGCTTATACTCCGGGTTGCGGAAGCGTATCAGAAGTTGGTTTCGCTCAGGAACTGGGATGTGATTTGTGTAAAATCTTCCCGGGTGATGTTCTTGGTCCGAAGCTGGTAAAAGGTATGCTTGCCCCGATGCCATGGTCTAAGCTGATGGTTACAGGTGGAGTAGAACCTACTCAGGAAAATCTGACTTCTTGGATTAAGGCAGGTGTATTCTGCGTGGGAATGGGTTCTAAATTGTTCCCTAAAGATAAAGTTGCTGCAGAAGACTGGGCTTATGTTACAGAAAAATGTAAGGAAGCTTTGGGATATATTGCAGAAGCTCGTAAGTAATAAAGAACTAAAAGTTCATTTTGTTTAAAGGTGTATAAAGTGAGAAGCATCGCGAAGTGTGAGCGCATACTTTGCGATGCTTTCTCATTTTTTTATGTCTTGTTTTGATAATTAAAGTAATCTTTTTTTTCAGTAGATGATAACTTTTTTATAGAAAGAGGGTAAGAAGCGGGATCGTTAAAACTGATAGCAGTGTTGTTATAAATGTACCTTGTGCCATGATAGTTTCTCCCTTTTCGTATTGTATACAAAATAATGTTCCATAAGAAGCAACGGGCATGGCTGCCAGAATTACATTGATATTGGCAATGGTTGGTTCGACATGGCATAGCCGTGATAGGTATAAAATGAGAAGAGGAATTGCGAACAGGCGTAAGATTGCTGTTATATAGATATTGGACGTACCTAACATTCGGCGGATAGGTATCTGTGCTATGGAAGAGCCAATGATAAGCAGAGCAGAAGGAACGGTCATATTTCCAAGTAAAGTAAGCGGCGTACTGATAACTTTGGGAGGAATCCATCCGGTAGCTACGATCAGGATGGAAAGATACGAGGCTATCATGGCAGGACAATATAATGTATCCCATTTAAATTTCATTTTCCCTTGATCACCCGAAATAAAAAGTGTACCGAAAACAAATATCAGCAAGGTGCTGGGAAAATTAAGAATGCTGGCGTAGAATACAGCGTTAGCTCCGAAAATAGAGGCTACAATAGGGTAGCCGATAAATCCTACATTCCCAAAGGCCAGCATAAAACTATAGATACCTCGGTCGG
Source organism: Bacteroides sp. (assembly GCA_019414665.1). Classification (GTDB taxonomy): domain Bacteria; phylum Bacteroidota; class Bacteroidia; order Bacteroidales; family Bacteroidaceae; genus Phocaeicola. Next base: position 35,743 of record DXLO01000003.1, on the reverse strand, counting down.
TTGCCTTTATGGGAAGATAGTGTGGCAGCAGAAAGCCGGCGCCTATCAGGATTACATAAGTAGCAAATCCGACAATAAGTAAAGGTATTATAAAATGCTTGTCGGGAAGAGTGTCGCCCATTACCGATGAAAGTATCAGACAGGGACATGCTACATTGATGACAAAAACAGATAATTTGCGGTCGAAATCCGCATCCATCATTTTTTTCTTGCTTATGATATATCCGACGACCACCAGTATGAAGAGGATAATCATTTGCGTTACGATTGCGTTCATATGCTTGTTTGTTTTTTGTGTTTATCTGGTTCTGTGAGAAACCAGACAAAGTTAAGTATTATTTCTACTCATTGTTTCGCCTGTTTTCTTTTGTTGCTGAAAATAAATTTGGATGAAACCGGAGTAGGACTGTAATCTTGTTTATGTGAATATTAGTTTAAAAAGTTTTCCATATATCTAATTTTCTTATAAATTTGCAACCTAATTTTAGGGCAGATATGTCCTGGTGATAAAAAGAAGCAAGATAAAAACAACATAATTATGAGCAAAAAATTTACTGAGTATTCGCAGCTCAACCTTTCTGAGGTGAACAAGGAAGTGCTGAAGAAATGGGATGAAAATGATGTTTTCTCCCGCAGTATGACAGAACGTGAGGGACATCCGTCTTTCGTATTTTACGAAGGTCCTCCCTCGGCAAATGGTATGCCGGGTATTCACCACGTGATGGCTCGTACCATTAAGGATACATTCTGTCGCTTCAAAACGATGAAAGGTTTTCAGGTTAAGCGTAAGGCTGGCTGGGATACCCACGGCTTGCCGGTAGAACTGGGCGTAGAAAAAGCTTTGGGCATTACGAAAGAGGATATCGGTAAAACCATTTCTGTGGCAGAATATAATAAACACTGCCGTACAGATGTCATGAAGTTTACAAAAGAATGGACTGACCTGACTCATAAGATGGGATACTGGGTGGACCTCGAAAATCCATATATTACTTACGATAACCGTTATATCGAAACATTGTGGTGGCTGCTCAAACAGCTTTATGGCAAAGGATTGTTGTATAAAGGCTATACCATTCAGCCATATTCACCTGCCGCAGGTACAGGCTTGAGCTCTCACGAGCTGAATCAGCCGGGATGTTATCGTGATGTGAAGGATCTGACTGTAGTAGGTCAGTTCAAGATGAAAAATCCAAAGCCTGAGATGGCAGAGTGGGGTACACCTTATTTCATCGCATGGACAACTACTCCGTGGACATTGCCTTCGAATACAGCTCTGTGTGTGGGCCCGAAGATTGATTATGTAGCTGTACAGACTTACAATGCATATAATGGAGAGAAGATAACCGTAGTGCTTGCAAAGCCGCTGCTTTATGCTCATTTCAATAAAAAAGCAGAAGGCATGGCGCTGGAAGATTATAAACCTGGCGACAAGCTGATTCCTTTCAAAGTAGTAGGTGAGTATAAAGGAACAGATCTGGTCGGCATGGAATATGAACAGCTTATTCCGTGGGTGAAACCAGTTGAAACAGCGGAAGACGGAAGTTGGAAAGAAGCTTCTGACAAGGCTTTCCGCGTAATTCCGGGTGACTATGTAACTACCGAAGACGGTACTGGTATCGTACATATTGCTCCTACTTTTGGTGCAGACGACGCTAATGTAGCTCGTGCAGCAGGTATTCCTTCGCTGTTTATGATTAACAAGAAGGGTGAAACACGCCCGATGGTTGATCTGACCGGTAAGTTCTATCTGATGGATGAACTGGACGAAACATTTGTAAACGAATGTATCGATGTAGAAAAATACAAGGAATATCAGGGACGCTGGGTGAAGAATGCATACGATCCTCAGTTTACTGTGGATGGCAAGTATGATGAAAAAGCTGCTCAGGCTGCTGAATCACTTGATGTATATATTTGCATGATGCTGAAACAATCTGGACTTGCATTCAAGATGGAGAAGCATGTGCACAATTACCCACACTGCTGGCGTACTGATAAGCCGGTGCTTTATTATCCACTCGACAGCTGGTTTATCCGTTCTACTGCAGCCAAAGACCGCATGATAGAATTAAACAAAACTATCAACTGGAAACCGGAATCTACTGGAACAGGACGTTTCGGTAAATGGCTGGAAAACTTGAATGACTGGAACTTGAGCCGTTCTCGTTATTGGGGAACTCCGCTCCCTATCTGGCGCAGTGAAGAAGGAGAAGAACTTTGTATTGGTTCGGTAGAAGAACTCTACAATGAAATCGAAAAATCTGTTGCTGCCGGATTTATGGCAGAGAATCCTTATAAGAAACTTGGTTTCGTTCCGGGTGAGTATAGTAAGGAAAACTATGATAAGATTGATTTGCATCGTCCGTATGTAGATGACATCGTATTGGTTTCTGCCAGTGGCAAGCCGATGAAGCGTGAAAGCGATTTGATAGACGTTTGGTTCGATTCAGGTGCAATGCCTTATGCTCAGTTGCATTATCCGTTCGAAAACAAGGAAATCGTTGATAACCGTTCTTATTATCCTGCCGACTTTATCGCTGAAGGTGTGGACCAGACTCGTGGATGGTTCTTTACTCTGCATGCTATCGCTACGATGGTATTCGACAGCGTGGCTTACAAGAATGTAATCTCTAATGGTCTTGTGCTCGATAAGAATGGAAACAAGATGTCCAAACGTTTGGGTAATGCTGTCGATCCATTCGGTGCTATCGAAAAATTCGGTTCAGATCCGTTGCGTTGGTATATGATAACCAACTCATCACCATGGGATAACTTGAAATTCGATACAGATGGAGTAGACGAAGTGCGTCGTAAGTTCTTTGGTACATTGTATAATACATATTCGTTCTTTGCATTGTATGCAAATGTTGACGGATTTACATATGCAGAAGCTGATGTTCCGGTTGCTGAACGTCCCGAAATCGATCGTTGGATATTGTCTTTACTCAATTCTTTGATTAAGGATGTAGATGCTTGCTATAACGATTACGAACCGACTAAGGCTGGCCGTTTGATTACTGACTTCGTAAACGACAATTTGAGTAACTGGTATGTTCGTTTGAACCGTAAACGTTTCTGGGGAAGCAGTATGTCGGCTGACAAGCTTTCTGCTTACCAGACTCTTTATACCTGTCTGGAAACTGTTGCCAAATTGATGGCGCCGATTGCTCCGTTCTATGCAGACCGTTTGTATATGGACTTAATTAGCGTGACAGGACGTGATAATGTCGTTTCTGTACACCTTGCTAACTTCCCGGTTGCAGACGAGAGCCTGATTAATACAGAACTTGAGGCACGTATGCAGATGGCACAAGATGTAACATCTATGGTATTGGCTTTGCGTCGTAAAGTGAATATCAAGGTTCGTCAGCCGCTGCAATGTATTATGATCCCGGTAGTTGATGAAGATCAGAAGCGTCATATCGAAGCTGTGAAGGATCTTATCATGAGCGAGGTGAACGTGAAAGAAGTTCGCTTTGTGGAAGGTGCTTCAGGAGTATTGGTGAAGAAGGTAAAATGTGACTTCAAGAAACTTGGTCCGAAATTTGGTAAACAGATGAAAGCTGTGGCAGCTGCTGTTTCTGAAATGAGCCAGGAGGCTATTGCCGAACTTGAAAAGAACGGTAAGTATACATTCCAGCTCGATGGTGGAGAAGCAGTTGTAGAAGCTACTGATGTAGAAATATTCAGTGAAGATATACCAGGTTGGTTGGTTGCCAATGAAGGTAAGCTGACTGTGGCTTTGGAAGTAACTGTTACAGAAGAGTTGAAGCGTGAAGGTATTGCCCGTGAACTGGTGAACAGAATTCAGAATATACGTAAAAGTAGTGGTTTTGAAATAACTGATAAGATAAATATTGTCTTATCTAAAAATCCTGACACGGATGGTGCTGTAAACGAATATAATACTTATATTTGTAACCAGGTATTGGCAAATTCACTGACACTGGCTGATGAAGTTGCTGATGGAACAGAACTGAATTTCGATGACTTCTCACTTTATGTGAAAGTTACAAAATTGTGATATTGAACTAATAAGAATGTAATGTGCTACGCTACTTGCTAAAGAAAATTCTTTTTCGGAAGTGACAAGCGCAGCGGATTACATATCTTAGACTATTATTAACTTTTAAATACTTAATCTTATGGCTGAAAAAACGAGATACTCTGACGCTGAACTCGAGGAGTTCCGTGCCATTATCATGGAAAAACTTCAGCTCGCAGAACGCGACTATGAAAAACTGAAGAGCAGTATAATGAATACCGACGGTAATGATACTGATGATACATCACCTACTTACAAGGTTTTGGAAGAAGGAGCCAATACATTATCGAAGGAAGAAACAACTCGTCTGGCTGCTCGCCAACTGAAGTTTATTCAAAACCTGCGTGCAGCTTTGGTGCGCATTGAGAACAAAACTTACGGTATCTGTCGTGAAACAGGAAAACTTATTCCGGCAGAAAGACTCCGTGCTGTACCTCATGCTACACTAAGTATCGAAGCAAAGCAGCAGGGCAAGAAATAATTTGATGATAGATTTGTCATTCAGACAGGTAAAATGAGTGGAGAGAGACCATATTATGCCTGTCTGAGTGACAAATATGTTAATGTATATAGGTATTTATGAAGAAATTTTTGACACAAGGACGCCTGGCGGCTTTGATAGTTTTTGCGGTTTTGCTGATTGATCAGGTAATAAAGATATGGATAAAAACTCATATGTATCTGCATGAGAATATCCATGTAACTGACTGGTTTTATATATACTTTACGGAAAACAACGGAATGGCTTTCGGTATGGAAGTACTGCCGAAATTGTTTCTTACTTTATTCCGTATCGTGGCTGTCGTATTAATTACTTGGTATCTGCATAAAATTACGACTCAGAAGGAGAAGCTGAAAACCGGTTACGTCGTGTGTCTGGCATTTATTCTTGCAGGGGCAATAGGCAATATCATCGACTGTGTTTGTTATGGTGAAATATTCAGTGAGAGCACTCATTATCAGATTGCGTCATGGGTTCCTGTAGGGCAAGGTTACGCCGACTGGCTTCATGGCAGAGTGGTGGATATGTTTTACTTCCCTATCATTGATACTCACTGGCCGGAATGGATGCCTTTCTGGGGAGGAGAACGTTTCATATTCTTTAGCCCGATCTTTAATTTTGCCGATGCAGCAATTAGTTGTGGCATTATCAGCTTACTTATTTTTTATAGCAGTTATCTGAGCAATGGTACTCATCCTAAAGACTCCAAAGAAATAAAACAATGAAAAAACAAGCTAGTTGGTTGTTAGTTGCTGCTTTTCTGTCAGGTATGGCAGGTTGTGGCAAGAAGATTCCGGATGATATTATCCAGCCGGATGCAATGGAAAGTCTGCTGTACGATTATCATTTAGCTTCTACGATGAGTAGCTCTGTTTCGTATACGGAAAACTACAAAAAAGACGCTTATTTTAAGTATGTTTTTCAGAAGCATCATGTGACGGAAGAGGAGTTTGACTCATCTATGGTGTGGTATACTCGTAATAGTGACCAGCTGGCAACGATTTATCAAAACCTGCAAAAGCGTTTTGAAAATGAAGAGAAACATATGAAGGTGCAGGTAGCTAAACGTGATAACCAGATTGATGTTTCTATGTCGGGAGATACAGTAGATGTATGGCAAGACCGGACATTATATTGGCTTTCTGCTTCAGTTCTGACAAATAAACTGATGTTTGATTTGAAAGCTGACACAACCTTCAAGCCGCACGATGCAATGGAGCTGACTGCTGATTTTCATTTTATGCCGGAAAATGGACGTCCTTCTGGAAAAGCTGTAATGGCATTGAACTTTTACTTTGACAATGATAGTGTGCAAGGGCTGACTCGTATAGTATCTAGTTCAGGTAAACAGCGTTTGTATGTCCGCGCCGATTCTGCTTTCACCATTCGTAGTATCAGTGGGTTTGTATATTACACAGATGAGAAAAATCCTAAGAGTAGTATGCTGATTGACGATATTCATCTGACCCGTTATCATAATATGGAGAAAGAACAAGAGCTGGTTGCCGATACTATTCAAAAAGTTGACCTTCCGGATACAGAGAGCAAGAAGGTAAGACTTCAGGAGAAAGCAATCATGCAGCCCATGAGAAAAATTGAAAATCGGAAATGAAACGTTTTGCTACGCACAGAGTATATAGCTTGCTTACAGTCGAAATAAAATCTTCCCAAGTTTTAGAGCTTGAAGAAGATGGAAGAGTAAGCAAGCTTTATCCGTTTACGGAAGAAATCTCTGCTACCGAATGGCTTCCCGGATTGGTCGTACTTTCTCCTTGTCTGATATGGAAAAATCCGGAAGAGAATTTTTCTGAATTCAAAATGCGTATAAGCAAAATTCCTGTTTGTGAAGCTGCTCTCCGTGCATACTGGATATATCCGTTTAATGTTTCTTTAATGGAATTTGCCGGAAATAGTCGTATTACGTTATTAAAGTGAGGATGACCACGCAGTTCTTCTCCTGAATTCAGCGCAGACAATGGCAGTAGCTACTGCAACATTCAATGATTCACTTGTTTCACATCCTTGCGGGTAATTGGGAATGAGTATGCGGTGAGTAACCATTTCTGCTATTTGTTTGCTTATGCCATTGCCTTCATTCCCCATGATGATAATTCCATTGGCAGGTAATTCTTGGGTATATATATTTTCTCCATCAAGAAATGTTCCAAAAATAGGGGTATTCTTTTGAGAAGCACTTTTTAAAAAATCAGGTAAATTGCAATAATGCAATTTGACACGTGCTATTGCTCCCATTGTAGCTTGTATGGTTTTAGGATTGTATACATCAGCAGTTCCGGAAGAACAGAAGATATGCTCTATTCCAAACCAGTCGGCAATGCGGATGATTGTTCCTAAATTTCCGGGATCTTGTACATCATCTAAGGCCAAACATAAAGATTGTTCTGTTACGTTTGCATCGAATTCGTAATGAGGTTGCTCGAAAACGGCAAGAACTTCCTGCGGGGTTTTTAGCAGACTGGCTCGTGAAAGTTCTTCATGAGTAACTTCTATTATTTCGGCTGCTTGCAGATAGGGATGACTTTGCAGCCATTCTTTGGTAGCAACCAGCAACTGGCATGAAAAGTGGTTGATTAAATCGTTTACTAACTTGTTCCCTTCTGCCAGAAAGGCATGTTCTTCTTTCCGGTTCTTTTTTAATTCCAGCGAACGGATATATTTAATTTTATTTTTACTTAGCATGGGTATTTGTGTATAAAATAACAAATATTCACTGACAAAGCTAAGAAGATATTTTTAATTATTGCCTATCTTTGCATATAATTCTGCATATATCGCCTTGTTTTGAGATGAAGAAAACGACTCTTTTACATATCTATATTTGTTTTACGCTTATTGTCCTGCTACTGCCAGGCTGTTCTGTCAATAAATTTATTCCAGAAGGAGGATATTTATTGGATGACGTAAAAATAGAGTCGGATAATAAAGAGATAAAATCATCTCAGATGAATCAGTACGTACGTCAGTCGCCTAATGCTAAATGGTTCAGTTTATTCAGATTCCCTTTATATATTTATAGTGCTTCGGGCATGGACTCTACAAAATGGATAAACCGTTTTTGGCGTAAGCTGGGAGATGCGCCTGTAATATACAGTAAAGATGCGGCTCAAGAAACACAGCAGGAAATAGAAAAAGCTGTGCGTAATATGGGATATATGGGAGCGGTTGTCGACTTGAAGGAAGAAGCGAAGGGCAAACGTATGAAGGTTTCCTATGATATTCACTCGGGATCACCGTATATCATAAATAATATAGCTTATGATATTGCAGATAGTAAGATACGTAGTTATTTGGAAGCAGATTCAGCACAGACATTACTGCACGAAGGAATGCGGTTCGATGTAAATGTACTGGATGAGGAAAGACAACGTATAACCCAATATTTGCAGAACAGGGGATATTATCGTTTTAATAAGGATTTTATCACATTTCAGGCAGATACGATGCTGAATACCCATAAAGTTGACCTTACAATGGAGCTGGCCTCATTTCAAATTCGTAAGGAAGATATGCCGGAAGAACACCGCCAGTATCGGATACGGAATGTCAATTATATATTGGATGCGGATTTTACTGTACCTTCTGCACAAGCACTCCAAAGTTTTGATTCTGTGCGTTCGGGAGATGTCAGTTTGTTTTATAAAGACAAGCTGTTTCTGCGTCCGAAAGTAATTTCTGATTATAACTTTCTGATACCCGGAAACTTGTATAGAAGCAGGAGTGTACAAAATACTTACTCTGCGCTGTCCCGTTTGTCTATCTTGAAGTATTCAAATATTCGTTTCAACGAAGTGATAGAAAATGATTCAGCATACCTGGATGCTTATATCACATTGTCAAGAAATAAAAATAAATCATTGTCTTTCGAAATAGAAGGAACAAACTCTGCTGGTGATTTGGGAGCAGCAGCGTCGGCTTCATATACGCATCGTAACCTGTTTAAAGGTTCTGAGACTTTTACAATTAAATTGAGGGGAGCATATGAAGCTGTGAGTGGACTGGAAGGATATACTAGCAGTAACTATATGGAATACGGTGTGGAGAGCAGTTTGAATTTCCCTGAATTTATGTTCCCGTTTCTGTCTTCCGACTTTAAAAAACGTATTAAAGCGACTTCAGAGGTCAGTATAAAATATAATTGGCAGATTCGTCCGGAATTTGAACGTACTTTAGCTTCTGCTGCCTGGAGCTATCGTTGGACACGGAGAGGAAAGGCTAATCATCGTTTTGACTTGCTGGATATAAATTATATTTATATGCCCTATACCTCACCTACATTCGACGATTATCTGGATCGTATGGATGAGGTTAATCCATTGCTGAGACATAGTTACGAAGATTTGTTCATTGTGCGCTTGGGATATACTTATACTTATAATAGTGCTGGAGGAAATACGATGACTACGGCAAACCGTAATTCGTATTCTGTGCGCTTTAATATAGAAGAAGCTGGTAATTTGTTGTATGCCTTTTCGCGTTTGATAAATAAAAAGCCACGATACGGCGAAGCATATCAGTTGGCTAATATAGATTTTGCACAGTATGTGAAGGCTGACATAGATTATGCAAAAAATTTCGTTATCGATGAGCGCAATTCGCTGGTATTTCATGCCGGATTAGGAGTTGCGGTTCCTTATGGGAATTCTAAGAGTTTACCTTTCGAAAAGTTATATTTTTCCGGAGGTGCTAATAGTGTACGTGGCTGGCGGGTACGTTCTTTAGGACCAGGTTCTTATCGTGGGGATGGAAACACGATAGATTATGTCAACCATACGGGAGATATTAAGTTGGACCTGAATTTGGAGTACCGGACATTTTTATTCTGGAAGTTGAATGGAGCAGCGTTTATTGATGCCGGAAACGTTTGGAATATACGGAATCAGGGAATACAGTCGGAAGGAGTATTCAAGTTTAATCGTTTTTATAAGCAACTTGCCGTATCTTATGGATTGGGAATACGTTTCGATCTGGACTTCTTGATTTTACGTTTCGATGGAGGTATGAAGGCTGTCAATCCGATGTATACCGGTCGTGACCGTTACCCCATTATATCTCCTGACTTCAAACGCGATTTTGCATTTCATTTTGCTGTGGGATATCCGTTTTAATCATTATCATATGGAAGAAAGAAAAATTTATAAGAAAGAAGAACTGAAAGCCTTGAAAGATTGGTTTGCTAATCAAGATTTACCTCAAGGTTTACAAGTAGATAAAGCAACTAATATACCTAATTTGAAAGAAACTGTAGCACGTTTATTCGATCAGGCTGAAGCTTGTTTTGAAAATCCTAAAATGCAGGGATGCCTGATTCTACTGGAAAATATTAAGGCAAAACTTGAAAGCTGAAAAGGAGAGTACAAGTCTATCTAAGTTTAGTTCAATAAAGAGGAACTCTCAATTTGAACCTGACTGTTCTGTCTACAATAAAATTGCCCTGTCATTACTAGGAAGTTTACATCTCAGGTATAAAACATTCAGGATGTACTCCAATGAAAGATGACAGGGCTATTTTATTACACGTATGATTTATTGTATTTAAGAGCGGGTTAATTTATTCAGATTTTACTTCATCGTCATTTTCCGGTATTGGAATATATGCAGGCTTGGGCTGGGGAATACTGAAGTCGGCATCAGCAAAAAGTTCGGCCAGACCGGATATTTGTTTCAGTCGGAGCAATTCATCTCGATCCATTCCGATGTTTTTCATAATCCATTGATCCGACATTCCTGCTTTGTCCAGTTCGGCAACAATGTGTGACATGAGTTCGATGTTATGAGTTCCACGTGCACGATTATGGCGAATAGTAGACCCCATGCGGTTTGACAAATCTTTATCGATCACAACGACAGGAAGCAGGCCTTTTTCTCGTTCATAAATACGTTTGGAGGTTTTTAGTACCGTAAATCGGTGGAATCCATCAACTAAAATGTATTTGTCTGCTTCTTTGTTATAATAACAAACGCACGGCATGGTAAATCCATCTTCCCAAATGGATATTTCCAGCAGTTTCATTTCTGGAGGAGCTACCACATTGGGATTATAATCATTTGCTACTACTTTTTCTACTGGTACAGCCTTTACATTATAAACAGGACTTTTATATTCATTTTCGTTATCACTCATCGCCAAATATTTTTGTAGTTTTCCATAATCTTATTTTTTTTGCTGATCTCTTCCTTTGTAGGAGAGAAGCCCATGTATTTGCAGGCATGGTCATTTCGGAGAATGCAGATACACATGCGTTTGTATGTGGGAATTTCTCTGAATTCAGGAATGTCTATATCTTCCTGGTATTCCATTTTTACAGGATGTTTATGTGTACGGTAGTTGCTTTTGTCTACTATTTCTATAGGAACTTTAGCATCTATCAGTTTTTGTATGACATCGTCACTCAGGCATCCTCCCTTTGTTCGCCAGAATTTAATGCTGACGTTTAAACGCCGGAGATAGCCGTTGCGTGTCTTTTCAGGAAGTGTGGATAGTAAAAAGTACATAAATGATTTCCATGTATATCCCTCTGGCAGTTTTATTTTTTGCCTTGCCGTGGCATGTGTGCTTCCATAAATAGCCGAAAAGTTTACCCCATTTACGCGTCCTATCATTTTCCCCCATGTATCGGGATCAATGGCTCTGTAAAGAGCAAGACTTTCGATAGCCTCACTGATAAACGGGCTGGCTACCCGTTGCCGTTCTAAGCTGATTCCTGCCTTGTAATAGAGGTCGTACAAAGGGTTATAGTCCCATTTGAATTTACCGTTTGCTGTCCATACATCTGTCGTTTTCCAATCGTATATAGGATAGGCATTGTAAATATCATTTCCTATTTTTGAGGTCCAGATATACTTATGATACAGAATGTTCTTAGGAACTTGGAATATACATCGCCAGCGACTGAAGCTTTCCTGTGTCCGTATACCCACCAGACAGCAAGTACGTGTAGCTTTTTTCTTTTTATGCAGCCATTGTGCGAAGTAAAGCTGAAAATCGTAGTCCCATGTGTCTGGTTTCAACTCGGGGAAATCTTTTATTGTCATAGCACCTTCAGGCATCTGGCGAACCCAGAGATCTTTCTTTTCTTCATCCCACGGACGCCAGAAAGACTGATACATTGATGTTGAGGTTGCGACACGAAACGGAAGACAGATGCGATATACGTCAAGTAAATCCTTATTCTTTTCTAGAATGCTGTCTACAAAATCGATAGTCATTTTGTATTGAACCTCATAATCCATATGGAATACACCTATTTTCCGCTTAAGGTTATTGCGGCGGATATAATCAATACATAAGTTCAGCAATACTCCACTGTCTTTGCCTCCAGAAAAAGACACATAGACATTATCAAATTCGTTGAATATTACTCGTAGACGCTCCTGGGTTAATTCGTAGACATTTTTTTGTTCCTGAACTGTCGCTTCCATTATGCCTTCTGCATTTTTATGTATAGTTTCCAACTCTTTGTTATTTCAAATCCTTTCTGTACGAACAAATCCTGATGAGGAGTTTGCACCACAGCCGATAAAGGCTGTGTGCTCTCTTCCTCGTCTGTAAGGACTGTATTTAGCAGTGTATCCAGAATATAGTCGTGGGTTTCTGCTTCAGCGTAGTAGTTGTTGATGATATGTTCGTTTTTACGCATTTCTAATGGAATAAATCCCATTACTTTTTGCTTCTCTATTGCAATATACCATACATAGTGTTCTCCGGTTTTAAACGGATATCCGTTGTTGTATTGCAGGACTTTCGGATTCATAACCAAAGGGCCTACCAGCCGGTATAGTTGTCTGTCGGTTCCTTGTAGTTTCAGTATCTGCATCATAAATTGCTTTTTCTTTTTCGTACCTAGCAAAGGTATTAAAAAAAGAGAACATTTACAATTTCTGATCTGAGATCAGCCGGGCTATGCGGGTTTTGCTTTGAGCCCCTTTAGTGAGCAGATATACGTGTTTATATGCGTCACGGTTCAGTTCCGTAGGTGAACCGTTAATCAGAATAATGTTTCGGTCGTTTGCAAATTTTAGGATTCCGTTTACATTATTAGGATGTAGCTTTCCGATCTCATCCATCATGCAATGTAATTTGAAGTCCTTAAACTTCTGCGAAGCACTTTCTTTGAATACATTCAGCAGCATGATATTAATCATTGCTTTTACCAGGATATCTGTTCCTTCCGAACCCACATTCGACAACTTTTCGACAAAACCGGTGTCGTTGTTGTTTTCTATGATGCGGAAACGTAATTCAAACGAATCGTATAGACGGATCTTGTCATACCGGTAAGCGTGCATTTCTTTGATGAAATCACGCAATAAAGCGATAGCTTCCTGTTTCACCAATTGTTCGTTTTCGCTGGAAAACAAGTTTGTGCCCGGAGTAAGGTCGTAAGCATGTTCATTGTAATATTTCTGTATGGCTCTCAAAGCATTTACCACTCGGTTGCTGCTTTCTTCTACCTTCATTTCAATACGTTGGATTACTCCTACGAAATTGCATGTCTGGAATCCTTTGTTTACCTTGCTTATCAGATCCTGTATATCACTTTCCGAGGCCGTAAGCATGGAAGTATCCATGCTGATACGTTTGAAGATGTCCGAATGCTCGTTGTTGATGCGACGCACGAATTCGTTGATTTTATTTTCTTCTACAAAGTCGTGTAATTCATCGGCAAAACGTATATATTCCCAATCTTCATTGAATTTCGTTTTGAACTTAAACGTATTGTCCTCGTCAAAATGTCCGGTAAAGAGATTAACTTCTTTGCGCAGGCGACTCTGAAGCTGCATGTACTGGTTTTCCATGCGTCCCAGTTCATCAATCAGTTCGATACATCCTTTTTGAACGGCTATTTCAGTTTCCGTACCATTTTCAGAACGGAAAATATCCTGATGAGGCTTGTACCAGTCGTATGCAGGAATTTTTTCGTACGCATCCAGGTTGCCGGATAAGCTGCGTACATTTTCCTCTGCTTCATGCAGTGATTTATTCAGCTTGTCTATTTCACTTTGCAGGGCTCCTGTTTCTTTATGTAAAGATTCTTTCTCGTTGTTTAATAAACGTTTTTGCTCGTCATATTCACGTTGCCATGTCGGAATTTGGTCAATCAAATCGCGTTTATCCTTCTGATACTCGATGATGAGTGCAGCATGGTCTTTTATAAACAGAAGTTCCTGTTCGATATTCTGCAATTGTTCTGCAATGTTTTGCAGACGTTCTGTATCGGCTCCCTGTGTGTGGAGCTCCTTTTGCATGTCGTTTTCGTATTCAGCCTTTACAGAAGCTATCCGTTGCTGTTCCTCTTTATCTTCCTTGCGTATGTTGTCTGCCTGTGCACTTTTTTCGTTGTTCAGATTTTGCAACAGTTTGTTCCATTCTTGCTTTAAATTGTTCAGCTTGTCCGATTTCTCTTTGTTTAGATTATTCAGCTTGCTTTCTGTCTGTTGCAATTCATTATGAGCCTGCATTTTTTGCTCTTCCAGTTCGTGAAGTTTGCGGTTTCTTTCTGCTTCGGCCTTTTTCTTCCAGTTTTCCAGATCGAGCATATCCTGTTGATATTGTCGTTCCAGTTTTTCCAGTTCATATTCTTGTAGAGCGATGATATCTTTTTGCTCTTTTATTTTCGGCTGATATTTACTTTTCAGCGTTTCTTCCAGCTCTTCTTTTTCACTCTGCAATCGGATTGTTTCTGCTGCTATTTCTTCCAGACGACAAGTGCCGGCTTCTTTCTCTTTCTGATAATCGTTGATGGATTTAATATGTCGGTTTATTCCAGCCAGATCAATTGAAATTCCGTAGAAAGACTCGCCTGCATCTTGCAATTGGGGTGACAAACCTGTCTGCCAGAGGATAGACTCATCGCAAAGCTTACCGATGTTTTCCTCCCATCCTGGTTTGTTATCCTTGAGCCATCCCTGTAATGTATTGCGGCTGTTTTGTAAAAACGTTTCCAGTTCGTCAACACGTGGCTTCAGCTGCTGCTGTTCCAGTTGCAGTCTGGTTAGTGCATCATCTTTTTCTTTTGTTCCGTGCTGCAATTCTTCTTCCCACTTCAGCGTAATCTCCTTGATGATGAGTTGTGCGTTGTTGATGCGGTTCTTTTTACTCATATGCATGCCGGTATACGACTGTATGCGATGCTTCAGTTCTTCTTGTTCTGTTTCGAAGAACATCTCTTTCCGGCAAAGCTGCATCTGATAATCAATAGCTGTCAGCACACTCTGTTTTTCACTCTTCTCAGGGTGAAGTTGCTGTGAGAGTTGTTCGTATTCCTGATATAATGCTTCGGTAGAAGCTTCGTGGCGAAGACGTCCTTCCTCAATGCGTGCATTATATGTGCTGTTTAACTCATCCAGTTGCTTGAGTTTTGCTTCATGAATTTTATTCCATTGTTCATCAAGGCTCTGTATAAGCGACTTATATTTTGTTGAGATCTCTGTATATTGGGAAGTGAGAATACGCTGTTCTTCCAGTAATCCGTCGCGGCGGTTTTTCCATTCTTCTTTTCGTGAAGAACGCTCCATTACCTGCTCAATTTGTTGGCGAGCATAATCTTTTTCCTTCTTTTGTGCCTTTTGCAGCTCATTGTTTAGTACAGCAAGTGTTTCCTGCAATTTGTCACAGCGATGGCGTGACTGCTCTTGCAGTTCTTGTCGGCGAGTAATCAACTTGTTGCGCTCACTTTCCGCATGTTGTTTTTTTTCTTGCCATTGTGGAAGTGCTTCCTTAGCCTTGATAAAGGCAGAAACCAGTTCGCGGCAACCTTGGGCCAGTGCTGTCTGCTGTTTCGAAACCTGTGCCGACAATAATGTTATTTCTTTAGCCTGCTTTTGTGTTTCGCGTTTTTGGAATTCTTCGATGTCACGTAGACGGACTTCAAAATTTTTCAGATGCTCCTTGTAGTTATTCAGATCGACTGCAGTTTCATCTTCGTTGATGGATGAAATAATTGTCTTTTTGATGAATTCAGCATCCAGCTTAGAGTTAAGCAAGACATTCTGGATTGTACGAGGAATATTCTGATATTGCTTACTTTCCATAAGCGAATATTTCTTCATATCAGATGAAACGCCATTGCCATAAAGAATATTCCGGTATTCATCGAAAGTGTAAATAATACGTGAGTAGTCTACGTTCTGCAAATCGAGCTGCATACGTACCCGGTCGGCTCCGGTATAGGCAATACGGGTTTCCGGATCGATAAAAAACTCTTTCCGGTAAGGAGAGTCAATAAAACGGTAGCTTACTCGGTTCATCGACTTGAAACTGAGGATACAGAAAGCTCCGTTCTCAGTAGCTACTTCATAGATGATATACGAATTGGCGTAGGGGAAATAATATTCCGTATAGCTCTGTTTTTCAACTGGGATTCCCAACTTTTGTGTATCTGCATTGTAAAAAAAGAGGATAGAGCGAAGTACGGTACTTTTTCCTACTCCCTGTGTACCGATAAAGTGTACATTCCCATCCAAATAGATATCATCGGCATAAGGAATATTTGCACTATTTATAAATATAATTCTATTCAGGTTTCTCATCGTCTTGGCTGTCATCGTAAATGTTAATACTTTCAATCAGGCGTTCCAGGTAATTCCAGGAACTCATTACTTTATATGTATTGTTCTTCTCGTTTTCCAGTTCCAGAAAAGAGTCACGGGTAAGCTGCCGTATCATATTATCGAGCACCTCTTTGCGTACATCTTTATCGGAGAAATGTTTACGTATCCCGTCCAGCTTGTTCTGCAACATGACGTTGATGTTGGCTTCCACCAATATCTGTTCCGGCTGAAAACGATAGCCCGGTCCGAAAGTTTCATCGTATGTTTTAAATAAGTCGAGAACATCAATCCAGTAATAGGCACGCAGAATCTTTTGTTCCAGTGTAACACGAGGTTCTGTACGAGAAAAATAAAAATATTCGTTTCCCCGCTCCAATGTATAGCCTATCTGTGCAAAATAAATCGACAGAGCTTCGAAGTCATCGTCTATAATATCATATAAATCGCGTACGTCTTCATTTGTACTGTTTGAACTGATAAACAGACCTTTTTGCAAATAGTCGAAAATAGCCGCTGTATGATCGGGTATTCTTATTGTTAGTTCCATATAATCTATTGATTTTTTCTGATTGACTTTAGCATGTATTCCGAATGTTTACCGGAATGAACTAAAGTGAATATTTTTTATTATGCGATCCTCCTTTATATCGGATAGATGCGAGCATATTCATAGTTTTTGTAAATACCAAATTCTTCACTGATACGGAACTGCGATTCGTATAGTGATACAATCTGGCAAAAGAGGGTAGTCCGTTCTTCCTCACTGACTTCTTGACGGAATGGATAGCGCATCAGGAAAGAGAACAGATCTTCTGGCTGTGCAGTGGCATCTTTCCACATTGCTTCAGTTTGTGCCTGAATATAGTTGCCGACCGTTTCTTCCAGACTTATTGTTTCCTGATACATTGACTGAGATGCCAGATCTTCATCGCTGAACGCACCAGCTTCGTTGCTTCGTATGGTTTCGCGATGCTGGAGGTTTTTCATTACTTTCAGAATGATCGGACGTGCCTCATCGGTATTCAAGTAATTTATGGAAAGCTTGAATGATGACGGTGCTGTTCCTTCCAAAAGAATGGAGTGCTCACGTTCCAGTACTTCGGCGAGATTACTTTTGGCACGCAGTTCAAACTGATCTTGCAAATATTTTACCCGGCGTATTTTTTCTACCAGTATCACTTGACTCTTAATCTGATTCAGGTAATTGATGATATCCTGCTGTGCCCGGATAAGACTATGCGCTGAAAGCTGTAATTCCCGGCGAAGTTCCAGCAAAATCCGGTTCAGCTCATCATCAGTTGCTTGTTGGAAGAATTGTCGTTCTTCGTGCAATATCAGATTTTCCGTCGTATCAATCAGCTGCTGGATATTGATTCGTTTTTTATCGAGGTTTTCCAGCTTGGCAATCTTTATCTGATAGGTAGGCTCATGTTTGAAAGCATTGTCGATGCTGGTCTGCAAATTCATGATATTACGTATCGTAGTACGAGCTATTTTCTGAAAAGTAATTTTGATATTTCTTACGTAACTAGCCTTACGCGTTGCGATACGTTCTTTGAGATAATAATCCATCAGTTCGTGAAGATACTCGATATTTTCATCTATCACGGCTGTATTGATTTCTTCATTAGCCTCAAGTAACAGTTCGAAAAAATCCATAAACCGTGCATCCAGCTCAACAAAGTTGCCGTTCTGATGAATTACTTCTTTTTCTATAAGTAGTTTCAGACGGTTTTCATCATCTTTCAGCAAAGCCAGTGCATCGGAGTATCTGAAGCTTAGTATTTTTCTTTTCTCGAACATTTCCGTCAGCAGCCCTCTTGCTGCGGCGACGGTGTTTATGATTTCGTGTATAGAACGGAATATGTACATAATATTATAAAAAATCTTCGCAAAGTTATAGCTTGGCGAGGATTTTTCCTAATTTTTTATGTTTTGTCTTATTCCTTTATCTTTCTTCTAGAGCAGGGGAGCCCCGAAAGGAGCTTGTTCTTCTTCAATCCACCACTGGAAATTCAATCGTTTCGCTGGATTCATTCCAGTTGTCGATAGTGAAGTTTCCGGAACTCCCCCCTGCAAAAATATCTCCGATAACAATGTTTACTGTCAGACGTGTATTGGCAACCAATGTCGATTCCAGATTTTTCGACAGCGTGTGTACGCTACCATCTTTCAACGTAATCAGGAGTGTAAGCAAGGGGTTGGGGGCAGAAGGAAATACCATTACCATTGCATTACTCATTTCGGTATTATCGACAGAACGTACTAGATCAAACTTGACAGTCTTTGTCTTATTTTCGGGTTCGGCTGTATACAGATTGATTTTTTCAGCTATTCCACCGATAAGAACCTGCATATCTGTAATGTTAGAGTTGATGACGGCATTGTTTTTTGTTTTGACAATCACCTTGAGTCCTGCTACAACCCGTTCCATATTGGCTTCCAGATCCTCTTGTCCAATATTTACTTCCTTGTTGGTGTGTACCAGATCGTATACAGGAATATATGTAGTATCTTTATTGTATTGTCTCAATCCGAAATACAATTTAGATAAGTCTGAACCAATAGATAGCCCGGGTTCATCAATGGCTGGGGTTGTATGAATAGGTTCTTCATATTTGGGAGTTCCCCAATATACAATGTTATATTTGCCGACAGGCAGCGATACTTCTCGGTTGTTATCTCCTACAATGTTTCCATCCTGAACATTGTAAAAACCATAGAACACGCTTAGCGTATTGTTTACATAGTTCCCGAAATAAATAGAGCTTCCCTGGAGGCAAGGATAAGCTTCTACTATACCCGTGAGAGGACTTTGAGAATCGCTCACACGGGTATGTAGAGCGGGAGTAACAAGATTGGGGGTTGATTCAGTAGAGAGAGTATAACTGTCATCTCTACAAGCTGTCGTGATGAGTAAGAGTGTAAGTGCTCCTAAAGTGATTTTTTTTCATACTTTGTTCTTAAATAATAAACAACTAAATGTAGCAAATGTTTTCATAAAAGTGAAATTTCGTAAGAAAAAAATGTGTATAAGGAAGAAAAAAGGCAATATGTTTCCAAAAACTTGTTGAAGAGCATATTTTACTTGGTTGAAGTCTTTTCAGATAATTCAGCAAAAACTCTCAATTTTTGTACAAATACTTTTGAAATATTGCTCAAAAAAATTGGGGAAGTTGTACAAATTTTAAAAAAATATCTCGATGTTTTTGGAAAGATTAGCCCAAGTTTTAGACATAATTCCGGCTTTTGTTGTTTTAGTGGCTTTTTAGTAACCAAAACAGGGTTCTTAATTAAAGAAAAACAAGGTACAGTGAAAAAGTTAAGTTTGTATCTTTGTCGGAAATTAGGTATGAAAAAGATTATGAAGAAGCGTACAAAAGGGATATTGAAAATAGCCGGTATATCTTTCGGCTCATTGATTGTTTTAATTCTGATAGCAATAACAGTTGCTATAAATTTTGTGTTTACTCCTTCCAGGTTAACTCCGGTAGTCTTGAAAACTGCTAATCAGGCACTGAATGCCAAGTTGGAGATGAAGAGTGTGGAACTGACTTTTTTCTCTACGTTTCCACGTTTCGGATTGAAGTTGGTCGATGGAAGTCTTGTCTCGAAAGTGTTCTGTGATACAGCATGGCAGAAAACAGATTCGTTGCTGTCATTTGGCAAATGCGTGGTTGTGGTAAATCCGATAGATTATTTGATAAATAAAAAAATAACTCTTAACTATCTGGGATTGGAAGATGCTTCGGTTTACGCTTATAAGAGTAGGGAGGGCATTGCCAACTGGGATATT
The DNA here is from genome assembly GCA_019414665.1 of Bacteroides sp. Classification (GTDB taxonomy): domain Bacteria; phylum Bacteroidota; class Bacteroidia; order Bacteroidales; family Bacteroidaceae; genus Phocaeicola. Next base: position 15,826 of record DXLO01000003.1, on the reverse strand, counting down.
GTAGCTTCTGATACAACTGCTGTAGCTGATACTGCTTCTTCTGGCAAGACAGATTTGTCGGGAGGTATTGATATTCGTCGGGTATCGCTGAAGCGGGCAAATGTTATTTTTGATGACCGGGATACAAGAGTTTATGCCCGCCTGACCAATGCTGCACTTAATCTGACAGCTTCTTTGCAGAAAGAACACTCAAAGTTAGCTATGCGTTTCAGCAATGATAATGTACTTTTCTGGCAGGACGGACAATTGCTGGTCAATAAGGTTGCGACAGACCTGAAGACTTCTCTTGATCTGGACCGTTCTACGCGTACACTTACACTAAATGATGCCAACATTTCATTAAACGGTATAACCTTTGATGTGAAGGGAACCTTGAAGCGAGATACAGTTCGCCGTGCACTTAACGTGGATATTGCATATGCTCTGCATGCTCCTTCCTTGGAAACGGTATTCAATATGATTCCTGAGAGTGTTTTGAAGCGTGAAAGTATGGAGGCAAGAGGCAGTGTGAAAATGGAGGGTGATGTAAAAGGATGGTATGGAAAGCAGCAGATGCCTGCCGTTACGTTGAAGGTACAGATAGATAAAGCATCGGCTAAATATGATAAACTTCCTTATGGAATTGACAATTTTACGGCCGATTTTTATGCGTTTGTAGATTTAATGCGTAAACAGCCTTCGTATGCAGACTTGAAGATTTTTCATTTTCAGGGGGCTCATACAGATATACTGGCCGATGCAAAGATTGTGAATCTGTTGGAAGATCCAGATATAACGTTTAATACAAAATCGAAAGTAGATCTGACTGCCTTGGCACAGGCTTTTCCTTTGCAGGAGGGGGTAACTATTGGTGGCGATCTGGAGGCTGATTTGCGGTTGAAATGTCGGCTGTTTTCCATTAAGAAGCAGGATTTGGGACGTATTCGTTTAGGTGGAAAATTGAAGATGACGAATTTGCAGTTGCGGGATGTTAATAAAGGATTTGAATTTGCGAGTGATGCTTCGCTCAATTTCATCGGGAATGATAATCTGGCTGCACGTGCGGAAATCAATAAACTGGTCTTGCAGTCAAAGCTGGCTAATTCGAATGTAGAAAAACTGACTATGTCGGTTAAATCTACTAACCCCCAGGATACTACCCGTATTACAGACGTTGAATGTAAATTTACTTTGAATCGTCTGAAAGGGAATATGGGCGATTCGTTGGCGTTATTCTGTCAGAAAGCTGATGCTACAGTGCGCTTGCAGCCTGGGAAAAAGAACCCTTCGATGCCTCAGGTTTCTCTTTCGCTGAGTGCTGATACCATGTTCTGCCGTGCCTGGAAAACAAAGATGGGGGTGGATCGGGCAGGCTTTGCTGTGACCGCAGAAAAATTGCATGATTCACTCTGGATTCCGAAAGGCATCATTGGTTTCCGTCGTATGAGAATGTCGACTCCTGAATTTGCATTACCTATACGTATGAAAAAAACATCGGTGACGGTAGGTAACCGGATGATAACGCTGAAAAATGCAACTTGTCGGGTGGGACATTCCGATTTGACGGCAACTGGAGCCATATACGATTTGTATGGAATGATGAAGCATCATCGTCCGTTGAGGGGGAAGCTGGAGGTTTCTTCCCGTAACCTCGACTGTAATCAACTTATCAATTCATTGAGTTTCCCGGAAGATACACTTCAGGCTGAAGTTGATACTACTGCTTCATCGTTGGAGTTATTTGTAATTCCAAAGAGTCTGGATTTTGAACTCCAGACTAACTTGAAAAGGGTGAAGTATGACAAGATGATATTCGAAGATGTGCGTGGAGCTGTGGATATCCGGAATCAGGCTGTTCATCTGAAAGGATTAAGCATGAAGGGGATGGATGCTCAGATGAATGCAACTTTGGTTTATCGTGCTCAGGAGAAGAAGCAGGGATATGCCGGATTCGACTTCAGGCTGCATAAAATCAATATAGCCAAGCTGGTTGAATTTGCTCCTTCACTGGATACAATTGTCCCGATGCTTCGTTCGTTCCAGGGAGTTGTTGATTTTGAAGCTGCTGCCGAGGCGGTACTTGATTCGAATCTGAATATCAAGATTCCGTCTTTACGTTCGGCTGTACATATCAAGGGCGACAGTCTGGTACTGATGGATGGAGAAACTTTTGCTGAAATATCGAAGATGCTGATGTTTAAGAACAAAGAGCGGAACATGTTCGACAGTATTTCGGTGAATATGACAATAAAGGACGGCAATGTGACAGTATATCCTTTTATTGTGCAGATAGACCGATATAAGGCGGCTGTGGGAGGAACTCAGGGACTTGACATGAACTTCGATTACCATATTTCTATTTTAAAGTCGCCTCTGCCTTTTAAGATGGGAGTGAATATTACGGGAAATCTGGATAAGATGAAGTTTAAACTGAGCAAGGCTAAATACAAGGATGCGGTAACTTCGGTAGAAATACGAAAAGTAGACAGTACACGTATCAATATGGGACGGCAAATCGTAAATGATTTCCGCCAGGTTATGAAGAGAAAACCTGAATAAGGTTTCTCTTCTTATACCATCTTGCGGAGAATGCGTGGAAACTGTATGGCAAAGATAAGTGTACAGCAGATGGCTGCCGTTGCATCAGAAATTCCTTCAGCGGCATATACTCCGGGCATCCCCATGAAACGGGGCAGGATAAGTGCCAGCGGTATGAGTAATATAACTTTGCGCAATAGAGCGATGAATACCGAAACTTTAGCTTGACCTAAAGCAACGAACATGTTCTGACACGCACGTTGTAATCCGAATATTGTCATTCCTCCAAGGAAAATCGGCATTACCTGGCGTACTGTTTCTATTAATGTTTCATCGTTCGTAAAGGCGGAAGCTACTAGTGAGGGGAATAGAATCATGAATGAAATCAATAGAAAATTGAATGAAAACATGATGATGACTACTATTTTGAAGCATTCCTTTACTCGTTCCCGGTTATGATGTCCGTAATTGTAGCTGACAATGGGAACAAATCCTTGCGCAAAACCTGTCAGTGGAACACTTACAATGAGCATGGCACTTTGCATGATGGCTAGTGCACTGACATAGATATCTCCAAATTTTTCCAGGCTGCTGTTCAAGACAAAGCCCACCAGGCTTTCTGTACTTGCCATGATAAATGGTGAAACTCCTAACGCCAGAATGGAGAGTATGATGCCTTTGTGCAGTTTCATGTAGCGGTATTCAAGTCTTAATGAGGCTTTTTTCGACGTGAGAAAGGAAATTACCCATATGGCACTACAGGCTTGTGACAGGATAGTGGCTAAGGCTGCTCCCTTTACTCCCATACCGAATGTAAAAATGAACAGAGGATCTAATCCGATATTCAATATTGCTCCGATAAGGACAGAATACATGGCTATGGTGGGACGTCCTTGTGTATTGATGAATGTATTGAGCCCTACTGACAGTTCCACGAACAGAGTACCCAGCAAATATATCGAAAGATAATCAGTAGCATATCCTATTGTATTTTCCGATGCTCCGGTAAAGAGCAATATCGGCTCCATAAACAAGTAAGTGGTAGCGGAAGTCAGTATGGTAAATATGAGCAGCAGGATGAATCCGTTGCCTAAAATCTGTCCGGCACGCTCCCGGTTTCCTCGTCCCAGGGCAATGGCAGCAAGTGGACTTCCTCCTGCTCCGACAATAGCAGAGAAGGAAGATATCAGTACTATGACAGCACTTGTTACTCCGATTCCAGCTAAAGCATCGGTTCCGATGCCGGGTATGTGACCGATATAAATACGATCGACAATATTGTATAACAGGTTTACCAGCTGAGCTGCAACCGCCGGAAGTGACATCTTAAATATAAGAGGTAACATACGGTCGGTTCCTAATCTTTCTTCATATGCATTTCCCATCTTTGCCTTCTTTTAAAAATCGCGCAAAGGTAGTTATTTTTTTATTAATAAGCTGCTATACCCGTTCGAATGAAACAGAAGAAAACTTTCAGTTGTAATCAGGGTTTATTAGTAGACTGACTTTGAGATTTAACGGCTGGTTTTATTTTTTTCTTTCCTAATTTTTTAGCTTTTTCCCATGCGGCTTTTCGAGCTTCATATTGTTCTCGCTGCCGTTCCAGATAATTATCTGCCATAATGAAATGTGATTATCAGTTTATTTAATTCCAATTTAATTCATCTTGTATCCGGCGGAGTGCAGTGTTGTAATCCTCTACCAGTTCTTTCATAACTTCACTGACTGGTTGCAGATGCTTAATCATTGATGCCGCCTGACCAATTTCCAGTTCTCCCTCGAATAAATCTCCTTCGAAAATACCTAGTTTGGCACGTCCGCGTCCTAACAGATCACGCAGTTCATCGACGGAAGCTCCGCGTTTTTCAGCTTCTTCAATGTGTTTGTAGAAATCATTTTTCACTAGTCGGGTAGGAGAAAGCTGTTTTAACGTAAGTATTGTATCTCCCTCATTCAGTCGCAGACAGCGGTCTTTGAACGCGAAACTGGCAGAACTTTCTTCAGTCAACGCAAAACGTGTGCCTATCTGTACTCCATCGGCTCCTAGACTTCTTGCGGCCAGAATACCTTCACCGGTAGCTATTCCCCCAGCTGCAATTAGTGGGAGTGTACAACTTTTCCTGACTGCCGGGATAAGACACAGGGTTGTAGTTTCTTCTTTTCCGTTATGTCCTCCTGCTTCGAACCCTTCGGCTACAATAGCGTCTACTCCAGCCTCTTCACATTTTGCTGCGAAGCGTGTGGAAGATACTACATGAGCTACGATAATCCCTTTGTTGTGCAGCCATTCGGTCCATATCTTCGGATTTCCGGCGGAGGTGAAGACAATCTTCACTTCTTCTTCGGCTATAATTTGCATCAGGGTTTCTATTTCCGGATACATCAATGGAACGTTTACTCCGAACGGTTTGTCGGTGGCTGCTTTACATTTGCGTATATGCTCGTGTAAGGTTTCAGGATGCATAGAGCCTGCTCCTAACAGTCCCAGTCCTCCTGCATTACTTACTGCCGATGCCAGTCGCCAGCCGCTGCACCATACCATTCCACCTTGAATGATGGGATATTTTATTCCGAAAAGATGACATATTCTGTTCATAGTCTGTTCTGCTTTTTGCAAAGATATGATTTTCTGAGCTTTTCTCAAAGTTCCTTCTTCTGGCTTGTAGCCTTAAATACCGGACGAGGTTGCTGAGTTTCTGTTTCGAATCCGAACCAGTAGTTGAGCGGTTCGTTCTCACTGGCGGGAAGCAGACATAGCTTCAGATGATCGTGATATTCTCCATATACGATATTCCAGCTGTCAGGAGGTGTGACATGCTTGGTACGGATACGGGCTGCCGGCTGTTTCTTGAGTGACATTCCTGCTTCTATCCATGCCAAAGTTGCTGCCGTTTCATAAGAAGGGTAGGATTGCTTGCAAAACTCATACAGAATGATTCCCCTACGTTCCTGACTCATGGGCTGGTCGGCTACTCCAAGTGCAATCAGATGTTCGAGAAAGCGATGCAGAAAGTCTGGCTGTTCTACAATTAGTCGTCGTGTGATGTGCTGCCATACGGGGGTATTGTAGAATCCGTCAAGCAAGCGTGACAACAAGTGTGCCGTCTGTAACTCTTCCGGACTGATCTCTCTGGTTTCCAATACCTCATAAGGAGGAAATGGAGAATATTTGATGCCTAGTTCGGCAGCTCTGCATCTCATTTCTGTGCCTGGCAGTAACTTTAATGATTCGAGCTGTATTTCTCCTGCACGGTAAGAAGCTAACGTACGTACATCTTCGAATATTTCTTCCAGACGGTAAAGAGGAAGTCCGGCTATCAGATCGGCATGTGTTTCCATATTGCTCAATGAACAGAGGAATTTCAATCCTTCTAGAGCATCGGACAATTTGCCCATACGTCGGCTGGTTGTCAGAACTTCTTCACGAAGACTCTGTATGCCGGCTTCCAGATGAAGCAAGTTGTCGGGCATATGCGTCAGTTCTTCTTTCAACTCGTCGGACAGTAGAGCCGGATGTATTTCCAAATGGAAGCGGATATCTGGAAATTCTTGGAACAGACTGAGCAATGCCTTTGCATGTCGGTTGTTGTAGTTGAAAGTACGGTCTAGTACACGTATGTTGCGAATGCCATGCTGGTGGATGAGAATGATGCGTTCCCGGATTGTTTCCAACGGAAGGGTGCGGACCGGCTTTTCTCCTCCACTTACGCAAAACGCACAGGTATTGAAACATCCGCGTGTCGTTTCTAGTTGTACGAAGGGTTTGCTCCAGTTGAAAAAAGGACTGGTTTCGGGAGGAACCAGCTGATCGAAATTGAGTACGCGGGCTATACCGTTGTCATGGTATGTATCACCTTTAGCGTCTATGTAGCATAATCCGGTGATGTCCTTCCAGGCATCAGGCTGGTTCCAGCATGTCAGCCACTGGCTTACCACTTCTTCTCCTTCTCCTCTGAAAACACAATCGACGAATGTATTACGTCTTAAGAAAGTTTGGTTTTCTCCTAGAAATTCCGGACCTCCCAAAGCAATGCAACAGTCGGGCAATAATGCTTTGGCGCGTGAGAGCACATGGAGCAGTATTTCATGGTTGAAAAGCCAGCAGGTAGCAGCAATAATATCTGGTTTACGGCGATATATTTCTCCGGCAATCATTCCCGGATTCTCGTTGATGGTTGCAGATACAATGTCCCATTCTATCGATTTATTATCAGCAATCTGTGCCTGTAGCGCAGGTAATGCCAGAGAAGAATGTGCATAGGAACTGTTTAAGTCGAGCCAGACTATCTTCATAGAATATGAATGTATAAAAGAAATGTCATCCTAAACGTCTTCTATATAGACAGAAACGCTCAGGATGACATTAATTATAGTAATAAAATATTGATTACAGCAGGTACTGTGAGCTAATAGATTCGTTAGTCATCACGCGGCGGATTGTTTCAGCAAACATATCAGCGATAGAAAGCTGTTTAACCTTAGCACAACGGTTTGAATAAGGAATACTATCAGTAAATACAATTTCTTCCAGTTGTGAATTCTGAACACGTTCAGAAGCTGGACCTGACATTACGCAGTGAGAAGCAATAGCACGAACTGAAGTTGCACCGGCTTCTTTCATGATATCAGCTGCTTTAGTAATAGTACCGGCAGTATCTACCATATCGTCAATCAGGATAACGTTTTTATCTTTAACGTCACCGATGATTTGCATAGAAGCAACTACGTTTGCTTTTTCACGTGTCTTATGGCACAACACCAAAGGTACATCCAAATATTTAGCATATGTGCTGGCACGTTTAGAGCCACCAACGTCAGGAGTTGCAATGACAAGGTTTTCCAGATTCAAAGACTGGATGTAAGGAGCAAAAATAGTAGAACCATAAAGGTGGTCTACCGGAATGTCAAAGAATCCCTGAATCTGATCTGCGTGCAAATCCATTGTTATCAGACGGTCAATACCGGCAACGCTCAACAAATTAGCTACCAGTTTTGCACCGATAGATACACGTGGTTTGTCTTTGCGGTCCTGACGTGCCCATCCGAAATACGGAATTACGGCAATGATACTTTTAGCTGAAGCACGTTTTGCTGCATCAATCATCAGCAAAAGCTCCATTAAGTTGTCTGAATTCGGGAAAGTTGACTGTACGAGGAATACGTGCTGTCCGCGAATAGATTCTTCGTAAGATACTGCAAATTCGCCGTCGGCGAAATGAGTAATGTTCATGTTACCCAGTGGGCATCCTAAACTGTTACAGATTTTTTCTGCAAGGTATCTCGAGTTTGTACCCGAGAACACTTTGAATGATGATGTTTCGCTCATTGTAATATTTTGATATATTGCCTAATATTTTTGGTGCAAAGTTACGGCATTTCTCCAAGCATGGCAAATGAAATGAAAAAACTTTAATCAGCAAGTCGTTTCAATTTTCTGAAATGCTCAATAAGATTCTGATAATTATAATCGTGGTCAAGGTCGAATTTATTCCAAAGTCCACCTAAAATAGCAGCTCCTCCAAAGCCATAATCTTTTACTTGCAGGATATTGTCTTCATCAATGCCTCCAAGTGCTATGACACGTTTGTCGATTATACCGTCTTTAGCTGCCTGACGGATTTGTTCCGGCGTATATTCTGCTGCATATCCCTGTTTTGAAATGCTGTCGAATACAGGGCTGAGAAAGACATAATCGAAGTTGTTTTTCTTTTCTTTTACTTCTTCCAATGAATGGCAGGAGGTACTTATTTGCCCAGTGTAATTATCGGGAGCAATAGGGTTGCGATGATTCAGGTGAATACCTTTGAGATTATATTCTTCTTTCAAATAGAAATGTCCATGTACTACGATACGCTTCCGGTATTTTTCTGGGATAAGAGTAAGCAGACGTTCTGCATAAACCGGAGCTGTGTCGGGTTTGCGCAGATGAAGATAATCTAATCCTTCGTCGAAGAGTGTAGTTATAATTTTATCTTCTTCTACGAAATATGTGGGTCTGGTTATCAATATAAGTTTCATGTGACAACGTAATTGTGGCACAAAGGTAGTAACATGTTTGTAATATTCCTAATTGTTTAGAGCAAAATCGTGTGCGTAACCATTGTTTTGAGGTCGATGTGCCACAATTTGTCACTTAAAACTTCGCCATATCCTGAAATTATCTTTAAAACCTCGTTGGCTTGTGTGCAGCCGACTAAGCCGGGAGTGACTCCTAATACCCCTTTAGGAGGAGCAGGCATGGACAGCATTTCTTCCTCGTCGGGGAAGAGGTCGCGGTAGTTTTTTCCTCCTTGGTAGTTAAAAACGGATACTTGACCGTCGAAGGCACGGATAGCACCATATACATATACCTTATTTAATAATAAGCATGTGTCGTTTATAAGGTAACGCGTTTGGAAATTGTCGCATCCGTCAACTACAATATCGTATCTGCTGATTATTTCTTGAGCATTTTCTTTAGTAAGACGAGTAGGATAGGCCTCAATGCAAATATTGCTGTTCAGTTTCTGCAAGCGCTCTTTTGCGCAAAGTGCTTTGGGCTTTCCTACCTCGGTTTCACTGTAGAGAATTTGGCGCTGTAAGTTTGTTTCACTTACCTTATCATCATCTACTAGTCCGATGGTTCCTACTCCTGCACCGCAAAGGTATATAGCAATAGGTGAGCCCAGACCACCTACACCTACTATCAGGACTTTCGCTTGTCGGAGCAATGTCTGTCCTTTTTCTCCAATCTCGTCGAGTTGAATCTGGCGATTATATCTCTCTTTTTCTTTTTCTGTCAGTTGCATGGGGATATTATGAAAAGAAATTGTCTGAAAAGATGAAATGTATTTGGGGAATTTTGTATGTATAAATAAAGTTTTCCGGAAGGATATCATTACTTTTTCGGAAAATCAGATGTGTTTCTGAAAAGGTATTGATATTCTCCGGAATATGTTATTTTTTGTTTTTACTTCTGTACGGCAGAGGTGTGAAGCTGTTTTGACATGTGGTCGAATGAAGCATCCCAATCTTTCCATACGGGTTCACGTCCGATGGCTTTTAATGCTTTTTCTACTTCTACCGCTGTACGCTCATCGCTTACATGGAACTGTTCCAGCGCTTGTGGATAAGTATAGTAACCTCCCGGTTCTGTCTTACTCTCAGCACTCATCGTTGTTACTCCAAGTGTAGCCATGTGATCACGGATATTAGCCGGCTCACGGGTAGAGTAAGATATATCTACGTCATGATCGAATATACGCATGGCAAATGTCACCTGAGCCAGCTCTTTGTCGCTCATGATTACGTTCGGTTGGAAACCTTCGTTTTCAGCCGGGCGCATGCGTGGGAAGTTTACGCTGTATTTGGTTTTCCAATAATGTTTTTGCAGGTAGCGCAGGTGATAAGCCATCATTGTTACATCTGTACGCCAGTCTTCCAAGCCGATCAGAACTCCCATACCGATAGAATGAACGCCAGCCTGTCCCATACGGTCGAAACCATTTACACGCCATTCGAATTTCGATTTCATGCCACGCGGATGATAAATATTATAGCGTGCCTTATTATATGTTTCCTGGAAACAGATCACTCCGTTCAGACCGTGGTTTACCAATTCGGCATACTCTTCTGTCTTAAGTGGCATAACCTCTATCTTCAGATTCGAGAAATATGGTTTTGCCAAATCAAGTGCTTTAGCTATATAAGGAACTCCGGCCTTGGCAGGATTTTCTCCTGTTACAATCAACAGATTTTCGAATGGACCAAGTTTTTTGATTGCCCGGTATTCGTTTTCTATTTCTTCCGGAGTAAGAATGGTACGTGCCATCGGATTACTGATATGAAATCCGCAGTACACGCATGAGTTCGTACATGAATTGGTAATATACAGAGGAATAAACATTGAAATAGTTTTGCCGAATCGTTCTTCTGTGTATTTGCGACTCAGGCGTGCCATTGGTTCGAGAAATTTCTCGGCGGCGGGTGAAATCAGTGCCATAAAGTCGTCTACGTCACAATGTGATTTTCCTAATGCGCGCAACACATCGGCTTCAGTCTTTGAGTAGATGGCTTTGGTTGTTTCTTCCCAATTTATTTTTTCTAATTCGTCACTAAACATGATATTTATGGATAGTTTTCAAATTCTTTTATGTATTTCCGCCATTCTGGATAAACGACGGAAATACATGATTGATAGGTTATTATTTCAAGTTTGAAAGATCGCGTGATAACTTCATTGCACAGAAGTTCGGTCCGCACATTGTACAGTATTCGCCGTCAGTATGGCGACCTTCGTTAAAGTATTCCAGTGCACGGTCCGGATCGAGACTCAGGTGGAACTGGTCGCGCCAGCGGAATTCGTAGCGGGCTTTGCTTAAGGCATTATCTCGTATTTGTGCACCTGGATGACCTTTGGCAAGGTCGGCTGCATGTGCTGCTATCTTGTAAGTGATAACTCCTGTACGTACATCTTCACGGTTAGGCAATCCCAGATGTTCTTTTGGAGTAACGTAGCACAACATGGCTGTACCCAGCCAGCCGATTTGAGCGGCTCCGATAGCAGAGGTGATATGATCGTATCCCGGAGCAATATCAGTAACCAAAGGACCAAGAGTGTAGAACGGTGCATTGTGACAATGACTGATCTGGCGTTCCATGTTTTCCTTGATTTTGTGCAAAGGTACGTGTCCCGGACCTTCAATAAATGCCTGTACATTCTTAGCCCATGCGCGTACAACCAGTTCGCCCATTGTGTCGAGTTCTGCAAACTGTGCTTCATCGTTTGCGTCGGCAATACATCCCGGACGCAGACCGTCGCCCAATGATACAGCTACGTCGTATTGAGCAAGTATATCACAAATATCGTCAAAATGTTCGTAAAGGAATGACTCCTGGTCGTGTACCAGACACCATTTGCTCATGATACTACCTCCGCGTGATACAATACCACACAAACGTTTGTCGGCAAGATGAACATTGTGACGGCGTATTCCGGCATGGATAGTGAAATAGTCTACTCCTTGTTCACATTGTTCAATTAGTGTGTCACGGTAAATTTCCCAAGTCAAGTCTTCTACTTTACCGTTAACCTTTTCCAAAGCCTGATAGATAGGCACTGTACCTACCGGAACCGGACAGTTGCGTACAATCCATTCACGAGTTTCATGTATGTTGTCACCGGTAGAGAGGTCCATCAGTGTATCACCTCCCCATTTGCAGCTCCATACAGCTTTGTCTACTTCTTCATCAATGCTGGAAGTTGTAGCTGAGTTGCCGATGTTGGTATTGATTTTTACCAGGAAGTTACGTCCGATGATCATTGGCTCCGATTCCGGATGATTGATGTTTGCCGGCAATACAGCACGTCCGGCCGCAATCTCATCACGAACGAATTCAGGAGTGATATACGTATCAATACCCAACTCTTTACAGTTCATGTTCTCTCGGATAGCTACATATTCCATTTCCGGAGTAACAATACCTTGTTTGGCATAATACATCTGTGTACAGCATTTTCCGGCTTTGGCACGATAAGGCAAAGCAATATGTTCGAAACGCAGATGGTCGAGCGAATGATCGTCGCGTCGCATCTTACCGTATTCTGAAGTGATAGAAGGCAGCTGTTCTACATCGCCACGTTCTACAATCCAGTTTTCGCGCATACGGGGAAGTCCCTTCTTAAGATCGATTTTAATATTGGGATCACTGAAAGGTCCACTTGTATCGTAAACATAAACAGGGGCATTAGGAGTCATGACCTTTTCTCCATTGACAATAGTGACAGTTGGAGTAAGATTCACTTTTTGCATCCCTACTTTTATGAAAGGAAAAAGTGTTCCTTGCATATAAGCTTTTTCGGCATGTGCATATGCCTTTTTATCTTTTTCTTTATCCATGAACGTGTAGTTATTCGTTTAAAAATGCAGTTAACGGAGAAGAAGCTGATGCAACTAAGTTTTCAGCTTGAATACCCAGACCTGCTTCGTAAGCACGTCTTCCGGCGATGACAGCCTCCTTGAAGGCTTTAGCCATTTCTACAGGATTTCCTGCTACGGCGATAGCTGTATTTACCAGACAAGCAGCAGCACCCATTTCCATAGCTTCAGCAGCATGACTTGGAGCGCCGATTCCAGCATCGACAACAACAGGTACATTACTTTGTTCGATAATGATACGCAGGAAGTCGCGTGTCTGCAATCCCTTGTTTGTTCCGATAGGAGCAGCGAGTGGCATGACAGTTGCCGCACCGGCCTCTTCCAGGCGTTTACATAGAGTCGGATCAGCTTGGCAATAAGGCAATACAACGAATCCCAGTTTAACCAATTCTTCTGTAGCTTTCAGGGTTTCAGTTGAATCTGGCAACAGATAACGTGGATCTGGGTGTATTTCCAGTTTCAGCCAGTTAGTTCCAAAAGCCTCACGTGCCATTTGTGCAGCAAATACGGCTTCTTCGGCAGTGCGTACTCCTGATGTATTAGGTAATAGCTGGATGTGCGGATGAATAATATGACGTAACATGTCGTCTTCCTTATTGTCAAGTTCGATACGTTTCATGGCTACGGTTACCATTTCAGTATCTGATGCCAGGATAGCATCTTCCATGAGCTGGTTTGAATTGAATTTGCCGGTTCCCAGAAACAGTCTGGAGTTAAATTCTTTTCCGGCAATGATAAGTTTTTCCATTGTATATTTTGTTTTTGAGTTTTTTGTAATCCTTTTCTTTGATTAAAGCTGTTTGGAGTTCTGAATAGCTTCTAATATGCGGTGCGTTTCGACTACCGGATTCTCTGCCCGAAGAATTGTTCCGCTCAGCGCAATACCTGTAACTCCAGTTTGCATGATTGAGGGAATATCATCGTAGGTAATTCCTCCAATGGCTACAATGGGCAAATTGATTCCGGCTGTCTTCATCTGCGATACGATTGCTTTATACCCTTCCAGTCCAAGAATCGGACTTAAATTCTTCTTGGTCGTAGTAAAGCGGAACGGACCGCAGCCGATATAATCTGCTCCTGCCTGATAATGCATCTGTACATCCTCGAAGGTGTTGGCCGTTCCTCCGATAATAAAATCTTTACCTAAAATCTGACGTGCTTCAGCTATGGGCATATCTTTTTTCCCTAAATGAACTCCGTTGGCATGCAGTTCTTTTACTAATTCTACATGATCGTCGATGATGAAGGTCGCACCATATTCCCGGCATAAAGCCTGTATACGGACAGCTTCCGGACGGATTTCATCGGGAGTTGCGTCTTTCATGCGCAGCTGAATCCAACGGCAACCTCCTTCAAGTGCCATACGTGCCGAATCATAATAAGAATATTGGTCTGTAAAATGTGTGATGAATTGCAGTTCCATTTCTTTATCCTCCGCATGCAGCTTTTATGATAACCAGACTATCTCCGTTTTGTATTTCTTGTTCTGCCCATTGACTACGGGGAATCATACGGTTGTTCAATGCTATGGCTACTCCTTGTGGAGGTAAATCCAGTTGTGCCGCTAAAGCAGAGATGGTATTTCCTGTGGTAAGTTCTACCTCTTTGTTGTTGACTTGTACTTTCATGATAATGATATTTTTAGTGAAAGTAATAACAAAGAGCTGTCCCGAGAATCGGAGAAGATATATGATGGATACGAATAACAATCCCTTCGGCGGTACTAACCGCATCAGGTGCTTAGGGTATGATCTCAGCCCGTCCGGAGGGCACCCCTTTGTTTTTACTTGTGGGCAAAGATACACTTTTTGCTGTATATCTTGATAATTTTCACTTTGTTTTTCTTTTATTTTTTCGGGTGTCACCTATAAAGTGATAATTTATCGGGTAGAAAAAGAAAGTTTCTTTATCTGTAATTGAGGTTATATTTCCAGTAAATAGGTTATGAACTAATTGGGGGAGAACTTTTATTTTTGCATCGTAATAAAAATGTTTGAATTATGTATATTGAAAAAATTGATTCTCCTGCCGATGTAAAGATATTGTCGGTTGAACAAATGGAAATATTGGTCGGCGAGATACGTCAGGCTTTACTGCATAAATTAAGTGAGCATGGTGGACATATCGGACCCAATTTAGGAATGGTAGAGGCTACTATTGCCCTGCATTATGTATTTAGTTCACCACACGATAAGATTGTTTATGATGTGTCGCACCAAAGTTATACCCATAAAATTCTGACAGGTAGAAAAGGTGCCTTTTTGAATGCAGCAGATTACGATAAGGTATCCGGTTATACCAATCCACAGGAAAGTGAACACGACTTTTTTACTATCGGACATACTTCGACTTCTGTCAGTCTGGCTTGCGGACTGGTAAAGGCACGCGACTTGAAGGGAGGTAATGAAAATATTATTGCAGTGATTGGCGATGGCTCTTTGAGTGGAGGAGAGGCCTATGAAGGTTTGAGTAATGCCGGTGAGAATGGAACCAATATGATTATTGTAGTCAATGACAACGAGATGTCTATTGCCGAAGAACATGCCGTAGCATTGGCGTCAGGAATTGCTGCAGGTGGTGGAAAGCCTGTATATGGAGTTTATAGCTCATTTATACAACGTTCTTACGATCAGTTGTCTCAAGACCTGTGTATCAATAACAATCCGGCTACGATTGTTGTCTTTATGGGAACAATAGCTGGTATGAACGATGAAACTCATCTCGGTTTCTTCGACATCCCGTTGATATGCAATATTCCTAATATGGTTTATCTGGCTCCTACTTGTAAAGAGGAGTACTTCGCTATGTTGAAATGGTCTATTCATCAGCATGAGCATCCAGTTGCTATTCGTGTTCCGGGTGCTTCTGTTGTATCTGGCAATCTGGATTTCGATACAGATTATAGCGACTTGAATCGCTATAAGTTAGTACAAAAAGGAGAAAAGGTAGCAATCCTTGGTTTAGGAGCCTTTTATGGATTAGGAGAGTCGGTTGCAAAGCTTTTGAAAGAGGAATGTGGAGTAGAAGCTACCTTGATAAACCCTCGCTATATTACAGGACTGGATGTTGAGATGCTGGAAGAATTGAAACGCTCACATTCATTAGTCGTGACATTGGAAGACGGTGAGCTGGATGGAGGTTTTGGTGAAAAGATTGCCCGTTTTTATGGAAGTTCGGATGTGAAGGTCTTGAATTACG
The DNA here is from genome assembly GCA_019414665.1 of Bacteroides sp. GTDB lineage: Bacteria > Bacteroidota > Bacteroidia > Bacteroidales > Bacteroidaceae > Phocaeicola. The sequence goes on along the minus strand of DXLO01000003.1, from coordinate 194 downwards.
GAGTACGTAAAGAATTTGCCGACCGTTATATCACAGAAGAATTATTGAAGGCAAACAGACTGACAGATGTGCAGATTGTGGAAGATATACGTAAATATTGGTAATCAGATCAGATTATAAACAGAAAAGACTATAGCAGGACACTGTATAATGCTGCTATAGTCTTTTTTTATAAAGTGCTTACGCGTTATTAT
>DXLO01000029.1 GCA_019414665.1 Bacteroides sp. | reverse complement strand
CAAAGGTAGGAAGGAAAAGAGGGGAAAAAAACACGCACGAGGCCGAATGCTTACATTCTTCCTTTTCAATTTATCGTTTCACCTTAGTGATAAAACTTCATCACTAAGGTGAAACGATAAACAGAAAAGGGCAGCGCAACGATTTCTATCGGACGAAAAACTGTGTGTATCCTTGGCTTGACTATATAAGATAGCGCGTGGCAAGATTGCCATTCAAGAGGAAAAGGTCTCGCCTCGGAAATAGAAGACCGGGCGGGGGGAGTCTGGAACAAACTTACAGAGATGAAGAATTTATGAAGGATTGAAAAAAAATCCTTCATAATAAGTGGCAGTAAATCAACTTGCTAAGCCATAATGAAGAATTTGAAGGAAAAAACGGTTAAAAACTTATTTCCTTCCCTAATTCCTTCCAGTCCAGGATACCCTTATCCAGATTATACACCTTGAATCCTTTTTTTACCAGAATGTTGGCGGCATTGCGGCTGCGTCTTCCACTTTTGCAGTAAACGGCTACGGGGCGGTCTTTTTGAAGAAGCTCCTCGATGTTTGTGCCAAACTCATTGTCCAATACATTGATATTGATGCTGCCCGGTATATGGCCTTCGGAATATTCGGCTACCGTGCGTACATCAACCAGTTGGATGGTCTTGTCCTGTATCATTTCCTCAAACTGGTCGGAGGATAGATTCTTGAATTTGTCACTGTCTTTGCCGGTACATGCCCATAATCCTAGTGAGAATGCGCAGATGAAGAATACAAAATAGATGGTCTTTATCATAAAATGGAATGTTTTGATGTTTTTGTTTGCTAAAAATAAAAGATACGACTGGTCATACCTTCTTTGTAAGTACGGATGTTGAATACAATCTTATCGCCTTTATGCAGTTTGCCGGCGTATGCCCACAAGGGAACAGACAGATAGACTTTACGGTTGAAACCTTCGATGTCATTATTCCTGTCATGATAGAGTGTCAAGTATAATGTTTGTTCTCCGTCTTTGTTCTCCAGTTTGTTCTCAATAAAGTGATAACCGTGTTTCTGGTCTTTGACTTTGACTTGTAAAATCAGGTTCAGGTAATTCCCACCCCGCCAGATGCTTTGAATGGCTACCGGGTCGGTCTTTATCTCCTTGAATTTAGATTCGGACAAAGGAACAGGAGAAATAACCAGTTGGGTATTGTAAAGCATGGCTTCTTTTTCTGCTTCTTCCGAGTCTGTCAATGGAGCGTACATGGTAACCGTGCGGTACGTGGTGTCTGGTGCCAGTCCGTCAAGACCGGTACGTGACTGGATGCGCCACTCTGTCCCTTCATCCGTTATCAGATACCGTCCGGTTCCTGTATGGTCGGTTTTCAAGTCGATCATATCTGTCAGAACATTAGGATATACATAGTCGTCTTCACCGCACGCGCCGAGAAGCAAAGAGGTTAGAAAAGATAAAATAACGACTTTTCTCATGTTTATTATTTTCTTTTTCAGGGTGGACTGTAACATCCACCCTTTACGGTAAACGTTCTTATCCTTTTGCCGCTTTCAGGTAATTGATGAGCGGATTGGCATACATAGTCAGCAAAGCATGACGCAGGAAGGCGGTGTCTTTGTTGGGAAGATCGACTTTGGCAATCTGCTGTTCCAGATATTTTTCAAAGTGCTCTTTTTCTTCTTCTGTGTACTCGGCCGTGAAACGGTTGTCTCCCATCAAGAGGTCACACGCCACATAATTGCCTGCAAACAGGCGGTAACTGCTGTGGATATGCCGGTCTATGGTTTCCGATATGGCGGTAAACAAATCACATTTCGGCAAATTGAGTTCTTTCAGTTCGTCCAGTTCATGATTCAGACAGGCGGAGGTCTGGAAATGGATGCGTCCCTTGTATCCGTAAAGGCCGGTCTGCATATTGATCAGGTCGTCTTCGGGACTTTTCTGGAAATGTTCGTCATCGCGTTTTTGCTGCAACTCTTTTGCTTTCAGGAAGTCACACGGGTCGTATTCGTAAGAAATGGCTAGCGGAACGATGTTCAGTTCTTTCAGTCTTTCGGTAACATCGCCTTCACCTGCCATGGCCATCATTTTCAATACACTGTCCTGGGTACGGTCATTGGAATCTTTGGCACGTCCCTGACGTTGCGCTATCCATAAATTCTCATGTTTTTCCTTCATGGCGAAATGCATGTAGCGCGACATCAAGGCAGATGCTTCCAGTTTCTGCCGCATGTTGAGGCCGCGTTTCACGATGAATGATTTATTGACACGTACCAGCTTATGAATCCATGGGTAGATGAGCAGGTTGTCGCCGATGGCGATCTCTACGGTTGTCATTCCGTTGTCTATCAGTAGGATAGATAGAAAAGCCGAGTCCAGAATAATATCACGATGATTGGAGATGAAAGTGTAGTTCCGGGTTAAGTCGGACAAGGCGGAACAGTCGAATGTCAGTCCGTTGGCTGTTTTTTTCACTAAATCCCATAATAGTCCGTAAAAGAACGCTTTTTGGAATTCCAGGTTTGTTTTGCATTGACGCATCTTCATGGCAAGACCTTCGAAAGGTACGCCCGGCATAACAGACTCTACCACTGTCCGGAAAGCGGGATCAGCGATTAATTCTTCATAGATTTGCGGCAACTCTTCGGGAGTGTACGGACGAATCTCGTTAAATTCAGCTGGTATGTTCATAATTTATAAAGGTTAGTCAGTGATATCACTAAAATTTATTTTCTATAATGTCAGTCATCACATCTTTTATATCCAATCCTGCTGCACGCACCTGTTGGGGAATGAAGCTGGTAGCTGTCATGCCCGGAGTGGTATTGATTTCGAGCAAGTTTACTTTTTCGCCTTCGGTAATGATATAGTCAATGCGGATAAGGCCGGAGCACCCCAGAATGTCATAAATGGCCGAGGTGAGCAGACGTACACGCTCGGCTGTATCTTCGGGCAGGCGGGCAGGTGTGATTTCCTGTGACTCGCCGTTGTATTTGGCTCCATAGTCAAAGAATTCGTTGGCACTTACCACCTCGGTGATGGGGAATACCACTTCCTTGTCCGAGGTCTTGTAACAGCCGCAGGTGATTTCCGTTCCCTTCATAAAGGCTTCAATCATTACTTCGTCACTTTCCTCGAAAGCTTTTTCGATGGCGGGTTGTATATCTTCCTTAGTCTTTACTTTGGTGACACCGAAGCTGGAACCGCCGGCGTTGGGCTTGATGAAACAAGGCAGACCGATTTTGTTGATTACTTCTTCGTCTGTAATTTCAAATCCTTTACGCAGGATCAGTGATTCGGCTACGCGGATACCGAAGCCTTTCAGGTATTGGTTGCAGGTGAATTTATTGAAAGTCATGGCCGATACCAGTACGTTACAACTGGAGTAGGGGATTCCTAACAGGTCGAAGTAACCTTGCAGGATACCGTTTTCCCCCGGAGTTCCGTGGATGGTGATGTAGGCGAAGTCGAATTGTTTCTTTTCGCCGTTCTCCATGAAACTGAAGTCATTACGGTCTATCGGGGTTTTGGAGCCGTCCGGAAGGACTACTTCCCACCGATGCCCTTCCATCTCTACTATATATAGGTTATAACGCTCTTTGTCAATGAAAGAGTAAAGTCCCTGTGCACTGCGCAAGGAAACGACAAGTTCGCTGGAATCTCCTCCGGCTACTATGGCAATAGTACGTTTCATAGTTCTTCTCTGTTACTGATATAGTTTCTCCACTTGTCTATCAGGTTTGTCATATCCTCGGGCAGCGGAGAGGTGAAGAACATCTCTTCGCCTGTACGGGGATGGACAAAGCCCAGCGTCATGGCGTGTAATGCCTGGCGGGGGCAGGTCTCGAAACAGTTGTTTACGAATTGTTTGTATTTACTAAAATGAGTTCCTTTTAAAATTTCGTTTCCGCCATAACGCTCATCGTTGAACAGCGTGTGTCCGATGTGCTTCATGTGGACACGTATCTGGTGGGTGCGTCCCGTTTCAAGTACACACTCTACCAGCGTGACATAGCCCAGACGTTCCAGTACCCGATAGTGGGTGACGGCGTGCTTTCCTTGGGCGGGGTCACTCAGTACGGCCATTTGCATGCGGTCTTTGGGGTTTCGCCCTATATTCCCTTCTATGGTTCCTTCGTTATTTTCTACGACACCCCATACCAGAGCATTGTATTTACGTTTGGTGGTCTTGTTGTAGAACTGAAGTCCCAAATGAGTCTTGGCATCGGGGGTCTTGGCTACCACGAGCAGGCCTGAGGTATCTTTGTCTATACGGTGGACTAATCCCACTTGCGGATCGTTAGGGTCGTATTTGGGATTGTCTTTCAGATGCCATGCTATGGCGTTGACCAGCGTGCCGTGGTAGTTTCCGCATCCCGGATGCACTACCAGTCCGGCCGGTTTGTTGACTACCATCAAATCGTTGTCCTCATAGACTATATCCAATGGAATATCTTCGGGAATGATATCATTATCATAACGTGGACGGTCCATCATCACCGTCAGCACGTCGCAAGGCTTTACTTTATAACTGCTTTTCACCGGTTTGCCGTTCGCCATGATAAGACCGGCGTCGGCAGCCTTCTGAATACGGTTGCGCGAAGAGTTGACAAGCCGTTCGAACAAATATTTGTCCACGCGCACCTGTGACTGTCCTTTGTCTACTACTACACGGAAATGTTCATACAGTTCGGCAGGGTTGTCCACTACCGGTTCCACATCATCCAGTGTGTCGTCCAGTTCATCCACATATTCTTCTTTCATCATCACTGTGTGTTAAGTTTAAAACCAGGATTCGTCTACCACCGGTTTGTCATCGTTCGCAGTTCCGGATTCATTTACCAATGCAGAATCTTCGGGCATGGTTTCATTGCCGTTGCCTACCGTGAGTGTCAGTACGGCTTCGTGAGGAACCTTTTCTCCGGCTTTCAAGTCGCGTCCTCGGTATTTTATGCTGTATACCCAGTCTTTTTCGCCGCTGATATATTCGGGTTCGGTTATTTTAAAACCTAATGCACGTAATTTGGCTTCGGCCTGGCGGAGAGAACTATTATCCATGACATCGGGAATGGCTACCTTGGGGGCGCTGTCTGCATTGACGGTCAGATAGACGGTTCTGCCCGACTTCACCTTGGAGCCACCGGCGGGATTCTGTTCCAGAATAGCACCGGGGGCTATTCCTTTTACATAGCTGGAGTCTATGACGATTGATTTTAGTGACTGCTTGTCGAGTTCATTTTCTGCGATCCGCAGATTCATTCCTTTTACATCGGGCACTACCACTGCTTCGCCGTGGCGTGTATAGCTGTCCAGCCATTGAAGGGTTCCCCAGGCTGCTGCCACAATGACCACTACCATCGCTATCAGATTGAGCCAGAAGAAGCGGTTATTCTTGAATGAAAAGAATTCTTTGAATGTTACCATATCTAACTTAATTATTTCGGGTCAAAGATACGACAATTTCATTTCTGTTCCTACATTTAGTTATGAATATCATATACTTTTTGTACCTTTGCACCCCGAAAAAACAACCTGTTTCCTGTCAGAGTAAACAAAATTGAGGTAAAAAGAAGATGAACGAGACAACAAATGAACAAGAGGTGCTGCTATTGCGCCGTAAACTAGACCTTTTATTACGTACCGGCAAGCTGCTGATGGAGAGTGCGGCAGACACTAACCGGATTGAAAGAAACATGAAGCGCGTGGCCGCTTATTTGGGCATTCCGGAAGAGAAACTGCATATTGATATCCGGTGGACGATGCTGATGGTCAATGTGAGTGACGAGAAGCACTCTTTTTCCAAGTTTCAGAAATGCGAGAAACATGGCATCAATATGGAAGCCATTTCAAAAATCAGTAAACTTTCGTGGCGTGCCATTGAGCAGGATTATTCATTGGATAAATACGAGGAAGAACTGGAGAAGATTGCTCGTCAGGAGCGTAATTATACCCCCTATGTCGTGGCAATCTGTACCGGGTTTGCCTGTGGAGGGTTCTGCAAGCTGTTTGGTGGGGACTGGATTGCTTTTCTGATTACGGCTATTTGTACTTTTGTGGGGTTCCGTACCCGTGCCCGTTGCATTGAGTTCGGTATCAATGTATATATGAGTATTGCGATCTCTGCATTTTTATGTACTTGTCTGGCTTATGCGTTTTCTTTTTCAGGTTTATCTTCCACTCCGTATCATCCGTTGCTGGCCTGTACCTTATATATAGTTCCCGGTGTGCCGCTGATAAATTTTGTGGACGATATGATTGACAATCACTTGTTGGTAGGTATTACGCGTGCAGCCAACACGGTAATGATGGTAGGAGGCATGGCGTTTGGTATCGCTTTTGCCTTGAGGCTGTTGGTGATGAGTGATGTGACTATCGACCAGAAGTTCAGTGAACTGAGCATGGTGCCGCACGATGCTTATTGGGTATATGCTGTTGCGGCTGCTATTGCGGCTATGGGATTCGCCACTATATTTAATGTGCAGAGACGTTTGTTGTGGGTGGTGGCTGTAGGTGGAATAATTGCAGTATGTACCCGTAACTTTGTAAACTTTGAATTAGGATATGGTCCGGTGATCGGTTCGTTTATGGGAAGCTTTGTTGTGAGTTTGATAGCTGTCAAAGCCGTTCATTGGTTTCATGTTCCTAATCATGTGCTGACTATTCCTTCTGTCATTCCGATGGTTCCCGGTGTCTTGATGTATCGTTCGTTGCTGGCGCTTATCAATATGCGTGGAGTGGTAGGAGAAGTGACACTTGCTTTTTCCAATGGTATTAACTCGGCGCTTATCATTTTCTGTATAGCCTTGGGGGTAGCTGTTCCTAATATTTTTGCCCGGCGTTACATAGCCAAGGACCGCCAGCGTTTTCTTACACAGATGTTGGCGGAACGCAGAGCTCGTGGTAAATTTATAGAGTGGTAGCTGGTGTATGTAAGCAGTATTCATAAAAACTTGATAGACAAAGAAAAAGGATTTTCCATTGCGGAAAATCCTTTTTCTTTGTCTATCAAGTTTACTCTGTTAATTTCTGGGTAAGGCTTCTTTTACTACCATTGGACGCCCGGCATATTCTGCGCCGTTCAACTGTTTGATAGCGTTTGAAGCTTCTGAAGTTTCCGGCATTTCGACAAAGGCGAAACCTTTTGATCTTCTTGTATCACGGTCAATGATTAACTTGACTGAGCCTACTGTTCCATACTCTTCCATAACTTCTCTCAAATCTACTTCCTTAACGTTGTAGCTAAGGTTTCCAACATACATATTCATAACTGTCAATATAAAAAATTAATAATCTAACAACGAAATTTCAAGAAGCTCTAAATCAGGAATGAATATACTCAATGTGGATAACTGAGAAGATACATGATGAGAATAAAACTAGAATAAATCTCTAATTGTTTGTTGGACAAAGTAAACTCTTTCATTTGGATTATGCACTATATTTCTGCTTTTATTCCATATTATATATCATTTATTATTATAAATGGTCGGAAATTAACACAATATGGAATGAAAACAGGGTTTTATAGGGTTATTGAGTGTTGACAGGCGGTTTCTCTCTGTATTGGGTAGGGGAACAACCTGTATGCTGTTTGAATACAGTGCTGAAATATCTGGCGGTCGAGAATCCTGTCTTATCTGCTATGTCATTGACACTGAGTTCTGTATGGAGAATAAGCCAGATAGCTCTCTCCATACGTATTTTGGTTATATAGTCGTTGGCTCCCATATCTGTCAATGCTTTCAGCTTATTGTATAAAGAAGCTCTGCTGATTCCTATTTTGTTGCAAATGAATGGAATACCCAACTGTTCGTTATCCAGATGTTCTGTGATTATCTGATTCAGGCGATTTAAAAATTCTTCATCGGCCGAACTGAAGGTTCCTTCTTCGGGTGGCGGCAGAGGACCGATGTCTGTATAGCGGGTACGCATCAGTTCCCGGTTATGCAGTTGGCTACAGACAATTGCATACAGCATACTTACTTCAAAAGGTTTTGTGATGTAGGCGTCTGCTCCGTTTTTATAACCATATAGTTGGCTTTCTTCGTCATTACGTGCAGTGAGCAGGATAACCGGGATATGGCTTATTTCCAAATCTTCTTTTATTTGTTTACATAGCTCATAGCCGTTCATATGGGGCATTTGGATATCGCTTACAACTATATGAGGACGTTTTTCCCGGCAAAGACGCAATGCTTCCTCTCCATCGGCGGCTACCCATATTGTCTTAAACCGGTCTTTCAGGGCTGTTGCCAGATAATCGGTCAGGTCTTTGTTGTCATCTACTATTAATAAGGTATGGCTTTGGGCTGTTTTATTTTCTTCCTGTTGTTCGGGAATGCTTTCTGTTTCTTGCGTGGGTGCCAAAAGTGTATTCAGATATTCTTGTGGGTGCAGCGTGATATTTCCCGGTTCGGTATTTAATGGAAGTTCGAACCAGAAAGTAGCTCCCGGACTTCCGAAATTCTTGTTGTCGTAGGCTCCAATGTTGCCTCCGTGTTGTTCGACCAGTATTTTAGAATAGGACAATCCGATTCCTGTGCCGGGACGACTGTTGTTGCCTTGGTAAAAGCGGACAAAGAGATTGTTGGTATCCACATCTTTCAGTCCCGGACCTTGGTCGGAAATGGATATGCGTACTCTTGTCCTGTCTTCCGACAAACGGGTTGAAATGCTGATTGTACTCTCATCGGGAGTATATTTCAATGCGTTAATTAATAGGTTGGTCAGGATAGTGGTACATTTTTCTTTGTCGAAGCACAAGGTTTGAATCTCCGGCTCAGGTTGATAGACGAGCGTGATGCCTCTGACGGAGGCTTCCGGTTTAAAATCGGAAATCAGTTGCTCCGCCCATTCATCCAATTGTATGCTCTGGATATGGAGTGTGCTTTGTCCTACTTCCATTTTGCGAACATTCAGAACAGTATTCAGAATGTTCTTCATCCGTTCAGATTGTTTACAGATGCTTTGGATCAACGGATAATTTTCGTTGTCGGCGGTAAGTTTGTCCATTAGTTGTTTCAAGGGTGCATGTATCAAGGTCAGTGGAGTCCGGAGCTCATGGCTGATGTTGATGAGAAAGCGCACTTTTTCTTCGTATACCTGCTGTTCATGTTCTTTCATTGCCCACTTTAGCTTGGTTTCTTTGTTGCGCAATATCAGGATGAAAGTGAGGATGACACTGATGAAGATAAAAAGGGTGCAACTTAGGATGAACCAGCCGGATTTATACCAGGGAGGCAGTACTGTCAGGGTAAGAATATCATAGTCTGCTGTCCAGTCACCGTTGCGGGTACTACAGGCGGCTTTTATGTGATAACTGCCTGTAGGCAGACTGCTTAAGTTTATTTCCGGTAAATAAGAATAGATGTTTTGTCCGTTCAGTCCTGTAATGGTGTATCTATACATGGGTTTGCGGAAAATATCCTTATCACGGGTGATGATTTTGATGATGATCGGTTTGCTTTTTTCATTGACACTAAGTTGGTGGTCGTTTGATATCCGGTCGTAGACACGTTCTCCGCCCACTAGGATGTCGGCCAGTTGAAGAGTGGGGAGAAGTGCGGGTTCGTCAGGTAAGTGCCGGTTGATATGTAGCAAGCCGTTTACACCTCCCATATAGACATCTCCGGATGAAGAGAGCAACCGGGGTTTCTCCAGATATTCGTTTTGTACCACTCCGTCCGGTTCACCGAATAAGATGAACTTCTTTTCTTTAATCAGATATGCGAATAATTTTTCTTCCGTTCCTATCCATACACGTCCTTGCCGGTCACAAATGAGCGAGCTTATTTCATTAATCAGGGTATTGGGGACAAGGGTATATTGCTTTGTACCCGGATTATAATAACTTAAACCATGGTTACTGCCTATCCATAGCAATCCGTTCTCGTCTTGTGAAACAGAATTGAACACGGTGTCTGTTTGACAGGTAAATATAAGTTCCAGTTCGTTGAGGCTGGAGTTGATATGATAGATATGTTCCAAATCGTGCAGATAGCAATCCTCTCCTGTGCTGTTTATGGGTAACAATGTACCGACAATATCAGTGATGCCTTTTCCCTTGGTGATGGGAATGAATTGCTTTTTACCAATATGGTATTTATAAGGTATTTCGGATAACATCAAAATGGTTTCAGGAGTATTTTGATATACATTGACTGTTTTTCCCCGATGGCATAAAATATCATTAATGCTGTCGTTGATAATGACAAGCGGCTGATATCGGTGGGTTTCTTTATGAAAGATAAACAGGCCTTGGCTGAATAGCGAAACCAGCAGATGGTCTTTGTCCATGCCGGTGATGGAAGCCACCTTTTCTTCCCAGGTAGAAAGTATGTGATGAAACTTTCCGGTGGCCGGGTCGAAGAGGTTGATGCCCCCTCCGTCTGTTCCGATCCATATTTGATTGTCATGGTCCTGATAAATGGATAGGATTGTTTTCTCACTCAGTCCGTAATTCTGTCCCGGCAGTACGTCTTGATAGGTTTTCATTCCTACCTCTTTAATATTGATTAATCCGTTACGTACACTTCCTGCCCACATATTGTCGCTTTTGTCGTTATATAGACAAAGAATAGAGTTGGCAGGCAAGGAGTAACGATCTCCCGGAATGTACCTCAATGTCGATATCTTGCCGGTCTGCGGATTGAGAATATGGATTCCTCCTCCGTCTGTACCCATCCATATTTGTCCGTTATGCTCTTCTAATGATAGCACTACATTGGTTTTGAGGGGAGAGTTTTGTGTATGATAGGTCTGTAATTGTTTTCCATTGCGGTCATAACAGCTTACTCCCTGATTGTAATGAGCTACCCATACATTCCCTTTTTTATCAATCAACAGTGAGATAATCTGTTCACTGTTGAAGGGAACAGGACGGGTGTTGCCCGTAGCGATATCAATAAACAGAGCTTTTGCCCATCGGTTGGTGGCCAGGAGAGTGCGGGAATCCCATTGGTAAAGATTGGAAATATGATACTTGCCGTTCGGCTTCAACGTATGGAACAGGTTGATAATATGGTCTTCATAGTTGTATTTGTATAGACTGCCTCTTCCCCCGAAGATTACTCCGTCCTCCCATAGGCAAAGAGAACTGGCTATTACCGGATTGTTGTCTTTATCCCGCACAAGGGTAAACTTGTCTTCTTTTTCATTGTAGCGGAATACTCCCTTTTCTGTGATGGCCCAAATGGTATGTTCTTCATCTTCCAAAATATGTGTGACATTACCGCGCAGATATCTTCGCTGTTCGTAACCGTCGAATCGTCCGATTCCTGAGCGTGTCCCTATCCAGACATATCCTTTTTCCTGACTGACTTCCATACAGCGTACCATGGAGGAAAGTCCGTTTTGAGAGGGGATTTGTTGGAAAAAGTACTGTTTGGCTTCTGATATAGAATGCAGTAGAGTGAATAGAAGGAGCAAGGACAGGATTCGTATGTTGTGGGCAGATGTTTTCATTGCTTACTCAAGGTTTGGGAACAAAAATAGTTGATTGTCTTGAATAACACAACAAAATGACGTATGAATAATGCGGACAACCGATAAAAAGTCTCTTTTTGGCTGATTAATTCCTGTCTGCTCCTTCGTTTCCTTTTATTTTGCTATAGCATCGTAAACAGCTTTTGCCATCACTTTCGCTCCTTCTTCATTGGGATGGATATGGTCGGGGAATAATTCCGGCATTCCATCCATTGCGCTGTGAAGGTCAATGACAGGCAGCTTGTTTTTCTTGGCAACCTTCTTAATCATAGGTATAATCTCTTTTGAGATGATATCATCATTAATGCTTTCTCCGGTAAGATATGCCTTTGAAGGATAGCATAGATAGATTTCAGGTTGTGAGGGAAGGGCTTTAAAGGCGTCAATCATGGTTTGTGTATCTTTTATGAAATCTGCTTTATGTACCCAGTTGAATGACTTGCTGTCATTGGTTCCCAGTTTGATAACAACGATATTGGGGTTGAACGCCAATGCTTGTTGGTAAGCTTGTTCTTTCATATAAGGGCGATCACCTTTATTCAGCATGGTACGTGCGCTGACTCCAAAGTTTTTCACCCAGTATTTATCTCCTAGCAAACGGCCTAGAACGGAGGGATAGCTGTCGTGGCTCCGGTTTTTGATTCCTGCTCCGTAAGTAATGCTGTTGCCTACACAGGCTACCCGGACAGCATCTTTACGGGGAGCTTTGAAACTGCGCAACCAGGCGGATAAATCGTTTAACATCTCATTCTTGTAAATGAAGTTTTCGCGGATACCCCAGCCATGTCCGCCACTGGCATAAATATGGAGTACGGCTGGTACATGATTCTTGTGCAGCCCCAGGTAATAATTTACCCCATTGGCAGGAGGAACTGTCTTGTCATCGTCACTGTAGGCGATAAAGGCGCAGGGAGTTTCTTTGGTTACTTGTTTCTCATTGGAAAATTCGGTTTCCAGTTCGGCGGAAGCGTCCTTACCTAAAAGATTATCGTGAGATCCTATGTGAGTATAGGATTTATCCATGGTGATGACAGGATAGAACAGGATTTGAAAGTTAGGGCGGAGTTCGGGGCGGGCATGTGTGGCGATGGTTGAAGCTAGATGCCCTCCGGCAGAGGAGCCCATTATACCTATATCATATGGATTCAGATTCCATACATCGGCACTGTCGCGCGCCATTTTCATGGCAGCTTCGGCGTCCGAGATGGGGAGAGTGCGGTCACCATGAGGCATCCGATATTTCAGTACAATCAGTGCGATGCCTTGTTTGTTGAAGTAAGGTGCCCAGTCATAGCCTTCGTGGTTGACAGCCAGTCCGCCATATCCGCCACCCGGACAGGCTACTATGGCACGGCCTGTCGCCAGTTCGGGAGCCGGAAGGAAGACGCGGAGCGAAGGGGTGTCAATATCAAACGGTTGGGGAGCCTTTTGGGCGGCCAAGGGAAAAGATGCTGATAAGAAGAACAGCAGGATCGTTAAAATAGAAAGTTTTAGTTTCATAATATATTGATTAATGGATAAAAACATATTTGGAGATACAAAGATACTTGTTTTTATATTTGGGTTGGTTGTCATTGTCCTTAAAAAAACAATGGCCGGGTTTCCGACTTTGTTTATTACTCCTCTAAAATTGACTATTTCTCGGTGAAATGGACCTTTTTAGCTAATTTTGGACTTAAAAATAGTGATTATTGTACCCCTTATACTTCTGTTTTCCTCTACATTTGCCACAGATTAAAATAATGTTAACTATCATAAATTACTAATTTAAATTTAATTCTATGAAGAAGAACCTCTTTAACGTTTTTCTAGTGTGTGTCTTCTGTGTGGCAGCAATTCCAGATATGTTTGCCCAGCAGATAAAAGTAACAGGTAAAGTTACTGACAGTACGAACGAGGGGATGCCCGGTGTGAATGTACAAGTGAAAGGTACAGCCACGGGAACCATTACAGATTTTGATGGCAATTATTCTATTGATGTTCCTGACTCCAAATCTACATTAGTGTTTTCTTTTATTGGCTATGTGACCCAGCAAGTGCCGGTCGGTGGAAAAAAAGTATTGAATGTTCAGTTGAAAGATGATACCCAGACATTGGATGAAGTGGTGGTAGTGGCTTATGGTACGGCAAGAAAGAGTGATTTGACCGGTGCTACCGCCAGCTTGCGTCCGGATGCTAACGATGCTTCTAAAACAGCTTCTTTTAATAATCTGTTGCAAGGTAAGGTGGCGGGGCTGAATGTAACTTCATCTATGGCTGCTCCGGGAGCTGCCAGTTCTGTGACAATTCGTGGCGCTAACTCATTGCGTGGAGATAACCAGCCTCTGTATGTTATTGATAATGTCCCGCAATCTTCCACCGGGGAATTTGCAGAGTCGGCTATGGGTGGCGGTGATTTCCAGATTGCGCAGGATCCTTTAAGTGCTTTGAATCCTGCGGATATTGAAGATATCACTGTATTAAAAGATGCCTCGGCTACGGCAATTTATGGTTCCCGCGGTGCGAATGGTGTTATTATCATTACGACTAAAAAAGGGAAAGCAGGTAAGGCTAAAGTAAACGTGACTGCAAACTTTACCATTGCGGATGCCCGTAACCTGCATAATATGTTGAATCTGGAACAGTATGCTGCTTATGCCAATATGAAGGCTAATGCCGGCGAGGAAAAGTACTATCCGCAAGCAAATGGCGAGATGCATTATGTGTATGGTGAAAACTTGGATAAATATAAAAAAGATCCTACCAACCCTGAATACTATCGTGTCTTGAGTTATAAGAACTGGCAGAAAGAAGCCTATTCATCTGCTTTCTCTCAAGTCTATTCTGCATCGGTCAGCGGAGGATCGGATGCAATGACTTATTATGTTTCGGGTGGTTTTAAGGATATAAAAGGTATTGTGAGCAATACAGGTATTAAACAAGGTGATTTGCGTGCAAACCTTACGGCTAACCTTTCAAAGTCCGTTACTATGGCGCTTGCTTTGAATGGATCTATCAAACAAAATGATATGATGACCGGGGGTAATACGACAGGTGGTATTGCCGGTTCATTGGCACGTACAGTATTGGATACAGCTCCTTATGAAATTCCGGCAGACGACCCGACATTACAAACGGACATGGACGCAAAAACTACTGTTTATAGCTGGCGGGATGACTATGATGATATAACGGATGATAAAAGCTTTGGCGGTAGTCTGGATTTGAAATGGAATATTTGCAAATACCTTTCGTATAATCTTCGTGCCGGAGGAAATGTGAATATAAACGAACGTGCTCGTTGGTATGGCATGCAGCTCACTATCGGTGCTAATGATCAAGGTGTGCTAGCCATGGCTAATTTGAACAAGACCAATTATAATATAGAGAACTTATTGAATTTAAATATTGACTTGGCGAAAGGTATTCATCTGGGAGCGACTGCTGGTGTAACTTATGACGGACATACATTCTTGAATAAGAATGTGAAGGGTACTCGTTTCTCTAATTTTGACTTACGTACAAAAGGGTTACACCTTGCTTCTGTGAAGACTCATGAACAACCTACCCAAAAGGATTATCAGTTACTGTCTTATCTAGGTCGTATCAATCTTTCTGCTTATGATAAATATTTGCTTACTGCATCTGTACGTGCGGACGGATCAAGTAAATTCAAAAAGGGTAACCGATGGTCTTACTTCCCTTCCTTCTCTTTGGCCTGGCGTATGGAGCAGGAAGAGTTTATGAAGAATATTAACTGGTTGAATCAAATGAAAATACGTTTAGGTTTTGGTGTTACAGGCAATCAGGGCATTAATCCTTATGCTACTTTCTCTGATTATTCACAAATAATAGATTATGCAAAAGCCACAGGGGATCAGATTTTGGCAATGGCGGTAAGCAATTTGCAGAATGACGGATTGAAGTGGGAACGTACATCTTCTTGGAATGTAGGTTTTGATTTTGCTTTTTTCAACAGCCGTCTGTCAGGATCAGTAGATGTATATCAGAAAAAAACCAATGATTTGCTTATTTCGCGTTCATTGCCTGCTTCCAGTGGTTTTGCAAGTGTGATGTTGAATCAAGGTTCGTTGAAAAACAAAGGTGTTGAAATTAGTTTGAATGGAGATATTCTCCGTAACTTGAACGGTTGGAGTTGGAGTTTGGGCGGAAACATTGGTTTCAATAAATCAAAAATTGGTGACCTGGGTTTTGCACCGACAGATTTTGGAACCTTGAAGAATGTGCGTGGATATCAGGGAACTTCTATAGGAGATCATTTTGGTATTGCTAATCTTTTCATTGCAGGTGAGGCACCGGGATTGTTCTTCGGATATAAGACTCAAGGTATTATTCAGCCGGAAGATATTGTAGATGGAAAAGTTGCTTATACGGCTGCTGACGGATCAACAAAATATTATTCCAGTTCTGTGGCCAATGACTTGGGAGCCGGTAATATAAAAGCGGTGGATATGAATGAGGATGGTGTTGTGGATGAAAAGGATAAAACCATTTTAGGCAATCCGAATCCGGACTTTACTTATGGTTTCCAAACTCGTATTGCCTGGAAAGACCTGTCTGTTTCGGCTTCTTTTAATGGTGTGCATGGTAATCAGATATTGAATACGAATATCCGTTATTATACGCCCTCTCGGCAAGCTGGTAATTTGACACAAGAAGCATTCCGGAATATCTGGACGGAAGAGAATCATTCAAATCTTTATCCGTCGGCTACGGCGAATGTAAAGAACGTGGTTTATGACCGTTATATTGAGGATGGAAGTTACTTGCGTTGTTCGGATATCACTTTGAATTATACATTGCCAAAATCTTGGATGAAGAAAATCGGCTTTCAGAATATAGGTGTATTTGCTTCGGTTAAAAATGCATTTGTCATCACTAATTACAGTGGATACGATCCGGAAATCAATTCGTTTGCTTTTGATGGATTACGCCCGGGCATTGATATGAATGCATTTCCAAGCCAACGTTCTTATGTCTTTGGATTAAATGTGACCTTTTAAATAGTTTAACCGATAATTTTTTTTGTAAAATGAAAAAACTAAAATATATATTTTTATTAGCAGGTGCTTTGTCATTGGCATCCTGCGAATCGTGGCTGGATGAAGACCCGCAATATACGATAAATACAAAAACTCAGTTTAGTACTGTGGAAAATGCCAGACAGGCTTTGATGGGATGTTACGGATATATGTCGGCTGATAATGCTTATGGCCAGGCATGGCAGGAAGTAACATTTGGATATTGTGGTTTTGGATGGTCACAAACGAATGGCAGTTCTACAGATTTATTGGTCTCTATGGACGGAGGAATTGATGAAACCATAAACACAATGGCGTGGAGAGGGATGTATAAAGTGATTGGTGAAACAAATGCATTCATTGCCAATATTGCCGATAGTCCGTTAGAATCGGCTGATAAATTGCCAATGGAAGCGGCTGCTCGTTTTTTGCGTGCATTGGCTTATTATAATTTGGCAGTTACCTATGGAGATGTACCTTTAAAGACCACTCCCTCTGCTCATGACGGAGTAGCTGTTCCTCGTTCTCCTAAAAATGAGGTCTTTGAATTGGTACGTACTGACTGGGAGTTCGCTTATGAGAATTTACCGGAAAAAGATGATGACGGTTTTGCAACGAAGTGGGCGGCGAAAGCGTATCTAGGAAAACTCTATCATACTTTGGGCTGTCAGGGTGATAATACGGCTTGGGAGAAGGCGAAAGCGTGTTTTGATGAGGTAATGCCTAAATACCGGCTGGCGGATAAATTCAGTGATTTGTTTGTTGATTACGTACAAGGTTCTCCGGAATCTATTTTTCAATTGAATTTTGCACTTGCAGGTTCTACCACCCGTAACCGGGGTAGCTGGCTGGTCGCTCCTAATGGCTCTTGTAATGGGCAGGCTTGGGACCGCATACGTGCTTCAAAAGCTTTGTATGATTATTTTTGGGCTACTTATCCCGGTGATCCACGTATTGAAAGCACATTCCTGACTTATTGGAAGTCTTATGCCGGAGTAGGAAAAGGTGAGAAACCTAAAGAGGAGCCTATAGCTTCGGCGCGCGATACTGTATATGCCTATCCTTATTTTACATATACCATTGAAGGAGAAGAAAAACCTGCCGGATGGAAGAAACCCAAGTTGTATGTAGGACGGATTCCTTACGAGAAATTAGCTGATCCGGCTAGTCCGAAAGCTGAAGAACTTTATGCTATGATTGCCGATACGGCTACTGCGACTTCCGCTGAAAAAGGGTATTTGAAAGGCTTGTTGTCTTTGTTGGAAAATGCGACAAAAAAGCCATCTACCAATACAAAGTCATGGCCCTATTTCAAGAAACCGTGGGATCCTGAGCAGAGTGGTAATAACAGTCATAAGAATTTAATTTTGTATCGTTATGCAGATATGTTGCTGATGGCAGCGGATGTATATAATGAATTGGGGCAGACT
Source organism: Bacteroides sp. (assembly GCA_019414665.1). Lineage (GTDB taxonomy): Bacteria > Bacteroidota > Bacteroidia > Bacteroidales > Bacteroidaceae > Phocaeicola. The sequence continues at coordinate 16,174 of DXLO01000029.1, read as the reverse complement.
GACAAGGCGATAACATTGGCCAATGAGGTGCTGAAGAGAGCGCGTCAATCAGGAAACGCGTCTCAGCCGGCTGACTGGAAGAGTGGCTTGTCTAAGGAACAAGTGCGTGAGAAAATTTATTTTGAACGTATTTTCGAAGGTGCCGGTGAACCGGAAATGTATCAGAAAATGCGTTTACGTGGCACAGAGCTTTTGAAAAAAGCTTTCGAGGTCAACAATGGGCATGGAATTATTCAAGAATCAGTGGCCAATAATCCTAAAGGGAACGGGAACTGGGGAGAACGTATTTTTAATGATGGAAATTTGAATGATGAAAACTTCCTGAAGAAAAATTTATTGCTCCCGGTTCCGAAAGATGAGATAGATACCAATTCTGCTCTTGATTATAGTGATAATAATTATGGCTATACTAATTAAGAAAACATGATAGAACGCTTTATTCAATAGGTCTTTATTGGATTTTTCCGGATGCAGGGCGCACCTGCGCTTTGCATCCGTTTTTCTTGTCTGTAACCTGTTTCTGGACATTCTCGGATATAAAATAGTCATTTCCAGACAAGAAACAATAACATAACTTGTATCTTTGCGGATGTTAATTCTTTGCTTATTTAAATTTATGAATATGAACAACCTACAATCAGGATTACTTTTTTCTTTGACCGGCATTACTGCTGTGGCATCTTTGTCATCATGCGCTTCACAAAAGAAAACTGAGGAGCAGAAACCTTACAACATCGTGTATATAATGACCGATGACCATACTGCCCAGATGATGAGCTGCTATGACAAGCGTTATATGGAAACGCCTAACCTTGACCGCATTGCTAATGACGGAGTGCGTTTTACTAACAGTTTTGTGGCCAATTCATTAAGTGGTCCCAGCCGTGCCTGCATGATTACCGGCAAGCATAGTTGTGCTAATAAATTCTATGATAATACCACTTGTATATTTGATGGTTCGCAACAGACTTTTCCGAAGCTGCTGCAACAGACCGGATACCAGACCGCCCTTATCGGAAAATGGCACTTAGAGAGTCTGCCCACAGGTTTCAATTATTGGGAGATTGTACCCGGACAAGGTGATTACTATAATCCGGATTTTATTACGCAAGACAATGACACCATTCAAAAACATGGGTATATAACCAATATCATTACTGATGATGCCATAGACTGGATGGAGAACAAACGGGATAAAGACAAACCTTTTTGTATTTTGATTCATCACAAGGCTATTCATCGCAACTGGCTGGCAGATACTTGTAACTTGTCTTTGTATGAAGATAAAACTTTTCCGTTGCCCGATAATTTCTTTGATGATTATGAAGGACGTCCTGCGGCAGCGGCTCAGGAAATGAGCATCGTGAAGGATATGGATATGATTTATGACCTTAAGATGCTTCGCCCCGATAAACAAACCCGTTTGAAGGCTCTTTATGAAAATTATATCGGACGTATGGATGAGGGGCAGCGTGCGGCATGGGATAAGTTTTATGGTCCCATTATCGATGATTTCTATAAAAAGAATCCTCAAGGTAAAGAATTGGCCGATTGGAAGTTCCAGCGCTATATGCGTGACTATATGAAAACAGTGAAATCGTTGGATGATAATGTAGGTCGTGTACTGGATTATCTGAAAGAAAAGAATATGCTGGACAATACCTTGGTGGTTTATACTTCAGACCAAGGCTTCTATATGGGAGAACATGGTTGGTTTGACAAACGCTTTATGTACGAAGAATCCATGCATACTCCGCTTATAATGCGGTTGCCCAAAGGTTTTGACAGGAAAGGTGATATTACAGAACTGGTGCAAAACATAGATTATGCACCTACCTTTCTGGAATTGGCAGGTGCTCCTGTTCCCGAAGATATCCAAGGTGTTTCGTTGCTTCCACTGTTGAAAGGAGAAAAACCTGCTGATTGGCGCAAATCATTGTATTATCATTTTTATGAATATCCGGCAGAACATATGGTGAAACGTCATTATGGTGTACGTACAGAGCGTTATAAATTAATTCATTTTTATAACGATATTGATGTGTGGGAATTGTATGATTTACAGGCAGACCCTACGGAAATGCATAATCTTTATGGTCAGAAAGAATATGAACCGGTTGTGACGGAGCTGAAGACTGAATTGGCAAGATTGCAGGAGCAGTATAAGGATCCGGTACGCTTTTCACCCGATAGAGACAAAGAATAAGAAAAATAGCATATATCATGAAATACACCTGTTTGATTTTGCTATGGTCGTTATTTGCGACTATGGCCTTACCTGCTGACAACCTAATCCAATCTATATCTATTGTTCCCTGCCCGGAGAGTATTACTCCGGGTACAGGTTATTTTACTTTCTCCGGAAAAACAGACTTTACGGTAGAAAATGAGGAGCAGGCAGAGGTTGCACGCTGTTTCTCTGCTCTTTTTACCCAGGCGGCCGGATTTACTCCTAGTGTGAAGGTTGGAGAAAAGAAGGGGAAAATCAGTTTCCTCACCGATGACGCATTAAAGAGTGAGGCGTATCATCTGGAAATAACTCCCAGGCAGATAATAGTTAAAGCTTCAGATACAAAAGGTTTCTTTTATGCCTTGCAGACTATTCGTCAGTTATTGCCTGCTTCCATTGAGGGCACAGCGGTGGCGGAAACTGCGGATTGGAGCGTGCCGGCTATGACAATCAAGGATGAACCTCGTTTCGGATATCGTGGATTGATGGTGGATGTGGCCCGCTTTTTTATTCCGAAAGAGAATCTGCTTCGTATTATCGATTGTATGGGAATGTTGAAAATCAATACTCTGCATCTGCATTTGGTGGATGATAATGGTTGGCGTATTGAAATAAAGAGATATCCTTTACTTACGGAAATCGGTTCACGGCGTGTAGATCGTCCTGGAAAATCTTTTCCGGAGCGTCGTAATCCCCGGCAGGGTGAACCGACTGTAGAAAAAGGATTTTACACACAGGAGGATATCCGTGAGATAGTGGCGTATGCCGCCCGACATCAGGTTGAAGTGATTCCTGAAATTGAAATGCCGGCTCATAGTAATGCTGCGTTGGCTTCTTATCCGTTGTTGGCTTGTCCTGTGGTCGATAAATTTATCGGTGTCCTTCCAGGATTGGGAGGAAATCATGCGGATGTGATCTTCTGTGCAGGAAACGATAGTGTGTTCACTTTCTTGCAAGGGGTGATTGACGAGGTGGTGGAGCTGTTTCCCTCCAGGTATATTCATTTGGGTGGGGATGAGGCTCGGAAAACGCATTGGAAGGAGTGTCCGCTTTGTCAGGAGCGTATGCGACAGGAAGGCTTGGAGGACGAAGAAGCGTTGCAAGGTTATTTTATGGCGAGAATGAGTAAATATGTACAAAGCAAAGGGAAAGAAGCCATGGGCTGGGATGAACTGACCAATACCCGGATTCCCGACGGAGCAATTATTTATGGTTGGAGAGGCTATGGTCAGGCTGCCGTCAAGGCAGCGGAGCAAGGGCATAGGTTTGTCATGACTCCTGCACGTATCATGTATTTGATTCGTTATCAGGGACCGCAATGGTTTGAACCTTTGACCTATTTTGGGAATAATACATTGAAGGATGTATATAGGTATGAACCGATACAGAAAGAATGGAGTCCGGAGGTACGTTCCTTGCTGATGGGAGTACAGGCTTCTATGTGGACTGAGTTTTGCAATAAACCGGAAGATGTGGAATATCAGCTGTTCCCTCGTCTGGCTGCTTTAGCCGAAGTGGCTTGGACACAGCCTTGGCATAAAAATTGGAGAAGTTTTTTGGTAGCAATGGATAAATTCAACGAGCATCTGTCTGCTAAAGGAATTGTGTTTGCCTGTTCCATGTATAATATACAACATACGGTAACCCCTGTAAATGGAAAGCTACAGGTGAAACTGGAATGTGAACGTCCTGATGTGGAAATCCGTTACACAATGGATGGTAAGGAGCCGACAGACCGGTCTCCGCTATATAAGAACCCGTTGATGGTGACCGGTACACAAACTATAAAGTGTACGACTTATAGAGCAGGTCGGCAGATGGGAAAAACATTGACATTGCCTTTGGTTTGGAATAAGGCTACCGCCAAACCTGTTTTAGGAAATACACAGGCTGGGAAGATTTTAGTAAATGGTATACGTGGCAGCTTGCGCCAGTCGGATTTCGAATGGCATTCATGGGAAAGCAGTGATTCTGTCGCTTTTACTATAGATTTGCAAAAGAAGGAGTCGCTTCGTTCTGTATCAGTGGGATGCATAACGAATTATGGCATGGCAGCCCATAAACCGGCAGATATTGAAGTGTGGGTTTCAAATGATAATCGGGATTATCGTAAAGTATCCGGTAAACAGTTCACGGATGGAGAGATTTTCCGTGAAGGGACTTTCAAAGAGGATGTGGTACTTGATTTGAATAAGGAAATTGGCCGTTATGTGCGGATTATTGCTAAAGGAGCCGGAGAGTGTCCTGCAACCCATGTACGCCCCGGACAAGAGGCAAGGATTTATTTTGATGAGGTAATGATAGAATAAATAGATATATGAGAAATACATTATTATATTTTTTGGCTGCTCTGGTTATATTTCCAGTAATGGCGCAACAACAACCCGAATGGCAGAGCCAATATGCTGTCGGACTGAACAAACTGGCCCCTCATACTTATGTGTGGCCTTATCAAACCGTATCTGATATCCGTAACGGAGATTATGAATCTTCTCCTTATTACATGAGTCTGAACGGTAGTTGGAAATTCCATTGGGTAAAGAATCCCGATAACCGTCCGAAGGATTTTTATAAACCGGAGTTTTATACAGGAGGATGGGCGGATATTCAGGTTCCCGGCAATTGGGAACGTCAAGGATATGGAACAGCTATTTATGTAAACGAAACCTATGAGTTCGATGACAAACTGTTCCATTTTAAAAAGAATCCGCCTTTAGTTCCATATAAAGAGAATGAAGTCGGTTCCTACAGACGTACCTTTACAATTCCTGCCGATTGGGAAGACCGCCGTGTGGTTATCTGTTGTGAAGGAGTGATTTCTTTTTACTATATTTGGGTGAACGGACATCTGTTGGGCTATAATCAAGGTTCAAAGACACCAGCCGAATGGGATATCACTGATAAATTGAAGAAAGGTGAGAATACGGTGGCATTGGAGGTTTACCGTTGGAGTGCCGGATCGTATTTGGAGTGCCAGGATATGTGGCGGTTGAGTGGTATTGAACGTGATGTGTATCTTTACAGCACTCCTAAACAGTATATAGCCGATTACAAAGTAACCTCTTCTTTAGACAAACAACAATATAAAGAAGGTATTTTCGGTTTGGAAGCTACCATTGAAGGACCTTCTACTTCCATGACTACCTTTGCTTACCGACTGGAAGATAAAACCGGTAAGGCGGTTCTGCAAGGTGAATATCCTATCAAATCGAAGGGATTGAGCCATTTCTTGAAGTTGGATGAACAAAGTTTGCCGGATGTGGAAGTCTGGAGTGCTGAGCATCCGAATCTTTATACGCTGATCCTGGAATTGAAAGATGTAACAGGTAAAGTAACGGAACTTACCGGATGTGAAGTAGGTTTCCGCACTTCGGAAATTAAGGACGGACGTTTTTGCATCAATGGTGTGCCGGTCTTGGTAAAGGGAACGAACCGTCATGAACATTCCCAATTAGGACGGACTGTAAGCAAGGAACTGATGGAAAAAGATATCAAATTGATGAAACAGCATAATATCAATACGGTTCGCAATTCGCACTATCCTACCCATCCTTATTGGTATCAGCTTTGTGATCGTTATGGACTTTATATGATAGATGAAGCTAATATTGAATCACATGGCATGGGGTATGGACCTGCTTCATTGGCCAAAGATTCCACTTGGTTGCCTGCCCACATGGATCGTACCCAACGTATGTATGAGCGTTCCAAGAATCATCCGGCTATCGTCATCTGGTCATTGGGGAATGAAGCCGGAAACGGTATTAACTTCGAACGTACATATGACTGGATGAAGTCAGTGGAGAAAAGTCGTCCTGTACAATATGAACGGGCCGAACAGAATTATAATACCGATATCTATTGCCGTATGTATCGCAGCGTGGAAGAACTCATGGCCTATGCCCGCCAGACAGAACCTAAAGTCTATCGTCCTTTCATCATGACAGAGTATCTGCATACTATGGGTAATAGTGGCGGAGGATTAAAGGAATATATGCATGTATTCGAAACCGAACCGATTGTTCAGGGAGGTTGTATCTGGGATTGGGTGGATCAATCTTTCCGCGAGATAGATAAGGATGGTAAATGGTATTGGAGTTATGGTGGGGATTATGGTCCGAAGGATGTGCCCAGCTTTGGCAATTTCTGTTGTAACGGGTTGGTCAATGCAGCCCGCGAACCGCATCCGCATCTCATTGAAGTGAAGAAGGAGTATCAATATATCAAATCGGCACTGACCGATCCTAAGAAGCTGACAGTGGAAGTCAAGAACTGGTATGACTTTACCAATTTGAATGCCTATACGTTGCACTGGCAGGTCATGGGGGATGATGGGAAAGTGATAGCAGAAGGAACTCGAAAAGCAGACTGTGCCCCTCATGAGGCTGTAACATTCTCTTTGGGTGCTGTAAAGTTGCCTTCTACGATTCGTGAGGCTTATTTGAATCTGTCTTGGACGCCTGATAAGGCAACTCCCTTTATTGGAACTCATGACGAAGTGGCCTATGACCAGTTTGTACTGTCTGCCAACAAAGGGTATCGTGCGCCGGAAATCAAATTGGCTGATAAGGTGAAGATAGATATTGATCCTGCAACCGGCGCTTTACGCTCTTATATATATAAAGGTAAAGAGATGCTTTCATCTCCTGTAGTTCTCAGCCTTTATCGTCCTGTTACGGACAATGACAGCAGGGAAAAAACAGGAGGAGCCAAAGTTTGGAGGAAAGAAGGTTTGGATAATATGATTCAAAAAGCTACTTTTGTCAAAGCATCTGAAACAGGTGGTAAAGCGGAAGTAGAATTATGGAATGCTAAAGGCGTAAAGTTGGGAATGGCTACCTTTGTATATACTTTGCAGAGCAATGGTGCATTAAAAGTAAAGACAACTTTCCTGCCGGATACTTCTGCTGTTACTTCATTGGCTAGAGTGGGCCTGGCATTTGAAATGCCGTATGCCTATAACAAGGTTTCTTATTTGGGACGTGGTGAACATGAAACTTATATAGACCGTAATCAGTCTGGATGTATTGGAATTTACCATACAGATGCAGAACGTATGTTCCATTATTATGTGAAGCCCCAGGCTACAGGAAACCGTACGGATGTGCGTTGGATGGAATTGGCGGATGAGGCAGGAGAAGGTTTGTCTTTCCGTTCGGATAAAGTGTTTCAGTTCAGTGTTATTCCATTTACGGATTCTAATGTAGATAAAGCTACTCATATTAATAAACTTGAGAGAACAGGGATTATAAATGTTCACTTAGATGCGGAACAGTCGGGGGTAGGTACTGCGACTTGTGGTCCGGGGGTATTGCCGCCATATCGTGTTCCGGTGGAGAAGCATACGTTTGAGTTTATGATTCGTCCATTAAAATAACCTAGTAATAAAGAAAAATGAGAAAAACGATTCTAACCGCAGCCTTACTTTGTGCTTTTCTGGGAACTCAGGCACAGGAGTATTATGAGAAACACGTAGCTTTTCCGGCAGGAGCGACTACGGAACAGAAGATAGATATGGCTTCCCGTTTGGTGCCTACACCGCAACAGTTGGCATGGCAACAAATGGAATTCACTTGTTTCCTTCATTTTGGTATTAATACCTTTACAGGCCGTGAATGGGGAGATGGTAAAGAAGATCCGGCCATTTTCAATCCTACCGAATTGGATTGTGAACAATGGGTAAGAGCTCTGAAGGAAGGTGGCTTCAAAATGGCTATCATTACTGCCAAGCATCATGATGGTTTCTGTTTGTGGCCTACCCGGACAACCAAGCATTCTGTTGCTTCTTCTCCATGGAAAAACGGAAAAGGGGATGTGGTACAGGAACTCCGCAAAGCTTGTGACAAGTATGGATTGAAATTCGGAGTCTATCTTTCTCCTTGGGATCGTAATGCGGAATGTTACGGACAAGGAGAAGCTTATAATAAGTTTTTCATCGAACAGCTGACTGAACTGCTTACCAATTACGGAGAAGTGCATGAGGTATGGTTTGATGGAGCTAACGGCGAAGGACCTAACGGAAAGAAGCAGGAATATGATTGGGACGCTATTTTGAAGACTATTCGTCGTCTTCAACCTAAGGCAGTTACCGCTATCATGGGCGATGATGTGCGTTGGGTAGGTAATGAAGGTGGATTGGGACGTACCACGGAATGGAGTGCAACGGCTTTGATGCCTAATTCTTATCCGGGTTCTGATGAAGTCTATAAGAGATTGGGCATAAATGCTATGTCCAAGGATTTGGGAAGCCGTGAATTGGTATCTAAAGCATCGGATTTGTTCTGGTATCCTTCTGAAGTTGATGTTTCTATCCGTCCGGGATGGTTCTATCATGCCGAACAGGATAATCAAGTTCGTTCACTTGCCAACTTGGTGAATATTTATTATCGTTCTGTGGGTTGTAACTCTGTTTTGTTGCTGAATATTCCACCCGATAAACGTGGTTTGATGCACGAGAATGATGTGAAACGTATCAAGGAGTTGACGGAATATATAAAAAAGACCTTTGCTGATAATAAAGTTGAGAAGGGAAATAGGATATGGACAGCCAAAGTAGGAGATACGAAAGAATATAAGGTGAGGAAGAATACACTTGTTAATACTTTCTTAATTCAGGAGGATATTACAAAAGGCCAGCGTGTGGAAGGTTTTACAGTAGAAGTGTTCGCCAATGGCGCATGGCATCATGTGGGTGAGGGAACTACGGTGGGATATAAACGGTTGTTGCCTTTCTCGGATAGTCATGCCGAAAAGGTTAGAGTGACAATTACGGGTGCTCGTGGAACCGTCAATATCAGTAACATAGGCTTGTATTATGCTGAACCATTGGTTGATAAAACGATGAAAGTAACCTTGAGTGATGTCCCGGTGGATGGTTGGAAAACAGTGGGCATGGATGCAGCCGCAGCCATCGATGGAAAACAGGAAACTGTTTGGAAAACCGAAACTTTAACTCCCTTGGTGGTTGATATGGGTAAAGAAGTGGAAATAGCCGGTTTCAGTTATGCTCCTGCACAGGAGGAGGATCTGACTGGCACTATCTATAAATACAACTTTTATGTCAGCCGGGATGGTAAGGATTGGATGAAGTGTGACGCTACAGGTGAATTCAGTAATATCATGCATAATCCTGTTCCTTATTTTGTACGTTTCGGAAAGACTTATCCGGCCCGTTATTTTAAACTGGAGCCTGTTACCGAAATAAATAACAAAGCAGTAACTGCTGTCGGTGAGATAGGAGTATTGTTGAAATAAATCAGGTTAATATATTTTTTTATTTTAGGAGAAGTTATGTCAAAAGTCGGGTGAGAGAATCATCTGGGTTTTGACGTAACTTCTTTTGTATATGGAAGGCATATTAAGGAATTAGCTAATAATCTGTTAAGAGCTTTCCGGATTTTGAGAAAACGTATTATATTTGCATAAGCATAACAGATATTCAACTTTTTGATTAATTGTAGAAAGCCTTTGTTTAATCGATATCACTTAAATGAGTAAAATATGAAAAAAAGCTTGTACTTTCTTTTTATATTAGCCTTGTTCTGTTTGACAGGCTGCAAGGATGCGCTTGTTCCGAAACCTATAAAGCTCACTTGCAATATCAATACATTTGACGCTCCTATATCATGTATCAGCCGTTCGACAGCAGATGCGGATAAACTTTATATTGGTCAGGAAGACGGTTGTATCATAGAAAAAGTGAACAATAATTGCCAGACCTATTCCATTAATAGCAACCGGCGTATATATGATATATTGGAATATAGTGAAGATTCTCTGTTTGTGGGAACAAGAGATGCCGGTTTGAAACTATTGGCTAAATCCTCTCGGCAGACCCAGACTTACTACATAAAAAATAAGAGGATGAATTATTCGGTATATAGTATGGCTTTGGATGATGACAAACAGTGTTTGTATGTGGGGACTAGTAATGGACTGTTTAGATTGAATTTGAAAGATGGTTCCACATCTCATGAACTCACTCCCATTCAACTAGGGAAATGTAGTAAAAACTGTGGGGTGAATAAGGTTGTGATAAAGGAAAAAAAACTATATGTGGCTAGTGAACAGGGGTTGTTTGTTGTCCGTAATCTTGAAAAGGACTTTAAACGACCTGTTATAGATTCTCTGGTTACCAATGTCAGTGTTTATAATGATACAGTATATGCTTTGTTGGAAAATTCGGTTTTTAAGATATCTCCCGATGGAAAAAAGACGCTTGTACGCAAAGGACGGTGTTACTTGTATGCTCAAGGACCCGACAAGGATGAATGGTTTATCAGTGCTAATTCTATACTTTATGTCAAAGACGGTTGCACTTTAGAATATGATTTGCCGAATGGTATCAGTACTATCGCTAGGCAGATAGGCTTTATGGGGAAAGATTTTCTGCATCTGGCATGCAGAGAGGCTATGCTTTCTTTTGCCTTGCGACAGAACTCGGCAGATTTAGACAATAATGTATTGGCAGTTAGTGATAAAAGGACGGGAGACTCCATTTTCTTTATTACCGATGATCTTCGTTTACATCTGTATAAGTTTGTCTATAATCATCCGGAATTCAAATCAAAGTCTTTAGGAAAGATTGAAGGCTTGGATATTGTGGGTAATGATATTATAAAATTTTTGGGAACCAGTCCTAATACTTTCTTTCTTGCTACGCGTAAGAAACTTTATAAGATTAAAGGCAATAGAGCGGAGTGTCTTTTGCAGTTCAGTAACACGAAAGGGCAGAATAATATCACTTCTCTTTATTATTCCACCGCGGAACATTGTCTTTATGTGGGTACTAGGGAATATTTAGGTATTATAGATGAACAGCAGGACCATATTGTAACTCCTATTCCGGTTGTGTCAGATAAAGGGGTGAAAGATACTATCGACGCTTATATTACCGGAATTTGTGAGAATGAGGATAGTATTTATGTAACGACCTTGAACAAAGGATTGTATGGAAGACCTTTAAACAGACCGCAGGAATCTTTCTGGCAGATACGTGATTTATCAGAGTATGAGAGTGTTTATGGTGTGATAATGAATGGTAGAAATAAATACTTGAATACCTCGTTGGGAATCGTTAATGAAGAAAATGCGACCTTGTTGCCAGTGAAACATGTGAAATCAATATCGGGAGCTCTTGAAAAGAATCCTAATGAGGGCTTTTTCATACTCTATTATTATGGTATGAGTTTTAAGGGATTGGATGATGCCGGTGTCCCAGAACCATTATTCTGCGATTTGGCTTTTAGCAAGCCTTGTATTGCCGTCAATGGACGGAAAGCGGTTTTGGGATGTAAGTCAGGATTATTCCTTTTTGATGGTAAATCAGGCTTGCTTCCTATCTCGATAGAAAAAGAAGAGATGTCCTATGCGCTGTATATCATCCTGTCAATAGCGGTGCTGCTATCGGCTTTTCTTGCTCTTTTCCTTTTGAAAAGACGGAAAAAAGGAACTCGGAAAGCGCTGATGGATAAAAAAGGGATAAATCCGGATGATGTCGGGATGAATTGGGAGGAACTGGAAATGGACGTTCATAAGGTTGACAAAAAAGTCAAGACCCTGTTTGATGCCTTGGGATACAGAAAAACAGAGGGAGAGGATGATATGCGTCAGGAACTGAAACAGGTGTGTTTGGATTTTGCTGACAAATATCCTGAATTGGGTAAATTATCCTTTATGAAACGAAGGGGAAAAGAAAGGTATTTTATAACGATACTTCTGATGATAGAAGATATTGATGCTGCTATTATTTCAAGAGTGCTGGATGTGGATCAGGCAACGGTAACAAGACATAAGTATAATGTAAGGAAAGAAATAGAACAACTTTATCCTGATGGGGAGTTTGATTGTAAAGTCATCAATCTGCTTTATGACCGTATCAATTCAAGAAGAAAATAAGTCCATCTTTAGAGTTATCTCAATTTACTGTATTTCGTAGAGCCGGCTTCGTGTATCTGTTTTGTTATGAGGAATGGCTTTTTTGCCGGAAGTGCTGAAACACTTCCGGCTCTCCTTTTTTCCTCCTTTTCTCTTCTAGGATGTTTTGGTCATATAAAAGGAGGAAACGGGATTAAAAAGGTATTTTCGGGATAATTTCAAACACTACTTTTGTTTCCGTCAGATGCGGACACTCTGATTGTTTGTCGTACGTTCCGTAGATGATTAAAATGTTTTTCGAAAAACCAATTGAATTTTATTAATTAACCGTTTAAACTAAACTTTTATCATGAAAACAAAGTTTGTCTTACTTCTAGTGTTTTGTGCCATTTCATTAAACATCTTTGCACAAGAGAAAAAAATAAAGGATAGAAGAACCAATCCCGAACTTTATTATTTGGAAGAATCGGAGGTTGCCAATAGTCTGGAGTTACTGCCTCCTCCTCCTGAAGCAGGAAGTATTTTGTTCTTGTATGACAAAGCCCGTTACGACTGGGGGAAATTGCAAAGGGATACTCCTAGGGGTGAACAAGCTGTCAGTGATGCCCGTGTAAATGGTGATGGCGTTCCCTTTGCCTTTTCGGAGGCTTTTGGTATTGAAATAACGAGGGATAAAACGCCGGAACTGTATAGGCTCATTATTAATATGAGAGAGGATGCCGGAGATTTGGCTACCCGTCATGCTAAAGAGTATTATATGCGTGTACGTCCTTTTAGTTTTTTCAATGAAATGACTTGTAATCCCGAACAGCAGGAAGAACTTTCAACGAACGGTTCCTATCCTTCGGGACATACAGCCATAGGATGGGCTACTGCCCTTGTTTTGGCAGAAATCAATCCTGACAGGCAGAATGAGATTCTGAAAAGAGGATTTGAAATGGGACAGAGTCGTGTTATTTGTGGGTATCATTTCCAAAGTGATGTAGATGCTGCCCGAATTGTGGCTAGTGCTGTTGTTGCCCGTCTCCATGCCAACGATGCTTTTGTGAAACAGCTTAATAAGGCGAAAGATGAGTTCTCCAAGCTGCAAAAAGCAGGACTCATTCAGTCTGTTTCCAAAAAATAATTCCCTATAACTTAACCATAAACCGTAACTATTTAATGTAATGTTTTTCTTAGATGAACCGGACAAGAGTATTTGCTGAGCCTAAAAGCATGACTATTGACCGGATGCTGATGGGAGGAGGAGTCTGACTGATTGCTTTCATTGTGTGGTCTTACAGATTCTTCACTGCCCTCAGTATGATAAAAATCAGAGACAGACTGACAGGATACTTGGATGGTTACCATTAAAACTGTATATTATGAAAAATCTTATATCATTAGGAGTTTTTCTCCTGATATTGCTCTCCGTACAGGTAAATGCACAGGAACAATCAGTTTTGAAAATACGTCCTACAGGACGAATCTTGATGGATGGAGGCTTGTTTCATTCAGATAATAAAAACTTTGTAGATGGTGTAGCGATTCCTGATGCCCGGATAGGTGTAAAAGCAACCTATGGAAAATATAAAGCGAAAGTGGATATAGGCTATGCGTATGGAAAGGTCAGTTTAAAAGACATATTTGTAGAAAGACAATTTTCCTCACATGCGTTATTACGTGTAGGGAATTTTGTACATCAGTTCGGGCTTCAAAGTTCTACTAGTTCGTCTATGAAAGTAACCATGGAGGAGCCGGCAAGTAATGAGGCTTTTTTCAACAGCCGGCTGATAGGGGCTATGTTTGTGTATGACAAAAATGATTTTTTCGGTACAGCTAGTGTTCATGTGGAGAGCGAGGCTCTTAAGAAGAAATCCAATGAATTGGGTAAAATGGGTTATGGTGCTATGAGCCGCTTGGTCTATCGTCCTTTACATGACACAGGGAGATTGTTTCAGTTGGGTATTTCCGGTGCTTACGAAACACCTAGATACAATAGCGAACCTACACTTAACCATACTAGCTTTGACTTGGGGGCTAATTTCCCGACGCGTATTGCAAAAGTCAGAGCTGTGAATGCCTTGATTCCGGATGCAAAGAACTTGATAAAATTTACACCGGAGATGATAGCAGGATATGGTCCTGTGGCATTGGAAGCACAATATTATTATCTTCAAGTGAACCGGAAAAAGGATTTTAAGAATTATAAAGCGAGTGGTATGTATGGAATACTGAGAGGTTTGCTGATAGGTGGTAATTATAGATATTCACATACGGATTGTGGTATTGCCACTCCGGACTCTGGTTCGTTGGAATGCGTATTCGGATATAACTATACTGATATGTCGGATACCCGGTCCCATATTTATGGCGGGCGTTTGAACGATGTCTCTTTTACTGTCAATTATTATATCAATAAGTATATGATATGGAGATTCCGGTACTCTTATACTAAGATAACGGATAGAGTGGGATTTGAAAATCAGTCATTAAGTGCGTTTCAGACACGTTTTCAAGTGATATTTTGAATAGAGGGTCAGAGTTTCATTTTGTTTCAAGAGTTTGAAGCAAGGTGGAACTCTTATATTTGAAACAGATTGGGTGGCAAGAAGAATGTCCTTTTGGGGGTAGAGGGTAGCATAAACCTGTTACTGTAAGAACGAATATTGAAAAATAGCTTTATCTTTGTATTCTTTATACTAGGAATTAAATGAAAAACAAATGAAAGAAGCAACCATAACTCCTTTTGCAAAGCCGCTATATATAATGACCAAACCTGTAGGTGCGGTTTGTAATCTGGCCTGTGATTATTGTTATTATTTGGAAAAATCCAAGTTATATGAGGAACAGCCGCGTCATGTGATGAGCGATGAATTACTGGAGAAATTTATTAAAGAATATATTCAGTCGCAAACCATGCCGCAAGTTTTGTTTACCTGGCATGGGGGAGAAACTTTGATGCGTCCTTTAGTTTTTTATAAGAAAGCCTTGGAACTTCAGAAAAAATATGCAGGTGGTAGAACCATTGATAATTGCATTCAGACAAATGGCACATTGCTGACAGATGAATGGTGTGAATTCTTCCGTGAGAATAATTTTTTGGTAGGCATTTCTATAGACGGTCCTCAGGAATTTCACGATGAATACCGGAAGAACAAGATGGGACAACCTTCTTTCTATAAGGTAATGAAAGGGATTAACCTGTTGAAAAAGCATGGAGTGGAATGGAATGCCATGGCAGTGGTCAATGACTATAATGCAGATTATCCGTTGGACTTCTATCGTTTCTTTCGTGACGAACTTGATTGTCATTATATACAGTTTACTCCCATTGTCGAGCGACTGTCTAGCCGTGCGGACGGTCTTCGGCTTTCTTCATTAAAGCAAAAAGACGGTGAACTGGCTCCTTTCTCCATTACTCCCGAGCAGTGGGGGAATTTCCTTTGTACTATTTTCGACGAATGGGTACTGAATGACGTGGGCAATTACTATATTCAGTTGTTTGATTCTACGCTGGCCAATTGGGTGGGACAGCAGCCAGGCGTTTGTTCATTAGCTAAATATTGTGGACATGCAGCCGTGATGGAATTCAACGGTGATGTGTATGCTTGCGATCATTTTGTCTTTCCTGAGTATAAATTGGGAAATATTTATCAGAAGACTTTGGTGGAGATGATGTATGGTAAAGAACAGGAAACTTTTGGTGTGATGAAGCACAATAGTCTGCCACAGCAGTGCCTGAACTGTTCTTATGAGTTTGCCTGTCATGGGGAATGTCCGAAGAATCGTTTTATGTTAAGTAAAGACGGTGAACCGGGATTGAATTACTTGTGTAAGGGATATTATCAATTTTTTGACCACGTAGCACCCTATATGGATTTTATGAAGAAGGAATATCTGGCGGAACGCGCTCCGGCTAATGTGATGGAGTGGGCGAGAGAAAAGAGAAATAAATAGACTGTTTTCAGTAAGCCGACTGTATGGAACAAGCAAGTCAACTTACCTGGTCGTTTCAGTTGACTTATTTGATCATTTAGGGACATTCATTAAATATTACAAAATCAGCCAACTAATTCATACACAAAG
>DXLO01000028.1 GCA_019414665.1 Bacteroides sp. | reverse complement strand
TTATCGGCTGAAAAACAGCCGATAAAATTGTCGTGGCGGAAAATAGAATGGTTACTTCATTTTGAGCCTCTTTTATAGAATGACGATTATCAACTTATTTCAATTTATAAATTTCGCTTCCAGCCAGAAGGAAACAACCTGTTCCAAAATCATCAAAATCAGGCTTGCTGTCGTAAGTTACGGGCTGTCCGTCTTTAGGCTCCTTTCCTGTTCCTTGTACATAACCTAAGAACCCATCAGGATGAACAGCGTCTTTCACCATTGCATTCCAGGCTTTGAGTACTATTGGCAGATATTCGTCGCGATCAAGCAATCCGTTGCGTATTCCCCATGCCATTCCATATACAAATAAAGAAGTTCCTGTCAGCTCTTTTCCGCCGAAGTGATTAGGATCGTGTAAGCTTACATTCCAGAATCCGTCTTCACGCTGGCAAGCTTTGATAGCCTTGCTCATAGTCAGAAAGTCGTTTATATAATCTTGGCGGTGAACTTCATTGGCAGGAATTTCATCGAGTACGCGGACTAGGGCAGCGTATACCCAACCGTTTCCACGGCTCCAATAACAGTCTTCTCCATTAGGTTCTTTGTAAGGAGGGTCGAAGTCCTGATCTCTCCACCATAATCCGTCCTTTTGATTGAACATGCCATGTTCTCCATGCTGGTTGCGTGTGTATTCGTACATCTGCCACATCTTGTCGAAATACTTCTGCTCTCCGGTCAGTTTACCCATTTTGGCGAAACCAGGCATACCCATTTGTATGGCATCTATCCACCACCACTCATTGATTTGTGGAGTGTTGACCAACATGTTGAGGTTGGATTTTACATTTAGCAGGATTTCCGGTTTAGGGCAGAGGTTGTACATGTCGATATATACTTGTCCGCAGGCATAATTGTCGGCATGTCGGGTTGTTGTTCCTCTCCACATCCCCCACTTATGAAAATCCCCCCATTGATAAGCATATGCGTAATATTCAGTATCCGGATAAATGGAGTAAAGAGCCAGCAGTCCCTCGTAGTACACAGTGCGTGTCCAGATATTGCTGGCCCGCATCTTTCCTTTGACAAAACTGGGTAGTGTGCAGTCCGGATTATTCTTCATATAATGTTTGTTCACTTTGATTAAAGTGTTCAGAGTTTCTTTCTGGTCGGGCAAATTTTGTGCATGCAGAATATTTGTCCCTCCCAAAGCGAAAACTAAAGCTGCAATAAATAATTTTTTCATGGCCTTTGCTTGTTAGTTATTGTAATATAAGTTTATTGACAAAAATAGTTGTCTGTCTTTATATATAGAATGGAAAATCATACAATAGTCTTTGATTTTATTCATTTAGCTCGTTTTAGGGTAAAAATGTACGAATTTATCAGGATAATGTATGATTTTCTATTTTGAGGTTATAGGCTTTTCTCTATTTTTGCCAATGTGAAAAGTAAAGATAATTTGTTTTATAAAAAATATACTATGAATAAAGTGTGGACAAGATGTGTTGTTTCTATTGCTTTAGCTTTGTTCGTTTTGCAGGCTTCAGCAAAAGAAGTTTTCCCGGACGGAACTCCTATACCCGACTGGTTTCGTCAGACAGAAATCGTTAAGTTGGAAGATTTAGGAAAAAGCTATCGTATTACAGATTATGGAGTATTGAATGACAGCACAATCATACAGACTCATCAGATACAGGCCGTGATTGATAAAGCTTCTCAGGAAGGGGGAGGGGTGATTTATATTCCTCAGGGAACTTTTTTGAGTGGATCATTATTTTTTAAACCTAATACCCATCTTTATATAGAGAAAGAAGGAACACTGAAAGGTAGTGATGATATCAGCGATTTTGCAGTCATTGATACACGTATGGAAGGACAGAATCTGAAGTATTTTGCAGCGCTGGTCAATGCTATTGGTGTGGACGGATTTACGATTTCAGGAGAGGGACGTATAAACGGTAATGGTCTGCGTTACTGGAAGTCTTTCTGGTTGCGTCGTCAGGTGAATCCTAAGTGTACGAATCTGGAAGAACTGCGTCCTCGTTTAGTTCATATTGCCGATTCGAAAGATGTTCAGTTGTCTGGTGTTCGTCTGGAGAATTCTCCATTTTGGACTACTCATTTGTATCGTTGTGAAAATGTAAAATTGTTGAATCTCCATATTTTTGCACCTCATTTCCCTGTAAAAGCTCCCAGTTCTGATGCTATCGACATTGATGTATGTACCAATGTCTTGGTGAAAAATTGCTATATGTCTGTCAATGATGATGCGGTTGCACTGAAGGGTGGAAAAGGTCCTTGGGCAGATCAAGATAAAGAAAATAATGGGGCTAACCGCAATATTATTATTGAAGATTGTGTATATGGTCTTTGCCATAGTGCGCTGACTTGTGGCAGTGAGTCAATACATAATCATAATATAATCCTTCGCCGTTGTCGGCTGGATAATGCGAAACGGTTGTTGTGGCTGAAAATGCGTCCCGATACACCGCAGAATTATGAATATATTACCGTAGAAGAGATTACGGGAACTGTTTCCAGTTTCTTGTTTGCAAAGCCATGGAAGCAGTTTTTCGACCTGAAAGGGCGTAAGGATACACCATACTCCTATTCCAGTCATGTGACAATGCAGAATATCACAATGGAATGTGATGTCTTGTTTGATGTGACCAAGGCGGACGATCAATATAAATTGTCTGATTTTACTTTTAAGAATTTGGATCTGAAGGTGAAAAAGAATGCGAAAATAGAAGTTGACTGTGTTGATAATTTTGTATTGGAAAATGTTAAAGTTAATGACAATATAATCAGGAAACAGGTTTTAGATTTTAAATAGGTATTAGTATTTTAAGGTTTAATTTTTTACTTTCTTCGGGCAGATTTCAGGCAGTCTGTCCGATTTTTTTGTTTCCCGACAAAGCTTTTTGCTGATATATATGGCTGTGTGTTTTGTGAAATTTGTACGAATTATCAGTGTGTTCATGGTTATAGTAAAGGATTTCTTTGGAAATATAAATTCTTAAAAACTTGATTCATTCAAAAAATATGCTGTTGTTTTATGTATTTTTTTGTACAAAAGGAACAGACATTCGTACAAATTTTTCGAAAAGAAGGTGATGTTTTTCCTGACTTTTCAAGATGTTTTTTGGGAAATACGACCAGCTGTGATGTTGAATTTCAATCAGATTGAGTGAGAAATTTGCAGTCTTCGATGAATAAAAGGGAGAAAAACAAAAAACCGACTCTCATAATGAGAATCGGTTTTCTGTATGTAAGGAATAATAGATTCAGTATTACAAGTTAACGCGTTTTTCCTGAATTCTAGCTTTCTTACCAGTAAGAGCACGCAAGTAGTACAATTTAGCACGACGTACTTTACCAACTTTGTTGACAGTAATGCTGTCGATAGCCGGAGATTCCAGAGGGAAGATACGTTCTACACCTACAGTTCCTGACATCTTACGTACAGTGAAACGTTTCTTTTCACCGTGACCTGAGATTTTGATAACAACACCGCGATACAACTGAACGCGTTCCTTGCTACCTTCAACGATACGGTATGCTACTGTAATTGTATCACCAGCTTTGAATGAAGGATGCTGTTTGCCAGTAGCAAATGCTTCTTCTGCAATTTTAATTAAATCCATTTTTTCTTTTTAAATTAAATTGTTTATCGTTACAACGTAACATATCAAGTAACTCTTCTTGACAGCGATTACGCGAAAGCGGTGCAAAGTAAGTAATTTTCTGTGATATAGGCAAATCTTTTTCGTGTATTTTAATACGAAATCTTGTGTTGCTTGGCTTTTTTCCCTATATTTGAACACTAAATATGAATAATTTTGTATGAAAAAGCATGTATTTTATACTCTCTTGGCAGGTTCTTTTATATTTACGGCCTGCAACTCCAGTTATTCTTTAGTATCGGTAGAAGGAGGAAGAGTACCCATTACCAGTGTTTATGACGAACAGCAGGATCAGGCTGCATGGAGAATTTTGCAACCTTATCGGGCTAAAATAGATAGTTTGATGACTCCAGTAATCGGACATTCTGCCCGTAAGCTCGAAGCGTATCGTCCGGAGTCGCCTTTGTCGAACCTGATGGCAGATATTCTTTGCGAGGGAGCAAAGAGTAAATTGGGAATAAGTGTTGACGTTGGGGTTATGAATGTAGGTGGTATCCGTAATATTCTTAATGAAGGAGATATTACATTCGGTTCTATTTATGAAATCAGTCCTTTCCAGAATGCTCTTTCTGTTGTTGTATTAAAAGGTGAAGATTTGTTGGAACTCTTTCAACAGATTGCGGCCGTACATGGTGAAGGCTTGAGCGGGGCCCGACTGGTTATCTCGAAAGACGGACGTCTGCTACGTGCGGAGGTAGGTGGAAAGCCTGTTGATCCGGCAAAAGAATATCGGGTAGCTACGATTGACTATCTGGCTGAAGGAAATGATCGTATGGAGGCTTTTAAGAAAGCAACATCGAGAACTGAACCACAGGATGCTGTGTTGCGTGATTTGTTTATCGATTATGTAAAGCAGTGTGAGGCCAAAGGTGTTTTTGTAAACGCTGAGATAGAGGGACGTATTGTAGAACAATGATAAAGAAACTGATATGAAAAGAATATATTTCGTTTTATGGGTCTGCCTCTTTGCAGGAGTATTGTTTGCCCAGTCTACCAAAGAATTGTATTTGTTCCATACAAATGATATGCACAGCCGTGTAGAACCTTTCCCGGAGGATTTTCAGGATACGATGCTGGCTGATAAGGCTGGACTTTTACGCCGTGCAACTTTTATCAAGCAGCAACGCAAAATACATGAGGATTTGCTGTTGTTCGATTCAGGAGATTTTTCGCAGGGTACTCCTTATTATAATATGTTTAAAGGGGAAGTGGAAATAAAGCTGATGAACGAAATGGGCTATGATGCAGGAACCATCGGCAATCATGAGTTCGATTTCGGGCTGGATAATATGGCAAGGTTGTTTAAAATGGCGAATTATCCGATAGTATGTGCAAATTATGACGTGACGGGCACTGTGCTCGAAGGACTGGTTAAAGAATACACTATCATTCAGCGTAACGGCATAAAGATTGGAGTTTTTGGTTTGGGAGCGCAACTGGAAGGATTGGTTGCTTCCGAATGTTATGGGAATGTAAAGTTTGAAGATCCGGTTTCGGAGGCTCAGCGTGTCACGGATTTGCTGAAAAATCAGGAACATTGCGATTTGGTGATTTGTCTTTCTCATCTGGGATGGGAGGGAGAACCTTATTCCGATATTGAACTGATAGAAAATACGCGTGATATTGATGTCGTATTGGGTGGACATTCTCATTCGTATTTTGATGCGCCGAAGTATTATAAGAATTTAGACGGAATAGAGGTTCCTGTACAGCAGATGGGAAAGAACGGAGCCTTTGTTGGACAGATGATTTTGAAACTTCAGAAGAATTGATTGTTAGAAAACACTTGCTTGTATAAAGATAAAATTTACGGCAAAGGTTTATAAAAATAAAGGAAAGATTATGAATAGACGTGTTACGGGATTATTGGTTTGTATATCGTTATGGATAGGTGCATATGCTTCGTCTGTAAGAATATTGGAGCAGGCAGATGATTCTGTGGCGTGTCGCCGTTGGGTTGACGGGCAGCTTGCCCGAATGACATTGAAGCAGAAAATCGGTCAGTTGTTTATTCATACGGTTGCACCGATAACCATACAGAAGAATAAAGATAACATAGAAAGAGCTGTTAGAGAGTATGGAGTCGGAGGCTTGCTTTTTTCCAAAGGAGAACTGAAGAAGCAGGTGCAGCTTACCAATCAGGCTCAGCAGTGGGCAGATATACCTTTGATGATTACATTCGATGGTGAGTGGGGATTGGGCATGCGTCTGGAAGATACTCCGGAGTTTCCCCGAAATAGAGTATTGGGATGTGTGCAGAATGATACATTAATATACCAGTACGGACGTGAGGTTGCAAGGCAGTTGCGTGAAATAGGTGTGCATGTAAATTTTGCTCCTGTAGCCGATGTTGATAATAATCCCAATAATCCGGTTATCAATGTCCGCTCTTTCGGGAGTGATTCAAAAGTGGTAGCCGATAAGGTTGTAGCTTATTCTCGCGGGCTGGAAGACGGGGGAGTAATGGCGGTATGTAAACATTTTCCGGGACATGGTGATACGGATACGGATTCTCATCATGTGTTGCCGGTGCTTGATTTTGACCGTACCCGTTTGGATAGCGTAGAGTTATATCCTTTCAAAAAGGCAGTCGAAGCAGGAGTCGGAGGCGTAATGATTGGTCATTTGCATGTCTCGGAACTTGATGAGAAACCAGCCTCGATATCTTCGGAGGTCATTACTTCGTTATTGCGTAAAGAACTGCACTTTTCGGGACTGGTGTTTACAGATGCACTGGAGATGAAAGGTATTTCAAAAAATGCCGATGATCTTTGTGTACAGGCCTTGATGGCTGGAAACGATATGTTACTGGTTCCAAGAAACTTGAAAAAGAGTCTTGAAAGTGTAATGCGTGCCGTAAAAAGCGGCAAGCTTACAGAAGATGTCATTACGGAAAAATGCCGGAAAGTGCTTACTTATAAATATGCCTTAGGCTTGAGTCATAAGCAACAGGTAGCGGCCGAAGGAATTGAAAACCGTATTTGCTCTGCTAAAAGCGACAGTCTGATGATTGCTTTGGAGAAGGCTGCTGTTACAGTTCTAAAAGATTCTGTAGATGTGTTGCCTCTCGATCTGTCTTTATCTGAAAATATCCTGTTGAGTTTATCCTCTTCATTGTCGGAAGCATATCCTTTTTATAAAGAGTTGAAAGAATCTGTTTCGCTGAGTTGGTTGCATGGCAATGCTGATTCTCTGCAACAAATTCAGGAACGTGTAGCTCCAGCTCATCAGGTTATTGTAGCTGTTCACCAAACAAAAGATTTGTCTGCTTTTCTTCCTTTTTTAGAAAAGGTGGCGGCCGATAAACCTCTTGTCGTTGTTTGTTTTGCGTCGCAAAAAGTTTTGCAGGAGATGTCTTCTGTATTGAAGAAGGCTTCGGCTGTGATCTTGGCACATACAGATAAAGCCGAAATTCAACGTTATGTAGCAGATGTTATGACTGGGCAGGATCTTGTTGATGGCCGTCTTTCTGTTGATATGAACGGTTTATGGAAAAGCGGCACAGGTCTTACTATCGATCCGGATAAACCTCGTTCTTACAGTCCTGAAGAGCTGGGCATGGATTCTAAGATTCTTCTGGCTATCGATAGCATTGCAGAAGAAGGTATTCGCCAGCAAGCATATCCGGGATGTCATGTACTGATAACCAAAGGTGGTTATCCTGTCTATAATAAATGTTTCGGTACATTGACTTATGATGGAAAAGAAGAAGTGAAAGAGCATACAATATACGATCTGGCTTCACTCTCTAAGGCTGCGGGAACTTTGCTGGCAATAATGAAATTATACGATGAAGGTAAATTCGGCTTGACGGATAAAGTCAGCATTTATTTGCCGGAATTGAGAAAAACGAATAAGCAAAATATAACCATACAGGATTTGCTGTTTCATGAGTCGGGACTTCCTTCGTATCTTCCATTCTATGAGGAGGCTATTGACCTGAAAACGTGCAAAGGAGGATTGTTCCGTAAGAAACCTGATGCGGGACATAAATTGCAGATTGCTTCGAATTTATATGCATGTACCGATTTCTCTTTTAAAAAAGAATGGATGTCTTCTACTCCTTCTGAAATCTATTCATTGCAACTTGCTGACAGCATGTATCTGAATAAGGAATATCAACGCGTCGTTATGCAACAAATCATTAATGCACCGCTGAAGGGACATTCATATCGGTATAGTTGCTTGAACTTTATGCTGCTGAAAGAGGTTGTTGAGAGAATTTCGAAAGTACCTATGGATGTATATCTGGACAGTGTTTTCTTTAAACCTATGGGACTGAAGCATACTGCATACAATCCGTTGAAACGTTTCCCTAAAGAGGAAATTGCCCCTAGTGCGAAGATTGATTTCCTGCGTGGCGGTCCGTTGCAGGGCTATGTTCATGATGAGGCTGCTGCATTTGTGGGAGGTGTATCGGGTAATGCAGGACTTTTTTCTACAACACATGATCTTGCTGTGATTTTCCAGATGTTGCTTGATCGGGGTATATGTGGTGACCGTCGTTATCTGAGCCGTGCTACTTGCGGTTTGTTTATGGGTATGAAAGCCAAAAGCAGTCGTCGGGGATTGGGTTTTGATAAACCTGATATTGAGAGTGATGATAATAGTCCTTGTGCTCCTGAAGCTCCTGCCTCTGTTTTTGGGCATACTGGGTTTACCGGAACTTGTGTCTGGGTTGATCCGGATAATGAATTGGTGTTTGTCTTTTTGAGTAATCGTACTTATCCTGTTGTATTTGGTCATGATAACTTGATGAAGCTGGATATTCGTTCTCGTATTCAACAAGCAATGTATCAATCTATAATGTATTAATACTATTTAGACATAATACAAATTAGGGAAATATTGTAATGTAGATATTACAAATCTCACCAAAAAGATTACCTTTGCATCATCAAATTAGTACTAATAATAATTTAACTTTTACTACAATGGCTTACGTAATTAGTGACGATTGTATCGCTTGCGGTACTTGTATCGATGAATGCCCAGTTGGCGCAATCTCTGAAGGTGATAAGTATTCTATCAACCCGGATATGTGTACAGAATGTGGAACATGCGCAGATGTATGTCCTTCTGAAGCAATCCACCAGGGATAATCGAATCGTCTTATGACAAAATTCATAATAGGTCATCTTTAAAAAGATGGCCTATTTTTTTATATTTTTCCTTGTTTTCAGATTTTTTTCAGTTTTGTTCCTTTATTTTGTACTGTAACAATAAAATGGTTTCTTATGATAAAGCCCCGATTATTATTTGGAGTATGTATGGTTGCAGGTACATTACTTTTTGCATCATGTAGTAACGATGAAAATAATCCTTTGCCCGATGGTACTTCGGGGGAGGTTCCTGCTCTAGTCTTGGATGAGTTTAATAGCTTATTTCCTGGTGCTACCAATGTTGTTTGGAGTACTAAGGGAGAATATGCTGTAGCCAGTTTCTATTGGGATGGCTCTCGTGCAGATAATGTCGTTCGTAACCATACTGCTTGGTTTGCATTGGCAAATGGAGTATGGGGTATGACAGAGAAAGAGATCAGATTTGCAGATTTACCGGAGGCTGTGAAAAATGCTTTTGGAGCAAGTGAGTATGGACAGGCTCCGTGGCGTGCGGATGATGAAGTTGATGTGCTGAAAAGAAACGGTGACTCTGAAATCTTATATGTTATTGATGTCGAAAAAAATGAAGGAGGAAAAGAAACGGATGTTGATTTGTATTACACGGCAGAAGGTGTTCTGGTAAAAGAAGTCATTGATGCGGAAGATGAAAAGGATTATCAGGATTATTTGCCGCAGACACCTTCAGGAACAGTGGAAAGCTGGTTGAAAGAAAAATATCCGGATGCCAGGATTATAGATGTGGATAATGAAGATGGAGGAACAGAAGTAGAGTTTATTTCCGGTAATATGAAGCATGAGGCTTTCTTCGATCGTTCTCAAAACTGGGTGTATACCAAGACTGAGTATCGATTCAGAAATATAGATGAGGTAACCGATATTCCTTCTCAAGTTCTCGCTGCCTTAAAAGCAACTCCCGAATATCTGGAAGCTGGATGGGTAGAAGATGCCGAAAAGTATGAAACAGAGAAAGCAGGAACCTTTTATTGCTTTGAACTGGAGAATCGTTTCGACGATGATGTGAAAGTATATATAGGTAGTGATGGAACTGTTTTACAGGGGCGTCCTGGTTTTGGAGGAGAAAGCTCCGGAGGTGTTGCCGTTGCTACTGATATAGAAAAATTCATTCAGGAAAATTATTCGGGTGCAGTTATTATTGAACGTGGATATGATGATGGTTATATAGAAGTGGATATCCGTCACGATGGAAAGGAAAAAGAACTATTATTCAATGGAAAGAATGAATGGATACGCACTTCTTGGGAGATCAGATATAATGAACTGCCTTCGGTTGTAACTTCTGCTTTAGGGGCTGAAGGATATCAAAGAGATGATGACGAAGTGGAAGTAGTTCAAACTCCCGATGCTTCATGGTATGAGGTAGAAGTTCGTCGTCAGGGAAAAGAATACAAAGTCTTTATAGA
Organism: Bacteroides sp.; assembly: GCA_019414665.1. GTDB lineage: Bacteria > Bacteroidota > Bacteroidia > Bacteroidales > Bacteroidaceae > Phocaeicola. The sequence continues at coordinate 24,131 of DXLO01000028.1, read as the reverse complement.
TGAGTCTGGTAAGATAATTAAAGTCGTAGAAGATTGAAATCAATATACTATAAGCAGAAAGCTTGGGTGAGTCACAACATCCAAGTTTTCTGCTTAATTGTTTTTTATTATATCTCATAAATACTTCTATGCTTCAAACAGTTTACTTCTTGACAACAGACATGAACCTATGACGCATGCCTGATCTTTCAGTTTCGATAGTACAATTTCAGAATCACGGCTCATCAGGCTGAGGGTATATTTTCTGATTGCAGAGATAACCGGTTGTAAAAGAAAATCTCCCGCACGTGACATCTCTCCACCGATAATGACCATATCCGGATTGAATGTGTTGATCAGACTTCCGATATGGAAACCTAACTGCTGGCCTATTTGTTCTACCAGTTCTATGGCGAGTAAGTCTTCACGGTTTATTGCACTGAAGATATCATCGAGTGTTATTTCTTCTATATCCTTTTCTGAAAGAATGATTGAAGTTTCTCCTGCTTGTAGATGTTCGATAAACTTACGGTAGAGCGCAGAACATGAAACTTCCGTTTCTACGCATCCTTTTTTTCCGCAATGACAGATAATCTGGTTGTCGTAGCCGTATGTGTGACCGATTTCTCCTGAGAATCCTGATTTTCCTTTGTAAAGTTTCCCGTCTATCATAATTCCCATTCCCAGTCCCCATCCGATATTGATGAAAAGAACGTTTTTGACTCCCTTGACAACACCCTTTATGTTTTCACCATAAAGCATGGTCCGGCTGTCATTGTCAATAGATGTTTCTATCTTCAAGCGTTCGGTCAGGATTTCTGCAAGTGGGCGTTCGCCGAAATTGAAGAAACTGTGGATATAGCCCAGTTCCGGATTGACTCTTCCGCAAAGAGTTACATTGATATGTAATATCTTTTTTTCGTCTATTGTTAATCCCGCAATGAAATGTTCGATGTGGTTACATAGTTCATCGATGCATTCTAATGTGTCTCTTCGTTCAAAAGGAATTCCCATTTGTAGTTTCAAAACCTCACCTTTAAAATTGATAACTCCTATATTGATACTGTTCCACGTTACATCTACTCCAACAAAATATCCTGAATCTGTATTCAGTCCATATAAAATAGGATGACGCCCACCGTTGGTTTCCAGCTTTCCATACTCATCTATATACCCCTGTTCATGCATTTCGTCGATGATTTTTGTTACGGTAGGAATACTTAAATCCATATCTTTTGCTAAATCGGTAATGGTTGAATTCTCATTATATATCAAATATGTAATGATATGTTTCTTCATTACCGCCCCTTTTGACCCCTTTTGTATTTCCTCTAATAATCGTTCTTTCATGCGGATGTGGTTTTAAAAATATACAATTACTTAATTAAAAACTTTAAAAATCGGATGTAATTACTTATTGTTATAGTTGCTTTTATCTATAAATACAGATATCTTTGTAGCGAAAACAATAAGAATATCAATTCTTGTTACAAATATATTAATTAAATCTGGAAAAACTATGAGAGTAATTATCGAATCTGACTACCAAGCTCTTTCACAATGGGCAGCAAACTATGTAGCTAAGAGAATCAATCAGGCAAAACCTACAGCCGAAAAACCGTTTATTTTGGGCTTGCCTACCGGTTCTTCCCCTCTGGGTATGTATAAAGCGCTGATTGAACTGAACAAAAAAGGTGTAGTATCATTCGAGCATGTAGTGACATTCAATATGGATGAATACGTAGGATTGCCGGAATCACATCCTGAAAGCTATCATTCGTTCATGCATAATAATTTTTTCAACCACATTGATATCCGTAAGGAAAATATTCACATTCTGAACGGAAATGCTGAGGATTTGGAAGCAGAATGTGCTAATTATGAGAAACAGATCGAGTCATTTGGTGGAATCGATCTCTTCTTGGGAGGTATTGGTCCTGACGGACATATTGCTTTCAATGAACCGGGATCATCATTGACTTCACGCACTCGTGTCAAGACTTTGACAACTGATACTATTATTGCAAACTCTCGTTTCTTTGAAAACGACGTGAACAAAGTTCCTAAAACAGCGTTAACTGTAGGAGTAGGTACTGTAATGGCAGCAAAGGAAGTACTTATTCTGTGCAACGGCCATAACAAGGCACGTGCTTTGCAGCATGCTGTAGAAGGTGGCATTACACAAATGTGGACTATCAGCGCTTTGCAGTTGCATCCTCATGGAATCATCGTTTGTGATGAGGCTGCTACCGATGAATTGAAAGTAGGTACTTACAAATACTTCAAGGACATCGAGCGCAATAATCTGTAATTAACATCTATATTATTAAGGAGAATTACCTATGAGAACTAACCTTAGTTCACAGATATCTCTGAACAGAGTATCTACCAGATATTATAAACCAGAAAATACGATTGAACGTTCTGTACTGACACGTTTCGAGAAGATTCCTACCAATATCTATGAAACAGTAGATGAAGGAGTGTCATGCATTGCCGATGAAATCATCCGCAAGGTACAGGAACGTCAGCGTGACGGTAAGTTTTGCACTATTGCCGCAGGTACTGGTGCGTCACTTCGCCCGCTGTTTGCGGAACTGGTTCGCAGACATAAGGAAGAAGGTGTGAGCTTCCGCAATGTTGTAGTATTCAACTTGTATGAATACTATCCATTGACAGAGCCTAATAACAGCAGCTTCAACCAGTTGAACGAACTGTTCCTGAAACAAGTTGATATTGATCCGCAGAATGTATTTACATTGAACGGCACTATTCCTCAAGAAGGTGTAATAGATCATTGTCACTTATACGAGCAGCGCATCAAGACTTATGGTGGTATCGATATTGCTGTAATGGGAATAGGTCGTGAAGGTAATATCGGAATGAATGAACCAGGATCGGCTGCTACTTCTCAGACAAGACTGATTTTGATAGACGCTACTTCACGTTCTGAAGCTGCTCATAATCTGGGAGTAGACAATCTGCCTCCATGTTCTATCACAATGGGTATCGGTTCTATCATGGAAGCCCGTAAGGTATTCTTGTTGGCATGGGGAGAAGAAAAAGCTGACATCATCAAGAAAGCAGTAGAAGACAAAATCTCTGATTCACTTCCTGCTTCTTATTTGCAGATGCATCAGAATGCAACCGTTTGTGTTGACCTGCCTACTGCTGCACACCTTACTCGTATTCAGCGTCCTTGGCTGGTAACAAGCTGCGAATGGAATGACAAGCTGATTCGTAGTGCTATCGTTTGGTTGTGTCTGCTTACCAAGAAGCCTATCTTGAAGTTGACTAACAAGGATTATAACGAAAACGGTTTGAGCGAATTGTTGGCGTTGTATGGTTCTGCATATAATGTAAACATTAAGATATTCAATGACCTGCAACACACAATTACTGGCTGGCCGGGTGGAAAACCGAACGCAGACGATACTTATCGTCCGGAACGTGCTAAACCATTCCCGAAGCGTGTAGTTGTATTCTCTCCGCATCCGGATGATGATGTGATCTCTATGGGAGGAACATTGCGTCGTCTGGTACAGCAGGGACATGAGGTTCATGTGGCTTACGAAACTTCAGGAAACATTGCTGTAGGCGATGAAGAAGTTGTACGTTTCATGCATTTCATAAACGGTTTCAACCAGTTGTTCGATGAGAACAAGAATGAAACCATTAAGAACAAATATGCGGAAATCAAGAAGTTCCTGTTGAGCAAGAAAGAAGGCGACATGGATACCCGCGATATTCTTACTATCAAAGGTTTGATTCGCCGTGGTGAGGCTCGCACTGCTTCTACATACAACCAGATTCCGTTGGAACGTGTTCACTTCCTCGACCTTCCGTTCTACGAAACAGGACGTATCGAGAAGAATCCTATCAGCGAAGCTGACGTAAACATTGTGATGAATTTGCTTCGTGAAGTAAAACCTCATCAGATTTATGTAGCTGGTGACCTGGCAGACCCGCACGGAACACACCGAGTTTGTACTGATGCTGTACTGGCAGCTATCGACGAAGAAAAGAAAGCTGGAGCTGAATGGCTGAAAGACTGCCGCATATGGATGTATCGTGGCGCATGGGCTGAATGGGAAATTGAAAACATCGAGATGGCTGTACCATTGAGTCCGGAGGAATTGCGTGCTAAACGTAACTCTATCTTGAAGCATCAGTCACAGATGGAAAGTGCGCCTTTCCTGGGCAACGACGAACGTTTGTTCTGGCAACGTAGTGAAGACCGTAATCGTGGTACTGCATCGTTGTACGACAGCCTTGGTCTGGCATGCTACGAAGCTATGGAAGCTTTTGTAGAGTATAAACCTCTGTAATGTAAACTTATTCCGGGAAAATATTCCACGGAAGTGCAGATAGTATGACAAAGGCGGTATTTTCTTTTCCCGATGAAAGGGAAAAAGAAAATGCCGCTTTTCTTTTCTATGATTTTCTCCGTCTGATGATATATCCCGTAATCAGGCTCCATAACACTCCCAGTCCGGCAAAAAAGATAAAGACCAGTGTTCCTTTACCTAAAACTGTATAAATGCGTCCGGTATGGATTTCCTGGGCAAAGTTCCATAGCGACATGGGAAGCGTTTCCATGTTGGCAGGCATCGATGCAAAATCGCTGCCTTTTTCGTATTCGGCAATACAGAGTTTACCGTCAAAATCACTGCTGTATCCGGTGATGGCATGATTGCCGAACGGTGGTCCTGCTGTTTCTGGAGCTGTTTTTCCGGTAAAGAAATCGGTAATGTTTCCCAAATGTCTGTTCCACACATACATTCCACTGAAAGAACCTGTAAGCCAGTTTCCCTGTTTGTCTTGTTTTAGGACATTGATTCCCATGACGCTTACGGGAGGTGTCTTGGATATTTTTACAGGAGTACTCTGAAATGATTTAAGAGAATAAAATCCTTCCGAAGTAGCAAGTAGCCAGTCGTTTTGCTGCTCATCGTAGCGGAGCATCCGTAATTTATCGTTCCATGCATTCGGCGAGTCAAGCTGTGTGAAAGGTATGGCAGGTATTCTTCCGTAAACCAGTGCCAGCAGTACCGGAGGGCGCAGACACCATCCGGTCAAGGCTATAAAGAGTGTCAGCACGATAGTCGTTCTGCCTATCTTGTCGTGCCACGATAGAGATGTTTTCAGTAAGGCAATACTTGTTGTTGCTGAACGTCCGGTTTGTTTTATCCGGCGAATATACTTGGGTAGAAACCAGTAGAAGATTCCGCTTACCGAAAGGATGATCAGTATTACTGCCAGCGTATCCATGACCAGTTTGCCAGCAGTTCCAAACAGTTCACCACTGTGCAACAGCCAGATGGTGCGGAATAATGAAACTTTCCCATTGTATTCTTCGGGAGCTTGCAGAATGACTGGGCTGAAATGACGGTAAGGCGATGTCGCGTAATACAAACAGGAACGCCCGACGACTATCAAGGTGTCACCGAGCGTAGTGATGTCCGATAATTTTTCCCCTTTTTGCAGAGGAAGCCTGACTGCTTGCCATCCTGCCTTTTTGCTGTAGCGGTAGAGGCCGAACTGAGCGGCGGCGAATAAATCTCCTTGAGGAGTAATCGCTATTCCCCGTATGTTACGCCAGTCGACTCCGTGAGGAAAACCACGGTTGAAATCATCAAACGTAGTAGCATCATGGTCGGTCAGAAAAATGCCGGCATTGCCAAACAATAAGATAGCGCTGTCTTCTTGACAGATACCGGGAGGACAGGAGAGAGTTCCCCGCAACATTCCGTTGTTCCAGCTCTTGTACCGGTAGGCGTCGGGTAGCCATTTCCGGCTGATCTGATAATCAGAAAAGAGCTGCCGGTGGTTCAAGACAATGCCCGAAGCACCAAACAGGATAATAAAAAAGGCAAATATCAGCCCGAACCATTTATGATGTTTTTTCCAGGTAGATTTCTTCATTTGTTTCAATTTTTGTTGCTATTAATTCTTCAGCATCTTTTATACAAAACATCGAGATCTTTTTTTATTTTTTGTACGAAAAATAATCCTTTCTTGCTGAAGTTTTTGGCACCTTATCGGCAGGTCTTTTTGAAAGTATTTTGCAAAAGTATCAGTTCCGATTGATTCCTCCAAATTCCTCTTCTTTCCTTTGTTAAAAAGGATAAAGAAGAAATTTGAATTATTTTTTGATAGAGTTTAAGTATATTGAATTAACCAGATAGATTATAAGTATTGGAAAATGACAATTAGTTTGAGGGGAAGAGGCCATAAACAGATAAAAAAGGATGATATTATTTTTGTAAATTTGAAATAAATGAGTTATCTTTAGAACAATAGCTATATAGAGTTATATGCGTAAAAACAAGGAAGGTAGGTTTGAGGAGTTCATCTTTTCGATAGTGAAAAGTCTTTTAAAATGGAAGCTTATTATTAAGATTATGTGATGAAATAAAATCTTATGAGATTAAATCCTTTTTATATTTAAAACTAAATTTTCTATGAAAAAATTATTATTCTTCTTATTAAGTTTGTTGTGTATCCTTCCTGCGTGTGATAATTGTGATGAAGATATACCAGAGAGACCGTTCGTCAGAGAAGGAAGTGCGTCTAGTCATTCATTATTTTTGACGTTCGAAGATGAAAAACGCCAAGATTTAACTCGAGATTTTGTCTTGACACCGATCAAAGATGGCACAGTGTATTCTGTTGCTCCCGAGGATATGAAGGTCAGATTCTTTATGAATGGGGTAGAAGATAATAGACAGATGGCTGTTATGGTAACGAAAGGGGAGTATAACCATAATATTTTTGGTATTTATGCAACAAGTACTGTCGGGTTTTATGAAAATGATACTTTCGGACTTTCAGAAGATATATATTATCCGTTCATGTATAAGATAATCTGTCCTACAGTTTTTGGTGATTCGGAGGAGCATATTATAACAGTTGTACAGCGTTCTATTGATACGGGAACACAGAATATGTGTAGTGTAACTTTAGATGATGAAGTACTTGATATTAATATAAAAAATGGATTGGAGCCATATGTGATAACAATAACGAGAACTGTAGGTGAGGAATGAACAGGATAATCTCTTTGCGGTAATTTGCATATTCCTTTTATAATCTGTCTGTCTTCTCGTTTTTATGTTGTATCTTTGCATCCGATTAATTTTTAAATAGGTATAGAAAGAAATGATTACAGTTTCAAACGTAGCCGTTCAATTTGGAAAAAGAGTGTTGTATAATGATGTGAACATGAAGTTCACGAATGGTAATATATATGGTATTATCGGTGCTAACGGTGCGGGTAAGTCTACTTTTCTGAAAGTGATTTCGGGAGAGCTTGACCCTACGAAAGGAAGTGTGACACTGGGACCGGGCGAACGCCTTTCTGTCTTGAGTCAGGATCACTTTAAGTTCGATGCCCATACGGTGCTCGATACCGTGTTGATGGGACACACTGTACTGTGGGACGTCATGAAGCAGCGTGAAGCTCTTTATGCAAAGGAAGATTTTACCGATGAAGACGGTATCAAGGCGGCGGAACTGGAAGAAAAATTTGCTGAACTGGAAGGTTGGAATGCTGAAAGTGATGCAGCTATCCTGCTGAGCGGTCTGGGAATAAAGGAAGACAAGCATTACACACTGATGGGCGACCTGAGTGGTAAGGAAAAGGTGCGTGTGATGTTGGCTCAGGCTTTGTTTGGAAATCCTGACAACCTGTTGCTGGACGAGCCTACCAACGACTTGGATATGGATACGGTAACTTGGTTGGAAGAATATCTTTCTAACTTCGAACATACTGTGCTGGTTGTGAGCCACGACCGTCACTTCCTCGATTCAGTTTGTACGCATACGGTAGATATTGACTTTGGCAAGGTAAATCTCTTTGCCGGTAACTATAGCTTCTGGTACGAATCTAGTCAGCTGGCACTCCGTCAGCAGCAGAACCAGAAAGCAAAAGCTGAAGAAAAGCGTAAGGAGCTGGAAGAATTTATCCGCCGTTTCTCTGCCAATGTGGCTAAGTCGAAGCAGACTACCAGCCGTAAGAAGATGTTGGAGAAATTGAATGTGGATGAAATCAAACCGTCATCTCGTAAATATCCGGGTATCATCTTTACGATGGATCGTGAACCAGGAAATCAGATTTTGGAAGTTTCCGGTTTGCGTGCTGAAACAGAAGACGGCGTAGTCTTGTTCAATGATGTGAACTTTACTGTAGAAAAAGGAGATAAGATTGTATTCCTGAGTCGCGATCCGCGTGCCATGACTGCTTTGTTCGAAATTATCAACGGCAATCGTAAGGCACAAGCCGGACACTATAACTGGGGTGTGACTATTACAACAGCTTATTTGCCGCTCGATAATACAGATTACTTTAACAGCGACCTGAATCTGGTAGACTGGTTGAGCCAGTATGGTCAGGGCAATGAAGTAGAAATGAAGGGCTTCTTGGGACGTATGCTGTTCTCGGGTGAAGAAGTGATGAAGAAAGTCAACGTACTTTCGGGAGGTGAAAAGATGCGTTGTATGATTGCCCGCATGCAGCTTCGCAATGCGAACTGTTTGATTCTGGATACTCCGACCAACCACCTGGATTTGGAATCTATTCAGGCATTCAACAATAACCTGAAGATTTATAAGGGTAACGTGCTTTTCTCTTCACACGACCATGAGTTTATCGAAACAGTAGCAAACCGTATTATCGAATTGACACCGAATGGTATCATCGATAAGATGATGGAATATGATGAATATATCACTTCCGATCATATTAAAGAAATGCGTGCACGCATGTATGGTGATAAATAAAAAGGAAATGAAATAACAAAGAAACGGAGAAGTGGAACTTGTTTCACTTCTCCGTTTCTTTATTTTGTTTTTATCGGACTTAATGACTGTCGATGGAAAACTCTTCAGACTTTCAGGTATTCACCTCCGAATGAAAGCGGAAGCAAGTCTTTGGTTCCTTCCAGTACATAAATGTCATTTTTACTGTAAAGCAGTATCCGCATGGGCTGGTGGAAACGTTGTTCTGTTTCCAGAAGAACCTGACGGCAGGCTCCACATGGGGGAATAGGGGAGTCGAGATAACCCGTTTCGCTGCGGGCTGCAATGGCAAGTGTGTCTACTGCCTGATCCGGATATTGTGAGTTGGCATAAAAGAGCGTGGTACGTTCGGCACATGTTCCTGACGGGTAAGCAGCATTTTCCTGATTACTTCCGGTTACTACCACACCGTTTGCCAGTAAAGCTGCTGCTCCTACCGAAAAGTGTGAGTAAGGGGCATAGCTTCGTGCCGTAGCTTCTTTGGCAGCATCTATCAGCTTACGGTCTTTTTCGTCCAGTTCTTCGTAACGTAAAGCGCGGATATTTATTTCAATCTTTATTTCTTTCATAGGCAGTGGGGTTTAAAGTTTATACGAATGTAAGGAAAAAAAGGGAGATTTCCTATCATCTGTGGTATTATTCGTGTAAATAGTTTATCTTTGCCCTGCTTTAATTTAAACGGAAAGAAGAATGAAACTATCTCATTGGTTGATATTTATGTGCCTGATATGTATTACGGTTTCTACGTCGGCACAAAAGCGTAACAAAGTATACGAAGACTATATACATAAATACCGGGGTATCGCTGTAGATGAAATGAAGCATTACCGTATTCCGGCAAGTATTACGCTGGCACAGGGATTGCTGGAGTCGGGAGCTGGAAAAAGTGAGCTGGCGCGGAAATCGAACAATCACTTTGGTATCAAGTGTGGCGGTTCATGGGACGGACGTTCCGTACGTCATGACGATGATGCGCGTAATGAGTGTTTTCGTGCTTACAAGCATCCGAAGGACTCTTATCGCGACCATTCAAAATTTTTACGTTCGGGTGCGCGCTATGCGTTTTTGTTTCGTTTGAAAATTACCGATTATAAAGGCTGGGCAAGGGGATTGAAAAAAGCAGGTTATGCTACCGATCCGCAGTATGCCAATCGTCTGATTAATATCATAGAATTGTATGACTTGGATAAGTACGACCATAAAGGGGGACTGGAATGGGCGGAAGAGTTCCCGAATCCTCATCAGCCTTATCTGGCAAACGAACTTCTTTATGTCGTAGCACGTCGTGGAGATACATTCAAGTCATTGGGAAAAGAGTTTGATATCAGTCACCGTAAGTTGCGTAAATATAATGAACTGCCTAAGGACTATGTATTCCGCGGTGGTGAAATCGTATATTTGGAAGAAAAGCGTCGTCGTGCTACTAAAGATCATATTGCATATGTTGTTCGTAGCGGTGATTCGATGTATAGCATTTCACAGAAGTTTGGTGTACGACTGGAGCGTCTGTATAAGATGAACAATATGGACCCTGATTCTCCAGCACCGAAAGTTGGAGATATCTTACGCTTGCGTTAACAGCTGCAAAACTTTGGGTTACAGACAAAAAACTCTCCCTGTTTCAGTCCTCATTTATTATGCAAGACTAAAACAGGGAGAGTTTTTTATAAGGATGAAGCAAATGCTTTCGTTTTTCAGGAAGCCTCTTTGCTACTTAATGTATTTGTTGTTATTTGCTGAACTCTTTGTGGAATTCTACTACAGCTTCTATTCCTTTACGGAAAATGTCGAGCGAGAAGTTCTCATTGGGTGAGTGAATGGCATCACTTTCCAGTCCGAATCCCATCAGGACAGTTTTGATTCCCAGAATCTGTTCGAAATCGCTGATAATAGGAATACTTCCTCCGCGTCGTACAGCCAGTGGTTTTTTACCGAATGCCTTGGTAAATCCTTTTTCGGCAGCCTGATAAGCTGGAAGAGATATCGGACATACATAGCCTTCGCCTCCATGCATAGGAGTAACCTTAACTTGAACATATTCAGGAGCGATGCTGTTGATGTAATCGACAAACAGTTTTGAGATGACTTCATGGTTCTGATGAGGAACCAGACGACAAGATACTTTGGCGTACGCCTTCGATGGAAGAACGGTTTTTGAACCTTCTCCCGTATATCCTCCCCAGATTCCGCAGACATCGAACGACGGACGGCAACTGTTGCGTTCCAGAGTAGAATAACCTTTCTCACCTTTCAACGCTTTTACACCGATGGCCTCCATGTATTTCTTTTCATCGAAAGGTATATGGGCTATCATGTCGCGTTCGGCTGCTGGTACTTCCTCTACATCATCGTAGAAGTGAGGAATGGTGATACGGCCGTCTGCATCTATAACCTGTGCAAGCATGCTGCATAACGTGTTTATCGGGTTGGCAACAGCTCCTCCAAAGTGTCCGGAATGCAAATCACGGTTCGGGCCGGTAACTTCTATTTCCCAGTAAGCCAGTCCGCGTAGTCCGGTTGTCAGTGACGGCAGGTCGGCTCCAAGCATACTTGTATCTGAAACGAGGATAACGTCGGCTTTCAGCAATTCCTTATGCTCTTTCAGGAAAGCATTGAGGCTGGGTGAGCCGATTTCTTCTTCTCCTTCGAAAATAAATTTCACGTTGTGCTTCAGCAGTCCTTCTTTTACTACGTATTCGAATGCTTTTGCCTGAATCATAGCTTGTCCCTTATCGTCATCGGCTCCACGTGCCCAAATGTGTCCGTCGCGCACTTCCGGTTCGAAAGGTTGGCTCTTCCATAGTTCAAGCGGTTCGGCAGGCATGACATCGTAGTGAGCATAAATCAGTACGGTCGGTGCATCAGGACTGACGCGCTTTTCTGCGTAGACAAGCGGATTGCCCTGTGAAGGCATAATCATTGCTTCGTCTGCTCCTGCTTCCAGAAGCAACTGACGCCAGCGTTCGGCACAGGCAAGCATATCATCTTTATGTTGAGGCAGGGCACTGATACTGGGTATGCGAATCAGGCTGAAGAGTTCCTCTAAAAAGCGGGATTCGTTTTCTTTGATGTATTGTTTGATTTCCATGGTTATGATTTATAATGTTGAGGCTTTATCGAGTAAATAATAATCGAGTAATGTCATGGCAGCCATCGCTTCTACGATGGGTACAGCACGGGGCAGTACACAAGGATCGTGTCGTCCGCGAGCCTTCAGAATGGTTTCATTTCCGTGAATGTCTACCGTAGGCTGTTCCATGAGAACGGTTGCCACAGGTTTGAATGCTACCCGGAAATAGATATCCTGTCCGTTGCTGATACCTCCCTGAATACCTCCCGAGCGGTTGCTGCGGAAGCCTATTTCTCCATTATTGTTATAAAAGATATCATTCTGCTGACTTCCCTTCAGTTCCATGTTGCTGAATCCTTGTCCATACTCGAATCCTTTTACGGCATTGATGCTGAGCATCGCATTTCCCAGTGCGGCATGCAGCTTACCGAATACTGGTTGCCCGAGTCCGACGGGACATCCTTTGATGACGCAGCTTATTACACCGCCGATGGTATCGCCTTCTCCTTTTATACGGAAAATGTAATCGGCCATCTGGCGTGCCAGATCCTGATCAGGACAGCGTACCGGGTTGTTTTCTATGCTGGTTAAATCGTAAGCTGTATAGTCTTTATCCAGTTTAAACGGACCGACCTGTGAAGTAAATGCCGTAATGCTGATACCTAACTGACGTAAGGCAAGCTTGGCCAATGCTCCGGCCACTACACGGGCTATTGTTTCGCGGGCAGATGAACGTCCTCCGCCCCGATGATCGCGTATGCCATATTTCTGGGTGTAAGTATAATCTGCGTGCGAAGGACGATAGACATCTTTCATGTTGTCATAATCGTTTGAGTGCTGATTGGTATTCCATACGGCAAATCCGATAGGGCATCCTGTTGATACTCCTTCGTATATGCCTGAAAGAAACTCTACTTCATCAGCTTCCTTACGTGCAGTTGTAATGGCAGACTGTCCCGGACGGCGGCGGTTCAGTTCTTTTTGTATAAATTCCATGTCTATGGTAATGCCTGCCGGAAATCCGTCTATCACTCCGCCAATAGCTTTTCCGTGTGATTCGCCGAAACTAGTCAGACGGAATATATTTCCAAAAGTGTTATTGTACATAGATTCTTTAATGTTCGTTTTTAGTTAGAATTTGCTTCCGGCTCCTCCTCCTCCGAAGCTTCCTCCGCCAAAAGAGCCACCACTGAAGCCTCCACCGCCGCTACCTCCGAAACCTCCTCCGAAGAACGGTCCGCCAAGGAAAGGACCTCCGTTGCCTCCACGGTGATGGAAATCGTCTTCGTCACGTACTTGTCTTTGTCGGCGGACAATGTGTCCACAGTTTGTGCAATGTAGCACGATTTCTTCAGTACGGATGCCGTTCATACGTGATATCGTTCGTATGGAAAGCTGACGAAGCGTATGTTTATGGCACTGTGGACATCTCTTACGTTGTCGTACGCTGAACCATAAAAGTGTAGGCACAATGATGAAACAGCATATCAGGATGATGAGAAGCAAATAATCTGTTTCTTCTTCCTTCCGGGGAACGGGAGGTTCACCTGTTCCGTCCAGTTGGCGGCTGATAGCTTGGATACCTGCCAGCATACCGGCATCCCAGTTGCCTTCTCCCAGGTATTTGTTCATGTACCTTACTTGTATCTGTTTGCAGACAGCATCAGGAAGAACACCTTCCAGACCATATCCTGTGGCAAACTGAATGCAACGTTCTTCTGTAACCAGCAGGACAACCAGTCCGTTGTCTTTTCCTTTTTCTCCCACACCGTTCTTTTCTCCCAGCTGATAAGCAAATTCGAAGCAGTCACCTCCGTCTATTTGCTTTACGGCTACGACTAGCGTTTGGACACCAGTCCGTTGCTCCAAAGCAAAAAGTGTAGTGTCCATCGCAGCTACTGCACCGGCACTCAATATTCCATCGGGATTACTGACGTAGCGGGTGCGGTTCTGCAGGTGAACCATCGGTATTTCTTCTACCTTATAGGCATGCGACTGTGCCCACAGTGTGGTGAAGATGCTGCAAAGCAGCAGTGCAAGCGATATGACTTTTCTCATTCTTGTTAGAATTTAACTTCTGGAGCTTGTTCGGTTCCTTCCTGAGCTTCGAAATAAGGACGCTTTTCGAATCCGAACATACCGGCAAAGATATTTTTCGGAAAGCGGCGGATTGCTGTATTGTATTCGCGCGCTACATTGTTGAAGTTACGGCGTTCCACACTGATGCGGTTCTCAGTACCTTCCAACTGTGCCTGAAGTGTCTGGAAGTTTTCGTTGGCTTTCAAGTCCGGATAATTTTCTGTCACGGCAAGCAGACGGCTCAAAGCACTGCCTACTTCACCTTGTGCACGCTGATATGCTTCCATCTTTTCTGGAGTCAGATCGTCGATGCTTACCGTTGTCTGGGTTGCTTTGGCACGAGCAGACACCACAGCGTCGAACGTTTCCTTTTCGTGTGCTGCATATCCTTTGACGGTATTGACAAGATTAGGTATTAAGTCAGCACGGCGCTGGTATTGGTTTTCTACATTACTCCATGCTGTTCCTACAGCTTCTTCCTGTGATACCATTGAGTTATACGAAGAAATTCCGTAAACAGCAATAACAGCTATTACGGCAATAATGATAATCCATGTCTTTTTCATAAATGTAAATGTTGTATTTGGTTTCTGTTACAAACATACATAAAATTATGCGGAAAACCGAAAGGCTTATTGAAAAAACTGTTTGTTTGCTTTATAATGGAAAGCATGATTACTAGGATGGAGGTATTTTTGAATAAAAAAGGAAAAGCTGCTGAACAAAAGTTCGCCGAAATGGTTATTATATATTATTGTTTTATCATTTTTTTATTTAGTGAAGATTTTATGAAGCGATTTCTTTGTTATTCCTTACTTCTTGTAAGTTCGGTATTATTCGTCGTTGCTTGTAAGAAAGATCCGATAGTTGAAGAGCAGAAGCAGACAATATCTCCGTCGGATGGAAGCTCGGACGAGCATGGAAAAGATGATTCTTCTTCAACTCCGGAAGGTACTCTTACACGTATAGAGATTGTGTCTCTTCCTATGCAAACGACTTATTTACTTCATGCTGATACTGGTTTAAACCTGGAAGGACTGGTTGTGGAAGGTATATACGATAATGGTAAGCGGGAAAGGCTGTCTGTTTCGGCTGATAATATTTTAGGGTTTTCGACAGAAAATGTATCAGAAGAACTTCCTGTAACAATTGTTATAGATGGTAAGCAAGCCAGCTTCACAATTAAAGTGGTTGACTATGTAATCAAAGACGGAGTACTGACAGAAGTTTTAATGAAAGAAGGGGAGGAATATCGTCTTCCAACCGATGTAAAGGTAATTGCCTCTTCTGCTTTTGCTTCTTGTTCTTTCAATAAAATCATTTTAAATGAAGGATTGGAGGAAATTCAGGCTGATGCCTTTTCAAACAATCCGGTGAAGGAAATAGTCTTTCCTGAAAGTCTGAAAAAGATAGGTGAATATTGTTTTTATGGTTGCCGGAATCTGATTCAGCTCGATTTAGGACATACCCAAATAAAAACTATACCGATGCGGGCACTTTCGAATGTTGCTACAGAAACGATTGTTTTACCTGCTTCATTGGAGGAAATAAGCAGTCAGTCGTTATTGCATACAGACAACTTACGTTCGATAGCTCTTCCTGAATCTCTGAAGAAAATTGGGATTGAAGCTTTTCGTGAATCAGGATTACGTGAGGTGACTTTACCGAATAGTATTGAACTGATAGAAGAAAGAGCTTTCTATTTGTGTCGTAATCTGCGTCAGGTAAAAAGTACCGGTATCTTAAAGCAGGGAGTGACAGGTATTATGCATCATGGTATTTTCCAATATTGTCCGGATTTATCTGTTGTAGAACTTCCAGAGAGTGTTGAATCTGTAGGGCAAACTCTTTTCTCTGCCAATGTTCACCTTGATGTTCTTACTCTTGGTCGAAATCTGAAGTATTTAGCTTTTAATGCTTTAGGTAACAGTTCTGTGAAGGTGTTTACCGTGAATGCACCGGAACCTCCTTCTTTAGAAATTTATTCTTTACCGGAACAAGTTGAACAAGTTATCGTTCCCAAAGGTGCGTTACAAGCATACAACCATAAAGTTGACAATGAGAGCCTTCGAAATAGTTGGGGAACATTAGTCGGCAGAATGAAAGAAAGTAACTGATTATTTTGATAGATATAAAAATTCCTCCAAGGGCATTTCTTTGTTTTTGCTCGAGGAGGAATAAAAATCTTCTTAAGGAATATACTTTTTGATGAAATGTTCTACACGTGAGGTATATTCTTCAGGATAATAGAAATAAGAGGTTGCATGGTCAGCTCCCGGAACAATCCAAAGTTCCTTGGGCTGAGGCTTTGCTTCGTAAACTTTATGTACCATATAAGTGGGTACGAAATTATCTTTATCACCGTGGATAAAGAACATTGGTTTTTGGCATTTGGCAACTTGTTTTACAGCAGATGCTTCTTTGAAGTTCCATCCATTTTGCCATTCACACAGCCAGCTGGCAGTATATAGTAAAGGGAATGCGGGAAGTCCGAATTGTTCTTTTAATTCTTTTTGGAACTGATCCCATACACTGGTATATCCACAATCCTCAACGAAGCAACGTATATATGCTGGAAGCTTTTCTCCTGAGAGCATCATGGTAGTGGCAGCTCCCATTGATATACCGTGTACTACTGCTTGTAGGGAATCACCAAACAATGCAGGAGCAATGTCAATCCACTGCATGACATCTTTTCGGTCTAACCATCCCATTTGAATAGCGTCACCTTCAGATAACCCTGTATAGCGTAAATCAGGGAGTAAAATGTTATAGTTTAATGAATGGTTATACAGATAACCGATGTGAAACATGCGGATAGCGTTGTCTGTATATCCATGTACGATAATTGCCGTATGCGAGGTGGGCTTCATGGCTCTGGCATAGAAGGCATGCATCCGTATACCATCGGGAGAGATGATAAAAGTATCGCGTAGTGCATGATGATTCTGAAGGCTGTCTACCCATGGGATAATTTGCGGATATTTTTCTCGCATAAAAGTGAAAGAGCCTTCCATATCTTTTCCTCTGTTTTCAGGGCGGAGTGAAAAGTTTATCATGTATATGCTTCCTCCGGCAAGTAAACCCACTAGAACCAATAAAAAGATTCCTGTGCCAATGGCAATTCGTTTTTTCATATATAACTTACTGATTGATTTACTTTAATAACAAGTTATATGCCTTATTTGTTCCAGATATCCCATGCACCGAAAGCTTGCAAGA
This sequence comes from Bacteroides sp., assembly GCA_019414665.1. Taxonomy (GTDB): domain Bacteria; phylum Bacteroidota; class Bacteroidia; order Bacteroidales; family Bacteroidaceae; genus Phocaeicola. The sequence goes on along the minus strand of DXLO01000028.1, from coordinate 6,982 downwards.
GTAACATTTCGAGTCCGTTCTTTACTACAGCTCCATGTTCACTTCCTTTTCTCATAAATAGTGTTGTATTAGGATTATACAGCAAATCGTAAAGCAAGTGACGTGGAGTAAGATATTCGTAAGGTATTTCCGGACATTTGTCTGCTTGCGGATACATTCCTACGGGTGTACAGTTTACAATTATTTTGTATTCGTCCATTATTTCCGGTGTCAGTTCTGAATACGTAATGGTATGCTCATTGTGTGCACTTCGTGAAACAAAAAGTGTTTCTATGCCAAGTGTCTTGAGACCATAATTGATGGCTTTTGATGCTCCTCCTGTTCCTAAGATAAGAGCCTTAGTATGAAAAGATTCTAAAAGTGGTTCGATAGATCGGGTAAAACCGATAACATCCGAATTGTGTCCTATCAGTTTAAGTTTTCCTTTATTGCGTTCGAATTTGATAACGTTTACAGCTCCTATAGCTGCTGCGTCTGGGGCTAATTCGTTTAAGTAGGGAATGACCTTCTCTTTATAAGGAATTGTAACGTTTAACCCTTCTAGTGTGGGGTTGGATACAATAACTTGTGGAAAATCTTCTATAGTAGGGATTTCGAAGTTTACGTACTCCGCATCGATATTCTCTGACTGAAATTTTTCATTGAAGAAATTCCTGGAGAAAGAATGTCCGAGCGGATAGCCTATCAAACCGAATTTTTTCATAAAAAAGATATTTAAGTTCTTAATTATTTAGTCGCAAAATAAAGTGTGCAGATGCCTAAGGTCAGTCTTTGGAAGTGTACTTGACTAAAACCAGCCTTGCGGATGATACCTTGCATGATTTCTCCTTGTGGAAAGGCTTTGATGGACTGGGGTAAATATGTATAGGCACTGCGGTCTTTAGAGAAAAGTTTTCCCAATGTGGGTATTACAATTTTAGAATAGAGGGCATATAGTTGTTTCATCGGAAACCATTCAGGTTCTGATAATTCTAAAATAACGAGATGTCCTCCTGGTACTAGTACACGATGCATTTCTTGTAATCCTTTATCCAGATTCTCGAAGTTACGTACTCCAAAAGCTACTGTTATGGCATCAAAGCAATTGTCGGTAAAAGAAAGATTAGTACAATCTTCCTTGGCAAAGGATATATGTTCAGAGAATCCGGCTTGCTTAACTTTTTCCCGTCCTATGTTCATCATGCCTTCCGAAATGTCTGTACCTATCAATTCCTGCGGATGAAGCATTGTAAAGGCTTGTATGGCGAAATCTCCTGTGCCGGTAGCTACATCCATGATACGTTGAGGATGATAGGGTTTCAGACAGTTGATAGCCTTGCGCCTCCAGCTTTTATCTATTCCCCATGAGAGTACATGGTTCAGGTTGTCGTAAGCAGGAGCAATGTTGTCGAACATTTTTTCTACTTGTACGGCTTTACTTTCGCTTTCGTTGTAAGGTTTGATTTCTTCTTGTGGATAATGAGGCATAAGTTTAATAAAATAAAGGATTGAAGAATGGAAAAAGAAGAATGAAGAACTTGTTTCTAATAAAGATTCCGTTGTATAGAAAGAATCTTCATTGATTGTTCTTCATTCTCCGTTTTAAAATATTATCCTAAGTATTCAGTAACGTTCTTTTCGATGCGTTCTGCCAATTGATCTGTATCAGCTTTAACGAATGTTTCACCTGTGATGTGCTCATACAATTCAATATAGCGGTCGCTGATAGAAGATACGATTGCCGGAGTCATTTCAGGAACTTTCTGTCCTTCTTTACCCTGGAATCCGTTTGCCATCAACCATTCGCGAACAAATTCTTTTGATAACTGCTTCTGAGGTTCACCGTTTTCAAAACGTTCCTGGTATCCTTCTGAATAGAAATAGCGGCTTGAGTCAGGAGTATGAATTTCGTCCATCAGATAGATTTCTCCATTGTGCTTTCCGAATTCATATTTAGTATCTACAAGGATCAAGCCACGTTCTGCTGCCATCTGTGTACCACGTTCGAACAGAGCCAGTGTATAACGTTCCAGAGTTTCATATTCTTCAGGTGTAGCAAGTCCCTTAGCCAGAATTTCTTCTTTGGAAATATCTTCATCGTGCATACCCATTTCAGCTTTAGTTGTCGGGGTAATGATCGGGTGAGGGAATTTTTCATTTTCACGCATACCTTCCGGCAGACGTACACCACAAATTTCACGAACTCCACTCTTGTAAGCACGCCATGCACTTCCGCACAAATAACCGCGTACAATCATTTCTACAGGGAATCCTTCACACATAACACCTACGGTTACCATAGGGTCGGGAGTAGCTAATTTCCAGTTGGGGCAAATATCTGTCGTTGCATCGAGGAATTTGGCTGCAATCTGATTCAGCATTTGTCCTTTGTAAGGAATACCTTCAGGCAATACTACATCGAATGCAGAAATACGGTCGGTAGCAACCATTACTAACTTTTCATCATTGATGTTGTAAACATCGCGCACTTTGCCGTGATATACACTTTTCTGTCCCGGAAAGTGATAGTCTGTTTTAGTTAAAGCTTTACTCATTTTCTTTCTATATTTAGTAATGAATATATTTTTCTTTACTTACAACTCCAGTTATTGGAGAGAAGGTTTGTCTGTATTTTTCAGGCTTTTCGTTTTCTCTTCAAATTTTTCGTAAGCCTCTACAATACGGGTTACCAGCTTATGGCGTACAATGTCTTTCTTGTTCAGTTCTATGAAGCTGATACCTTTTACACCTTTAAGAATCTTGATAGCCTGTACCAGTCCCGATGTTTGTGATGAGGGAAGGTCTATCTGTGTCATATCCCCTGTAACGATCATTTTGGTATTCATACCCATTCGGGTAAGAAACATCTTGATTTGTTGTGTGGTAGTGTTTTGTGCTTCGTCAAGGATGACAATTGCATCATTTAATGTTCGTCCACGCATGAAAGCAAGAGGAGCAATCTGTATGATGTTCAGCTCCATGTATTCCTTCAGTTTGGCAGCAGGTATCATATCCTGAAGGGCATCGTACAATGGTTGCAGATAAGGGTCTATCTTGTCTTTCATATCTCCAGGCAAGAAACCTAACTTTTCGCCTGCTTCTACTGCCGGACGGCTTAATATGATTTTTTTGATTTCTTTATTCTTAAGAGCACGTACTGCCAATGCGATAGCAGTATACGTTTTACCCGATCCGGCTGGACCGATAGCAAAGATCATGTCATTCTTATCGAATTCTTTTACCAGTTTCAGCTGGTTGGTACTTCGGGGGGTAATGGGTTTTCCGGTGACGCTATATACAATTACATCGCCGGTCTTTTCGATTTGCGGTTTGTTTCCTTTTATGATGTCCAATATCGCTTCTTCGTTCAGCGAATTATAACGTGCGCAATGTTTTTCCAAAGCGAGTATTGCTTCTTCGAATGCACACATTTCTTCTTCATCCCCCATTACTTTTATGACATCTCCGCGTGCCACAATGCGTAACTTGGGGAACAATGCCTTAATCATTTGCATATTGGCATTGTTTACACCGTAAAAAATAACCGGATCAATATCTTCTAATACAATATGTTTTTCGATCATTCAGATTATTTTGATATGCTCGTTTGTTTATTTTTCTGCAAATTTAATCATTCCTTTTTATCTGTACACGATATACGGTAAATTAATTTCTGCTTTCTGCCAGCTGTTTTCTGTCTATCTGTTGTACGATTACCGCAATGTGAGGTGAACTAAGGAAGTTTCTCTTCATGAATTTTTAAAAGACAGCTTTCTTTTTTATCTTTGTGCCCTTGTATTTTCTATGAATTTTGGGAAAAAGATTGACTGGAAACATGAAAAGACTAACAGGAATAACATGTATGATAGCTTTGGTTGCAGCTGGTATATTGGGTAGCTGTGGCCATGAAGACAAGTCTATCAAACTGAATAATCCACGCAATATTCGTGGGGTGGTGAGTTACAAAAGAAGTTTTGGTGATTTAAATGATGTACAGCTGGCTTCTGCACGCCGTATAGGGATACGTCCTATATCCTCGCGTGAAGCAGCAGTCGACTTGGATGGTGATTTAAAAGAGATCGTATCGTGCGAACGCTATGATGTAGATTCCCTGACTCACTCCATACCGTTTCTTGTTCCTCGTGCAGCAGCTTTACTGGATACCCTTGGTATAAATTTTCTGGATTCTCTGGAAAGTAAAGGACTGAACCCTAATAAAATAATCGTAACTTCTGTTTTACGTACTAAGGATGATGTGAAAAAACTGCGTCGTACTAACGGAAATGCGTCGTTGAACTCCTGTCATTTTTATGGTACTACTTTCGATGTAAGCTGGAAACGTTTTACTAAGGTGGAGGATCCAGGCGGACGTCCGATGCAAGATGTGAGCGCCGATACACTGAAACTGGTCCTGTCGGAAGTCTTGCGTGATTTGCGCAAAGCAGAACGCTGCTACGTAAAGTATGAATTGAAGCAGGGATGTTTTCACATAACGACAAGATAATCAGAAATGTTCAGATATTTTATTTATTTAGCTTACGATGGTGCCAATTATCATGGCTGGCAGATTCAGCCAAATGGCAATAGTGTGCAGGAAACATTGACTCGTGCACTTATCACTTTTTTGCGTGATGATGCAATAGAAGTAACTGGTGCCGGAAGAACAGATGCTGGAGTACATGCCCGCCTGATGGTAGCTCATTTTGATATCGAGCGGATGCTGGATTGTGATAGTGTGACAGACAAACTGAATCGTTTACTGCCTCCAGATATATCTGTATATCAGGTTCGCAGGGTAAGACAAGATGCTCATGCCCGTTTTGATGCGACTTATCGCACTTATAAATATTATATCACAACCCGTAAAGATCCCTTCAACCGGAATTATGCCTGGAGAGTTTTTCAGTCATTGGATTTTGATAAGATGAATGAGGCAGCAAAGGTTTTGTTTGAGTATACAGATTTTACCAGCTTCAGTAAATTGCATACAGATGTAAAGACAAACAATTGCCGTATCATGCATGCACGTTGGGAACAGATAGGGGAAGATGAATGGGTATTCACTATTCAAGCCGACCGTTTCTTGCGTAATATGGTTCGTGCCGTAGTTGGTACACTGGTGGAAGTGGGACGAGGTAAACTTACTGTAGAGGGATTCCGTAAGGTAATAGAAGAAAAGAATCGCTGCAGTGCAGGTACATCGGTTCCGGGACATGCCTTATTTCTTGTTGATATTGGCTATCCCGACGACTTGTTTGCTGTTTGTTGAGGCTAATTCTTTTCTGTCAGATATTTCCAGTATCGTACCGGCATGTCTTTTTTATGCTTGACAGGATTCAATCTTTCTTTGATACAGATAGATTTAAAATAGCTTTTCCATAATGTTTGGAAAAGCTTTTCGTTTTTATCCAGCAGACTTTCGTCCAGTTTTCCTGTCTGCAGATGCGTCTGTTTAGGATCTGCAAATGTGATTTCATTTACTTCTTTTCCATCATAATAGTAACCGTAATGTCTTTTTACATCATAAATAAGCCATTTCTGATCGGCAAAACGATCACGAAAATGCCGGATAGTAAGAGGAAACACATCATATAGCGGTTCCATGGCTCCGTAATATATGCCTTCGGTAGTTTTCTGGAAACGCATGAACTGTAAAATGCGGTAACGTTCATCGGCTACTTTTTTCCCTAATTTTGAAATGGTAAGAATATCAGGATCTGCAAAATTAGTTTCTATTGAGCGTGAAGCGTCAGTTATTTTCCGTATATAACGGAATAGCACGATAGCTATGTCGGAAGCTTCCGACAGCCAGCTGTAAGTTAGCATGGAGAGTGCTCCTTTTGATAACTTTTTTTCCAATGATTTCCAGACTCGTTCCGCTTTTTCATCATCAGTTATAACAGTATATGTTTCATCATAAAAAAGAGGGAGAGTGTCTCCCTCTTTTATGATAGAATCGGGGAATTTCTTAAGTCTGTATGCCTCAAATACAGCTGTAAGAAGTCCCTCAAATGTTTTATCGTACTGGAAAATTATCATAGATTCCGGATAGATAGGTGTTATTCGATATCTTCCAGAATGATAGAGTAACTTGCTTCAAAGCTTTTTCCGGGAGCAAGATGCTGCATCCATTCTCTGTCTTTGAATTCTCCTTCATAACCTACTGTGTCACAACGTCCGTACCAGGGTTCGATACATACAAAAGGAACATTGGGATAAGTTGCGCTTGGTGACCATACTGCAACCAGCGGACTGTTGAATTCCAGACTGATGTATGGTTGTTGCTTTTTATCCAGAAGAGTTATTTTTTTCAGCTGGCTATTGTCGAACATGTACGTATCGCATGCAAATGTATCTCGTCTTAATTCCATCAGACCTTCATGCAAGGTCAAGGTATGACGCTGAGGTAGTACACATCCTTTTTCTGCAGGAGAAATATACTCTAATGTTTTGATTTTTTTTCCAAAATCGAGGAATCCTCTTTCATTTGTTTCAGGATTCAGGTCACGGTAGTAAAATGCCGGATGAGCACCTATCTGAAAATGAAGGTCTTTGTCGCCAGTATTTTGTACACTCCACATTACTTCAATACGGTTGCCTTTCAGGCGGTATCCTATTTCGAGCACGAAAGGAAATGGATATACTTTCATTGTCTCTTCGTTGCTTTCTAAGGTATAGATTGCTGCATTTTCTTCCTCGTATGTAAGCTGGAAGTCCATGTCGCGGGCAAATCCGTGTTGTCCTAACGAATATGTTTGTCCTTTATGACGGTAGGTATTATTCCATACTCGTCCTACTATCGGGAACAATACAGGAGAATGACGTCCCCAAAATTGAGGATCGGCTTGCCATAAATACTCGGTTCCGTTTGCATAAATACTTACCAGTTCTGCACCGTGATCGGCAATTTGAATACTGATTTTATCGTTCGACAGGTTTTTCATATATTCTTTCCATTTAAAATCCAAACAAAGTTGGATAATTCATTAATAATTAACTTTAG